>JAVEUZ010000085.1:0-3571 GCA_034005285.1 Flavobacteriaceae bacterium
CCCATTTCTTTGGGGGACAGCTCGTTTCCGACTTTGCCTAAAGCCTATCATCTTCGATAAAGTTGTGTTACCATTTCAAAGAACTTTTATATCTTAGTACCCTGTGGTAACGCAGGACACACCACAGCAGGTAACAAAAAAATTGGCAATAGAGCCGGTGAAGTGCTTCTATTGGGCTTTTGTACAAAGTTGAACGGTAGTAATTCTATTCAGCATTTGTCCTAAAAGTCGGCTCCATCGCCAATTTTCCAACCGTTGTGGGATATATTTCCCGAACTTAGCGATGAAATATTATTAACTAAACACAATGGTCTATGGCAAAAACTAAAAAATTAAGATTGTTACTCTTCCTTTTAACAACAATTCTTCTTGGTTGTCAAGTTGAAGAAGAATTTGTTTATGAAGAAAACAGCAAAAAACTTGAGGTAACTTTAAAAAGTTTTCAAGAATTTCAAAATCAAACCAAACTCGTTGAGAATGTTGTACAAATTAATCAGAATTTAAATAGAATTCTCAATAAAAATGTAGCATCGAGAACTATAGATTCTGTTGATTTATCAAATGTTGATTATAGTAAAGCACTCTACATTGAAGATGAACAAGGAAATCATAGTTACACTTTTAATATTGACAACACTGATTTTAGTGTTACAGAAAATTTGGTTCTTTCTTCAAAAGAAAATCAAGAGTACGATGCCTACATCTTTTCTTATAATCTAACTGAAAGTGAAAAACTCGCTCTACAAGATGGCACGTTTATTGATTTAACCAATAAAGCTGATATTATTGAAATTGATAACGATTTGAACCAAACCGAAAGTACATCCAGCTGTTGGCAAATGGTAGAAGTTGAAGAAATTCAACCTTGTGCTATAGATGGATGTTGGGATCCAGCTTATACTACTGTTCATATGTCTTACACTTGGGTTTATACTTGTGGTGGAGGCGGTGGTTCATCTGCTGGTAGTGGGAGTTCAGGTTCAGGTACATCTGGAGGTGGTGGAATTGTTAATACTTCACTACTCTTACAAGCCAACACACCTTGTGGAAGTTTAAAGTTAAAATCAGCAGATAATGATTGCAAAGCCAAAATACAAGAACTTAAACAAAAGGCAACTACCCAAAATTTTGAATCGGGTTATGTAACATTTAAAAACGAACCTAAATTTTCACAAGAATACCAAGGCGACCCTAATGACGAAGCAGGTAGTGCTATAGACATTCCCTTAGACCTTACAAGAACAGACCAAAATGGTTTAATACACTGTCATTTAGATGCCTCTTCAAAAAGAAATTTTGCTGTTTTCAGTTTGTCCGACTTAATAGGTTTTTCACAACTAATCGAAACTTCTACGGCTAATAACTGTACTTTAATGGTTACAAGTGCTAAAGGTACTTTTGCTCTTGTAGTTACAAATAAAACGGCCTTTAAAAATATGGTGAATGAAATAAAACCTTTTCAAAACACTTACGAGCATATGCTTAAAGATTTTTTATATAAACCCCAAAGAATCAGCAACAAAACAAATTGAAGGCTTTTTACGGTTTTTTAAAGAAAACACAAGTTCAACCATACAAAATACGGGATTTGAATTTTTCAGTTGCGATGAAAACTTTAACAACTGGAAAAAAAGAGGATTAAACACAAACAATAAAGTAACCGAAATACCTTGCTAACTATGAAAACAATTTTAAAAATATTACTTATTATCCTGTTCTTTACAAATGTAACTTTCGCTCAATTCCCTATTGTTAGAACTGTTTCTTATGAACAGTCTAGACTAATTAATTATGACCATCAAAAAGGTGATTATATTAAAGACATAAATAATCAATTAGACCCATATGTAGGAACTTGGAAATATATTGGAACTGATAAAATATTAACTTTAAAACTAACTAGAGTAAATGAATTTCTTTTGAAAGCACCAAATAATTCCCCAAATGCATATTATGGCTATTTCGATGAAATTGTACTTACTTATAAACTTGAAGACAATAGTGGTAATATAATTTTTGACAGTACGAATCTACCAAATGTTACTCAACATACTGATGGTTATGGTGGTTTTTTAAATGGAAAAGAAGACTCAAATTATATCAATGGAGTTTTCAAAGATTTTACTAAAATGGTTAGCGTTGCCAGATGTGAAATCACTAAAGTTGCAACACCTGCCGGCCAACCCGAAAAAATATACTTTGAATTGTTTGAAAACCATAGTATGCCCTTGATAAATCCTGCAACAGGCGAGCGATATGTAGATTACATTCCAGGTCAACTATATAGTGTGCCAAACAGAATTGAACTTATTAAGCAGTAAAAATAATACATCCCACAACATTGCATATACTCAATAGCGGCTTTTAGCTTTTTCTAAAAGTCGCTGTTGTTTTGTAATGTTTAGTTCTAAAACCAAAAATTATCGCATATTTACTCCGCTACTGTAGTATATGCGAGACCGTTTTGCAAAAGAGTGAACTTTTCGGTTAGATTTAGAGGTAGTAATTACTTGTCGCAAAAACCGATTTCTTCTTGCTTTTTTGTAATTTAGCAGTCAAAATCGGTTTTGCTTACGTTGGGGATAAATCTAAAGTTCCGTATTTATCTTCACTCCTTCGCAAAGCTGCCGGGCGTTAGTGGCAAGTATCCAAGAAACCGTAGAAATCATCACCTATGATAGAATCTTTTTCACAAAAAACACAAGAAGAACTAAAATTTTATGTTTACATTTTAATAGATCCCAGAGATAATAAAATATTTTACGTTGGAAAAGGATTTGGTAATCGTGTTTTTTCTCATATAAATGAGGCTATATTCAATCCAAGTATAACAGAAAAATTAGAAACAATCAGAGCAATAAAATCTGAAAACCTTAATGTCAAACATTTTATAATTAAACACGGCTTAGAAGAAAATGAAGCATTCATTGTAGAGTCAGTATTAATTGACTTTTTAACTTTTAGAGATTTTGCCGAAGTTTCAAAAATTTCCAACATTGTTGCTGGACATCATTCATTTAATCAAGGTATCAAGACTGTTAATGAATGTGAAATACTTTATAACTGTGAAGAATTAAAAAACGAAGATATACAACACAATATTATTGTAATAAATATAAATAAAACTTTCAATAAAAAGCGAAAAAAGAAACTCGATAATCCAATTTACGACAGACCAAATATATATGAAGCAACTAGAGGTTGGTGGGTTTTAGATAAATATAGAGCTGAAAAATCAGATTTTGTTTTAGCTGAATATAAAGGTATTATTAGAGCCGTTTTTAAACCTCTTAAATGGGTTCAAGATATAGAAAACAGAGGTCATAGAAGATGGGGATTTGAAGGTTCAGAAATTTTTGACAAAGATATTTTAAATATTTACTTAAATAAAGAAGTACCGAAAATTAAAGGTATGGCAAATCCTATTCGTTATTTCAATAAATTATAAGTCGAGTAGGCAAAGGGGAATTTCACCCCTAAGCCTCTCACAGAACCGTACGTGAACCTCTCGATTCATACGGCTCTTCATAGTGCAATCTTGCGATTGTGTTTGACAAGCAAAATCATCGTC
>JAVEUZ010000008.1:0-70946 GCA_034005285.1 Flavobacteriaceae bacterium
TATTAACAATAGGATATTTAGAAAAAATTGCCTGACACAAACTTGAATTATCAACTTATAAATAAGTAAGTTGTTGTTGATATACCCTGAAATCTGTTCTGTTTTTTTCAGAATTTTACTGAATACAAAGTATATCCGGATTTTGTTCTTTGATAAAATTGGAAATTCTCAAATCAACGTCATCAATTTTTATCCATTCGTAAAGATTAAACAACCTTACATTATAACTCATCACAACAAAATCATTTTCAGTTTTTTCAATTTCAGAAGCATAAAAACGATAGAATTTATTGATAAAAGTAATTCCTAATAACAACATCAATGCCGAAAGAAGCATCTGCTTTTTGAATTGAATAAACCAAAAAGTAAAAAATAACAGATTAAAAATAAGCATTAATGGCAAAAAGAGCGTTAAAGCAGAAAGGATCGGAAAAATTTTCGGAGCCAAAAATGGTAAAATATATGCCAAGAAAGTCAATACAGCCAAGACTATATTTAAAACAAAAACGATTTTATTGAACCAGCCGAGTTTCTTCATTTTTAAGCAGACACAATATTAACAATTCTTATGATAAGAACCGATATTTTTTAGAATATTTCACTCGTAAGTGTATATCCAAAAAGAAGTAATCCGATTCAAATATCAGTCAAAAAAAGTATTAAACAAAATGCTGTATTACAAAATAGCACAAGAGATTTTTTTTGAACTCGTCTTGACATTTTTGATTACTTCAATAGTTTCGAGCAAAGCTCTCAGGTGAAGTATAAATAAGCCAGTATGAACTGAAAGTTCATAGGTTTAGTTCAGACTTAAAGTCCGATTTTTTTAAGCCACGAATTAAAGGATTAAATAGATTTTTCATAATTCTGAAAATCCTTTAATCCACGGCAAAAATTTTTAGAAACTGAAAATCTTGCACTGAAAGTGCATATTTTCAACTAACAAATGAAAATAAACATGAAGTGATTTAAAAAATTAAAGATGAGTTCATTAATATACTTTTTCAACAGTACACAAAAAAACACAAACATTTCGTTTTCAAACTATTATTCATATTCTAAAGAATCCGAAGGATTCAGATATTTAGTAGAAAAAACCACAAAAGTCAAATTACATATTTTGTTCTCTTTATTTTATTGCCACGTACTAAATAATTTTTCACAAAAACCGTTTAAACAAGTTCATATAATCAAATTTTAAATCAATTCAGCACATCACCTTAGTTTTATTATTTTTGTAACTTTACGGTTGGAAGATGTCTGTCTGGTACACTCACAATTATTTATAACCGTGATAGACAATAATTTATAAAACTAACAAAAACAAAAAAATATCATGTCAAACATTAACTTAATAATAGAAGAAAGAGCATCTAATATTGGAAATTTTATGGTGGGTCGTTTATTGCCTTTCCGTCAAAAACGTATGGTGGGTCCTTTTATATTTATTGACCACATGGGACCTATAAAACTCAACGAAAGAGAAAATCTTGATGTGATGCCACATCCACACATTGGGCTTTCAACACTTACTTTTTTATTTGAAGGAAGCATTATGCACCGCGATACTTTGGGCAACGAAATAGAGATTGAACCCGGAGCAGTGAATTGGATGACTGCCGGAGAATGGATTGTTCATTCTGAACGCACACCAGAATATTTGCGACATTCTGACAAATTTTTACATGGATTACAAATTTGGGTAGCACTTCCAAAAGAATTAGAGCAAATGAAACCTGAATTTTTTCATATTGATAAAGAAGAAATTCCGGAATGGACAGAAGGTGACCTTCAATTTAGACTCATTGCAGGCGAAGCTTTTGGTAAAAAATCACCTGTTCCCGTATATAGCAAACTCTATATGATTGAGATTAAAAGCAAAACCGAACAAGTGCTAAAAATAGGTGAACATCTATATGGAGAGTCGGGTTTGTATATTCTTAACGGTGCTATTGAAAGTGAAAACAATGTATTTGAACCCAAACAATTGTTGGTTGCTAAAGACAGTACGTTGTGCGAATTTACCATTAAAGCCAATACTACCATTTATATTTTTGGAGGTAAACCTTTCTCGGAAGACCGATTTATTGATTGGAATTTTGTTTCGAGTGAGAAAAACTTAATTCAAAAGGCAAAACAAAAATGGGAAAGTCAGGATTTTGAAAAAATTAAAGGCGATGACATTGAGTTTACCCCTTATCCGACATTACCCTCTAATTTAAAAAAAAAATAAAATAATAATGTTTTGTTCGGTAAAAAAATGTTTTGGCTCATTTTTTGCTATTCGAAAAAAGTATAAATCACTTTTATAAATCAAATTTTATGAAAAAAGTTTTTTTGACTATTCTGATTATGACAGGCGTTGCCTTTTCTGCACAAGCTCAGGAAATTTCTAAAAATGCAATCGGACTTCGTTTGGGAGATAACGATGGTTTTGGCGGAGAGATTTCATATCAACGAGCTTTAGGTGACATAAACCGCTTAGAATTTGACTTAGGATGGCGAAATAGTAACCATGTAGATGCTTACAAGCTAACCGGAATTTATCAATGGGTATGGAATCTTGACGGAAATTTCAATTGGTATGCAGGAGCAGGAGCCGGATTGGGAAGTTGGAGTGCGGATAGAGTAAATGCCAACGGTTCATTCTTTCTTTTGGCAGGTCAGTTAGGAATTGAATATAATTTTGATATTCCGTTATTACTTTCACTCGATTTCAGACCCGAAATTTATTTTGGCAATGAATATCGCAATGATAATTTTGGACCTGATATTGCTTTAGGTATTCGATTTCAGTTCTAAAAATCGAAAATATTTAGAAAAAGTAAATATCGAGAACAACTTTATACAAAGATTGTTCTCGATACTTTTTCCTGACTTCCGCACATTTTTTTTCTAAAAACATAAATCACTGACAGGTAGCTATTTTGGTTAATGTCTTTATCAATTTTGGGTGTTAATTTTAGTTTTATCTTTGCTTTATGTATGTAAGAAAGCTAAAACATTCGAATGGGAAAGTCTATGTTCAAGTTATAGACAAGAGTTCTGGCAAGTACAAAGTAGTGAAAAGCTTTGGTTCTGCTGTTGAACAATCATCGATTGATGCTTTATAAAAAAAAGCAGGACTTTGGATAAAATCTCAAAAGGGAATTATTGAGCTTGATTTTCAAGACGAAACTTCGTTGTTCGCTAAAGTTTTAAATAACATTACTTCTCACAAACTCATTGGTATTGATTAAAAAGGGAGATTTAAAGCTCATTATTACATATTCGGATAGTCGAGCAAAAGGAAAGATAAATACAATCGAGAAAGAGGGCTTAGGAGTCTTGAAAAACGCATCAGAAATAAAAAGCTTACTAACTCCAGAAACCTAGCAAATAATACAAAAAACACTTTTACTCACTCAAGAACATAAAGAGTTAAGCGAGCTATTTGATTTTGGGTGTTAATTTGCGGAAGTCAGGAAAAAGAAGCATAAACAAATTATTAGATAAATTTTAAACAGGCTCTAAAACAATCAACCCAAATTATACACTAATCTAATGTATAATTTGGGTTAACTTCAATCTATTTATGTGTTTTACTTTAGTTTAACATCCATCAATTCGACATCAAAGATTAAAGTAGCGTTAGGTGGAATAATCCCACCGGCTCCTCTTTCACCGTAACCTAGGTATGACGGAATCACAAAACGGGCTTTGTCTCCTACTTGCAAAAGAGATATTCCTTCGTCCCAACCTTCAATAACCTGTCCGATTCCGAGTGTGAAATCTATAGGTTGTTTTCTTTTGTATGATGAATCGAAAACTGTTCCGTTTTCTAATGAACCTGAATAGTGAACCGACACTTTACAGCCCTTTTCAGCTTTTTTGCCACTTCCTTTTTGTATTATCTTGTAACGCAAACCGCTTGCCGTTTTATCAAATCCGGCAGACAATTTTTCAAGAGCTTCTTCTATCAGTCTTTTTTGTTCTGCCAAACGCTTTTCGCGTGAGCCTTCAAATGTTCTGAAAGCTTCAATTGCATTCCATTTTTGAGCTTCATCTCCTACTCTGATGATTTCCAATTTTTCAATTTCATCACCCTGAGCAATTGTGTCAACAATATCTTGTCCTTCTGTCACATGACCAAAAACCGTGTGTTTTCCGTCAAGCCAAGAAGTTTCGACATGTGTTATAAAAAACTGTGAACCATTTGTTCCCAAACCGGCATTTGCCATTGACAAAACACCTGGACCGTCATGTTTTAACTCAGGATGAAACTCATCGTCAAACTGATACCCCGGACTTCCTGTACCGGTTCCAAGCGGACAACCGCCTTGAATCATAAAATCTGAAATCACTCGGTGAAATTTTAAACCATCATAATAAGGTTTTCCCATAGGTTTAACAGAATTTTCAAGTTGCCCTTCTGCTAAACCAACAAAGTTTCCTACTGTTCCGGGTGTTTTATCGTGTGTTAATTTTACTAATATCACACCTTTTGAAGTGTTGAATTTAGCATAAATACCGTCTTGTATCATTATATGTTTTTATTTTAAATCCGTGCAAAATTACAAATTATATTTGGGTTATAATCACACAAAAGAAATCTTCTAAGTGCAGAAAATTTTTCAGAAACTGTTACATTTGCTTTTGGAAAAGAATATTTTTATGAGAATTGATATTATTACTGTTTTACCCGAACTTTTAAAAAGTCCGTTTGAAGCTTCTATATTGAAACGTGCCATAGACAAAAAATTAGTCGAAGTGTATTTTCACAATTTGAGGGACTTTGCAACAAACAAGCATAAAAACGTGGATGATTATCAGTTTGGCGGTGGTGCCGGAATGGTAATGATGATAGAACCCATTGACCGATGTATTTCTGAATTGAAGAGTCAGCGAGATTATGACGAAGTAATTTTTATGACTCCAGACGGAGAAACACTCAATCAGAAAATGGCAAACACACTTTCTTTATCAAAAAATATCATTATTCTCTGCGGACATTATAAAGGAATTGACCAACGTGTGAGAGAACATTTCATAACCAAAGAAATTTCTATCGGCGATTTTGTTCTTTCAGGAGGAGAATTAGCTGCTGCGGTGCTTTCTGATGCTATCATCCGTTTGATTCCCGGTGTTTTAAATGATGAGACCTCTGCCCTAACCGACAGTTTTCAGGACAATTTGCTCTCCCCGCCCATATACACTCGACCAGCAGATTATAAAGGCTGGAAAGTTCCGGAAATACTATTAAGCGGAAATTTTGCAGAAATAGACAAATGGCGTGAACATGAAGCCTACGAACATACTAAAAACCGAAGACCCGATTTGCTTCAAGAAAAATAACATATAAAACAGTTTTTGAGACATTGTATTTTTGACGGTGTTTGTTTATGAAATAAAAATAAAAAACATGGAAAACTTAATTCCGCTTACATCCCTTGATTTGGGAAAAATTACGAATCACCGTAGCGGTGAAGTAAAGTTTGGAGAAAAAATGCTAACTCCCCCAAAAGATGTTCCGTTAGAACAATTTATTAAAGAGAGTAAAACCAAATTTGTTCTTTTTGGTATTCCTGAAGACATCGGTGTCAGAGCAAACTTTGGAAGAACAGGAACTGCAACTGCTTGGGAAAACTGTCTAAAAAGTCTTGTCAATGTTCAACACAATCGATTTTGCAAAGGGAGTATGATTCTTGCTTTAGGTAAAATTGATACAAGCAAAGAGATGGAAGAAGCCCAAAAATTAAATATTCAAGATGCAGAAGACAGAAGAAAACTTTCTGCCCTGGTTGAAAAAATAGATAAAGAAGTTTCTCATCTTGTTTGTACCATTATTCAGGCTGGAAAAATTCCGATTATTATTGGGGGCGGTCACAATAATGCTTATGGCAATATAAAAGGTACGGCTCTTGCTAAAGGTAAAACAGTCAATGTCGTAAATCTTGATGCTCACTCAGACTTCAGAATACTTGAAGGCAGACACAGTGGCAATGGATTTTCTTATGCTTTTGATGAAGGTTTCCTGAAAAAATATTTCATATTCGGACTGCATGAAAGTTATACTTCAAAAAGTGTTTTGCAAAGATTAAAAAAACTTGAAAATCAAATCAGATTTAATACGTATGACGAAATAGCCGTTAGAAAAGAAAAAAACTTTGAACAAGAACTCACTCAGGCATTCAATTTTGTTAAATCTGACACATTTGGTATTGAGGTTGATTTGGATGCCATGCCTGGTGTAGCAAGTAGTGCCATGACGTTGAGCGGATTTTCTATAGAACATTGCCGTCAGTTTGTTTCATATTTCGGGAAAAGCAAGAATGTGGCTTATCTGCACATTTGCGAAGGAGCTCCGGATATGGGAGAAGCTGACAATCCGCATTTGATAGGAAAACTAATCAGCTATCTGATTACAGATTTTATCAAAGCAAAAAATATGGCAATAGAGTAAAGACTTAGAAATTTACATATTCACAAATTTCAAGTCCATAACCTATCATTCCTACTCTTTTGGTCTGCTTTGAATTGCTGAGCAATCTTATTGTTGATATATCCAAATCATGTAAAATCTGAGCACCAATTCCAAAATCTTTTACATCCATTTTAATTGGAGGTGTCTTTTTGATTCCTTGTTCTTGTAGTGATTTGAATTCAGTTATTCTATTAAGCAATTCTGTAGATTGCACTTCTTGATTGATAAAGATAATCGCTCCTTTTTCTTCTTGATTTATTTTTTTGAAAATACTATCAAACTTTTCACTTACATTAAATAAAAGTAAACCGAGAATGTCATTACTTACTTGTGTAGAATTAATTCTTGTCAGAACGGCATCGCCTTTATTCCAATTGCCTTTTGTCAAAGCAATATGCACTTGTTTGTTTGTTGTTTGAAGATAAACTCTAAGTCTATATATGCCAAATCTCGTTTCTATTTCAAAGTCTTCTTTTTTCTGAATCAGACTGTCATGCTGCATTCTATAGGCAACCAATTCTTCGATAGAAACCAACTTTAAATCAAATTTTTTTGCCACTTCTATCAATTCGGGCAATCGAGACATACTGCCATCTCTATTCATAATTTCACAAATTACTCCGGCAGGAGAAAATCCTGCAAGCCTTGCAAAATCTATCGCAGCTTCTGTGTGTCCGGTTCTTCTGAGAACCCCCCCCTGTTTGGCAATTAATGGAAATATATGTCCGGGTCTTGCTAAATCATAAGACTTTGTATTTGGGTTTACCAATGCTTGAATGGTTTTGGCTCTGTCTGCTGCCGAAATACCGGTAGTAACGCCATTTCCTTTTAAATCAACAGAAACGGTAAAAGCCGTTTCCATGTGGTCTGTATTATTTGTAACCATTGTTTTAAGTTCAAGCTCATTGCATCTTCTTTCTGTAAGCGGAGCACAAATAAGACCGCGACCGTGAGTCGCCATAAAATTTATCATTTCTGGAGTTACTTTATCGGCTGCTGCCAAAAAATCGCCTTCGTTTTCCCGGTCTTCGTCATCAACCACAATGATGACTTTTCCTTGACGAATATCTTCTATGGCTTCTTCTATAGTATTAAGCATGATAGTATCTGAAATCATAATTTATGCATTATAATTGGTCAATATTTCTTTAAGTTTTTTTCTGTTGTAAAGATACATTATAAAGAAAAACGGAAAACCTAAAAGAAAGCCTACCCCTACACTTATAAAATCTTTATTTTGAGTTATTTTGGATATTTCTTCCAAAGATTGATTGGTTTTATACATCGAAACATAAAACAGTATAAGACATGCAAGCCAAATTATTATTATTGTTACTAAGCTTTTCTCAAAAATTAAAGTACCAAAAATCAATGACAATACATAAAAAAGTAAAACCACTTTGCTCTGTACTTTAAACAAATCTGCATAATAAGATATTGTAAAATAATCTTTGTTATACAAATTGCCTTGTAAAAGTAATTCATCTTGTGTGATACCTCTTGTTTCTAATATTTTTAATGCTTTCAGTCTTTGTGAATTAGTGTAATCAAATTGTTTGGAATTTTTTACCAATCTTACTAATTGTTCATTGTTCATGTTGCTGTACGAAGCAAAGTCAGCATCTTCCATCTTAACTTCTATAGAATCTAACGAAACTATTTCTTGTTTGAGTTCTTGTTCTTTGTTTTTGTTTTTTCCAAACAGATATAAAAAAGGCGTGATGAGACCATCCAGATTAATTGTAATTTGTTTATCGTTAGTAGCTCTATGTGTCAGAAAAACAGCTAATGGTGTTAAAATAAACGAAGACATCCAAGCACCGGCAAAGGGCGGCAAACCGTCTTCTTGGGCTATTTTTTTTCCAAATACATTTACAAAGTGAAAAATAATAAAAATGAGTACGGCAAAAACTATTGGCAAGCCCACTCCTCCTTTTTTGATGATGGCTCCCAACGGAGCACCGATAAAAAACATCAATAAACAAGCATAGGCTATCACAAATTTCTCGTATAATGTGTGCCAATGGGTGTTTATATTTTTGGTTTTATGTTCAGAATCAAATTTAGAGTTGTCTATAGAATATTTAACCGTCATCACATTATTTCTTGCCATTTCAAAGATGTCTGATTTGTTATCATTGGACAAAATTGAAGTCAAATCGTCTATAATGGTATCTTTTTGTACATGGCTTAAAGCGTTTGGTATATTGACCAACGACAATCTGCTATGTATATTATCTGCAAAAGATTGAGCTTCTTTGGCTTTGTTGTTTTGCAAAGAATCTAATGTATAACGCAATTCGTTTACGTTAAGCATTGAATGTGTATTTGTAATTTTGGCATCGTCTCCACTTTTTTCAAGGGGTGACAAATCAAAATTTATGACATATCTCTGAAACGAACTTTTAGCGAAAGGTAGCCTTTTTCTGTCGTGAATGTTTTTGGTTGTGATATCTTCATAATAGTTTCCATCGAATAAAACCAATTTTAAAAAATTTGAGTCATCATTGCTGATAAGCTCTCCTCTTTCGGCTTTAATAACCAGATTTACTCCTGTTCCGAGATTAGAAATCCTGTGAATTGTTATATCTTCGAGCAGTTTGCCTTCATCGCCATATTTTCGGGATACTTTAATGTTATAGTTTCCCATGTTGCTAAATTGTCCTTCGGTTATTGCCATAGAGGGCTTTTGTTGCAAAATACTTCTTCGCAAGTTTACAAATTCATATTCTGCTTTGGGAATAATAGAATTTGAAAAAATAAAAGCTACTACACTCAGCAATAGAACAAAAACGACCAATACACGCATGGCTCTTCCAAGAGAAATTCCTGAAGATTTCATCGCCGCAAACTCGTAATTTTCGGCAAAGTTCCCGAAAGTCATAATAGATGCCAAAAGCACAGACAAGGGTAATACTAACGGAACAACTTTGGGAGAATAAAAAAGTAAAAACTTTATAACTAAAAAAGTATCTAAGTCTTTTCCGGCGAGTTCTGCTATGAATAACCAGATTCCTTGAAGAATAAAAATAAAAAACAAAATGATGAACACAGACAAAAAAGTCTTTAGAAAAGACGTTAAAATATATCTGTCGAGAATTTTCACCCTTTTAATTAATCAATTCGGTTGATGTAGTAATTTTTGTATTTACTCTGGTCAAAGGTAAACTGATTTTTTGAAATGGGCTGATTGGTTTTAAAAGAATTAACAGTAAGTGTTGTTTTGGTACCGTTTTTTCCCACTTCTATCAGGTTATATATATGTTTTGTCTGAATATCAATTCCTAAAAGAATCTCTTTTCTTTGATCTTTTGAGCTAATTGGAATCAATTTGATGTATTGAATCTTTCTACCTTTTATATCCTGAAGTATATCCCAACTATACTTATATCCTGAATCGTAAAAAGTAAGCATTTTTGACGGTGTAATACTATGTTCATCAGACTCATCAATTTTAGAAATTGTTATTTCTTCATCTTCGGGATTGATAGTATAAGATATTCTTCCGTCATAAATTTTGGTTATTCCCATAAAGGTAAGATAATATTGATTGCCTTTAAGTATCACACTTCCTTTAGAATCCTGATTGATATTTTCTTTTGTATTCTGCAACGAGTATTTAAAATCTATTGTAATGTTTTCATAACTTTTGACTTTTGCTGTAACCTCGTTTAATAAGTCTTTTGATTTTTTGTCCTGAGAAAATCCTGAAAAATAGACAAATAATATAGAAATTATAGTAAAAATTTGATTGGTTTTAGTTTGCATTTTGTTCGTTATTTAAAAATTCATTCAAAGTATTCAAATCCGGAATATTGACAGAACGTGCTTTGCTTCCTTCAAAAGGTCCGACAATTCCGGCTGCCTCAAGTTGGTCTATTAAACGCCCTGCTCTGTTATATCCAAGTTTTAGTTTACGTTGTAATAGCGATGCAGAACCTTGTTGGGCAATTACAATGACTTCGGCAGCTTCTCTAAACATAGAATCTCGTTCAGAGACATCTATATCAAGGACTGTGCCACTCTCCTCACCCACATATTCGGGTAATAAGTAGGCATTCGGATAGGCTTTTTGATTGCCAATATATTCTGTAATTCTTTCAACTTCGGGTGTATCTACAAAAGCACATTGCACCCTAACCACATCATTTCCGTTTGAATACAACATATCTCCTCTACCAATTAGCTGGTCAGCTCCTTGTGTATCGAGAATGGTTCTTGAGTCTATTTTTGAAGTTACTCTAAAAGCAATTCTTGCAGGGAAATTGGCTTTGATTATCCCTGTAATTACGTTTACTGATGGTCTTTGCGTAGCAATAATCAAATGAATCCCGATGGCACGTGCCAACTGAGCCAAACGTGCAATGGGCGTTTCTACTTCTTTTCCAGCTGTCATAATCAAATCGGCAAACTCATCTACAACCAAGATGATATACGGTAAAAATCGATGTCCGTCGTGCGGATTTAGTTTGCGTAATTTGAACTTTTCATTATACTCTTTGATGTTTCTAACCGTGGCATCTTTGAGCAAAGAATAGCGATTATCCATTTCGATACAAAGAGAATTAAGCGTATTGATAACCTTTGTATTATCAGTTATAATAGCATCTTCCGTATCGGGTAATTTTGCCAGATAGTGTCTTTCTATTTTGTTAAAGAGTGTGAGTTCAACCTTTTTCGGGTCAACCAATACAAACTTTACTTCGGCAGGATGTTTTTTGTATAGCAGCGAAGTTAAAACGGCATTTAATCCTACTGATTTTCCTTGTCCGGTTGCACCTGCCATCAGTAAATGCGGCATTTTTGCTAAATCTACCACAAAAGTTTCGTTTGAAATAGTTTTACCCAAAGCTACAGGCAATTCCATTTCGGCTTCCTGAAATTTTTGTGAGCTGATAACCGATTTCATAGAAACCATAGTTGGTTTTTTGTTTGGCACTTCGATACCAATAGTTCCTTTTCCCGGAATCGGAGCAATAATACGAATTCCTAAAGCAGATAGTGACAATGCAATATCATCTTCAAGGCTTTTTATTTTAGAAATTCTGATTCCGGCTTCGGGGATGATTTCGTATAAAGTAACAGACGGTCCGATTGTAGCTTTAATCTGAGCTATGTCAATTTTATAATTGCGAAGCGTTTCAACAATTTTATTTTTATTTTCTTCCAGTTCTTCTTGGTTTATCGTAATTCCGGCTGAAGAATACTCCTTCAATAAATCAAGTGTTGGAAACTTATAGTTTGAAAGTTCGAGTGTTGGATCAAACTCACCAAAGTCGGCAACAAGTTTAGATGCCAGATTTTCTTCTACGGCATTTTCTTCCGCTGCTTTTTCTATAACAAAAGCTTCATCATCTGTGGTGATTATTTCAGGCTTTGTTTCTGTAGAGCTTGAATTGCTCACTTGGGTATCTAAAACAATTTCAGACGGATTTTCAATCGTTGGTTTTAGTAATTCTTTGTTTATTTCAAAAGTTGAACCTTTGTTTATATTGATAACAGAGGGTTCATCTTCTTCGTTATTAGCTACTTGTGTTTCAAAATCAGGTGATTTCACAACAGATTTGCTATCATTTTCTGCTTCATCAGGATTTCTCTCAAAAAAAGACTGTATTTTTTCTACAGAGATATTTACTTTAAAAATCAGATAAATAAACAAACTGAATACAAGTAGTAAAATTATACCGGCTTTTCCTAAAAAGTCCTGAAAGTATTGGTTCATTTCATATCCTATCACACCGCCCAACTCTGGAATTACTGAGGCAAAAAAACCAAACATTAGCGAGAAGTTTACCATGGCAAACAAATCCCAAAACCAAATATCTTTCAGTTTTTTAGCCGGAAGGTTCAACACCATATAAAGTCCGGTTATGAACAACAATCTTACAATTAGAAAAGAAGCTACACCAAATCCTTTATATAGAAAAAAATGAGCTACCGAAGCTCCTGTTTTGCCTAACCAATTTTTTACAGAAACGTTTCTGTCACCAAAAGCTTGTACTGCACTCTGGTCTTCTTGCCAGTTTATGTAATATGAAATAAAGGACAATGCCATGGCAATAGCAATGATAATGAGAAAAAAACCTATAAAAACAACATGTTTTCGGGTAAATTTCCATCTAGAATTTTCCGAATCTATTTTGTTCTGTTTTGCTTTGTTCTTTTCAGTTGGTTTAGCCATTCGGAATGTTTTGATAAAGTTTTCAAAAATAAATAATTCAAACGATTTTACCGAAACATTTCATCAATATACGGCACATAAATAATCAGCCCAATTATAATTGCGGTTATGGCTGCAAAAAATACGGCTCCGGCTGCTATATCTTTTATAAAGCCAATTTGTTTATTATAATCAGGATGGATAAAATCTGCTATCTTTTCGATTGCCGAATTCAAACCTTCAATACTTAATACCAAACCTATTGCGAAAATTTGAAATATCCATTCTGTTTTGGTTATACCTATATAAAAACCCAAAACAGCCATAAACACGGCTATAGCAATCTGAGTCATAATGCTGTGTTCTGTAGAAATGAGTTTTACAACTCCTTTTACTGCATAGCCAACACTTTTAAAACGTCCGCTAATGAAAGATTTATCTTTTGGGAAAGACGACATAAGAAAATTTATAATACTGCTAAAGCTGTGTCATAATCTGGTTCTTGTCCAATTTCCGGAACTTGTTCAGTATAAATAACTGTTCCCGCTTCGTCCAGAACAATAACAACTCTGGAGTGAAGTCCTGCCAAAGGTCCATCTGTAATGGTGAGTCCGTAGGATTTACCAAAACTACCCTCTCTAAAGTCTGATAGGTTTTCTACATTTTCAATACCTTCTGCACCGCAAAAACGTTTTTGGGCAAATGGCAAATCTCTCGAAATGCAAAGTACTTTTGTATTATCCAAAGAGGCAGCTTTTTGGTTAAATGTACGCACAGAAGTGGCACATATACCGGTATCTATACTCGGAAATATATTCAAAACCAATTTTACTCCTTTAAAACTCTCTAAATCAACCACCCCCAAATCTGTGTTTACCAATTCAAATTGTGGTGCTTTTGTTCCGATTTCGGGAAGATTACCCGAAGTATGTATTGCGTTTCCGCCTAATGTGATAGTTGCCATAATGATTAATTTATTTTTTCAAAAATACTAAAATTATCCGATTTATTAAAAAGACAGATTGTGTAAGAGCCTGTTTAAAATTTATCTAATAATTTGTTTATGCTTCTTTTTTGACTACAACTTCTTTGCGTTCTTAACTTTTTGGTTCGTAATGGCAATATCCAACACTTCGCTCATTTCTTTTACATAATGAAAAGTAAGTCCGTGCAGGTATTCTGGTTTTATTTCGTCGATATCAGATTTGTTGTCGTGGCAGAGGATAATCTCTTTGATATTGGCACGTTTGGCAGCCAAAATCTTTTCTTTGATTCCGCCAACGGGCAACACCTTACCTCTTAGCGTAATCTCGCCTGTCATTGCCAGACTTTTCTTTACCCGTTTTTGTGTAAGCACTGAAACCAAAGAAGTAAGCATGGCAATCCCTGCACTCGGGCCATCTTTGGGCGTTGCTCCTTCGGGTACGTGAATATGAATATTATAACCTTGTATCACTTCCTGGCTAATACCTAATTCCTCTGCATTCGATTTAATGTATTCCATAGCAATCGTAGCAGATTCTTTCATTACCGTTCCCAGATTTCCTGTCAGTGTAAAATTGCCTTTTCCTTTAGAAATCAGCGATTCAATAAAAAGAATATCACCACCAACGCTTGTCCAAGCCAACCCTGTTACCACTCCGGCAACTTCATTACCTTCAGATTTGTCGCGTTCAAGTCTGGGCGAACCAAGAACTTTCACTATATCCTCATCGGTAACTTTTTTATTATAATCTTCTTCCATAGCAACAGATTTTGCCGCATTCCTGATTACCTGAGCTAATTTCTGTTCCAGATTTCTAACACCCGATTCACGAGTATAACCTTCTATGATTTTTTCAATTTGCTTTTTGCCAATCGTTAAATCTTTTGTAGAAAGTCCGTGCTCTTTTAACTGCTTGGGTAGCAAATGTATTCTGGCAATTTCAATTTTTTCTTCGATGGTATAACCAGTCATTTTAATAACTTCCATACGGTCTTTCAAAGCCGGCTGAATGGTATTCATCGTGTTGGAGGTTGCAATGAACATCACTTTAGACAAATCATATCCCATTTCGAGGAAATTGTCATAAAACTCACTGTTCTGTTCAGGGTCTAAAACTTCTAATAAGGCAGACGAGGGGTCGCCGGTATGACTCACCGAAAGTTTATCTATTTCGTCCAAGACAAATACTGGATTTGATGTTCCGGCTTTTTTCAGATTTTGTAAAATCCTACCGGGCATAGCTCCGATATAGGTTTTACGGTGTCCTCTTATCTCAGCTTCATCTCTCAAACCACCCAATGACATTCTTACGTATTCTCTACCCAAAGCTTTTGCAACAGATTTTCCTATCGAAGTTTTTCCAACACCCGGAGGTCCTGTTAAACACAAAATAGGTGATTTCATATCATTTCGAAGTTTTAAAACTGCCAAATGTTCGATAATCCTTTTTTTGACATCTTCCAGTCCGAAATGGTCTTTATCTAATATATTTTGAGCACGTTTTAAATCGAAATTGTCTTTTGAATATTCGTTCCATGGCAGTTCTAAAAATAATTCCAGATAGTTTCTTAAAATTCCAAAATCTGGCGACTGCGGATTGGTTCGTTGCAACTTTTTTAATTCTTTTTCAAAATGCTCATCTGTCTTTTTATTCCATTTTTTGGATTTTGCCTTCTGACGCATTTCTTCTATTTCCTGCTCATACGAAACGCCACCCAATTCTTCCTGAATGGTTTTCATCTGTTGATGCAGAAAATATTCGCGTTGTTGTTGGTCAAGGTCAAAACGTACTTTTGACTGAATATCATTTTTAAGTTCCAGTTTCTGCAACTCGACATTCATAAAACGCAAAGTCGATAAAGCTCTCTCTTTGAGCACATTCATTGTTAACAAATCTTGTTTTTCCTTAACCGGAAGGTTCATATTGGATGAAACAAAATTTATCAAGAACGATTTACTTTCGATGTTCTTAATCGCAAAAGTAGCTTCGGTCGGGATATTTGGACTTTCTTTTATAATCTGAATTGCTATGTCTTTCACAGAATCAATAATGGCAAGAAATTCGGTATCGTTTTTTCCGGGTTTCTTTTCAGGTACTTCTTTTACCAAAGCATTCAGATAGGGTTCTTCTGAAATTATCTTAGAAATCTCAAAGCGTTTTTTACCTTGAAGGATTACGGTAACATTACCATCGGGCATTTTTAATACTCTCAGAATGCGGGCAACTGTACCAATTGTATGAATGTCATTTCGTTTTGGGTCTTCTACATCTTCATTCTTTTGTGCCACTACACCAATCACTTTTCCTTTAGCATTGGCATCATTGATTAGCTTGATAGATTTATCTCTTCCGGCAGTAATCGGGATAACAACTCCGGGAAATAAAACAGTATTTCTTAAAGGTAAAATAGGAAGCGAATTGGGCAATTCTTCATTAGCCATTTCCTCTTCATCTTCGGGTGTAAGTAAAGGAATTAAATCTGCCTCTTCATCAAAATCTTGTTGTGACAAATTGTCAAGTGTCTTTATATTAAAATTAAACATGCGTATAAATTAGGTCATTATGTCATTAAACTGGTTTTTTTGGGCAAGGAACAAATATAGCTTATGTTTCTGAAAACAAATGAAAAAGCTTCATATAAACGATAAAATGCAACTTATCCGACATGATAAGTCAAAAGATATGCCATAAAGAATCCCGCCGAAGCGGGATTTATGTTTAACCCAAATTACCAAAAACCACACTATAATAGTTAGATTTTTTCATTTGTTAGCTTTTGGGTTGCATTTTATTCGTTCTGTTATTTTTAATTTGTTATTTTCTGTCGCATAGTAAAGTTTGTCTATTTGACATTCGCAAAGTGAATCAGTCATTGTGTAATTGAAAATTTTTGGTCCTTCTTACCAATTTCCACGACCCCAATCTGTAACCGTAAATCCTTTTGCTGTTAGCTTTTCTTCAAGAATTAATTTATCAAAAGCGTCAAAAGCGACTGTTTCGGGAACAGGATATAAGTCAATAAATTCGCTGTTTTCTATCGTGCAAACTTCTGTCAGTAAGGAATCCATTAAAATTTGATTTACTTCTGATTTTCCCATATCAAACCGAAGATTTTTAGGCAATTCTCGTGTATATTCTTGATAACCTTGATATTCTTTTGAAAAAAAATCTATTTGTTTTAATTTATTAGTTTCCAAATCAAAAGTAAATGTTATTCCTTTTTTTTATTGAAATGAAATAACTCTTCTTCGGATTTTCTTTTTGCAATAGGAAGAAAAATACTATATGACAAATCCGCTTCTACTTCTTCTAATGCTTTATTTAGCAATTCGATATACTTCATAATTTTTTCTATTCAGTTTATTTACTTATTTCTTATTGTTTTCAATTCGTTTTATTACTTTATCAAAGTCGCTTTCAAAGAGTTTGTCTTGTATGATTCGGTATTTTTCAAACTCGGTTTCGGCTTTTAGCTTGGCTTGTAACATTGAAATTTTGCCTGTATCTTTTAAAATCGGGTAATCGGCAAGTTCCAAAAATTGCACTAAAAACTTGTCCCAATCTTTCATATTCATTACCTGTCGGTTTCTTGCTCTGCTTTCTGCCAAATCCAAATAAGCGGAAACAATTTGCTCCAATGTCTTTATGTGTTCTTCGTTTAGGTAGTTTTTGGCAATGCTGACATCGCTTTTCAAAATTTTTCCGTCAGGTGCGTATTTCCACGTTTTTAAACCCATATAAATTTTAGAGGCATCGGCTTCGGTATAAATAATTTCGGCAGCTGTTTTTCCTGTAATTGCCCAATGCAATTTGTTTTGAACAGTCGCAAAAAACTGTTGCGTAATGTCGGATTGGCTGTCATAATCGGCAGAAAGTGCATAAATATCAGTTATTTTTTGATACAAACGCCTTTCGCTCATTCGTATTTCACGAATGCGTTCCAACATTTCGTCAAAGTAGTCAATGCCAAAATGCTGTATTTGTTTCAGCCGTTCATCGTCCATTGCAAAACCTTTGATAATGTATTCGTGCAAAATGTTAGTAGCCCATTTTCGAAACTCAATCGCACGATGTGAATTAACTCTATAACCTACGGCTGTTATGGCTTTTAGGTTGTAGAGTTTGACTTCTTTTTCTTGTTGTAAACCTTTAATAGCACCGTGTTGAGTGGTGCGTCGGAAATTCCGACATACCATTTGTTCGTCCAATTCGCCCTCTTCAAAAATCTTTTTAAGATGTTCGGTTATGGTGCTTCTTCCTTTTTCAAAAAGTTCGGCTATGGCTTTTTGCGAAAGCCATAAGGTTTCGTCTTGAAAATAAACATCAATATTTACTTTTCCGTTCTCTGCCTTAAACAGCACAAAGTTGTTAAGTTGTTGCAGTTCGGATTTATTTGTTATGTCTTTTTTCTTTGCCATTTCTTTTGTTTATTCGTCAGCACAGCGTTGTTTTGCCTTTTGGGATTTGGTTGATTATTTTTCAAATACAATTTCTACATCAATATAAAAAAAATGCCAACCTTTTACAACATAATTTTCAAACATTGTCATTAAATATTTTTCTAAATTCATTTCTTATTACTCTTCGGTTTTAAAGCCCGTTTCATATTTTCGGTTTGTTTGCGTTCGGATAGGATTGAGCTGTAAAAATTGGGTATCGCTTTTCCGTAAGGTTTCGGAATGTCATTTGTCTCAAATTGCTCGTAAGCCTGTGCTTTTCTCACAAAATAAGGGTCTAACAAAAGCGGTTTGCCAAGTGCTACCAAATCGGCTTTTCCACTCAAAATAATGGTGTTTATTTGGTCGATATCAGTTATGTTTCCTGCCGTAATCGTAGGAATATGAGCTGTATTTCTAACCATATCAGAGTACGGAACTTGCCACATTCTTCCCATTTGCGGTTGTTGGTTTTCTACCGTATTTCCTGTGGAAATATTGAGTATATCTGCTCCTGCATTTTTGAACTCGTTTGCAATCGTGATAACATCTTCCGGTGTAATTCCGTTTTCTGCCCAATCACAAGCAGAAATACGGACTGAAATGGGTTTATGTTTTGGAAAAACATTCCGTATTTCCCTGAAAACCCGAAGCGGAAAACGCAGTCTGTTTTCGATGTTTCCTCCAAATTCATCGGTTCTTGTATTAGTTAAAGGCGACAGGAAAGAAGCTAACAAAAATCCGTGATGTGCCTGTAATTCAACCATATCAAAATCTGCTTTTTCAGCATTTTGGGTGGCAGATACAAATTGATTTACGATTTCGTCCATATCTTCCAAAGTCATTTCTCTCGGAACTTTTGCTTTTTCATTGAAAGGAATTGCAGCCGCAGAAAGTAATTCGTAATTTTCAATTAAACATTTTCTTCCCGAATGTCCTAATTGAATTCCAATTTTTGACGAAGTGTTTTTGTGAATGAAATCGGTAATTTTTTTCCATTCATTTACTTGGTTTTCAGTATAAATTCCTGTGCAACCTGAGGTAATTCTTCCTATTTCGGAAATAGCGGTCATTTCGGTCATAATAAGCCCAATACCACCAATTGCCCTCGAAGTATAATGTTGAAAATGCCAATCGTTTGCCAATCCGTTTTCAGCAGAATACTGTCCCATTGAGGACATCATAATTCGGTTTGGGAGTTCTAATTCTCTTAACCGAAAAGGTGTAAAAGCCGGACTGTTTGAAGTGAAATTATTTTCGTTTTTAAAGGCTTCTAAAACTTTATCGGTATATGATTTATCTCTTAAACGGAGATTTTCATAAGTCACTTTTTTGGAACGGGTCATACAACCAAAGGTAAACTGATAAAACGGGTGCTGATTGTTTCTGTCCATATTTTCAAACCATTCCAACGAAACCGAAGCCGCATATTGAATCATTTCAACGGGATTTCTACGTGTTTTCTCGTATTGTTGAAACGTGTTTTGAACATTATCAGGATTTTTCATCAAGGCATCAAAAAGTCCGATAGCACAATCCATTGCCAGCTTTGTTCCTGAACCAATCGAAAAATGAGCGGTTGCTTTGGCATCTCCCAATAAAACAATGTTGTTGTGATACCAATTCTTGTTGGTAACGTGTGGAAACTGCCTCCAGTGCGATTTATTGGTAATCAGCGGGTGTCCGGCTAATTCTTCTTTGAAAATTTCGGCTAATTTGGTTGTGGTATCTGCTTCGTTTTCAATTTCAAAACCAATATTTTTCCAGGTTTCATCGGTACATTCAAAAATCCAGGTGCTCATTCCTTCTTCGTACTGATAAGTGTGGACTACGATAGTTCCATAAGGTGTCGTTCGGAAAAAATAGGTAAAAGCGTCCAATGGTTTTGTCGAGCCAAGCCATACAAACCGATTGGATTTTAGTTTGATATTTGTCCCAAATTCGTTTTGATATTGTGTGCGGATTGTACTTCCAATACCATCTGAAGCTACAATCATATCGGAATCTGCAAATTGCGACAAATCGTCAATATTCTGTTCAAAATGTAAATTTACTCCCTCTTCCCGACATCTTTGGTGAAGCAATTGAAGTAGTGTTTTTCGGGAGCAACCACAAAAACCGTTTCCTGCAATGCTCACTTGCTGTCCGTCTCGAGCCACGATAATATCGTCCCAATACGCAAATTTGCTGCGAATCAGTTCATACGATTCCATATCTCGTTTTAGGAATTCTCCTAACGTTTCGTCCGAGAAAACCACTCCAAACCCAAAACTATCATCGGGTTTGTTGCGTTCATAAACATTTATTTCCCAATCGGGTTGTGCTTTTTTGGTTAATATCGAAAAGTAGAGTCCGCCCGGACCACCACCTATAACTGTTATTTTCATTTTGTATTGCTTTTATTTTATTCTGTTATTTTCTCAAATCTTGCTGCTGAACATTCGTCAGGGTCGCCAACCATAATAAAAATAACTGCTTTTTGGTCTTTTTTATATATTCTCCAAGAAGTATAGAAATCGTTTAAATCTGTTTTTGTGCTGTCAAACATAAATTTAACATTTAATAGGGCTTTCTCTTTATAATAATTTGCTTTCCATTCTCCATTCACATCAATACTTTTATCCATATATGAAGCATTAAAATCTAAAGCTCTTTTTGGAATATTATTTATTTCAAATGTTCCGTCTGATTTTATATTTAATTCAGCATTTTGAGAATTTTCAAACCCTTGAATATGTTTTGTTCTTTCATCAAATTGATATTTTCCAATCAAAAATTCATTTGTAGGCTTTTCTTTTACTGAATCCAAATCAGAATCCCACCCACAAGGAATTAATGTGCAACTTGAAATTGTAATTAAAAATACACAAGAGATTGCTCGGAAGATTGTTTTCATAAGTTTCATATCTTTCTTTTAATGGAAAAAATTTCGCCCATTTTACTATAATTCGACCCTGCCAAACGGGCAACAGGTCTGTATTTATCTAAATTGATTCGGTAATTTTCCATAAGGATTTCGTCAGAAATATGCATCATCAGCACTTTTCCGATAACCACACAAGCACCTCCATTTTTATGACCTTCCAGAAAATAATGATGCACCATTTCACATTCAAAATGGGCTTTGGCTTCGGCAACTCTTTTGGGTTTGATGAGTTCACAAGCAATAGGAGTGAGGTTTGCGAGCTCAAACTCGTCAATAGTGTTATCAACCATTTCAGAAGTTGTATTTACTTGCTCTACTAAATCCTCTGTAACCAGATTGACAGCAAATTGTTTGTTATAAAGTACATTATTAAGCGTATCTTTATTTTTGTTTCCTGTCCGAACGGTCGAAAACATCACGTGGGGCGGGTCCTCTCCTACGACATTGAAAAAAGAAAAAGGAGCAAGATTGTTGATTCCGTTGTCATCAATCGTAGAAATCCACCCGATAGGTCTTGGAATTACAAGCCCCGTCAGTAGTTTGTATAGTATTCCCGAGTCTGTTTCTTTGACTAAAATTTGCATAAGAGCTGTTTTATAAACTGCATAAAATTATTCAAAATAAAATTTTTCACCAATAAAATTATCCTTTCGGTAAAATTTTACAAAAAAAAACATAAAATTTGTGTTTCTATTTTATTCTAAAAAAAAATGTATGAGCAAAGAAAAAAAACAGAGCAGTATCTGGAGTGTGATTACCGCTTCGTCTATGGGAACGCTTATCGAATGGTATGATTTCTATATCTTCGGAAGTCTGGCAGTAGTTTTATCTACAAAATTCTTCCCCGATACCAATCCGACAGCAGCTTTTTTATCAACTTTGGCAACCTTTGCGGCAGGATTTGTAGTTCGCCCGTTTGGAGCTTTATTCTTCGGAAGATTAGGGGATATTATCGGACGGAAATATACTTTTATGGTTACGCTCTTGCTTATGGGAGGAGCTACGTTTGTAATTGGCTGCGTACCCAGTTTTGAAACTATCGGATATGCAGCACCTGTTATTGTACTCATTATGCGTTTGCTTCAGGGATTGGCTCTCGGAGGAGAATACGGAGGAGCAGCAACTTATGTAGCAGAACACGCACCGAAAGGACAAAGAGGATTCTGGACTTCATGGATTCAGACTACTGCAACAGTCGGGCTTTTTGTTTCTTTGCTGGTAATTTTGCTTACCAGAACCATGCTGACTCCAGAAGAGTTCGATTTGTGGGGCTGGAGAGTTCCGTTTTGGGTTTCTATTCTCATGGTTTATGTCTCTTATATTATCAGAAAAAACATGAGCGAATCGCCGGCATTTACCAAAGCAAAATCTGAAGGAAAAACCTCTAAAAATCCGCTGAAAGAAAGTTTCGGAAACAGATTTAACCTGAAATTTGTTCTGCTGGCTTTGTTTGGAGCTACAATGGGACAGGGGGTTATTTGGTACACCGGACAGTTTTATGCCATGAGTTACCTCGAAAGAGTGATGTTCATTAATCCGGAACAGGTTATAACGATTCTGGTAACCGCTTTGTTTTTTGGCACTCCGTTCTTTATATTCTTTGGATGGCTTAGTGATAAAATAGGCAGAAAAGCAGTAATGATGACCGGGATGTTTATTGCAATTATATCTTATAGACCCATTTATGAAGAAATGTATCAGACAGCCAATATCAAATACAAAACAGAATTGACTGATAAAACCACCTATAATGCTGTTCTAAAACAAACAAATGAAACAACTCAGGATTCGGTATTCACAACACATAGGTATTTTGAAGACGGAACATATCTTAAAGAAACAAAAACAGTACATTTAAAAAATGGAATTGCTAAATTGGAAAACGGAAAACCACATGAGATATATACTAAAGTAATCGAAGTTTCTAATTCGGATAAGTGGTTTTTGATGTTTTTGGTCTTTATTCAGGTGCTTTTTGTAACGATGGTATATGGACCTATTGCCGCTTTTTTGGTAGAATTATTTCCGGTAAACATTAGATATACTTCAATGTCTTTGCCTTATCACGTAGGAAATGGTATATTTGGCGGACTATTGCCGGCTATTTCTACATATTTTGTAACGAATGCTCAAAATCAAGGAAAAGAAGACTTTTATCTTGAAGGACTTTGGTATCCAATCGTAATCGGAGCTATCTGTTTTGTTATCGGGATGATTTATATTAATAAAAAAATGACAACACGCTATGAGGAATAAAAAGCCTCATCTCCTCTCCGTAGGAGAGGGGAAACGGAACGGCAAAATTTAATTTATGAAATTTGAAACAAATAATTAATAGTGACCTTAAAGCTCCCTCTCCTTTGGAGAGGGCTGGGGAGAGGCTTTTAAACAAAAATTATGAACACTATAAAAAAAATATTGGGAATTGTATGGATTTTACTTGCCATCGCAATGGGTTATTTTCTGATAACTTTTGGCGTGCCTAAATTAACTTCCGGAACACAAGACGGAATGGTTTTCGGAATTATTATACTTTTTATTCTAATGCCTCTTATCGTATTAGGATTGGGAGTTTTCGGATATTATTCTTTGATAGGAGAATATCAGGACAATAATGAACAAAACATCTAACTACAAACAATTAAAACACCATGAATTACAACGATATTTATAAAAAAAGTATTGAAAACCCTGAAGAATTTTGGAAAGAACAAGCACAACAATTGGCTTGGTTTAAATTTCCTGAAACAATCTTAGGAAAAAATAAATACGACTACCCAAGATGGCTCGAAGACGGAGAATTGAATATTTGTTATTTGGCACTGGATAAACATATCGAAGACGGATATGGGGACACAACAGCCTTAATTTATGATTCGCCTGTTACACAAAACATCAAGTATTATACCTTTAACGAAGTTAAAACTGAAGTTGCCAAATTAGCCGGCGGATTACAATCCATCGGACTTAAAAAAGGTGATACCGTAGTGATTTATATGCCCATGATTCCGCAGGCTTTGTTTGCAATGTACGCCTGTGCTAGATTGGGAATTACACATTCGGTTGTTTTTGGCGGTTTTGCTCCCCATGAATTAGCCATTCGTATTGACGACTGTAAACCCAAAGCAATTATTACTGCATCTTCCGGAATCGAATTTGACAGACTGATTGCATACAAACCATTGGTTGATGAAGCATTAGAATTATCTGAGCACAAACCTAAAAGAGTAATTGTTTTCAATAGAAAATTTGGTGCTAAAATACCTTTCAAAAAATATGATGTTGATTATGATGCTTTAATTTATGGTTCAGAAGAAGTAGATTGTGTTCCCGTTTCCGGAAAACATCCACTCTATATTTTATATACATCAGGAACAACGGGAAAACCTAAAGGGGTGGTTCGCGACACCGGAGGTTATGCCACTGCCTTGAATTTTTCAATGAAATATATCTACGGACTCAAACCGGGTGAAGTTTTTTGGGCAGCTTCAGATGTGGGCTGGGTTGTAGGACATTCGTATATTGTTTACGGACCCCTTATTCACAGAAATACAACGGTTATCTTTGAGGGAAAACCCGTAAGAACACCCGATGCTTCAACTTTTTGGCGGGTAATTTCGGAACATAAAGTTAATGTAATGTTTACAGCTCCAACAGCCATTCGTGCCATCAAAAAGGAAGATCCGAACGGAGAATTTATCAAACAATATGACCTAAGCAGTTTAAGAACTCAATTTTTGGCAGGAGAACGTTGTGATATATCGACTTTGGAATGGTATAATGAACATATTCCTATTCCGGCTATTGACCATTTTTGGCAAACTGAATCGGGTTGGCCTGTGGTTGCCAATATGATGGGAGTAGAATATCATAAAGTAAAACCTGGTTCTTCTGGAAAAGCTGTAACCGGCTATGACATAAGAATTTTAGACGAGAACGGCATTGAGTTGAATCCTAATGAAACAGGTTATGTGGCGATTAAACTACCACTTCCACCCGGAACACTTCTCGATATCTGGAAAGACCATACAAGATTTGAAAAGGGTTATTTGGATAAATTTGACGGATATTATTTTTCTGGAGATGGTGGTTATAAAGATGAAGACGGATATATTTATATAACCGGAAGGGTTGATGATGTTATTAATGTAGCCGGACACCGACTTTCTACCGCTGAGATGGAGGAAGTGGTTGCTTCGCACCCCGTTGTTGTAGAATGTGCTGTGGTTGGTATTCATGACGAACTTAAAGGGCAAACACCTTTGGCATTTGTTGTTGTTAAATCAGGCGATATAATTGAGCATTTTCAGTTGGAATATGAAATTGTGCAATTGGTAAGAAAACAAATTGGTGCGGTTGCTTCTTTAAGGAATGTATTGATTGTTCAACGTTTGCCAAAAACCAGATCGGGAAAAATTCTCAGAAAATTACTCAGAGATATTGCGGACAAAACAGCATATCAAATACCCTCTACAATCGATGATATTAATATTGTTGAAGAGATTGAAGAAGTTGTCAATAAATTTAGAGAACAAACAGACAAAAAGCATTAATTTACAGTTAGTAATTATGGACTCAATCTTTAGGTAATCATAAACTCATTTAAACTTTTTTAATTTGAGTTAAAAAATCGGTATTTTTGTTTCAATTTTTTTTGATTTATTTTTTACAATCCTTAAAAATAATTTAATCTACTTATCAAATAAACACTATCATGAGCTATTATAAAATAAAAGATCTTGAAAATTATTTTAAAATGTATAAAAAATCGGTACGTGAACCTAGAAAATTCTGGGATCGCATTGCTGATGAAAATTTTACTTGGTATCAAAAGTGGGACAAAGTTTTTGAATTTGATTTCCAGGAAGCAGATTTCAAATGGTTTTTGGGAGCTAAAGTCAATATCACAAAAAATTGTATTGACAGGCATTTAGCAAAAAGAGGCGATAAAAATGCTATTATTTTTGAACCCAACAACCCTGACGAACCCTCCGTTCATATTACTTATAACGAATTGTATGCCCGCGTTGCTAAAATGGCAAATGTATTGCGTGACCAAGGTATTAAAAAAGGAGATAGAATATGTATTTATCTTCCCATGATACCCGAACTCATAGTTTCTATTTTGGCTTGTGCCAGAATCGGTGCCATACATTCTGTAATTTTTGCCGGATATTCTGCCTCAGCTGTTTCTTCAAGAATTATAGATTGCGAAGCAAAAATGGTCATTACGTCAGACGGAGGATACAGAGGAAATAAAACCATAGACGCAAAAGGGATTGTTGACGAAGCCCTCGAAAAATGTCCTACAGTAGAAAAAGTATTAGTAGTTAAAAGGACTAACACACCTATACAAATGAAAGAAGGCAGAGATATGTGGCTTCAGCCACTTTTGGATAATGCCATTCCAAACAATGTAGCAGAAATAATGGATGCAGAAGATCCTTTATTTATTCTATACACTTCCGGTTCAACCGGAAAACCCAAAGGAATGTTGCATACAACAGCCGGATATATGGTTTATACCGCCTATACTTTTAAAAATGTTTTTGGGTATGAAGAAAACGATATATATTGGTGTACAGCCGACGTAGGATGGATAACAGGACATTCATATATCATTTACGGACCTCTTTTGAACGGGGCAACTACCGTACTTTTCGAAGGCGTACCATCGTATCCTGATTATAGCAGATTTTGGGAAATAATTGAAAAACACCATGTAACTCAATTTTACACAGCCCCGACAGCTATTCGGTCTTTAGCAAAGAAAAGTCTTGACTACGTTCAGAAATTTGAATTAAAGTCACTAAAAGTAATTGGTTCTGTTGGAGAACCCATCAATGAAGAAGCTTGGCATTGGTATAATGACCATGTAGGCGGAAAACGTTGTCCGCTTGTTGATACATGGTGGCAAACCGAAACTGGAGCTATTATGATTTCGCCAATCCCATTTGTTACCCCAACCAAACCAACTTATGCTTCATTGCCATTACCCGGCATACAACCTGTTTTAATGGATGAATTGCGTAACGAAATTGAAAGCAACCAAAAAACCGGAAGTTTGTGTATTAAATTTCCGTGGCCTTCTATGGCAAGAACTATTTGGAAAGACCATCAACGTTATAAAGAGACATATTTCACGGCATTTCCTGGCAAATATTTCACTGGTGATGGAGCATTGCGAGATGAAGTAGGATATTACAGAATCACAGGAAGAGTAGATGATGTGGTTATTGTTTCCGGTCATAATATGGGAACTGCACCAATTGAAGATGCCATAAACGAACATCCGGCTGTGGCAGAAAGTGCAATTGTAGGATTTCCGCATGACATTAAAGGTAATGCACTTTATGGATTTGTAACCTTAAAAGAAATTGGAGAGAATAGAAATCAAGAAAATTTAAGAATAGAGATTAACCAGTTAATTTCTGACCAGATTGGACCTATTGCAAAATTAGATAAAATTCAGTTTGTATCAGGATTACCCAAAACACGCTCCGGTAAAATTATGCGTAGAATTTTAAGAAAAATTGCCGAAGGAGATTTTTCTAATTTTGGTGATACTTCTACCCTATTAAATCCTGAAATTGTAGATGTCATTAAAGACGACAAAATTTAGAATCTAAAAACACACTTAATAAATAAGTTAATCTTTAACTTTTTAGTTTTATATAAGCTACGAATTTGATAAAATAATTCGTAGCTTTTTTATTTATATCATTTTCTTATGGTGTTAAAGGGTAAGTTATCTTAAAAACATCTATTTGTTTTTATCTTTAAAAAGCACATAATTTACGATAAAATACACTTTTATAAAATAAAAACAATATTTTTCTTACTTTAATATTACTATAAAGTGATGTTTCTGTAAGTAAAAATCCATACAAAATAGTAAATACAAGCATTTTGTCGATTTTATAATAATATTTTAACGCATTTCATCTATGATATTTACTTTTTGTCTATTTTTGATTCGTTGAAAAAGTGAAACCCAAATACATTTTTTCCGAAAATAAAATAAGTTGAACGCTAATTCCCAAAATTAGCATAAACCTTAACCTACGATGAAACAAGTTTTAACCCTACTTGGAGTGCTTCTATTTTGCTATGGAAATGCTCAAACCACGACGGTAACTTACACTAGTTCAGATGCCGTGATTTCGAACCCTGAAAGAGGATTTTACAAATATTCTTCTGCAAGAGCCTCTAATTACAACTTACTCAATCAAAACACATTGAATAACTATCGAAACAACCAAAATATTACATTAATATTTAGGTATTTTTATTTGGATACGTTTTTCAATTCTCCAATTTCAAACACATATTTAAATAATATGCAGACAGATTTTGACCGGTTGAGAAATGCAGGATTAAAATGTGTCGTAAGATTTGCTTATTCTGACAGCTCAAGTGCTTCGCCATTAGATGCTTCTAAATCTAGAATATTAGAGCATATTGCTCAATTAAAACCTATTTTAGAAGCCAATGCTGATGTAATTGCAGTTTTACAGGCCGGATTTATCGGTGCATGGGGAGAATGGTATTATACAGATCAGGCAGAGTTTGGTGGTTGGGGTTATAATCAAACAAGTCTTACTGCTTCCAATTACAGTCACAGAAGAGATATTGTTAATGCAATTATGAATGCCTTACCAGAGAGCAGAATGGTTCAGATTAGATATCCAAAAATGAAACAGCAAATGTATAATACAACTGTTCCGCTACCACCAAATCAGGCATATAACACATCGAATCTTGCTCGTTTAGGACATCACAACGATTGCTTTCTATCAAGTGCAAATGATGTTGGAACATACTCAAATATGGCACAAGAACATCCTTATATGCAACAAGAAACACGCTATTTGGCTATGGGCGGAGAAACATGTGCTGTATATGAACCCAGATCAAACTGTTCATTTGCTGTTAATGAAATGGCTCAATTGCATTGGTCATATCTTAATTTAGATTATCATCCAGGTGTTATTCAAGGATTTCAAGAAGACGAATGTTTTACTGAAATTCAAAAAAGACTCGGATACCGTTTTGAATTAATTGAAGCTGAATTTCCGCAAGCTACCAATATAGGAGGCACATTGGAAGTAAATATTGAAATGAGAAATAACGGTTTTGCAGCTCCTTATAATGAGCGTAATGCTTATATTGTCTTAAAAAATATTTCTAACAATGAAGTATATTCTATTCCATTACAATCTGACCCAAGAACATGGTTGGGTTCTGAGGCTTTTACAATTTCAGAAACTTTAAATTTACCTGAAGACATCACAGAAGGAACTTACAAAATGTATCTTCATTTGCCCGACGCTTCTGCTTCTATTGCTTCAAGACCAGAGTTTTCAATTCGCTTTGCAAATGAAAATGTATGGGAAAGCAATACAGGATATAACAATCTGGGACACAATGTGGTTGTTAACCAACAGCCTCTTAGTATAAATGATTCAGAGCGATTGGCAATAGGCATTTATCCTGTACCAACAAACAACGAGTTAAATATAGAGTTCGATTCTATTGATGAATACAATGTTGCGTTCTACAATTCTTTGGGACAAAATATTTCGCTAAATTATCATATAAGCGGAAGAAAAATGCAAGTTGACACGTACAATTTAAGTAACGGAATTTATTTTGTAACCTTTGAAAAAGGTCAAACAAAAGAGTCTAGAAAATTCGTTATAAGACATTAATATTTTTTATTTTTTATGCAATTATAATCGGCAGAGTGTTTTATTCTGCCGATTTTTATTTTGTTTGTTTTTCTTTAAAGTTATGTTTTAACCCGAATTGAATTGTGTTTGAATAAAATTTCGATTGATTATACAACTCAAAAGAAGCTGTTATCGATGTAAACTTCATGAATTTGTACGAAACATTACCTGAAAATCGTTGAAATTCTTTTGAATAATCGTCCAAGAAATATGAGGCATCAAGTTTTACTCTAAGTTTGTCTTCATCTAGTCCGTAATTCCACTCTAATCCTGCTCCACCATTAAATCTACTTTCAATCAACCAATATGGATATCCATTTTGTAAATTTTCAGAACCTCGTTTATAGGCTGTTTCAAGATAAGGTATAAATTTCATTTTTTGAGGTTCACCATCATTCCACCCGGCTCTTAGAGTAACATTACCTTCTATATTGTTGTCTGTTTCAAAATCATAATTCTGATCGGATTTTGTATAATATTTACCTTCAAATGAGAAGCTTAGATTAATTTTTCGCATAAAATACATGCTGTGGTAAAAATTTGTTTTAAACTGAAAAATATTTTTAGCATGAGCCGGACTTGTTTCTGCCGGTTCTATGTTGACTTGAAATGAGCTGAATTTTTTATTTCTGTTAATACTCAATCCTGCTCCCGCCTGAAAGAACATTCGACTGTGATTATCGGCTTCTACCCTAAATCTTGACCAATATTGTAATTTATCATAAGAAAATGGATTTTTGAAGCGATATTCTATTCCATATATACGACGATACTCATTATGCTCTACCGGTACATCTGGAGTCAACGGATGAGTTAAAGGATAATATTCACTATATGTTGCTGCGATTCTGTGAAGATTCTTTTTAGTGTCATAAAAATTAAACGAATGAACAGTCTGTAAAGCTCTTTTTAAATCCATGTTTGTTTGAAGCTTGTTTTCTGTTTCAACAAAATTACCATATCTTAAACGGCTTTCTGCATAAAGATTTTCTTTTACATTGGGCAAAAAGAAATCAGGATAAAACTGTAACAGATATTGTTTTAAAAAATCATCTACATAAACTACATCTCTATTCAGGTTTCTTCTAAGTTCTTCTTTTTCTTTAGAATCGGGCAGCGAATCTGCGAGTTCCCATGCTTCTTTAAACTTACCCATTCCTTGATACAAACTGCTCATGACAGCTTTTGCTCTATAATCATCAGGATTCTGAATAATGTATTTATTATATTCATCTATAAGCAAATCATATTGCTGTAACTCGAATAACCAGTACATTTTTGTAGAAAACTCTATCTCATTACTGTAAAGAGACCAATCATAAGCCTTTTGATGCATTTTATTGTTAGCATATAACCAAGTTATGTCTGTCGCCAATTCTCTAAAGTCATCTGAAGGTTCTATTTTATCAACTTCTTGTAGTGCATTGTGCGGTTCATACCAAAGTAAATGTTGAATGAAATTTTTTAACGAATTTTTGCCGGTGTCAACACTCAATAAAGCAATTAATACTTCTTTGACTTTTTCGTGGTTTTCCGGTGTGTTAAAGCTTGCAAGATAACTATTTAGCAAATCTGCATTGTTTGGCGAAACTGCAATTTGAGCACTCATCCATTTTTCCATGGTTAAACTATTCGGATACCAAACAATTTTTGCCAATTCCTGCGAATACATTACATTGTTTTTAGTAGGATATTTTAAGCAGTGTTTTTCAAGCATATCCCAAAGTATTTCACCTTGATGTGTCCAATTCATATAATCTGCATATTTGTTCCATACTTGATAATTAATCTCGGCTTCCTCTAACATTCTTTTTTTAAGAGATTCTTTTTCCAGCCTAATCATTTCTTCATAATCTTCTCCGGAATCCACTGCTAATTCATAGTTGCGAAGTTCCGTCATAAATACAAAATAGTTATATTTTTCTGTTGAGGCTATAGCATTATCATTTTGATTGGGACGCAAATCTTTCATAACCAGTTTTGACTGGTTCGTATAAATAGAATACAAGTATCCATCTTGGAATGGCGTTCTCGAGAATATTACGGAATTTTCTTTTAGCTGACTTTCAATTTGTTCTGCATTTGCCAACGAACCATACATAAACCAATATTGGTTATCAGAAATAGACTTTTCGGGGTTTAATTCTTCTACAATATAATTTCCGTTGGAAGTTGAATGATTAAACTGAGAAGCACGCCAATCTAAAGTAATATTACCACCTTCATTAGCATTCACGAATCTGATTTGAGGATATAATCGAGTAATTTCTTTCAGATATTGGTCAAATTCTTGTAGCAAACTTGTGTTTTTATTTTTGGTTTTTCTCCAACCAAGTTCTCTTCCGTTTCTTAAATCATAATTTCCGGCACTTTTGTTAAACGGACTCGGAATTTGAAAAACATCATCAGGGTGAACGAAATGATTCCAGATTCCTGTAAAAAGATATAAAGATTGTTGATCGTATTTATCGTTGTCCGTCATATAAAACCCACTTGAAATTCTTGGATAATTAAAAAAGTTGGGGTGAAAAGGGTCAAAGTCATACTCTCTGTTTCCGCCTTCGTGAAGCTCTCCCGAATAAATACTGCACATATATTTTAAAGAAGGCATACCTTCTTTAAGTTTATGTAATCCGGTGGCATCAATAATATTTGATGGTGGTACGTAAGATGTGGGGAAATCTCCAAAGTTACTTACTTGCCATTTCTTTCTTACATTTTCGAGAGAAGTAACAATAAAATCGGGCTTTTTCCAATCTCTTTTAACTAACGAAACGTGATTGTATCCGTGAAACCCCAACTCGTGTTTATTTTTTAAACAGTCTCTCATCAACCAACTACTTAGAGGTTCTATTTTGTTATCTGCTTGTACTTTCTTAGTATCCCACTGCTCAAACAGAAACGGCGGGTCGGTCTTGGCATTATAATCAAATGCAGGAATTGCACAATATGTAATATTATATTTTTCAGCTAACTCTATCATATCCGGCCACCATACTTTTTGAACAAATTCTGCAATAGACAAATTCATCTCTGATTTTATAGGCTCAAGTTTAGTATCATAGACCGGAGACGGAAAGTCATCGAGAAAAACTGTACTGGTGTTTGCGATTGGATATGGAATTGATTCGAGTCCTTTTAATATTCCGGCAAACAAGAACCCCCGATCTGATTTTTGCATAATAGTTGACGTATTATAGTAAACCACCCGACCGTTTCCTACAATGTTTTCTGTTACTACTGGTAAATCTGAATTATTTGTAGCCATTGCCCATATTTTTATTTCGGGCTTAAAATTTTGTCTCTTAAGTCCGTAATGTATTTCATTTTCAAAAATAGTTTTGCCTGTCAAACCTGGTATAAACGAATCATTAAATCTGCAACCTTTAGATTTTGTGTCGGTATCGAATTCGGCTTTTGGATGAAACCCTATCAGATATGAAAAGCGTTTGTCATCATTTACAAAAGGAATGAGGAGTGTTCCTCCTTTTGATGTAAAATCTATCATCTTTTCTACCGATGCATTATTGAGTTTTTTAGTTTCCAATATACAAATCACTCTGGCTTGAGGCGAAAGTGTCAAATCTGCATTCCAGCTTTTTATGTTGATTGTTCCGAAAGGAATTTTGGTATAATCACAAACTTTTTTGATATGATTGCTGTATCTTACGCTATTTGGATTTTCATAATCAACAATAAATTGCACCAGAGGCGGAAGATTTAATGTATTATCTTCAGGGTATCTTCTGAACCCTTCTTCTAAAACAGCTTTATTTTTAAATAAATTAAGATCTTTTGAGTCTAACATAGAATCAAAATCGGCACAGCCTAATGTCGTAAAAACAAAAATAACGACAAGAAGATATTTTACGGTTAAATTTTTAATGGGCGTTTTCATGTTTTAAAAAATTAAATCGTCAATTTTACTCACATTGGGTTCATTGATAACTTTATAAACTGTAACATATTCTGTTTCATAATAAATCTGAATATCTCTACCTCTTCTTTTTAGCTTTTCAATTTCTTCCATAACAATCTGTTCCATTTGGCTTTGGTCAGCAAAATAATTGTCCTTTTCTATATTTGTTTTATTATAGACAAAGACCAATATGCTTTTGGGTATTACTAATTCGGGATTTATTTTGAAAAAGTCCGGTTTCTTTCTGTTTGCATGATACACAGAGTCGCGATCTGAATAGTTGTATAGAAAGTCTGAATAGTTGATGAAAAAATGTTTATTGATACTGATTGTCTGAGCAATGTTATCATTAACAACAGCATAAGTATAGGGGAAAAAATCATCTGTAATTTTAGCATAAATCTCCAATACGACACGAGGTGTGTTGTCAGACTTTTTCACGTTTTTCAAATCGTCCTTCTGAAAATATAATGTTCCTGCTATGATTAAAAGTGCTGCAATCGGAAAAGTATAATATTTATATTGAATTAATTTTTTATAACCCGGCAAGAATCTAATGATAACAGCTGCTATAATTCCAAACATAATCGGTCTAAACACGAATAGAGCATATCTGAGAAGATCTTTGTCAACCCATTTATTGTTCCAAAAATAAAAAACAACAAGTAGATTAAAATATAATAAAAATATAAAAGCTGCTCCCCATTTTTCTTTCTTAAACCATATTAAAAATGGTATAACCACAATGCCAAATAGCGATATATAATGATAAATTAATATAAGCTGGTCTAAAGGAATAACAAGATTGGGCATATATGAAAAAGAGGATACAGAAATGAGGTTAGATTGAATAAAAACAGAAAAATCATTCTGATAATGAATACAATATAAGTAATATAAACCTGTAATGATAATTACACCAACGATATATGCAAACAAAGAAACCCATCTGAACACTATATGATCTCGTTTAAAAAACAGTAGAATAATGAGATAAAAAGGTGGTAAGAGAATATATAATACGAAAAGATTTATAAATCCAATAGCCACAAAACAAACTGTCAGCAACAAGAAAAAATTTATTTTTTTTGTTCCAATTATTTTTGGTTTTAAAGTATAGACCATGGCGGGCAATACCAAAGTAAGTCCTAAAATAACGGGTTCATTCTGCAACAGATAATGAATTTCTATTGGAGATAATGTGTAAATAAACACAAAAGACACAAAAGCAATTAAGGGAGCAAATGTATCAGAGAGCGTAATTTCTCTAATAGTCCAGTATATTATAATACTAATCAGTACATTTTCAATAATGGCAAGCGACTCTATAGCTACCTCAGGACTTACAGAGGTAATTTTTCCATATAAATTTGCCAATCCTTTTTCGCCACTTGTTACAATATCTGTTTCAAACCATACCTGATTATCGAAGCTTATAATTCTTTTTAAACTTGAAATCCACAAATCTGAAAAAATAAAAGTATCGAACTTATAGAAATAAAAACGACCTATAAATGCGAGGGTTATTAATGCTATAGTGATATAAAATATAAATTTATGTTCTTTTTTAGTTTCAGGATTAGATTCAAATTTAATAAGTTCCCAAACAGATTTTTTACTTTCAATATGTTTTATCAGACTGTAAAAAGATTGGTTAATACTTTCTTTCAAATAACGAAAAGGTTCTTTCAGATTTTTAATTCCTAAAAAGTCAATAAAAATAATCAGCAATATAATGAACAGATAGTTTAGTAGGCTAAAAACATTCATTTCAACTAATATAAAAACCAGTATCACACTTATGCTTCCATATTTGAACCAGTTTTTCACAATAAATTGAAGCAAGTTATGTTTCGAATTGCTCTTAACAATTTTATTGTTCAGATAATACAAAAACAATACAATCAGGCAAAACCTAATAAAACCGATGATTATTGAACTTCCTAATATCATTTTTTATCTTTGAATTGTTTTGTTATAGTTTGGTATGGTTTGCAAATCTATTTTACCTATAAAATAATCAAATTTGTGTTTTTTGAGTTTTTCCGAAACTTGTTTGTATAATTCAATAGTATCGGCATATTCTACAAGCAATATATTTTTTCTAAAATTCAACCGTATATCATCAACTTTTTTGAAATGTTGCTCAAAATCAGCATCTGTCCGCAATCCATATTTTTTATCCTGAAACGAATAATTTGAAAATATAGATTCTAACATTACGGCATCTATATCAGTAGCAGTTTCTTTAAGCAGTTCTACTCCTGAATTCTGAATCAGGCTGAGCTTTGGAAACTGTTTTTTTATATCTTTAATTAATTCTATAGCTTCTTTTTTCTGCAGTTTTTGAAATCCGAATTGAGAAAAATTATCTGCGTTATCCAAAAATATTCCCGTAAAACCTTTGTCTGACAAATTTGAAATATTCTTTAAAATAGCTTTTCTGGTTTTTTCTGACTTCAAATCAAGATAAAAGCTATCCCAGTTTTTATTTTTACCTAAAAATGTACCTTTCAATTCTTTATACAAATCAGCATAAACATTCACTTCGGCAATACTGATATAGGCGTAAACGGTTTTATTGTTGTTTTTTAAAGTATTGATTTCAGATTTGCTAAACTGTTTACTTTCTACAATAACATAATCATATCCTTTTACAACTTTGGGGTCAAACTTTCCGTAACACACCAAAAGAGTATTGTTGTCTGCCTTTGACTGAGCATTCATAAAGCCTGGTATTTTGAAAAAAGCCAGCACAATCAGTAATATTTTAATAAGATGCATAATAATAATAATCAAGTCGGTTAAGAAACTTTTTCAGCTCTTTGAACGTTAAAACCGTAAAAACTAATGAACCGGCAAGCATGCCGTAAACACTATATTCTAAGCTTATAAATCTGCTAAGTAAAAAACCTACGGACACATTCACGATACTGGCATATATAATGGCTCTCAATGATTGTGTTGGTCTTCCTAAAGTTAAAAGATATAGTGTATTCAACATTCCCCAAGTAAGAAACAGATATCCAAGACTTCCTACCGCACAAACATGAATGCTCATAGGAAGCAATTCTTCATTAAACTGTCCTTTAAATCCCCACGAAGCTGTAACAACATAATAGATGATTACAAATATGATTAGGCTACTCCCTATCAGCAATAAAATATGCTGGTTATACAACTTTTTTAGTTCTTTGTTAAAAGAATTATTACCGTCGAAAGAAAATGATTTCTGATAAATATCGAGAAAACGTGTAAACGATGCGATGCTATATTCTAAAACTCCGGCAAGTAATAAGAAAACTAAAATTGCCAAGTCCATACCCAATTCATAATCTTTTTCAAAATAGACGATAAAGATTAATTGTTTGTCTGAAGTAGTTGACCAAGCCAAAATCCTATCAGTAAATATAAAAATATAAATAAAAATACCATAAATAAAATACTGATAATTCTGATATAAGAATACTACAGGATTAAGAGTGAAGTTTTTTTTACGGACGTTTTTTGAAAGTTTTTTTAAATAAAAATGAAGATAAATTTTACAAATAATAATTGCAGTGAGTATTCCCAACCAATGTGTAAAATAGATTTTAAGCGATGTAAATTTGTTAAGATAGATGGTAACAGCCGTACCGATTAAAACAGACAGCGATATCATCCATCTTTGTTTTATGGTGTGGTACGGAGCAAGAACTAAAAGCAAAGTTCCAATGAGAAATGCATATACAAATATTACAGTCAGAACATTATATGGATATATACGAAAGAAAAAGTTTATCAAAAAAATGATTGAAAAAATCACAAGCAACGTTTTAACGCCAATTTTAAGCAAATAGTTGACCGTTTTTCTGGTCATTTCATAATCTTGATAATTCCAGAAAAAAGAAGCCTGTCTCCCGATTACCTGAACAAAACCACCTGTAGTAATCAAACCGATGATAACGCCCAAAACAACCGCTGTTGATTGCAAATGATTAAAATCAACATGAGTCCAAAGTGAATATCCAAAAATAATGATGGCAACTATTTGGAGAAAAACGGGAAGTAGATGAAAAATACCTAACGGATAATATTGTGCAAATATTTTTACTTTAGCACTTAAATAACTTGAAATTTGAGCTGTATCCGTTTGATTGGTCAGAAACTCTTTCTCCTTATCATTAAGTAAACTGTCATATTCCGGAGAAGAAATAATTTGATTATAGACATAAGTTGCTAGATCCTGTATAGAAGCAACGCCATAGTCTGTGATAGTATCTACATCTCTAATGCCGAAAGATTCAATAGTAGCTGCCACTACCCTGCTACTTACAGGTCGGCCTATCTTATCTTTTACATCAAGGATTAGAGTTTTTATATTTTCACTCTGTTTATCCATAAGCAAACTTTTAGAATCTAAAAATTCTATTCTAAAATTAGGTTAAGTTATTTAAGAACTAGCTTTACGAGGCTTTTACGGCTTGTTCTTCGTTTCTCAACGGTATAAGTGCTGGTATCTTTTCTGTTACTGTTCGTTTTACTATTTGGTCATATACTTTTTCGTAGGCATTGACAAATTTTCCTACGGTAAAATTCTGAATTACTTTTTCACGGGCGTTTGCTCCCATCCTCTCACGCAACTCTTTATTTAGCAAAAGCTCTACAACTCGCCGTCCTATTTCTTCGTGGTTTTTTGGTTTACAAATAAATCCGCAATTTTCGTCTAAAGCTTCTGTTACACCGCCCACATCTGTAGCTACCACAGGAACTCCACAACTCATTGATTCTATGACGGTATAAGGAAAACCTTCCGAAATAGAAGTCAAGATAGAAATATCCCCTTCGGCAAAGAGACTGTTCGGATTGTCGTGATAACCGGCAAGGATAAAATTCTCTTGCAATCCTAATTCTGCAATCAGGTCTTCACACTTTTGGGTATATTCAGGAACAGCATCTTTGTCACCATAAACCAAATATTTCACATTGTGAATTGTTCTTTTGGCAACTTCGCATGATTTTATCATGGTGATTATATCTTTCAAATCAAAAATTCTTGCTGCCGCTACAACTGTTGGTACGTCTGTTAGATGTTCCGGTTTTGGAAGCGGGACAAATTTTGTGTGATCTATACCATTATATATTACTTCTATTTTATCAAGATTTGCTCCATACATTAATTCCCATTTTATATTAAACTCATTTACAGACAGTATCTTGTCAGATTTGTAATAAACAAGTTCAGTAATGCTTTCTGAGAATTTTATAAGCATCTTTTTTAAGAAAAATGAATATTCTGAAGAGTTAATAGCCAACAACCTTTCTCTGATAAAAACGCCGTGTTCTGTAGTTATCATTGGAGTGCCGTATTTATATTTAAGCATAAGTGCAGGTATAACCGGAAAACCCGAAATAGTAAGATGCGATACGTCTGCTTTTGGAATATCAATAGACAACGGAATCAGAAAACGGTATATCCATCTCATACCTGATGTCAAGTCAAAAAGGCTCGCTTTGTGAGTTTTTATATCAGAATCCAAATCGGAAACCATATAACAAAAAGTTCTCCAGACAATTTCGCTCTGCATAGTTTTTTTGTAATCGTGTTTCTGAAAGAAACGCCACATATTATATATGGTGTTGTCAAAAGCTTTGATGTCTCTCTCATCAGAATAGATATGATAAATCAAATCCTGAAAAAGAGGAATAAAGGTTTTTGAAATCTTTTCTTCATCACTCTTCTCCTTAACAGAAATTATTTTATGGAATTTTTTTCCATAATCAACCATTTCCTGAGGCTCAAGCGGTGACCATAGTGGTACTTGTATAATACTTTTAATATTATCACTTAACTCGTATTTTGATTTGGACTCAAAATCAGCATTGATAGAATAAAGCGTAAAATTTGCATTTTCTACCTCATTACATAACATGTGTGCCCATGTAGAAACTCCACCACTATTGTAGGGGTAAGTTCCTTCTAAAATCAGTAAAACATCATGTTTCTTTTCCATAATATACGGTTATTAAAACTTTGGAGAAAACTTACTATATTACACAACATAAACCTCCCCTTTTTTGGACAACATAACATCTTAAAGGTAGTTCGTTTTTGGAAAGAATCTAAGCGGTAAATAAAGTGATTTGGGTTAATTTTAATTCTACTTTAATACTTATAATTCTTAACCAAAAGTATGTTATATGAATTGTGTTAACAAAAAATAAAGCCGAAATCTGTTGTAAATATTGATTTTGTCGATGAAATACATTTTTTTTATTTTTTAACATTAGACTTTGAATGAAAAGTTGAAATTTTGAGAAATAGTAAAAGTTCAAAGATGAATTTGATAAGAAAGAAAGTAGGTTATTTCAAAAAGTAGAAACCAAACAAAAGCTATATTTTGGAGATAATTTGAAAAAAAAATAAATCACTTCAATATAATCAAATGTATTATTTACATTTGAAAGAAAATTTTTTTATCATGAACAGAAGAAAATTTTTTAGAGACGGAACTTTACTTACATTAGGCACAACTGTTTTAAATCCGTTTAAATCTTTTACAGATATTCCGGAAATTAAATCCCTGCAAAAAGGTAAAAAAGCCAAAAATATAATTGTATTGGTAAGCGACGGAATGAGTACCGGAACACTCAACATGACTGATATTTTTCTGTCAAGACAAAACGGTAAAAATTCAAATTGGATAAATTTATATAAAGAAAACAAAGTAAGTCGCGGTCTTATGGATATGGCATCGGCACACTCAATTGTTACAGATTCATCTGCAGCAAGTTCTTCATGGGGAGGAGGATTTCGCGTAAAAAACGGCGTTCTAAATATTGGGGAAAACGGCGAAGAACATCTTCCTATTTGGCAAAAATTTAAACAATCCGGAAAAATGACAGGTTGTGTTACTACTGTTCCCGTTACACACGCCACACCAGCCGGATTTTGCGTAAACTCCAAAAGCAGAAACAGCCAACCTGAAATAGCTGAAAAATATCTACAATTCAAGCTGGATATAATCATGGGAGGCGGACAATCGTATTTTGACCCAAATCTCAGAGAAGATAAAAAAGACTTATATACTCTATATAAAAATGCCGGATACCAGGTCGTAAAAAGTCGCTCTGAAATGTTGGCAATAACTCATGAAAAACCTGTTTTGGGAGTGTTTTCAGAAGACGGACTACCCTATTCTATCGACCGCAGAAACATGAATGAATCGGAACAAAAAACTCCCACTCTTGCAGAAATGACACAAAAAGCCATAGACTGTATGAAAAATCACAAAAATGGTTTTGTTCTTCAAGTTGAAGCCGGAAAAGTAGATTGGGCTGCACATGCAAATTGTATCGCCGGACTCATTCATGACCAAATTGCATTTGACGAAGCAATTGACGTAGCCCTAAAATTTGCTGAAAATGACAAAGAAACACTTGTTATCATCACAACAGATCACGGTAACGCTAATCCAGGAATTATTTACGGAAAACATGCCAACAACAATTTTGACAGTATTCAAAATTACAAACACACTAACGAGTGGATTCTTAACGGCATAAACCCAACCTCAACCCTAAGTCAGATTATAGAACGAGTAGAATATGCCAACGGTTTCAATCTTACTCAAGATGAAGCACAGACATTACTGAATTATTATAAAAATCTTGAAAAAGACGAAGACGGATTGTATAATTACAGAAAACTACCATATAAAGTATTCTCTGAAATGCAAAAATCGAGAAACTCTGTTGGTTGGATTAGTATGGATCACTCCGCAGATTATGTTGAAATAGCCATGTATGGTCCGGGTAGTGAGTTGCATATTCCTTTTATAAAAAATACAGATTTACATTATCTAATGTTGCTGGCTGCCGAGGTAGAAAACAAATTTTAATTTCTTTTAAGAGCCTATTAATATAATTTTAAACAGGCTCTAAACTAAAATTCAATTATTCCAAAAAGAAACTCACCGACACATTAGCGGTAATTTCAATTTCTCCAATTGCCAGAGTCTCTCTATTCGAAGATTCTGGCATCGACGCATCCATAGCCATAGCTTTATAAACCGGAGGGTGCATCATATATGAGCTTTCGCTAATAGCCAAAGCCTTACCAACTTTTTGACCTAAAACCGACACATAATCTTCTGCCCTCTTTTTGGCATCAACAACTGCTTGTTTTCTTGCTTCGGTTTTGTGTTCTTCTATTTTTGACGATTGAAATTCAACACCGCTGATGTTGGTTATACCCTGCTCTACCAATCCCGAAATGAGTTCGTCATATTTTTTTAAATCCTTCAAAGTGATGGAAATTGACTGCGAAGCTTTGTACTCTTGTTTTTTCGTTTCATAATTATATGACTGATTCAGCGAAACCTGCGTTGTTTTATAATCACCGGTTTGGAAACCAAATTTTTTAATGAATTTGATAACTTTATCTACAGTTTGGTCGTTCAGTGTTTTTATTTCTTTTACATTCTTTCCCGTATTTTGTATTCCGACGTTAATAATAGCTTTATCGGGAATTACTTTGATTTTTCCTTCTCCAGATACAGAAATCATTGGCGTTGGTTTTGTATCTTGTGCTTGTGTAGCAAATGCTGTTAATAATACTATGGCAAAAATTTTAGTTTTCATATTCTTTCTAATTTAGTAATGATATTGTGGTTCTCAATTTATATGCCAAAAGTCACAGTTTACCCGATTTGAACATAATAAACAATATAATAATCGGAATTGCAAGTAATATCACCATCATCGTACTTTCTTGCAATAACGAAGGTCTTTGAGCAATCGTGATTAAATATCCACCGATTGCTCCGCCAAAATGAGCCGTATGACCAATATTATCTTTTCTCGATTTCATTCCGTAAATAGAATAAAGCAAATAAGCAATCCCAAAAATATATGCCGGAATGGGTATTGGAATAAAAAACAAATACAAATTCATATCAGGTCGCAACAAAATTGCGGCATAAAGAATTCCGGTAACTGCACCCGAAGCTCCTACAGCTCGATAGTGATATTCGTTTTTATGAAATTGCAGCGTAAATAAACTTCCACAAAGCAAACTTCCAAAATAGACCAATAGAAATGACGAGTTGCCCAAATTTTCAATTACTATCGGAGCAAAGAAAAAAAGCGTCAGCATATTAAATGCCAAGTGCGTAACATCTACATGCAAAAATGCCGAAGTCAACATCCGTAGATGTTCACCTGCTCTGATGCTACCAATATGAAACTCATATTTTCTAAAAAAAATCACATCATCAAATGCTTTCATGCTCACTAAAACATTTGAAACAATTATTGCAATCAACAATAAACTCATAAGTATTAAATTTCTGAAAGTGTAAAAATAATCATTGTTTCATTATCAAAAACCGAAATTTTGCAAAGAAAAAAAATACTCAAAATAAAAATCATCTCTACTGAATAAATTTTCTGTCCATTTCCACCTTATTTGTATTCTTTGTTCTCATAACAAATCTACACTGCGTAATTTGAGTTAAAGAAAAATTTTTGAAAAAGATTTTCAATGTATCTTTGCAAAAAATATCTGCATGCAACTTCTTGTTTATATTTTATTATATCCGCTGTTAAAACTCATTTCTTTATTGCCATTCAGACTTTTGTATGTGCTTTCAGATTTTGTATATCTTATTATATATTATGTCGTTGGATATCGTAAAGAAACTGTAAGACACAACCTCAGATTGGCTTTGCCTCATCTTTCCGACCAAGAGCGTTTAAAAATTGAAAAGGCTTCTTTTAGACATTTATGTGATATGTTTCTCGAAATGATTAAAACCATATCTATTAGCCGTAAAGAAATTGACAGCCGTTTTACCTATGAAAACCTTGACGTTTATTTGAATCTTGAAAAAAAACAGAAAAGTATTGCTCTGATGTGTGCTCATTATGCCAGTTATGAATGGGTCATTTCTATGAATAGTAAAATTACTTTTGAAGGATTTGCCATCTATAAAAAGATTGCCAACAAATATTTTGACAAATTGGTAAGAGATATTCGTTCACGTTTTAAAGCTACTTTAATCACCACCAAAGAAACCATTAAAACCATTGAAGACAATCACCACACTAAACATCTTGGCGTATATGGTTTTGCTTCAGACCAATCTCCAAAAGCAAACAAAGTAGCACATTGGGGAACTTTTATGGAAATTGAAACACCCATTCATACAGGAGCAGAAATGCTTGCAAAAAAATTTGATATGAATGTGATATTTTTAAAAGTAAAGAAGATAAAACGTGGTTTTTATCGGGCTTCTTTTGAAATACTGACAGAAAATGCTTCTTCTGTTCCTGATTATCAAATTTCTGATAGATTTATGAAAAAAGTTGAAGAGCAAATTCTTGAAGCTCCCGAATATTATCTATGGACTCACAAACGTTGGAAACATACAAAACCCTAATTTATAAGACATTTTGTCTGTTTTTAGTCTTTAAACCCATTCAACACCGGTCATTTTGTCTTGTTTTCTGCTTTGGAATATGAATTGAGTAAACCTTTACATCAACATAACTAAAACAGAAAAACAGATATGAATTTCAAAAATTTTACAATCAAATCGCAAGAAGTCATACAACAAGCTCAATTATTGGCACAGTCTTTTGGACATCAGCAAATAGAAAATGAACATATTTTTAAAGCTATCACAGAAATTGATGAAAATGTAACACCGTTTATCCTAAAAAAATTAGATGTAAACATATCGTTGTTCAAGCAAATATTAGATAGCACACTTCAAAGTTTTCCTAAAGTGGGCGGTGGCGAAATCATGCTTTCCAGAGAAGCTGCTTCTACGCTCAACGAAGCATCTATTATCAGTAAAAAGATGAATGATGAGTTTGTTTCTACCGAACACTTAATATTGGCAATTTTCAAATCTAAAAGCAAAGTTTCGCAAATCTTAAAAGATCAAGGCGTTACTCAAAAAAAATTAGAATCTGCCATTCAGGAAATCAGAAAAGGTGAAAGAGTTACCTCTGCGACAGCAGAAGACACTTATAACGCTTTGAATAAATATGCCAAAAACCTTATCGAACTGGCACAAGAAGGAAAGCTCGACCCTGTGATTGGTCGTGATGACGAAATCAGGAGGGTTTTACAAATTCTGACCAGACGAACCAAAAACAACCCCATGCTTATTGGTGAACCCGGTGTCGGAAAAACTGCCATTGCAGAAGGATTGGCACACAGAATTGTAGATGGCGACGTACCAGAAAATCTGAAAGATAAAATCATTTTTTCGCTCGATATGGGAGCTCTGATTGCCGGAGCAAAATATAAAGGTGAGTTTGAAGAAAGATTAAAATCTGTTGTAAAAGAAGTTACTTCTGCCGAAGGAGATATCGTCTTGTTTATTGACGAAATACACACATTAGTCGGAGCCGGAGGTGGCGAAGGTGCAATGGATGCCGCTAATATTCTGAAACCTGCTTTGGCAAGGGGCGAACTCAGAGCCATTGGAGCAACCACTCTTGACGAATATCAAAAATATTTTGAGAAAGACAAAGCTTTAGAACGTCGCTTTCAAAAGGTAATTATAAATGAACCCGACACAGAAAGTGCGATTTCTATTCTTCGCGGAATCAAAGAAAAATATGAAACCCACCACAAAGTACGCATCAAAGATGACGCTATTATCGCCGCTGTCGAACTTTCGCAACGCTATATAACCAGTAGATTTCTGCCCGATAAAGCAATTGACTTAATGGATGAAGCAGCATCAAAACTGCGGATGGAAATCAACTCAAAACCGGAAGAATTGGATGTTTTGGACAGAAAAATTATGCAACTCGAAATTGAGATTGAAGCCATCAAACGTGAAGACGATGAAAATAAACTAAAAATTTTAGGTTTAGAACTTGCCAACTTTAAAGAAGAACGCAACGAAGTCTTTACTAGATGGAAATCTGAAAAAGAAGTTGTAGAAAACATACAGTCGGCAAAACAGCAAATTGAAGATTTAAAACTCGAAGCAGACCGAGCCGAACGCGAGGGCGATTACGGAAAAGTTGCCGAAATTCGCTATGGAAAAATAAAAGAAGCTCAAGAGTTATTAGAGAAACATCAGCTACAATTATCTGAAAATCAACAAGGTCAATCGCTCATTAAAGAAGAAGTCACTCAGGATGACATTGCCGAAGTAGTTGCCAAATGGACTGGAATTCCGGTAACAAAAATGCTTCAAAGTGAGCGTGAAAAATTGTTGCATCTTGAAGAAGAGTTACATAAAAGAGTCGTAGGTCAAGAAGAAGCCATTGAAGCCGTCAGCGATGCTGTAAGACGCAGCCGTGCCGGATTGCAAGACATCAAAAAACCCATTGGTTCATTCCTGTTTTTGGGTACAACCGGAGTAGGAAAAACCGAATTGGCAAAGGCATTGGCAGAATATTTGTTCGATGACGAGAACGCCATAACCCGTATTGATATGAGCGAGTATCAGGAACGCCACGCTGTAAGCCGTTTGGTTGGTGCACCTCCCGGATATGTTGGTTATGACGAAGGCGGTCAGCTTACCGAAGCCGTCCGAAGAAAACCCTATTCGGTTGTGTTGTTGGACGAAATAGAAAAGGCACACCCGGATACTTTTAATATATTATTACAAGTTCTGGACGAAGGGCGTTTGACTGACAACAAAGGAAGACTTGCCGATTTTAAAAATACCATTATCATTATGACTTCTAATATGGGAAGCCATATCATACAAGAAAAATTTGAAAATTTGAAAGGCAGCATTGAGGTCGCAACCGAAGTAGCCAAAACAGAGGTACTTAGTTTGCTGAAACAGACTGTTAGACCCGAGTTTATTAACAGGATTGATGAAATAGTAATGTTTACACCGCTTACAAAATCGAATGTAAGAGAAATAGTGAAACTACAACTTAAATCGGTTTCCGATATGTTAGCACAACAACACATTACAATGGATGCGACACCCGAAGCAATTGATTATCTTTCAGAAAAAGGATATGACCCACAATTTGGAGCCAGACCGGTAAAAAGAGTGATTCAACGAGAGGTTTTAAACCAATTGTCTAAAGAAATCCTTGCCGGAAATATAAAAAGCGACAGCATTATCCTTATTGACAGTTTTGATAACAGCTTGGTTTTTAGAAATCAACCCGAATTGACAGCATAAGAGAGTAGTCTTTTTTCATATAAATTGGTTAGTTTGAAAACACCTGTATTAATTACAGGTGTTTTTTTTTGCACAAAAAATCTATCACAATTTTCTATATGATATTTATGCTGTGTTTTCTTTTATAAAAATACACTAAATTTGCACCTCAATTTCAGATTTAGAAAAAATGTCAAACTCAGAAACTCAGGATTCTCCTAAAAACGCCTTACAATGGTATGCTTCATGGTTTGACACGCCTTATTATCACATTCTCTATAAAGACCGTGATTTTGCTGAAGCACAGTATTTTGTTGATAATTTGACCAATCATCTCAACCTTCCCGAAGGTGCAAAAATTCTTGATTTGGCTTGTGGCAGAGGTCGTCATTCTATTTATCTGAATAGGTTGGGATATGATGTAACAGGAGTAGATTTATCCGAAAATAGTATTTCGATAGCTTCTGAATATACTAATGAAAAACTGCATTTTATTGTTCACGATATGCGACTTCCGCTTGACGAAAAATACGATGCCATTTTTAACCTATTTACCAGTTTTGGCTATTTTGAAAACGATGATGACAACCTCGCTACACTAAAAGCAATTCATAACAGCCTGAGCGAATACGGATTGGCGGTAATTGATTTTATGAATGTAGATTATGTTATTGAAAACCTTGTTGAATTAGAAGTAAAAGAAGTTGACGGCATTGTTTTTCACATTAGAAGATATGTAAAAAACAATATTATTTATAAAGAAATTGACTTTGAAGACAACGGGAAAAAATTTCATTTTACAGAAAAAGTAAAAGCTCTCCGCTTAGCTGATTTTGAAAAGATGATGGAAGAAGCCAATATTTATCTCTTAGAGATTTTTGGCGACTACAAACTCGGAAAGTTCTACAAAAACACATCGGACAGGCTAATAATGATTTTTAAATAATTTATGCAATATTTACTACCTCTCCTATCTGTTATTTTAGGTTATCTGATTGGTATAATCCTTCGACCAACTAACAAGAAAAACATCAAATTATTATTGGCTTTTAGTGGTGCATTTTTGCTTTCGATTACGGTTATGCACTTACTTCCCGAAGTGTATGATTATGCGATGCACAACGGAGCTCACGGACATCACGACCATTCAGTCGGGTACAAAGTCGGAGCATTTATAATGGTCGGAATTTTGTTCCAAATCATATTGGAATTTTTCTCAAAAGGTGCTGAACACGGACACGTTCACTCTCACGACAAGCTGACTTCAATGCCTTGGACGCTTTTTATCAGTTTGTGTCTTCACGCACTTTTGGAGGGAATGCCTGTAAGTCATCATCACGATTTGGCTATCGGAATTGCGATTCATCACTTACCGATTGCGATTATTTTAACTACGTTTTTCGCAAACGGAGGATTAGCCAAAAAATGGATTCTTCTGTTTATGGTTGTCTTTGCTTTTATGACACCGTTAGGAACGCTTTTATCCGAAAAAGTTCCGTTTCTGACGAACTATTATACGGAAATTTCAGCCATTGTAATCGGAATTCTTTTCCATATTTCCTCTACGATAATTTTTGAAAGCAGTGAAAACCACAAGTTTAATGTTGCTAAAATTTCGGTTATCGTTTTGGGAATTGTTTTGGCTTATTTTGTGTAGAAGTGATTTAAACTTTTTCGCTTCACCCGAGAGATTTGCTCGAACTGGTGAAGCAATCAAAAAAGTTTAAATCACTTCTTAGATATATTTTATACTATCTTTACACTTGAGATGGTTTCTCGTGTTAAATATAATTCAATTATAAGTTTTTATTTTCATAAATAATTACTTTTACCTTTTAGAAATTTTAACTTTAAAACTTGTGCGTTTTTATTTAGCAATACTAATTTGTTTTCTGTTGTCGTGGTCTGCACATGCACAATTACAATCATGTGTTGGGGCTAAAGGGGCTGTAGTATTCTACGAAAATTTTGGTGATGGAGTTGGTATTGCTCCCGCTTTTATGATGAATGAAACAAGCTATACCTATACTCAAATTTTTCCGGAAACTGGCGAATATACCATACGTAGTAACACCTTACCTAATCTAGAAACCCTACCCGATATTAACGAATGGCAATGGCACTTGTTGGCAAACGATTTGACAGACATTCTTACTTCGGTATCAGGTAAAATGATGCTTATAAATGCTAATCATGAAGACGGTATTTTTTATCAAAAAAGAATTGGTAATTTATGTGGCGAAGTCTCTTATGAATTTTCATTTTGGGTGGCACCTTTATATAACATCTCTTCTGAAATTTGTCCGGAGAACGGTGGTCTGGGAGTTCCGGTTAATATTAAAATTGAAGTTTGGAATACCGATGAATCGCAACTTCTAACTACAGCAACAACCGGAAATATAAACAATACTGCTACAATTAATTATCAAAGATACAGTGTGTTATTTACTACGCCCTTAGATGAAACAGATGTAGTGATTAAAATACTTAATAATAACGATCAAGCAGGCTGTGGCAACGACCTAGTTATAGACGAAATTACAGTACAAGTATGTGGTAGCAATGCTACCGTATCATCTTTAGAGTTCGGAGAAGATGTAGCGACATTCTGTGATAACGAAACACCTGTAACACTAACGCTATTTTTAGAGAATGACGGAGAAGAAGCTTACTTTACTTGGCAAAGAAGCACCAATGGCTATAGTTGGGAAAACATTAATGAAATTCCGATATTACATACGGGCGGAAATTTAACCACTACACTAGAGGACATTGCAACTACCAGCTATTTTCGTGTGGCATTTGCTCTTAACGAAAACAATTTACAAACAGTAAACCCTAATTGTAATTGGTTTTCAAACACCTATTCTATAGAAATAATATCGTCAACTACCGCACCACAATCATTTTTTGACGAAATATCCTATTGTGGCGATTCAGAAATACCAGCTTTAGCGGTCATGCCTGCAAACAATTTAAATGTTAACTGGTATGATAGTCCCACTGGAGGCAATCTGCTTTTGGCTAATTCATTAAACTACGTACCAACTAGTCCTGGAACTTATTATGCTGGATTTTCGTCTGACTTATATACATGTATTGGTAGTGTACGTACAGCGATTACTTTAAACTGGTACCCTGGAATTATGGTTTCAACCAATCCTGACCCTATTTTAATTTGTGGGAATGATGGTGTAATCTTAGATGCCATTCACCCCAACTCTATTTACGAATGGGAACCCTCTAGCCTAGGAAATGGCATCACTGCTGTGGTTTATGAACCCGGTTTATACACGGTTACTATACGCGATCCTAATAGCCCGTGTACCGAAGCTAGAACTCGAAACTTTATCGTCTACGGTTATGTAAACCCACAAATAGCCAATATAAGTCACTCAGGTACTTCGCTTACCGTTACGATGGATAATACAGAAGTAACTTATGAATTCTCTCTTGATGGTATAAACTGGCAAAACTCTAATGTATTTAATGATGTAGAAAATGGTTTAGTAACCGTATATGTTAGAGACCTAATAAATTGTGGTACAGATTATCAAGAATATTTCATTTTAAATGCTCCTACATTTATTACCCCTAACGGCGATGGTTACAATGATTATTTTACTATAAAAGACATTGATTTATTTGATTTAGAAGTATATATATTTGACCGTTACGGAAAACTAATTACATTGCTTAATGCTAACAACCCAAATTGGGATGGTAGATATAATAATAAAGAACTTCCGAGTACAGATTATTGGTATGAGATTTATAGAGAAAACACTAAAATTCGTACTGGGCATTTTTCTATCAAACGATAGTCGATACGATTAATTTTGATAGTAACACTAGTGATTGTCTTTTTTAATACCGTATAATAAATTTAGTTTTTTATGAATTTTGCCAAAATCACAGAACAACCTTCAAACTACGACAATCTCGAAAAGATGTCTGTTCATGATTTACTAATGTATATCAATACAGAAGATAAGAAGGTTGCGTATGCCGTAGAAAAAGCTGTACCACAAATAGAAAATTTAATCACCCAAATTGTAGCGAAACTGAAAAACGGAGGAAGACTTTTTTATATCGGAGCGGGAACTTCAGGAAGATTAGGAATTGTCGATGCTTCGGAATGCCCTCCAACATTCGGGGTTCCGTTTGAGTTGGTAAATGGAATCATTGCAGGAGGAGATTCGGCTATCCGAAAAGCAGTCGAATTTGCAGAAGATGATACACATCAGGCATGGAAAGATTTGACCAAATTCAATATTTCCGAAAAAGATTTCGTTATCGGAATTGCCGCTTCTGGAACTACTCCGTATGTAATTGGCGGACTCGAAAAATGTAACGAAAAAAATATACTGACAGGTTGCATTACTTGCAATGAGGAAAGTCCGCTTTCAAAAGTTGCTAAATTTCCAATTGTGGTTGTGGTTGGTGCTGAATTTGTTACCGGAAGTTCTAGAATGAAAGCGGGAACAGCTCAAAAAATGGTACTTAACATGATTTCAACAACTGCCATGATTCAGCTAGGAAAAGTAAAAGGGAACAAAATGGTTGATATGCAATTAAGCAACAACAAGCTAATAGACAGAGGAGTCAATATGATTATGAGCGAAATTCCTATTAGTTATGATAAAGCGAAAATACTATTGGAAAAACATGGAAGTGTTAGAAGAGCAGTTGAAAGCTTTAAAATTGATGAATAATAATTATAGAAATTTAAAATTTTAAAAAATGCACCCTGATAAAAATTTATTACAAAAAGGAGTAAAATACGCCGTAGGTTCAATGCCTTTGATGTTTTTGGGACCAATGACTATTTATAATGCATTAATTAACCGGCACAGTTGGGTTCATTATATAGTTTTGGCTGTTGGTATTTTTATATGTGGATTATCTGTTTTTTTAATGTGGAAAGGTATTCAACTTATTTTAAAAAGTTTATTCAATGAAAAATAAATTAATCTCTTTAGGAATTTTAGGAATTTTTGCAACCTCTTGTTACCAACAAGAAAGAAAGTGTACCGATTTTAAAATCGGTAAATTTGAGTTTGTTCAAGTAATAGATAGTGTTGAAAGAAAATCTGTATTTGAACGATTTGACGATATTCAAATCGAAACTTTTGAAGGCAAAACAGACACTGCTTCTGTACGCTGGATAAATGATTGTGAATTTGTATTGCAAAAATTAAACCCTAAAAATATGGCAGAAAGAAAAGCAATACACATGAAAATACTCACTACTTCGGCAGATTCATATACTTTTGAATATTCTTATGTAGGTGACTCAAATAAACAGAAAGGAATTGTAACAAAAATTAAATAACTTACGTTTAAGTTCTGTTATATAAATTAGATATATGGAATTTTTAGCCAATCCGGATGCATGGGTAGCCTTAGTTACACTTACTTTTTTAGAAATTGTTCTCGGTATAGATAATATCATTTTTATCTCTATCGTCACTAGTAAACTTCCCGAAAAAACACGAAAGAAAGCCACACGAATAGGATTGTTTTTGGCAATGTTTATGCGTATCGCCATGCTTTTCGGGATTACATTATTAATAGCCATGAAAGAGCCATGGTTTTCTATAAATTGGGGTTGGTTTAAAGCAGACTTTAACGGACAAGCTATTATTTTATTTTTGGGAGGTATTTTTCTTATTTGGAAAAGTACCAAAGAGATTCACGAAAAAATAACGCATATAGAACACATTACTCAACCAAGTGTTTCAGGACAAGTAGCTAAAACCTTTGGAGCTGTTTTAATTCAGATTGTAATGATAGATATTATCTTTTCTTTAGATAGTATTTTAACGGCTGTAGGAATGACAAACGGTATAGAAGGAGCTTTATATATTATGATTGCAGCAGTAGTGATTTCGGTTGGAGTGATGTTGATTTTTGCTATTCCAATCGGAAATTTTGTAAACAAAAACCCTTCTATTCAGATTTTGGCATTGGCATTCTTGATTCTTATAGGTTTTATGCTAACTACTGAAAGTATGCACTTGTCAGATGCCGTATTGCTTGATCAAGAAATTGGTGCAGTTCCTAAAGGATATTTATATTTTGCCATAGCATTTTCTCTAGCAGTAGAATTTATGAATATGAAAATGCGAAAAAATAACGGACAGAAATAGATTCAACCCACAAAAAAACTCCGATTTACAATCGGAGTTTTTTATAAAATTTACTAATATTTTTTACTTGATGAACTCAATTTTTTGAGCTTCTTCCATATTAATGCTATCAAAGAAACCTTGTTCGTTCATCCACTCGTCACTAAATATTTTGCTCATATATCGTGAACCATGATCGGGGAAAATAATCACAACATTTGAGTTTTCATCAAACTCATTTTCCTCAGAAAATTGTTTTACTGCCTGCATAGCTGCTCCGGAAGTATATCCTACAAACAACCCTTCTGTTTTAGCAATTTCACGAGCTGTATGGGCACTTTCTTCGTCAGTTACTTTTATAAATTTGTCGATAGCATCAAAATCGGTAGCCGTCGGGATTAGGTTTTTTCCTAAACCTTCTATTCTATACGGATAAATTTCTTCGCTGTCAAACTCTTTAGTTTCATGGTATTTTTTCAGAACAGAACCGTAAGCATCTACTCCTAAAACTTTAATTTCAGGATTTTTCTCTTTTAAGAATTTTGCTGCTCCGGAAATAGTTCCGCCCGTTCCGCTACAAGCTACTAAATGTGTTATTTGTCCGTTTGTTTGTTCCCAAATTTCTGGTCCGGTAGTGTTATAATGAGCATCAACATTCAATTGATTAAAATATTGATTTATATAGACAGAACCCTTTGTTTCTTCGTGCAATCTTTTAGCAACATTGTAATATGAACGCTCGTCGTCAGCAGAAACATGGGCAGGGCAAACATAAACTTTGGCTCCCATAGTGCGAAGCATATCAATCTTGTCTTTAGAAGATTTTGAGCTAACAGCCAGAATACATTGATATCCTTTAATAATACTCACCATTGCCAAACTGAAACCCGTATTTCCTGACGTCGTTTCGATAATTGTATCTCCCGGCGTCAATATTCCTTTGCGTTCGGCTTCTTCAATAATGTAAAGAGCAATTCTGTCTTTAGTAGAATGTCCGGGATTGAATGCTTCAACTTTTGCATAAAAATTACCGGGTAAATCTTGAGTGATTCTATTGAGTTTAATGAGAGGGGTATTGCCTATTAAATCCAATATACTATTATACATTTTATTATTCTGTTTCATAGAAAATAGGTTAGTCAAGGTAAAATCATTAAGAAATTATTGCAACCTCAAACCGTGCAAATTTATAATTTTTTTTTTTAATTACTCCTTAATTCCTTCCAAATCTAATAAAAAACTATATTCACGTGCTGTTTCAACAAGCGATTCAAATCTCCCTGAAGCCCCGCTATGACCAGCATCCATATTAGTATAGAAGAGTATTTTATTTTTATCTGTTTTTAAATCTCTTAATTTTGCAACCCATTTGGCGGGTTCCCAATATTGAACCTGCGAATCGTGCAAACCTGTAAGCACCAACACATTAGGATAATCTATCGCTTTAACGTTATCATAAGGCGAATATGACTTCATATAATCATAATACTTTTTTTCATTAGGATTTCCCCATTCGTCATATTCTCCCGTAGTTAACGGAATAGAATCATCAAGCATCGTGGTTACTACATCTACAAAGGGAACTTGTGCAACTATACCATTATATAGTTGTGGAGCCATATTCATAACCGCTCCCATCAACAATCCGCCGGCAGAACCTCCCATAGCATACAAATGTTGTGGTGAAGTATATTTTTCACTTATTAAAAATTTTGAACAATCGATAAAATCGGTAAAAGTGTTTTTCTTCTTGAGAAGTTTTCCGTTTTCATACCATTGACGACCCATTTCTTCGCCTCCTCTTATATGTGCTAAGGCATAAATAAAACCCCTGTCTAACAAACTCAACAAATTTGAATCAAAATCAGATTCCATTGAATAACCATAAGAACCATAAGCATATTGAAGAACCGGATTATTTCCGTTTTGTTTCATTCCTTTTCTGTAAACTATCGAAATCGGAATTTTTGTTCCGTCTTCGGCAGTAGCCCAAATTCTTTTTTCTTCATAATTATTTTTGTCAAACTTGCCACCCAAAACTTGCTGTTCTTTCTTGATTTCTTTGGTTTTGGTTTTCATGTTAAAGTCTATAACAGAAAAAGGTGTTGCCATAGATTCGTATCCGTAACGCAAGATGTCTGTATCAAATTCAACATTGATTCCTACTCCGGCAGAATAAGTTTCTATTTCAAAAGGAAGATAATACTCTTCTTCCCCACTCCACGGCATGATGCGTATTTTATTCAAACCGTTTGAACGCTCTTGAACCACCAGATAGTTTTTGAAAATCTCAATGCCTTCAACCAAAACATCTTCACGATGCGGAATCAAGTCTGTCCAATTTTCCATTCCGGTCTTATTTTCAGGTGTTTTCATTACTCTAAAATTCTCAGATTTATCTTTGTTTGTAACAATATAAAAATGAGAATCATAATGTGAAATTGAATATTCATGTCCGCGTACTCTTGGCTGAAAAACTTTAAATTCGCCATCTGGTGTATCTGCATTAAGAAATCTCTGCTCTGTTGTTAGCGTACTCATCGATGATATTACCAAGTATTTTTCAGATTTTGTCCTGCCTATACCAATATAAAAAGTATCGTCTTTTTCTTCGTAAATTAATATATCATCATCAGACGACGAACCTAATTTATGTTTAAAAATTTTGTCGGAACGCAAAGTCTGCTGATTTTGTTTTGTGTAAAACAAAGTTTTATTGTCATTTGCCCAAACCGAACCTCCTGTTACACTTTCTATCTTGTCAGGAAGAATTTCGCCTGTTTCAAGATTTTTTATTTGTAATGTAAAAATTCTACGCCCTTTGATGTCTGTGGCAAAAGCTGCAAGTTTATTATCAGGACTTATACGAAGTCCGCCAAGTTTGAAATAGGAATGACCTTTGGCAAGCTCGTTACAATCGAATAGAATTTCTTCTTCGGCATCTAAACTTCCCTTTTTACGAGAATAAATAGGATATTCTCTACCTTTTTCAAATCTGGAAATATAAAAATATCCGTTATAAAAATATGGCACAGATTCATCGTCTTCTTTGATTCTGGATTTCATTTCTTCAAACAAATCTTTCTGGAATTGCTCTGTATGAGCCGTCATTTTTTTGTAATAATCGTTTTCGGAGTTCAGATAATCAATCACTTCAGAGTTTTCGGGATTGTTCAGCCAGTAATAAGAATCTGTACGTTTATCGCCATGTTTTTCAAGAATTGTGTCCTTTTTAACCGCTATTGGAGGCGTGACAGAATTTGTCATAGTATCATTTTTTTTACAAGAAGTTGCAAAAATAGCACAAAGTACTAATGATAAACACTTAAATTTCATATAAAGTTTTATTAATAATAAGCGTGCAATTTAATAATTTTGTACTTTATTAATTATTAAATTTATTAACATGTTTGGAGACCTGATGGGAATGGTGGGTAAACTCAAAGAAGCCCAAAAGAAAATTGAAGAAACGAAAAAGCGTTTGAATACGGTCTTGATTGACGAACAAAGCAACGACGGGCGTTTAAAAGCTACAATCACGGCAAATAGAGAAATTAGAAACATCACGATTAACAAAACTTTGCTTGAAAACAAAGAACAGCTTGAAGGTTATTTAGTCCAAGTTTTAAACAATGCTATAGAAAAAGCTACTGCCGTAAACGAAGCCGAACTCAGTGCAGTTGCCAAAGAAGGAATGCCCAATATACCCGGAATGGATATGTTTAAATAAGCTGAGCTAATAATCAAAAAATGACTTGCTCGAAGTGTTTCGGTCAAGTCATTTCTTGTAATTAAATTTAATGTATTTCTATTAACGTTTCAATGAAAAGTGAGCTTTAAATTCTTTCTCTGCTCCCAAATCATTTCTGTAAATTAATTTAAACCAATAATCTGTGGATGGTAACTGTTCTCCGTTATATGTACCATCCCAACCAGTTAACGTATTTGGTTGCAGTTGTTTTAGTAACTTACCATACCGATCAAAAATATATAACTGTGCATCATTATTAACCCCTGATATATTCCAAAAATCGTTAAATCCATCATCATTTGGTGTAAAAAATCTCGGATAATTTAATACCGTCACCTCTAAAACTAAATCGTTACATCCTAGCGAATCTCGAACAGTAATGGTATAATCACCTTGAAAGTGACCAGTAAACTGCGAGGTAGTTTGCATTAAACCACCATCTAATTGATATGAAAAATATCCCGATCCGCCTGTTATATAAACTGTGATTGTTTGCATATTATGAAAATCTTCTCCCACAACAGCATACCCACTTATTGGGGTAGAGAAACTTACCGTAGCCTGAGCCGTTGCCGAGCATCCGGTTAAGTTATTTGTAACTGTCACCTCATAATTACCCGCCGTTGTTACGGTTAAATTTGAAGTCGTTTGCAAAAGTAGCTCGCCATTATGCTTCCAAACAAATGTATTCCCTTGAGCAGGTAATCCGGTTGTTAAGGTATAAGGTGTTACAACAGCACCGCTCTCGGTATCTAAACAAATAGTACCATCTTGTAAAGAAACTTCTGGTAAGGCATTTACCTGAATTGTTTTAGAAATCGTTATCGGACAGTTGGCTGAATGATTTGTAAAAATAACCTCAACTTGACCTGATGCTAATCCAGTAACCACCCCTTGGTTATTAACCGAAGCAATATCAGGATTAGAAGATGTCCAATTTCCATTTTGATTGGCTTGTAATGCTATAGTACTTCCGATACAAACAGAGTTTTCACCAGTTATAGCGATAGTTTCTGTTTCGTGTATAACAATATCAAACGAACTATTTGCTCCAGCGATACATTGTTCCCCATTGGGTAAAACGGAATACGTTATCGTGTGTAAGCCCGTCGGACTCTCCCCTATGTTAACTTCGCCGGTTTCTATATTAATAATCAATCCCGTATCAGAAGAAAATTGTCCACCATCATAAAAATCATTCGCTAAATCAGGAAAAATATTTTCGCTATTAGCACATAAATCTGATGGATATGTAAAGGCAACGTTAGGTGTCTGAAGATTGGTAATGGTAACGGATAAAGTAACCGAAGTTGCACACTGACCCGCATCGGGTGTAAATATATAAGTGCCGCTTGCTGTAGCATCAATCGTAGCAGGTAACCACGTTCCGGTAATGCCGTTTGATGAAGTCGTTGCTAATGCCGGAATAGCTGAACCACTGCAATACGTCGCTGTGGTAGCAAAATCAGGAACAATACCATCTGTTATGGTAACGGATAAAGTAACCGAAGCTGCACACTGACCCACATCGGGTGTAAATACATAAGTACCGCTGGTCGTGGCATCAACCGTAGCGGGTAACCACGTTCCGGTAATGCCGTTTGGTGAAGTCGTTGCTAATGCCGGAATAGCTGAACCACTGCAATACGTCGCTGTGGTAGCAAAATCAGGAACAATACCATCTGTTATGGTAACGGCTAAAGTAACCGAAGCTGCACACTGACCCACATCGGGTGTAAATACATAAGTACCGCTGGTCGTGGCATCAACCGTAGCGGGTAACCACGTTCCGGTAATGCCGTTTGGTGAAGTCGTAGCTAATGCCGGAATAGCTGAACCACTGCAATACGTCGCTGTGGTAGCAAAATCAGGAACAATACCATCTGTTATGGTAACGGATAAAGTAACCGAAGCTGCACACTGACCCGCATCGGGTGTAAATATATAAGTGCCGCTTGCTGTAGCATCAACCGTAGCGGGTAACCACGTTCCGGTAATGCCATTTGGTGAAGTCGTTGCTAATGCCGGAATAGCTGAACCACTGCAATACGTAGCTGTGGTAGCAAAATCGGGTGTAAGGCTACCTGTTATAGAAATTTCTACTGTATCGTTAATAGTATTATCACAAACATCTATCAAAGAAAGTGTAATGATGATACTAGTACCTACAAATCCTTGGTCTATAGTAAAACTCGTTTGAAGTGAATTTGCAGACGAAAACGTTCCGCCGGTTGCAGACCATAAAACAGTCTCTCCTCCTACAAAACTTCCTTCTAATTGGATTGTATCGCCAGGACAAGCCGTTTGCGGTTCGCCTGCTTCTACCCAAAAAGATATCGGAGCAGAGCAGCCATTATTGATATAGGTGGGCTGACCCGTGTTGTCGTATTCAACAGTGGCACCATCGCCTCCCGTTAAAAATGACCGATCATAGTAAACTGTTTGACTACAAGCACCTGATGTTACAGTAAGCGAACGAACACCGGAACCAAAGTTGGCAAAGTGCCCCGTAGATACCGAGCCATTATTTTGAAATATAGCAAAAATATCATGGTTTAACGCTCCAAATGAGTTTGCCTCAATATTAACGTTATAACTGGTAAATAAAATAAAGGTACTATTTGGTGGAATAATCCCTCCTACAGGTGCTATAATTTGACCGCATCCACCTGCTTCAGCTATATCAGCATTAAACTCTTGAATGACCGAAGCGGTCATTGCGTTTTGAACTAATCCTTGCCATCCGTTATTAGGCCAACTAACCGTAAAATCGGCTAAGTTTAACGGAGTACTACCTGTTTCAATACGAACCATCTCATTAAGACCTTCAAGTCCGCCACAAGCATCAACCAAGATACTTTTAATTTGGAAACACTGAGAAGCCATCTTATGGTTGTTACACAATAAGATTAATAGGATTACAATTGACGTAAGTGGAAATTTTAATTTCATATTTAGGGTAAAAGAGTGCAAATATATAAATTGACTGTTCAATTTCAGTACTTAAGTCACCTAGACTTCAATATTAAACATTTCATACTCATATAATTTTTCTGCAATATTACCCCTTAAAAAATACCGTAATGTTAGGAAATAGTCAGGAAATAGCTACCAATGTGTTACTACTAGACGTAAAGTTTAATTTTAAATAAATAAAAAACAGGTCTATAAGCCGGATTCTGTTCTCTTTGTAAAAAGATACCTTATCATTTATCTGGTCTTGCTGTTACCAACAAAATCTATCTGCCTACCCCTCGGCAATGAGCGAGCAACCCTTAAAAACCGATATACATGGCATTTCACCGCATAGAGTTTACCTGATTTCACTACAGCCTAACTGTACATTCTTTCTGTTGCACTAGTCCTATCATGAGTATTCATGACGACGGGCGTTACCCGTTATGCCGCTCTGTGGTGTCCGGACTTTCCTCCCCTCGTAAAACGAGAAGCGATAAGGCGACCTGCTGTGCAAAATTACGATTTTTTCTTTTCTTTTCTTCGCATATCCATTCATAATAGATATTTTTGAAATAAATTTTTAATTGGTAGCCTTAAGCAACCCTTCTTAATTATTCGACTATGAAAAATAACTCTACGGTTAATTGTCCCAATTGCTTCACACAAATTGATGTTAATGATATTTTAAAACATCAAATTGAAGATACCATCCGTAAAGAATATCAAGAAAAAGCTTCTAGACAAGCTGAAGAACTTGCACAAAAAAATGAAGCTCTAGAAAGAGCCAAAGCCGAATTTGAAGCAAAGAAAAAACAAGAGAATTTATTGTTTGCCGAGCGTTTAGAAAAAGAAAAAAAAGCTGTAGAAAAAGAGCTTAACGAAACCCTTAAGAAAAAGCTAGAAATAGAGCACAAAGAACAAGTTGAATTGCTCAACAAAGAATTAACCGAAAAATCTGAAAAACTTCGAGAGCTTCATAAAGCGAATGCTGAGATAGCAAAACTTCAACGAGAAAAAACAGAAATGAAAGAGGCCATCGAAGCGGCAGCTCAAAAACAACTCAATGAACAAATAGCTCAGGAAAAAGAAAAAATACGCAAACAGGTAGAAGATGCTAATGAACTAAAGTTTGCTACACTTCAAAAGCAACTAGAAGACCAAAAAAAGCTGACAGAAGAAATGAAACGCAAGCAAGAACAAGGGTCGATGCAATTGCAAGGTGAGGTTCTTGAACTAGCTATTGAAGACTATTTGTCTAAAACCTTTCCGCTTGATACCATAACAGAAATTAAAAAAGGTGCCATAGGGGCAGATTGTATTCAAATTGTGAATACGCGAGAGCATCAAAATTGTGGTACAATTTATTATGAAAGTAAACGAACTAAGGCTTTTCAACCAGCATGGATTGAGAAATTCAGAAATGATATTCGACTTAAAAAAGCGGACATTGGTGTATTAGTAACCGAGGTTATGCCGACAGATATGGACAGAATGGGACTTAAAGACGGTATTTGGATTTGTACTTTTGAAGAGTTTAAAGGACTTTCTATTGTTTTAAGACAATCGCTCATTCAACTTAGTCAAGCTATCTTATCGCAAGAAAACAAAGGTGATAAAATGGCTATGTTGTACGACTTTTTAACCGGTAACGAATTTCGTTTACAAATTGAAGGCATTGTAGAAGGATTTAGTCAAATGCAATCTGACTTACAAAAGGAGAAAAACGCCATGCAGCGTATTTGGAGCCAACGAGAAAAGCAGATAGAAAAGGTTATTCAAAATACCATAGGCATGTATGGTTCTATAAAAGGAATTGCTGGTAACGCAGTACAAACCGTTAAAGCCTTGGAGCTTGACAACGACCTAGATTTGTTGACAGATGTAAACTCATAATGCATGAATATAAAACTCATTGCCATTGGCAAAACAGATAATAAAGCCTTGCAACAACTTATTGAAGATTATAGCAAACGATTATCTTTTTATATTAAATTTGAATTAGAAATACTGCCCGATATTAAAAATAGCAAACATTTATCTGAAGAGCAACAAAAAGAAAAAGAAGGCGAACAGATTTTGAGCAAAATTACCTCTTTAGATTATGTAATCTTATTAGATGAAAATGGCAAATCATATTCAAGTGTCAATTTTTCTGATATGCTTCAAAAAAAAATGAACCAAGGCATTAAAACTTTAATTTTTGTCATTGGTGGTCCTTACGGATTCTCTAATGCGATTTACCAAAAGGCTCATGAAAAAATCTCGTTGTCTAACATGACTTTTTCACATCAAATGGTTCGGTTATTTTTTATAGAGCAATTGTATCGAGCTTTTACCATTCTTAAAAATGAACCCTATCATCACAGATAATTAACCCTTACAACCTACCCTATTTATACTATGAAAACACCATTTACTACGACCCTACTTTTAACTATTGCTTTCGGAATTGTAGCTACTGCACAAAACGTTACTAAGAAGGTCTTGTTTTTAGGAAACAGCTATACCGCTTCAAATAATTTACCCTTACTCATAGCAAACGTTGCAAATTCTACCGGAGATACCGTTATATACGATAGTCGCACACCTGGTGGTTATACGCTACAAGAGCATGCAAACAATAGCACTTCACTTGGTAAAATTGGTGCAAATAATTGGGATTTTGTAGTATTACAAGAACAAAGTCAGCTACCTGCTTTTCCTACATGGCAGGTTCAAAACTATATGTATCCGTATGCCACATTTTTAGACGAACAAATTCGAGAGAAAAATCCGTGTGCCGAAACAATTTTTTATATGACATGGGGTAGAAAAAATGGCGATGCTTCAAACTGTGGTGGTTGGCCACCTATGTGTACCTATGAAAGTATGGACGACTTAATACAGCAACGATATATGACTATGGCAAATGACAACGAAGCCATCGTATCTCCCGTTGGAGCGGTTTGGCGGTATATTAGACAACACCATCCTGAAATTGAACTCTATGTTTCAGATGGAAGTCACCCGTCTGTTGCAGGAAGTTATGCAGCTGCTTGTGCATTTTACACCACCATATTTAGGAAAGACCCGTTACTAATTACATTTAATAGTTCGCTATCGGCAGATGTTGCACAAAAAATAAGACAGGCTACCAACCAAATTATGTGGAATAACTTAATCGATTGGAACATCGGGTTATATGACCCGACAGCATCGTTCTCATATAATATTACGACTTCGGGCGAAATTACTTTTAGTAACCAATCGCAATATGCCACAACGTATCATTGGGATTTTGGAGACGGAAATACCACTACAGACGAAGCTCCGGCACACCAATACACTGCTCCCGGCACGTACACCATTTCTTTAACGGCTAGTCATTGCGGATTGGAAAGTACCACCACACAAACCATAGAAATTAACCAACTAGGAATGTCAGAATCTACGACGAGCTCTGTTAAGCTATATCCTAATCCGAGTAAAACACACCTAACTATCGAAGTAGATTTACAACAAGTAGGATTAAATTATAGAATAGTTGACAGCCATGGTAGAGAATTAATCTCTGATTACATTAGCCATCGTATTTTCTCTATTCAACTTGACAAGTTAGCATCGGGGGTATATTTTATACAAGTAGGCAATCATAGTCAAGCGATAAAATTTGTGAAATTGTAATACCTACTGGTTCAAGTTAACTAATAAAATATGATGCTACTTAGTTTGGCTTTCTCTGTTATTACCATCCAAACTTTGTACAACTTCTCTTGTCATTGTTCCAGGGTAGTCATAACTTTGTAAAAGCAAAACCATTGTTCAATGAAGTTCCAAGTTGTATCAGATTTTCAACCTACTGGTGATCAGCCGCAAGCGATAGAAAAACTTGCTGCGAGTATTTTAAAAGGCGAAAAATATCAAACCTTACTTGGTGTAACTGGTTCTGGTAAAACCTTTACCGTTGCTAATGTTGTTCAAGAAGTGCAACGTCCCACATTAGTTTTGGCTCATAACAAGACCCTTGCCGCCCAGTTATATTCTGAGTTCAAACAGTTTTTTCCCAACAATTCTGTACAGTACTTTGTTTCTTATTATGATTATTACCAACCCGAAGCCTATATTCCGGTAACGGGAACCTATATTGAAAAAGATTTATCTATAAACGACGAACTCGAAAAGTTGCGTCTCAGCACTACCTCTGCCCTACTTTCTGGCAGACGGGATGTGTTGGTCGTGGCATCGGTTTCGTGTTTATACGGTATTGGAAATCCGGTAGAATTTCAAAAAAATGTGATTTCATTAGAAACTGACCAAGTCATATCCAGAACCAAGTTATTACACAGACTCGTTCAAAGTTTATATTCCAGAACTGAATCCGAATTTTTACCCGGCACATTTCGGATTAAAGGCGATACCATTGAAGTATTTCCAAGTTATGCCGATGACCCTTTTCGCATTCATTTCTTTGGAGATGAAATTGAAGAGATTGAAGTATTTGACATTAAAACTTCAAAAGTTATTGAGCGATATAACAGACTCAATATTTATCCTGCCAATATGTTTGTTACATCACCGGACGTATTGCAAAGTGCCATTTGGGAAATTCAACAAGATTTGGTCAAACAAGTAGAATATTATAAAGAAATAGGAAAACATTTAGAAGCCAAACGATTGGAAGAACGCACTAATTTTGATTTGGAAATGATTCGAGAACTTGGTTATTGTTCTGGTATAGAGAACTATTCCCGCTACCTCGACAGAAGACAACCCGGAACACGTCCGTTCTGTCTTTTAGATTATTTTCCTGATGATTATTTGATGATTATAGATGAAAGCCATGTTACAATTTCTCAGGTTCATGCTATGTATGGTGGCGACCGTAGTCGTAAAGAAAATCTTGTAGAATACGGCTTCAGACTACCCGCTGCTATGGACAACAGACCTTTGAAATTTGATGAGTTTGAAAGCCTTCAAAATCAAGTAATTTATGTCTCCGCAACTCCGGCAGATTATGAATTACAAAAGTCGGAAGGCGTTTTTGTGGAGCAAATTGTGCGTCCAACCGGACTGCTCGATCCAATTATCGAAATTCGACCAAGCCTGAATCAGATTGATGATTTAATTGAAGAAATTCAGCAACGTTGCGAAGCGGACGAGCGGGTTTTAGTAACAACTTTAACCAAAAGAATGGCAGAAGAATTGGCTAAATATCTGACCAAAGTTTCTATTCGTTGCCGATATATACATTCTGACATTGACACACTTGAAAGAGTTGAAATCATGCAAGATTTGCGAAAAGGTTTGTTTGATGTGCTGATTGGTGTAAATCTTTTGCGTGAAGGTCTTGATTTACCAGAAGTTTCTTTGGTTGCAATATTAGATGCGGACAAAGAAGGATTTTTGAGAAGTCACCGTTCTTTGACTCAAACGGTGGGACGTGCTGCCCGAAACATAAACGGAAAAGCCATTATGTATGCCGATAAAATTACTGATTCTATGCAAAGAACTATTGATGAAACCAATTATAGAAGAGAGAAACAGATTGCATACAATACCAAACATAATTTGAAACCCAGGGCGTTGAACAAATCTATAGAAAATCCGTTGGCAAAAAGCCCTATCACAAGTTTTCATTATGATAATTTACCTAAAAATGCTGCCGAACCTGAGTCTGAATATCTTTCCAAAAGTGAAATAGAAAAGCGTATTCGAGAGAAACGGAAAGCAATGGAAAAAGCAGCTAAAGATTTGGACTTTCTTCAAGCTGCTAAATTACGGGATGAAATTAAAACTTTGCAAAATAAAATTTAGAAGACTATCCGGAACATCATATAAAAAAGCCGCCTCATAATAGAGACGGCTTCTGTTTATCCTATTTCAATCAATCTCTTAGGTTTCGGTAAAGCCTCTTCTTTTTTGGGTAGGTTTATATGCAAAACGCCATCGTCATAAGAAGCCTTAATACTGTCTTCATTCACCGTTTCAGGTAAGGTAAAAGCTCTCTTGAACGAAGAATAGCTAAATTCTTTTCTTGTATATCTTCCTTCCTGACCTTTTTCCTCATTTTCTGTTTTTTCTTCGGAAGAAATTGTTAGAATATTTTCGTTAAGTTCGATGTTGAAATCTTCTTTTTTCTTTCCGGGAGCTGCCAATTCTACAATAAAAGAGTTGTCGGTTTCTTTAATATTCACAGCAGGAACATGAGCATTAAATCGTTCCATACCACCCAACCAGTCAGGTTTTAGAAACTCGTCAATTAGTGAAGGAAAATTAAATCCGTTGTTTCTTTTAACTATTGTCATAACATTTTATTTTATAAGATTAAACATTTTGTTTTACATCTCACTTTCGACAAATGTTATACCAACCAATTAAAAATACTATTTTGGCATATTTGGAAAAAAATATAAGTCAAAAAGTCATTTAAACACTTAGAAACCAAAATATTGATGACATTTTTTCAGGTTTCGAGGTTAGTTGTGTTGTGCTTTAAAAATAGATAAAAGTTTTTCTGCGTCTAACATACGTGTTGGCGATTTTTGCATTTCGTCTAAAACTCTTTTTATGGCAAAAGGGCTGAGTCCTAATTTTACACCTATTTTCATCAAGAATTTTTCTTCCTCTTCATGATGGACATGATCAGAATGTGACAATAATGCCAAGCGATAAAAATGTTCTATCCTCTTAAATTCTGAACGAAAGATGACCGATTTTAGCGACAATCCGAATAAATCCTCTAAGTCTGAATCTTTAACTTTTAGTTCTTCGGCAATCATTTTAATAAATTCATATTCTTGCGTATGTAGTTCGCCATCAATTACAGACAACTGAATCATGTCGCCAAGCAATCTTAATTTTTCTTTATAAGTAATCATCTTTCAAAAATACAAAAGGTTTTTTATTTTACACCTTATTCTAACGGTGAATTAATGTATCTTTGAAACTTAGAATCTGTTATAAATTTGTTTTTTTCGGATTCTTATATTCCTAAAAATTCTTTTATGAACAATAATGACATTTTCAAAAAACTAAGAGTTGCTTTACAACTTCGCGATGACCAGATTGTAGATATTTTGCAATTGGTAGATTTTAGAATTTCTAAAGGAGAAATAGGAAACTTTTTCCGTAATTCGGATCATCCTAAATATGTAGAATGTGGAGATCAGATTTTGAGAAATTTTCTGAATGGATTGATTATACATTTAAGAGGGACTAAAGAAAATCCGAAAAACCCTGAAGAAGTTATCAAATCTCACAAAACACAACAGCCTAAGAAAGATTTTAAAGCAAAAGATACAGAGAATAAAAGTGGGTTTAAAAAAAGTAGTTATCCAAAACCTGTCATAGAAAACGTAAAATTTAATAACGGAAAAAAGAAGTAATATAATTCTTTGTTTAAAATGGCGAGAATAGAATCAAATATGTTACCGTTGGGAACAGTTGCTCCCGATTTTTTATTGCCTGACACAAATTCTAACAATAGTTTTACATTTAAAGAAATACGGAAGGAAAAAGGAACATTGATTATGTTTATTTGTAATCACTGCCCGTTTGTACATCACGTAATCGAAGAAATTGTAAGAATCGCTAATGATTATAGAGTACAAGGAGTTGGTGTGGTTGCTATTTCAAGTAATGATGCTGTTAGTTATCCGCAGGATGCTCCTGATAAAATGACTGAATTTGCTTTTCAGAACAAAATAGACTTTCCTTATCTATATGACGAAAGCCAAGAGATAGCCAAAGCTTATGACGCCTCTTGTACTCCCGATTTTTTTCTGTTCGACAGCAGAGACAAACTTGTTTACAGAGGTCAGATGGACGATTCCCGACCCGGAAATGGAATTCCTGTAAGTGGCAATGACTTGAGAGCCGCTATTGACGGAATTTTATATAACAGAAAGATAAATCCAATTCAAAAGCCAAGCATCGGCTGTAACATTAAATGGAAAAAATAAAACTTGAATAAGAACACGACTCTCCTCTTAGATAGGCTGCTTTAGGGATTTACACAATAGTTTACTAATAATATACATAGAGTTTCTAGGATTTTTTCAATTTTTCAGATTATTTTTTTCGTCGCAAGGACAATTTAAATTTGGAACTTTAAACTATAAACAATAAGAAAAGACCGCCATTTTGGGAAAAGCGGTCTTTCGTAGATTAAGGTAAATTCGGGGCAAAATTACCTTTTCATGAAAATGTTAGTGTAGTATTTTCTTCCATTATCGGGATTTGTTTTTATTGATATTCCAAAATGTGTATAATCTCCTTCTATGTTTTCGCGATGTCCGTCACTATTAAGCCACGCATTTAAAGCTGCGTTATTAGTGTTGTAATTATAGGCAAGATTTTCACTTACCGTTACAGCACCCAATACTTGTTTAATGTTTTGAGAACGAGACTGAAACTGATAATGACCCACAACATCATTCTGAATCATATAATCATTGTGTTCTCCGGATTTAAAAGAGATGTGTTCTATAGGAAGTAATGGCTCTAAACCGTTATCTGTTCGGTATTGGTTAATTCTTGCCATCATGTCAAGCTCAACATCATTATAAGAATATTGCTCAACTTTTGTGTTTTCAATATCTTCTGATGCAGATTCAGAAGAACAAGACGCTAATACAAACAATATTGCAATTGGCAATAATGTTCTAAACATTTTTGCTTTCATAGTAGGTTAAGTTTTAAAGATAGATGTGGGGCAAATATCTTTGGATTATTATCTAATGAACGTTTCTTTTGATTTGGTTGTCCAATATTACTACTATGTCGCTAAAGTGCAAAAAAAAATCGATGAAATGCAGTTATTTTTTAAAATAATACGTTTTATCCTACAATATTAAGGAGCTAAACGGTCTATTTTCCAATTGTAATCATCTTGTAAAGTATAACGAATTCGGTCGTGTAAACGATTGGGGCGTCCTTGCCAGAATTCTACCTGAAACGGTCTTACCAAAAAACCACCCCAATGAGAAGGACGTGGTATTTCTCTTCCTAAAGATTCCTTTTCGAGTAAATTAAGTTTATTATCAAGAAAATCACGGTCAACAATGACTTCACTTTGAGGTGAAACTATTGCACCGAGTTTACTACCGTCGGGTCGAGAATCAAAATACCCGTCAGAAACAGAAGCCGTTGTTTTTTCTGCAATTCCTTTTATGATGACTTGCCTTTCCATTGTATGCCAAAAAAAAGAAAGACAGATATTTGGATTTTGGGTAATGGCTTTTCCTTTTTCGGAATTATAATTGGTATAAAATATAAAGCCTTCTTCATTATATTTTTTAAGAAGAACCACACGAGCTTTCGGAAAACCGTCTAAACCAATAGTCGAAAGAGTCATGGCGTTAACCTCGTCAATACCGCCAAATTCTTCCGTTTCGTGAAACCACCTATGAAAAAGATTTATCGGGTCATCAGGTATTAGATTTTCGAGTAACTGACTTTTTTGATATGATTTTCTGTAATTGCTTAAATCTTCCATAAGTTCATGTTTAAAATTCAAATACTTTGCCGTCGTCTGCCAATAATACATTATCAAAAATCATTTGTGCTTCCTGAGCAAATTTATCGATATTTTCATATCGTGTGGAATAGTGGCCCAGAACAAGTGTTTTAACTCCGGCTTGTCTTGCTATTGAAGCTGCTTGTTTTGCCGTAGCGTGCATTGTTTTTTCAGCCAGATGTGATTCTTTTTCAAGAAAAGTGCTTTCGTGGTACAAAACATCAACTTCTGTAATATATTGTATTAACTCTTCATCATATATCGTATCCGAACAAAAAGCATATTTTCTTTCCGGTATTGGTTCAAAAGTGATACTTTTATTTTCTACTAATGTTCCATTGTCCAATAAAATATTGCCACCGTATTTTATCTTTTGATAATATACTTTGTCAATGTTCAACGCTTCGATTACTTCAATATTGAGTTTGCGTTCAATATTTTTTTCTTGAAACAAAAAACCATTTGTATAGATTCTGTGTTTCAAAGGAAAGGAGCTCACTTTTACTTTTTCGTCTTCATACAAAACGGCAGATTCACGCATTTCTAATTCATGAAATAAAAGTTGATATCCGGTATAGGAATTGCCGTATTTTAACTGAAGTAATATAATATCCTTGATTCCTTTTGGTCCGTAAATATGTAAATCTTTTTTGCGATTAAGCAACATGAAAGTCGAGATAAGTCCGACCAAACCATAGAAATGATCGCCGTGAAGATGCGATATAAAGATATGTTCTATTTTAGAAAATTTAATTTTGTTTTTTCTCAGTTGAACCTGAGTTCCCTCACCGCAATCTATCAAAAACATCTTATTTTTGATTTCCAAAACTTGAGCAGTCGGATTGGTTATGGTTCTTGGCGTGGCTGCGTAACAGCCTAAAATAGTAAGTTTCAAAACTGAAAAAATTAAAAACCTAAATCTCGTTCTATTTCTTCCATTTCAATAATATCATGGGCTTCAAGTAGCGTAGGAACCACAACCATTTTTGAAGGAACACTGTTAAAATCAACATCTTCAGCAACTATAACAAATGATTTTTTTGATTTTTTATGCATTCTTGACAAGTCGCTAAAAGATTTAACCGCCTTTAAATCAATCGTTTTGTCATTACTCAAATCAATTATTAAATTATTGTCTTTAAAAGAATTATAATTGGCAGTTACTTTTTCTAAAAACATTTCAGAATCTTCTGTTGTATTTCTTAAAATCGTAGTATGTCCTTTTTGATCTACTTTCATCTTATGATTATTACATTGATTGCTAAGATATGATTTTTTTTAGAACCAAACAAACAGGCAAATTTTGAAGTTATTATAAAACAAACTCCTTGATCACAGTTCTAAACCTGACTGTAAAAATATGGTTTGAAGACGGAAGCGGGCGTACTGCTCGGCTGTTTGAAAAATGGTTTATTGCCGAATGTTTGGGAAAAACAGCTTGGAAAATACAATCCGAAAAACTATACCAAAAACGGCTTAAATCCTATTATAAAAATTTAGCCATAGGCAAAACGTATGATGCCGTAAACTACAATGCGGCATTTTTGTTTTTAAAAATGCTCCCCATGGCATTAAGGATTAAGTAAATAAGTCCGTAAAAGTCTTGATTTGTCAAGACTTTTTTTCTTTTTGCAATAAACTTTGTCCTCAACGTAGTTGAAAAATGAACGTTGCCGCTCAACCAGTGGCATCTAAAAAAACACTTAACCCAAATTACGCATTAGGATTGTTATGAGAAAAAAGAATACAAAAAAGGTGGAAATGCACGGAAAATTTATTCCGCAGAGATAGTTATTCTATCTTGAGGACGTAAATTTGAGTACATTTCCAGATTTAAAGCAGTATTTTTTCGCAA
>JAVEUZ010000086.1:0-3452 GCA_034005285.1 Flavobacteriaceae bacterium
AAATTTCATAACAAATCTGATTGCAGGTATTATTGCCTATCACTTCTTACCAAAAAAGCCTTCCCTGAAATTTGAAACATTGAAATCTAATCAGTTAGCTGCATTTTAATAATCGAACTCAGGTTAAAAGCCCAACCTCCTTACAATCGCTTGTAAAGAGGTTGGATTTGTTTTTTTGAATTATTTATCGAAGGAGTTGTGAAACGGTTGCTCATGTTACAGAAAGTCGGGTTAGATATTTTCTGAGGTAAAAACTGCACACAATTACGTTGGTAAAAAAGGCAAATTAACCAAAAAAAATCCAACTTTTCAGTTGGCATTTTATTTAAAGAGAAATTACTGATTTCCACGTTGCTCCGCTTACATCGAGCAATTCTAAAATGTACTCTCCTTTCAGGTTTTCAAAAGAATCATCCGAAAAAGAAAGCGTAGCTTTTGCTCCCAAAGGAAGAATCAGGCTGTATTTTCCCGATTTTACTTTTGCAACATAATAATTGTAAATCTGATTCGGATTTAAGGTTGCCAAATCTTCCTGATTTTGTTCAAAAACAATGTTGTTGTCTTTATCCAAAAGTTTAATTCCAATTAAAAATGACCCGTAAACATCAGCTCCTTCATCTCTGAAAACATTGAAAGACAAACTGTTGTTTTCTATTTTTGCATTAGTAATAGTTACGTGAGGTCTGACCGATAAATTATGTAATGTTCCGTAAACGCCTCCGTGAAAATACTGATTGGTAAATAACGTCAGTCCGAAAATGAAAACCGAGCCAAAAAATACAATCTTCTGGATTTTATTTTCTGCAAAAGGCAATCTTCCCGAAGCTAAAAATCCGAAGTTTTTCTTTTGTGTAAACGATTTGTTCTTGCTTGAAAAATAGTTATCCAAAGAGAATTTTCCTCCTCCGGTAAAGAAAATTACAAATCCTGTTGCTACTCCCAAAACCCCGATTTGCCATTCGTCTAAACAAGTGGTACCTAACCAGCCCGAGCCGAGCAAAATTCCCATAGCCAAAAAGAAAACTCCGATACTCATCAGTCTTGTGTAAAATCCGAGAATAAAAAATAAGCCTACAATTCCTTCTATAATCGTAAAGGCAACCATAGCATACCATAATTGGTCAGGATTGGAAACCAAATGTTCGATTATGGGTTTGATTCCGAGTGCATTCGGAAGGAAGTGATTGAATTTTTCTCCGATATATCCCGCTTCATCGGGATTAAGTTTGTTTTCTAAAATAAGTCTTCTCCAAAAAGCGGAAAAATATGTCCACCCGGCTACCCAACGAAGGGCAGTTGTGAACATTCCTGAATATAAATAAGTTTGATTGTTCATTGTAAATTGATTTTGATTAAAATAAAATGCGAATGCAGTGCAACGAAATGAAATAATCTAAAAAGAGATTGCTTCATTCCTCGCAATGACAAAAAATCTGTTCTTTAAACTAAATCAAAGTCGGTATTGCTCGTGGAGAATGTAAATCGGAACAAGTGAAGATAAAGGCTGTTCCGTAAAATTTAGGTTGAATTTCTTTTCAGCTATTGCAGTTGGTAGAAAAGAGAAAAAGAACTTATTTTCTGTAATTTTCTTCTGAAAAGAAACCGAAGTTTTTTGCGTTGATTTTTCAACTAATGTTTGGCAGGTTGTAGTTTTATTCGGTTTTTCGACATTCTCGTAAGTCGGAATGTTCAGTGCCTTTTTAAAGTCCTGCTTTGCAGTGCAAGGCATAGCCAAACATATCATCAAACTGATGATAATTGTCCGAAAAACGATATGTTGGTTAAGTCGATTCATTAGTTAAGCAACAAATATACAACATAAATCAGAACCTGAACAGTAAAGATAATCAGTCCTGCTACAAAGGCTTTTCCGCTTATTTTCCAAAGGGATTTGATGTTTATTTTCAGTCCGATGGCTGCCATTCCGATATTGAGCAATGTATCTCCCGATTTGGAAATGTAGTTTAACATTTCCGCATTGAAAATTCCAATTTGCGAAACGATAACAGCTATCAAAAAGAACAAAATAAATAGCGGAAATTTGAGTTTTGTTCCGTCAGCTTTTTTTCGGAACATAAAATAAACAATCAGTAAAAACGGAATCAAAAAAGCGACTCTTCCCATTTTGACTACTGTTGCAATTTGCCCCACTTCAGGATTTATCGCAAAAGCCGAGCCTAAAACGTGACCAACCGATTGCAGGATTCCTCCTAAAAAAATTCCTGTTTCGAGATTTGAAAACGAAATTCCGACAGCTATAAGCGTAAGCAAATCCATACCCAATAATCCCAATAAATAGAAGACAGCAAGCGAAATTCCCGTTTCTTCTTCTTTTGCCTGAATAAGTGGTGCAGTTGCTCCAATGGCTGATGAACCACAAATGGCACTTCCTGCTCCCAAAAGCCAAAAGAGTTTTCCATCTTCTTTTCCGAAGAATTTTTGAAGCAATAAAGCCAACAGAATAATCAAGATGATGCTTCCGAAAATAATTGCTAAAGTAGAAAGTCCGATTTCTTGAAATTTCGAGATTTCAAATCCAAAACCGATAAAAACAATGGCTGTTTCCAATACATATTTTTCGCTCCACGAAACTCCTTGCGAAAAAGGGGAAAAGTTGGTCAAAATCTGACGCACCAAAACCCCCAAAATCAAAGCCAGTAAAGCTGTTCCTAAAGTCGGTAAATATCCCGATAGGAATTTGGCAAGAATCATAATGATTACTGCAAGAATGATTCCGGGAAGTTTGTTTTTAAGCATTTAGACGTACGTAACTCCGACAGAGTTCAAAACTCTGTCGGAGTTAGATTAAAAATTATTTTTCCAATGTTCCTTTCCACGAAAGGATTCCTCCGTTTAAATCATAGATTTCGATAAAGCCCATTTCTTCAAGGATTTTTCCTGCTTGGTAGCTTCTGGCTCCACTTCTGCAATAAATATAAATCGGTTTTTCTTTATCGAAATATTGCATTTTTTCTCTGAAATCGTTTGATTGAACATTGATGTTTTGAGCATTTTTGATATGTCCTTCCTTATATTCTCCAGGAGTTCTTACATCAATAATTGTTACTTGGTTTTTAGAAATAACTTCTTGGTATTGAGCTGAATCTAAAATTTTAAAATGCTCGGTTTCTTGTCCTTTGCAAGACACAAAAAACAGACTTGTAAGTAATATTAAAAGTAAATTCCTCATAGATTTTTGTTTAACCACGGATTAAATGATTTTATGGATTATAAAATCCTTTTAATCCGTAAATCTGTGGCTATTTATATATTGAAGTGATTTAAACTTTTTTCAATTGGCTAAAAAAATGTTCTTTTTGCCCTGTTTTTTGTCTTTTTCTTACTCCGTAGCTCTGCTATGCAGTGCAAAAAAGCCTTCAAACAGAACAAAAATATTCATTTTTCGCTTCAATCAAAAAAGTTTAAATCACTTCATTTTCGTTGATAAGCCG
>JAVEUZ010000009.1:0-69562 GCA_034005285.1 Flavobacteriaceae bacterium
TTTTGATGCTTCTGTCACCGGATTCATATTTTGATTCCAAACTACCTGTTCTTTGATTTGGGTCTAAAGCAGTTTGACCAATTTTAATGAGATAATCTACATCGGCTTTTGCACCTGAATAGTGAATGAAATTTTTATTCTTGTCAAAAAACATAAAATAGGGGACTCCCGAAAAATGAATCCTTGCCTGCTCCATAAAATATTCTTCATCTTTTTGAAGTCCACCATGAGTATTTATCTTATAGCTTATGAAATTTGCATTGTAAAAATCCGCCATTTTTGGGTCGTCAAATAGCGGGGTAATGCTTTTGCAAATTGTACAAGTTGAATTGTAATATTCTATAAAAACGGGTTTATTCTCTTTTTGTGCTTTTTCGAAAGTTGTTTTAAGAGAATTTTCAAAAATTACTCCCTGCCCTAAAAATACGACAGGAATTAATAGAAAAATAAACAGGTTTGTTCTTTTTATCATTGCTTATTATAGCTTATAGTTTATTTGCTAAAATATATAAAATGATTTTTCTCGGATTATAATATTGAAAAATTAAACAAAGTTTAACAACTTGGACTTATGATGTTTTTGAAAAATATTGTTCTGCCCGACAAAAGTTTGAGACGATTTGAATATTAAAAGCAGAGGTAGTTTTGTGCTATCTTAATCCACTTGTTCTAAAGTTGCGATTTTATCCAAGTATATTCGTTTAATATACTTAATCCAAATTGAAGTACGTATTTTTAGGAAAGCGGTTATTTGTAATGTATTCAACAAAATAACGATTGTCTATTTTATCGAAAATCACATACCACGTTGTACAATTGTTTGATTTTATTCTTATGTAGCGTCTTCTGCGTGTTTTCAACTTTTTTGGAATAATTTAATATGATAGTCGATTTCCTGTCGTAAATCTGTGAGAATGTTTTGATGTATTTGCTCAACATATTTTGTGTGTTGACTCTCCAAAATCAAAATATTCATTGGATTCATTCGTTAATTGAAACTATGCACTTTCAGTTCATCAACTTTAGTTTCTAAAAATATTCGCCACGGATTAAAGGATTCATAAGATTTTTTTATAATCCAAAAAACCCTTTAATCCGTGGCTTTTTAAAAAAATAGAACTTTCACTTCATAGTGATTTAGCTCTAATTTAAAACCCAGTAGATTTGTGTTTTTCTTATTTCAGACTTGTAATACTCTGTTCTAAAGTCGCGATTTTAGCTAGAGCATCGGCTTGTTTTTTACGTTCGTTGGCAATGACTTGTTCAGGTGCTCCTGCAACGAATTTTTCGTTAGAAAGTTTCTTTTCAACCGAGGCTAAAAATCCTTTGGTATAGTTTAATTCTTCTGTAAGTTTTGCAATTTCTTCCTCAATATTGATATTTCCCGAAATCGGAACAAAATATTCATTCGATTTCACTCGGAATGTCAAAGCTCCGTTTACCTGTTCGTTTACGTATTCCAAAGCAGAAACATTGGTCAATTTCATAATAATTGAATCAAAATGCGAAGTCGATTTTTCGTTATTGATAACTTTCAGTTCAATCGCATCTTTAAACGGAATATTCTTGTCTTTACGAATCGTACGAACGCCTGAAATCACTTCCGAAGCAAAATCAAATCCTGAAATTATATTTTCGTCAAATGCTTTTTCAGTCGGATATTGAGCAATTACCAAAGCTTCTTTTGGAGTTCTTTCGGTAATGTGTTGCCAAATCTCTTCGGTCAAAAATGGCATAAAAGGGTGTAGCAATTTCAGTAAATCTTCCAAAATCGCAATCGTTTTATCGAATGTCACTTTATCAATTGGTTGTTGGTAACCCGGTTTAATCATTTCCAAGTACCACGAACAGAAATCGTCCCAAACCAATTTGTAAATCGCCATCAAAGCATCGGAAATTCTGTATTTATCAAAATCGTCATTGATTTGAGTTAGGGTTTTATTGAATTTGTTCTCAAACCAATTGATGGCTACTTTTGAATGTTCCGGTTGTGGAATTTCAGCCACTTCCCAACCTTTGATAAGTCGGAAAGCATTCCAGATTTTGTTGGCAAAGGCTTTTCCTTGGTTGCACAATTCTTCGTCAAACAAAATGTCGTTTCCTGCACTTGCAGAAAGCAATAAGCCACAACGAACTCCGTCTGCACCAAATTTTTCAATCAAATCTAGCGGGTCGGGTGAGTTACCTAACGATTTCGACATTTTACGTCTTTGGCTATCTCTTACGATTCCCGTGAAATATACGTTTGAGAACGGTTTTTCTCCTGCATATTCGTATCCGGCAATAATCATTCGAGCTACCCAGAAGAAAATAATATCCGGACCTGTAACTAAATCATTGGTCGGATAATAATATTTATATTCCTCATTTTCAGGGTTTACTATTCCTCCGAAAACACTCATAGGCCACAACCAAGACGAAAACCAAGTGTCTAAAGCATCCTTATCTTGTTTAAGGTTTAAAGTTTCAAGTTTAAGGTTTCCTGTTTTGGCTTTAGCAAGTTCAAGAGCTTCTTCGATGGTTTCAGCAACCACAAAATCTTCTTTTCCTTCTCCGTAGTAATAAGCCGGAATTTGTTGTCCCCACCATAATTGTCGGGAAATATTCCAATCGGTAATATTTTCTAACCAGTGCTTATAAGTATTGTCAAAACGTTTCGGATAGAATTTAATTTCTTCGGTTTCCAAAACGGCTTTCAAAGCAGGTTTTACGAGTTCATCCATTTTCAAGAACCATTGGTCAGACAATCTTGGCTCGATAACTGCTTTGGTCCTTTCGGAAGTTCCGACTTTATTTAGATGCGTTTCGGTTTTTATGAGTGCTCCGATTTGTTCTAATTCTTTAGCGATTTCTTCACGAACCACAAAACGATCTTTTCCTTGATAATGCAATCCGAAAGAGTTTAGCGTAGCATCTTCATTGAAAATATCAATGATTTCGAGTTTGTGTTTGTCTCCCAACACTTTATCGTTTACATCGTGAGCAGGAGTTACTTTTAAAGCTCCCGTTCCGAATTCCATATCAACATATTCATCGAAAATAATCGGAATTTCACGATTCGCAATCGGAACAATCGCTTTTTTGCCTTTCAGATGTGAATATCTTTCATCATTCGGATTCACACAAATGGCAGTATCTCCCAAAATAGTTTCGGGACGGGTGGTTGCAATGGTAATCCTCTCCCCAGCCCTCTCCGAAGGAGAGGGAGCTATGGGGTAGTCTATATAATAAAGTTTTCCTTGTCTTTCTTCGTAAATAACTTCTTCGTCCGAAAGGGTAGTTTTGGCTTCCGGATCCCAGTTTACCATACGGTAACCACGATAAATCAAGCCTTTGTTGTATAAATCCACAAAAACTTTGATAACCGAAGCCGACATATCGTCATCCATCGTGAATTTGGTTCTGTCCCAATCACACGAAGCTCCGAGTTTTTTCAATTGTTCTAAAATCACGCCTCCGTATTGGTTGGTCCAATCCCAAGCGTGCTTTAAGAATTCTTCTCTGGTCAAATCGTTTTTGTCAATTCCTTGCTCTTTGAGCCTTGCCACAACTTTTGCTTCAGTCGCAATCGAAGCGTGATCTGTTCCGGGAACCCAACAAGCATTATAGCCACGAAGTCTGGCTCTACGAATCAAAACATCCTGAATCGTATTATTGAGCATGTGCCCCATGTGCAACACTCCCGTTACGTTCGGAGGTGGAATTACAATAGTGTAAGGTTCTCTCGAATCGGGAGTAGAATGAAAATAGTTGTTGTCTAACCAATACTGATACCACTTGTCCTCTACGGATTTTGCGTCAAATTGTGCGGGAATTGTCATGTATTATGATTTTTAGAAAGGTGCAAATTTACGATAATTAAGTCATAAAGTCGAAAATCATAAAGTCGAAAGTCTTGAAATATTGAAAAGTTGCAAAATTTTATTTCTGAAAAAGTTTGTTTTCTTTATTTCGGATTTGAAATGCTTGATAAAATTTCGGATTTGTAATTTTAAAATTGGGAATTTCAATACTTCTGTTTCTTATATCAAAATATAAGTACAAATCAATTACATCATCTTTATATTTTTCGGAATATGGAAGATAATACATAGCATACCAATCAAAATAAACGGAAGACATTCCCGATAAAAAATATCCATTTATAACAGGCTCTTTATTTATACAAATTACAAATTGAGATAAGTTCCTAATTCTTTTATCAGAAAATTTATAATATGAACTTCCCGACACAATAACATTAGATTTCTCAAAATCAAAACCAAGAATTTCATCGTTAGTTATAAATGGTTCATCTTCTAAATCTTCTTTTTTAAGCTCGAATTCTCCTAAATAAATAAAATCTTTCTTTATTGTATCATACGAAACAAAATAATTGTCATATCTCCCAAAACCAAAGTCTGTTAAGTCAATATCTACATATTTTGGTATTTCCTCAAACGGAACTCCAACTTTGTGAGGAATCCTTTCTTTTGTGAGATAAATTTCAATAATATCTTGATTCTTTTTTTGGTAAGAATTCAAGACAAATAACAATAACAAATAAGGAAATAGGTGTTTCATAACATGAAAATTCAGTTCCTAAAGGTATTGTTTTTTGAAGAATTATATGCAATTGGCCATATTTCATAAGCCAACTGCCTGATAACAGGCAGTTGTTCTTTTTAAATCTTTATAATTTTCATATTGTTTTTCTACTGATTAGTAGTTGAAATTATCAGTGATATTAGCCTATTTTTTTGACCTGTTTTAGTTTTTCTTTCCACAGGTTAAGTTCTTCTTTCTGTCTTTCGATGTTTTTATAGACTTCTTTTACCAGTGGATTGTTTTTATCTGCATTGGCAAAAAACTGAATATTATTTTCTAACTGGAAAATTTCTCCTTGAATTTCATCAATTTTTCTCATGATGAAAATCTTTTCGTTTTCTAATCTTTTCGTATCCTCCGAACCGGCAAGTTCTTCAAGTCTGTTAGAAAAACGCATCATTTCGCTTTCTTTTTTGCTTAAACTTAATTTTTCAAACAGAGCGTCCAGAATTTTGTTGAATTTACCTTCAATATGTCTTCTTGAAAAAGGTACTTTACCAATTTTTTTCCACTCTTCAATATGTGCTTTAACGGCATCTAAATCAGTTTTATGATTTCCGGTAAGTTCAAAACTTTTAAGTTGGACAAGGAAATCTTTTTTCTTGTCAAAAGCGATAATTTCGTCGTTGTCTAATGATTTTCGCTGAGCTTTCAGTTTGTCAAAATAGTGATTGCAGGCAGTTTTAAAATCATCCCAAATTTTATCAGAAAACTTTCTCGGCACATGTCCAATCTGTTTCCATTCTTCCTGAATCTGCTTCATTATTGGGGTAACAGTCTCAAAATCTTCAGAATCTTGAAGTGATTGAGCTTTTTCTACCAATGCCAATTTTTTGTTCAGATTATCGTTCTGTTCCTTTTTAATTTCTTTATAGAAATTGTTTTTTTGATGATTAAATTCTCTGACAGCATCTTTGAAAGAAGACCAAGTTTCTTCATTTAAATCTGCCGGAACTCTTCCGGTTGCAAAAAAATCTTTTCTAAGTTCTTCTATTCTCTTAATTTGTTGTTGCCATTGAGAGTGGGCTGTAGTTTGTTGCTCTGAAATTTTCTTTATTTCTGCAGTGATCGATTTTTTAACTTCAAGATTTTGGTATTCTCTCTCTTTTAAGGTATTAAAAAACAGTTCTCTTTTGTCGTGTATTTGTTTGGTGAGTTCACTAAACTCATTCCAGATTTGCTCTCTGTATTCACGATCAACGGGACCGATTTCTTCTTTCCAGATTTTATGCAAATCCTGAAGTTCGCGAAATGCCTTCACGATATCTTCTTCGTGAACAAGTTCTTTTACACGCTCAATAATTTTTTGTTTTTGCTCAAGATTGTGTCTAAAATCCAAATCACGAGCTTCTCTGTCAAGATGTAGGTAATCGTAAAAATTTTCAACATGGAAATGATAATTATTCCAAACATGATTGTATTTATCACGAGGAATTGAGCCAATGGCTCTCCACTGATCTCTTAGCTCATTAAAATATTTAAGTGTGTCTTTAATGTTTTCCTGAGGATTAATCAGGTTTTTTATTTCTTCAACTATCGCAAGTCTTTTCTCTAAGTTGCTTTTTAAGTTGTTTTGAATATTTTTAAAATGTGTATTTTGTCTTTGTTTTATTTCTTTGTAAAGAGTATCAAACCTATCTTTCAAAGGAAAATGATATTCAAATTCCTGACCTTCTTCTGTATTTTCGACAAGAAATTCTTCTTTTTTCTCTTCTATAAAATGATTGTACTGATTTGTAAATTCTTTTTTTATTTCATCAACATGTTCTCTGACAGACATTATTTTTTCAGTCTTACTGAGTTTTTCAAGTTCATCTGTCAATTCTTCCATAGAAAGTACAGAGTAATCTCTCATAGGGTGGTTGTCCCGTTCTCTCAATGTTTCGTCCTCGCTTTCCTCTGCATTAGATTCGTTGATGGTTTTAATAGCATCTGTTTCAACGTTTTCTTCAATAACAGTTTTTTCTTCTGATACTTCTTGATTTTCAGAACTTTCAGCAATAGTTTCTTCTTGCGTAATTTCTTCTGATACTTCTTGCGTTTCAGATTCTTCAGCAATAGTTTCTTCTTGCGTAATTTCTTCTGATACTTCTTGCGTTTCAGATTCTTCAGCAACAGATTCTTCTTGTGTTGTTCCTTCTAAAACCTCTTGATTATCAGGATTTTCAGTGTTGATGTTCTCTAGATTTCCATCTGCTGCCATGTTTTCAGGAGACAGGTTATCATTCTTCTCTTCTATCATAGAAAAAATATATTAAGTTTTAACAGTTGCGAAAGATACTAAACGATGCTTTAATATTCAAAGGATTCCGAAAAAAATTAAGATTTATTAATTTTGGATACATTCATTTATTCCATATTTCCCATGCTTTTTCAGCTTGGTAAACGAGCATTTCATAGCCATTTTTAATTGTTGCACCGTTTTCTGATGCCTTTTGTAAGAATTGTGTTTTTTCAGGATTGTAAATCAGATCAAAAGCAATATGGTTTTGATTAAGATATTGATAGGGTAATGGAGGGAAATTTTCTATATCAGGATAAGTTCCAAGAGGCGTGCAGTTGATTATGATAGTGTGATTGTTGATTATTTTGGCATTAATTTCTTCATAACCTAAAATGTTTTTTTGAGGATTTCTCGAAACATAGAGATATTCAATATTCAGGTTTTTAAGCACATAAGCCACTGCCTTTGAAGCACCGCCCGTGCCAAGAATCAATGCTTTTGTATGATGTCGTTTTAATAAGGGCTTGAGCGATTTTTTAAATCCGTAACAATCTGTATTATAGCCTTTTATTTTTCTTTTTTTTGTAAAACGGATGCAATTTACAGCTCCGATTTTTTGGGCTTTTACGGATAATTTATCCAAATACGGAAAAATTTTTTCTTTATAAGGAATGGTAATGTTGAGTCCGCAGAGATTTTTTTCATTTCGGATAATTTCAGGAAAATGAATAATATCGGGTATGTCAAAATTCTGATAACTACACTCATTTGATTCTTTTTCAAACTTTTGAGTGAAATATTGTTTTGAAAAAGAATAATCAATGTCTTTTCCTACCAGTCCATACTTTTTAGTTGTCATCATTATTTTTTTTGCGAGAAATAATCTGTTTCAACAACGGAATATTTGCCAAAATAATAATCAGTATAATAAATTTTTCAAGATGTTCTTTCACAAACGGAATTTGTCCGAGAAAATATCCTAAAATCGAAATTAAACCTACCCATAAAACCGCACCCATGAAACTATATTTTAAGAATGTCTTATATGGCACAGAGGTAGCACCGCTCAGAAAAGGAACGATGGTTCGTACCACAGGAACAAATCGTGCTATGATAATCGAGTTTTTACCGTGTTTGTCAAAAAAAGCTCTGGCTTTGAGAATGTGCTTTTTTTTGATGATAAAAGTTTTTTCGCTGTTTATAATATAACTTCCAAATTTTTTTCCAACATAATAATTGACATTGTCACCCAAAAGAGCCGCCGTAATTAGTAGCGGAATAATGATGGTAATATTTAGTTTTCCTTGAGCGGCTATCATTCCGATGGCAAAAATCAAAGCATCACCAGGCAAAAAAGGCATGATAAAAGACATTACTATGAGTCCGGTTTCAGCAAAAATTATCAGAAATAATATTACATAAATCCAATTGTCATATTTTTCGATAAGTCTCGAAAGTATTTGGTCCGGTTGTGATAGAAATTTAATTACAACGTCAATTATATCCATTTAATAGTTGTTAAGTCGGGGTTGTTTTTTAGAAGTTTCACATTTATAATCTGAGATTCTTCGTGTAATAATAGCTTTACAAACTTAACAATAGCTTTATCACTTTTTAAAAAGCGATTAGACAAAGTTTGAATAATCGAACTCAGGTTCATAGCATAGAAATTCATAATAACTATGTGGCTAAATTATACATTCCGTAATAGTAATACAAAAAAGAAATGCCAATTATTCATTAAAAAATTATCTTTGCACCGTTTTTAATAACTAAACTCAAAAATATAATCATGAAAGCTGGAATTGTAGGTTTGCCCAACGTAGGAAAATCGACCCTTTTTAACTGTTTGTCTAATGCCAAAGCACAGAGTGCCAATTTCCCTTTCTGTACGATAGAACCTAATATAGGAGTAGTCAATGTTCCTGATTTACGATTAGAGAAATTGGAAGAATTGGTAAAGCCTGAACGTGTTTTGCCGGCAACTGTAGAGATTGTTGATATTGCAGGCTTGGTAAAAGGAGCCAGTAAAGGCGAAGGGTTGGGAAATCAATTTTTAGGAAATATCCGTGAATGTAATGCCATAATTCATGTATTGCGTTGTTTTGACAATGATAATATCGTGCATGTTGACGGAAACATCAACCCGGTAAGGGACAAAGAAACCATAGACATAGAACTACAACTCAAAGACCTTGAAACAGTAGAAAAACGTCTTGAAAAAGTAAAAAAAACTGCCAAAGCTGGAATTAAAGAGGCTCAAATAGAATTGGCTTTGTTGGAGCAAATTCACACAACACTTTTATCGTCTAAACCGGCAAGAAATGTAAAATCCAATAACCAAGAAGAAGAAGCTTTGTTAGAGAGTTTTCAGCTTATTACGTCCAAACCCGTTTTGTATGTGTGTAATGTTGACGAAGGTTCTGCAAAAAACGGCAATAAATATGTTGACCAAATTCGTGATTTAGTAAAAGATGAAGATGCTGAAGTATTGGTTTTGGCGGTTGCTACCGAAGCAGATATTACCGAGTTGGAAAGCTATGAAGAACGCCAAATGTTTTTGGAAGATTTAGGTCTTGATGAACCGGGAGTTTCCAAGTTGATTCGTGCAGCTTATAAACTTTTAAACCTTCAAACTTATTTTACTGCCGGTGTAAAAGAAGTAAGAGCATGGACTATAAAAGTAGGGGATACCGCACCAAAAGCGGCGGGTGTGATTCACTCTGATTTTGAAAAAGGTTTTATTCGTGCAGAAGTGATTGCCTATGATGATTATGTAACTTATGGTTCTGAAGCCAAAGTTAAAGAAGCCGGAAAATTGCGAATAGAAGGAAAGGAATATATCGTAAAAGACGGCGATATTATGCACTTCCGATTTAATGTGTAAGTTTTATTTATATAAACCCAAATTACGATAAAAATGAGTGATTTGGGTTTATTCTACTATTCGTGAAACTGTTTTTTTCCAACCTAAATAATTTTTTCTTATAGCATAAATTCTTTCTTTTTCACCGGACTAATAATTTCGACGTCGTGAAAAGCGATAGCTCCTCTTACAACACCTGAAATGACATCTCTAAGAGCTTCAATAATATGGATTTTCAATTCGGTTTTCTGAAAAATTAAACTGATTTCTCTGGCAGGTTTTGGGTCTTTGAATTGTTTTAATTTTGATTTGTTTTTAGGACTAAGTTCCAAAGTATGCAGATAGGGCAGAAGAGTAGTTCCTAAACCTTCGTCTGCTAATTTTATCAGAGTTTCAAAGCTTCCGCTTTCAATCTGAAAATGACTTGAGTGATTTTTATCTTGTTTACTTTTACATAGATTTAAAACCCCATCTCTAAAACAATGTCCATCTTGCAATAAGAGAATTTCTTCTACATCCAAATCACTAACCTCAATTTCAGATTTTGTTATGTTTTTATGATTTTCGGGTATATACGCCACAAAGGGTTCATAATACAAGACAATCTCTTTAATTTTTTCTTCCTCAAGTGGCGTTGCTGCAATAGCCGCATCTAAATGACCATCATTGACTTTTTGTATGATTTCTTGGGTGTTAAGCTCTTCTATGATAAGATTTACTTTAGGGTATTTTTTTATAAAATTATTCAAAAACATAGGAAGTAAAGTGGGCATTACCGTTGGTATAATTCCTAATCTGAAATCACCGCCAATAAATCCTTTTTGTTGGTCAACAATATCATTTATTCTTTTGGCTTCGTTAACGATGTTTTTTGCTTGTAAAACAATTTTTTCACCTGTTTCTGTAAGTTGTATTGGTTTTTTACTTCTGTCGAAAATTTGAACCTCAAGCTCTTCTTCCAATTTTTGAATCTGCATGCTCAAGGTAGGCTGCGTAACAAAACACTTTTTGGAAGCTAATGTGAAATTTTTATGTTCTGCAACTGCCAAAACGTATTCTAATTGTGTAATCGTCATAATAATATTTATTTATGCAAATATAAAAATTATAAATTTTGATTATGGGAGTTAATTCAAAAATAATCACTATATTTATATCATAATAACAACAAAACCACAACATTATGAAAATGAATATTTTAGGTCTGGAAATTAAGAAAGCCGAAGCATTGTCTGATGAATTGAATATTCTTTTGGCAAATTTTCAAGTTTACTATCAAAATTTAAGAGGACTTCATTGGAACATTAGAGGAAAACGCTTTTTTGACTTGCATGTAAAATTTGAAGAACTATACAACGACAGTCAAATAAAAATTGACTTGATTGCAGAGAGAGTACTCACTTTGGGCGGAATTCCACTTCATACTTTTTCAGACTATGTAGCTAACAATAAATTGCCTGTCGGAAAAAATATTTCCAAAGATGTAGATGCTATAAATCTTGTTGTAAATTCGCTATCAAATTTATTAAAAATTGAACGGGTAATTCTTAATTTGTCAGATGAGGCCGAAGATGAAGGAACAAACTCCATGATGAGCGACTTTATCAAAGAACAAGAAAAAACCATCTGGATGATGAAAGCTTGGTTAGAAGAAGATATTTAATCGGTAATTTTTTGCCTCTAAATTAAGAAATGTACTCAATTTACGTCTTTTTTATTTCAAGGAATCAGTGATTACATTGTATGTGAAGTGATTTAAACTTTTTTTAAATCACTTCATTTTGTTTTAGAGCCTGTTTAAATTTGTATTGTAAAAATGTTTATAGGTTATTTTTGAGTTAGAACAAAGCAAGTTTTTAAAGGATAGCAGAGCTATCGTTTCAAAATTTAACGCTGTTATGACCCAAAAGAAGCATAAACAAATTATAAGATAAATTTTAAACAGGCTCTTAGATAAAGAAACACTCTCACTTCTGAAATTAATTTTCTGTGTATTTCTATATTTGTTGAATTCTTGTTTCTCGTAATAATTCTAATATTTAATTTGGGATAAAACGATATAAAAGAATATAAAAACCAAATAATTAAATACATTTGAAAAAAACAATTATGGAAGATTTTTATAAAAAAATATTAGATAACAACAAAAAATGGGTAGAGCAAAAATTAAGCTTAGACCCTGATTATTTCAAGAGATTGTCTTTACAACAAGCTCCACCACTGTTATGGATTGGGTGTTCAGACAGTCGGGTTCCTGCAAACGAAGTGATAGGAGCAGAACCTGGTGAAGTTTTTGTTCATAGGAATATTGCAAACATGGTTGTACACTCAGACATGAATATGTTGAGCGTTTTGGACTATTCTGTAAACATACTAAAAGTTAATCATGTGATTGTTTGTGGTCATTATGGATGCGGAGGCGTAAAAACAGCGATGGGAAGCAGTTCTGTTGGAATTATTGACAATTGGATTCGCCATATAAAAGATGCATATCGTTTGAGAAAAAGAGAGCTTGAAGCCATAGAAGACGAAAAAGAAAGGTTTGACAAATTTGTAGAGTATAATGTGAAAACACAAGTGCTCAATCTGGCTGTTACTTCTATTGTTCAAGAAGCATGGAATAGGGGACAGGAACTGTCTGTTCACGGTTGGGTTTACGGACTTGAAACCGGTCTTGTTAAAGATTTAGACGTAAACTTCAGTTCGCATGACGATATAAGAAACAGCAGTGTTTATAAATTGGCATTCGAAGGTTAATTTTTATTTTCTTGTAGATTTCTTTTATTCTTCTAAATTTTCATTAAATGAAGAAGGAAGTATTTGCGGAATAAACTTTATCAGCAAAGGCAATAACAAACTCCCGCCCGGTAAAAGAAAGATGGTGAGCGACGGAATGCTTTTGCAAATATCTAACAGTTGTTTTCGTACTTTCTTTTTTTCGGTTTCGGTAAGTTCGCGTTGTGTTGACCGAGTGATAAGAAGCATTAATTCTTTACTTTGAGAAATTTCTTTGACCAAACGTTTTCTGTTTCTGTTCAACAGTGTAACAATTTGTTGCGAAGTCTGTCCGTAGAAATGTTTTACCGGATTTGAGTAATTAAAATACGGAATTTCGTTTTGATACAAACTAATAAAAGAATCTATTTCCTTGATACTTCCGTAGATAACATCATTATTCAGGTTTAGTTTTTTGCCTAATTCGTATAGAAAGTTATTTTCTTCGGTTTCAAGAGTTTCATCATTCCAAACAGTCATACAAGCCAAATCCAGAATATAATATTTTTCTGGTTCAACATCAAATCCGGTATAATCAATATCATTAATACTTTTATATTCTGAAAAATTTATTTTAGTATAACGCAAAGACGATTTGAAAAGCTTGATAAGAAGTTGGTCATAAGAAGTCGGATTTACTTTAGAAGACAAAGCAGCCAAAACCGTTGCGGTTATAATTTCTTCTATTGACAGTATGTATTTTTCGGGGTTTTTATTTCCGAGCAAATATTTTCTGTATGCCAAAATGTCAATAAACAAAAGGGCATTGGTAAGAATATGCGAAAAATTTTTACTGAATACATTGTCATTAGTTTTTATTCTTGCATTTATTTTTTTGTCAAGCCTTGTCTCATCAGAATCTGTGGGCAAAATTTTATCAAACCAATCATATTCTTTTGGCTGCAAAATATCATAGAATTCCAACACAGATTTAGAAAATTCTTTGAAATCTGTTTTATTACATACTGTTTTAAAACAGCCATAGAGTGTGTTTAGAAGAGCAACTTTTGTTTTTTCTTCTAAAAACCACCCCTTTGTATTAATGTTTTTTTGAATATCAAATCCAACGACATAACCATAAATAAATCCTGTTTTTCTACATTTTAAATAAAAATCTTTAATGTCTGTATTGCATACATTATCAGTTAGATAATGTTCGCTAAAGAATTTTTCGACCCAGCCAGACGCAGAAGGATTCATGGTTGTATATATTGAAAAAAGTTTAAATCACTTCATTAAGAGCCTGTTTAAAATTTATCTAATAATTTGTTTATGCTTCTTTTGGGTCGCTCCTACCTACTCGGTAGGAATGTTAAATTTTTAAAGGATAGCAGAGCTATCGTTTAAAAATTTGCCTTGTTCTAACTCAAAAATAACCTATAAACATTTTTACAATATAAATTTAAACAGGCTCAATAAAAACAGAGCAAAATTACTTAAAAATTGCTCTGTTTCGTTCATGGGTAAACTTATAAAAATAAATTTACAGAATCATTTTTAATTTATCGCTGGGTGATACTCCCCGAACCGGCAACTTTTGTATCGGTTTTTTTAGGCTTTCCTTTATAATAAATGTCGCCCGAACCAGCTATGCGTGCTTCCATAAAATCTGTGCAATATACTTTTGCATCACCCGAACCGGCTACCTGAACATAGACCTCATTGGCGGTAAGTCCGTAGGCATCAATATCACCCGAACCAGCTACTTTTGCGGTTAGTTTATCGGTTTTTCCTTTTAATTCAATATCGCCTGAACCGGCAACATCGGCAGAAACATTATTTGAATCAAAGGCTATTTTAATATCACCCGAACCGGCAAGACTTATTTTAAAATCTTTTTCGGTAATAATCTTTTCACTAATAATATCTCCCGAACCCGCAAGGCTTACGGCAGAAATTTTATCTATCGGGACGGTAACTTTCAGGTATTTTCCTCTTGAGGTTGTCAGGTTATAGCCTTTTTTTACACGAATATTCAGAGCATTATTTTTGGTTTCAATTTCTATATATTCCAAAAGGTTTTCTTCTGCACTAAGTTTTATGTTTCCCTCTTTGCCATCGATAAGCAGCACTTTAAATTGTCCGGTTACTTTGATTTCGTCATAATTTGATGTTGTAATAGATTTTGTAGTTACATTTCCGTTACCTTTTATCTTTTTGTTTCCTGATTGGGCAAAGGAAGTGAAAGAGATAAAAAAGATTAAAACTAAACTGAGGTTTTTGATTGATTTCATAATTAATTATTGATTAAGTGATTATTTTACTGAAAGATTAATACTCCCATAATTTGAACTAATTCTTAGTACGTTGTTACCCGATTTTTTATAAAAACCCGAATAGCTTTTTGTATTCATAGTTTCTACTTTTGAATTAATTTCCAAATCTACATTTGTTTTAAAATTACCGTATTTTGTAACAATATCAAAGTCATAATAGTAATCTGACGAATGTGTGATGTCTATATTTGTATAATTACCATTTACAACAATATCTTTGGTTTTGGCTAAAACTTGGTTTAGATAAATTTTGCTATAATTGGTCTTTATTTTCATTGATTCAGACAATTCTTCTATTGTTAGTGTAAGATAATTTCCGAGTCCGTCTATGTTTTTTATTTTGTCAAAGGTCAGCTTGCCGTAATTGCTTTGATATTTGACGGTATTGCCTTGCGAAAGTTGAAAATCGGTATAACCGGAGTTGATGGTTAAATCGCCAAATTCGGTAATGGTAAGTCCCGAATATTTGGCAGAAACAGTACCCGATTTTATATATTTAATATCAGAGTTTGGACAATATTGTATGTCAATATTATTTTTGTTGTTATTGAGTTTTCCCATAGAAACTTTTCCGTATTTACAGTTAATATCGGCTTTTCCGTTCAGGTCTTGTGTGATGACCGAACCGTATTTATTCACGATTTGTACATTTCCATTTTTGGGTATTTTAATCACATAATTAACAGAAATAATACTGTTACGCGGAGATTTATCAGATTTTCCAAAAGTGGTTTTGGCAGAAAAAAGGCTTTGACCGGGCGAAATTTCGACTTTTATACCATCCAAACGTTTTACAGCCCATTTTTCGTCGTTAGAGCTTACTTTGATGGTTACTTCCATGTCTATAACATTTTCGTCCCACGTAGTAATGATAACTGAACCGTATTTATTGTCAACATTGAGCGTAGCGTCTGAACGGACGCTCATATTTTTTTTAACGGTTTTTTGTTTTACATACTTGCCGGATATATTTTTATCTGATGCTTGTAGAAAACCTACCGAGAATATCAGAATGACTATACTAACTAATTTTTTCATTTTCTGTATATTTTTGTTGATTAATGATTTCTATTTTATTGATGACGTCTTCCAAAAAATTTATCTGTGTCTGAAGATTCAGAATCATGGCATGGATAATCTGTTTGGTATCACCGTTTTTCTGAAGTTCTAACAATATCTTTTGGTAATCTGCTTCAAAAAGTTTCATTTGATTTAGAGCATCATCTATAACGGGTTGTGTTTTGGGACTGTTTTTTTCCTGAAGTTTTTTCAATTCGGCATCAACCATTGCCGTAAAATAATCGTGGGTTTCTTTGGTTTGTATTGATGTTTCTGTCCAAAAGTTTTTGTTTGTTGTATTGTCAGTAGTATTGTTTTGCAAAAAGAAAAAATACAAACTAATACCGATAACCAATGAAGCTGCAATGGTGAAAATTCTCTGAAACTGCTTTCTTGGCTGTTTGTTTTTTTTATTCAGTTTAGCCATAAATCTTTCTTTATGACCCAAAGGTGGCATTTGGTTGTCCCATTGGTTTTCCAATCGTTCAAAAAGTTTTTCTATGTTATCTTTTTTCTTCATTTTTTTGCTAATTCTGTTCTTAAACTTTCTTTTGCCCTGCTTAACAATGTACGACAGTTTGCATAGCTTATATTTAATATTTCGCAAACTTCTTCATTGTCATATCCTTCTATAAAAATAAGTGTAAGGATTGTACTGTAATTAGTTTTCAGTTTTTGAATAGTTTGTAAAATTTCATTTGCTTTTAGAGCATTATAATCGGGTTCAGAGTCATGAATTTCATCTTCAATTTTATAAATCGAGATTTCGTTATCTTCAAATTTTAAAGCATTATTTTTGTTGATAAAATCGATGCTTTGGTTTACAATAATTCTTTTGAGCCATGCACCAAAAGTTACATCATTTCTAAACTGATTAATTCGCTGAAAAGCTTTTAAAAAACTTTCTTGCATTACATCTTCAGCATAAAATTCATCTTTTATTATTCTCATCGCCACATTATACATAGCTTTTGAATAACGATGATAAACTTCAAATTGTGCATTCGGATTTTGTTTCCGGCATTGTTCGATTAATTCGTCAATATGAACGGTGTTTGCTTGCAAGTAACTTAGTTCGATTTAATATAAAGACCGTAACTTTATGTTAATGTTACAGTTTTTCAAAAATATTATTTAAAAAGGTATTTTGCTCTCGGTTGAAAAAATTATATTTGGGAAAAATTTAAAAAAAAATGAAAATGAGATCAAAAGGTATTATTGCGTTTCTTCTGCTTTTTGTGTTGGGCGTTACATTTGTGTCATGTGGTGACACCGAACCGGTTGATCCGGCTTTACTGGATTATGTAGGAACGGGTGATGATAATGGTAACGGGAACAACAACCAACCTGTTTTTAAAGTAGATTTTAATAATCAGACATATACGGCAACTGCTACCATAGCATTGGTTACAGGAGGTTCTATTACTGTTTCGGGTATGAAGTCTGACGGTTCTAATGTTACTTTTCTCTTAAACGGCATTACCACAGGAACGTATCCTGCCAATGACAGCGAAAATAATTTTATTTCTTATCAACCCGCCGGAAGTGCAGGATATGCTTATATAAGTTGGCACCCCACAGACGAAAATGCCAATACGGGGGCAGTTGTGGTTACTTCGGTTAATGCACAAAATCAGACTATTTCAGGAACTTTTAATTTTACTGGATATTGGAGTAATGATGATGAACAAATTGCCCCGATAGTATTTACCAACGGTGTGTTTACAAACATTCCGTATGTTGTAGAAAATCCTGCGGGAGATACTTTTTATGCCAAAGTAAACGGGGTCGAGTTTCAGGATACCGATATTTTTATTGCAGAAATTGAAGTGATGGAGCAGGAATTTATTTCTGTTATTGCTATGGATGCCAGCGACCAAACCATTCGGGTAAATTTACGCAGTAACTTGGGAGTAGGAACACACACTGTCTCATCTGGAGGTTCGGCACAGATAAACTATGAAATACCAGATGAGTTTGAAGAATATGCCAACACCGGAAGTGTAACTATTATAGAGAAAACTGCAACCAGAATTAAAGGAACTTTCAGTGCTACAGTTTCAGATGGAGGAGATGCCTATCAAATCACAGAGGGAGCTTTTGATGTAGAGTATTAAACTCATCTTACACGGTAGAATCTATTACGAAAAAACCCTTTCTAATTTACACAGAAAGGGTTTTTTTAAAACTAATTGTTTATGGTTTATTTATCAATAGAACCTAATACTCTTTTCATAAAACTGTTGAGAGCTTCTTTTTTGTCAGTTCCGTTTTTAACAGATTTGTTTACTTCCAAAGCTCCATACATATTTGAAATCAATTCGCCAATGACATCCAGTTCTTCGTCTTTAAGAGACGGCACTTCTGTCAACGCTTCTAAAACTTCTATTGTTTCTACAATATAATCCTGGTCGTTATCTTCGATAAATTGTGTCAGGTGTTTAATTACCGGAAGCTTCATATTGATTAAAATTATAATATTTCATTTACTAATTCGGTCAAGACTTCGGCTTTATTGGTTTGTGTTTGGTTAACCAATACGCCATTTTTGAAAGTAGCAAATGTTGGCAAGTTTGAAACATTGGCAAGTTTTCTTGATTCCGGGTTGTTTTCTGCATCAACCAATACAAATGTCATGTTTTCATTATCTGTTGCCATTTTTTTAAATTTTGGCTTCATAATTCTGCAATTCCCGCACCAAGAAGCAGAATATTGAACAACTACTTTTTCGTTTTTATTTACAATTTCTTGTAATATGTCTTCATTTAATTCAATTAACATAGCTGCTAAAGTTTAAGGATTATAAAATTCCGGATTCCTAACATAAGTGAACCGGGATTATGTTTATTTAGTTTTGGCTTAAATAGGCAGCAGTACTCAATCTGTCTGCGGTCATGGCTTCTTTGCCTTCTTCCCAATTTGCAGGACAAACTTCTCCTTTTATTTGAACGTGCGTATAGGCATCAATCAATCTTAGGTATTCATTCACATTTCTTCCTAAAGGCATATCATTTACACTTTCGTGGAAAATTTTTCCTGTTTCATCAATAAGATAAGTTGCTCTGTATGGAACATTAGAACCTTCAACCATTACAGTATCAAATTCTTCGTTATAAGTGGTTGACTGTACGTCGAGAATCCCTAATATGTTTGCCAAATTTCTGGTTGTGTCGGCAAGAATAGGATAAGTAACTCCTTCTATACCACCATTGCTTTTTGGGGTGTTTAACCATGCAAAGTGAACTTCATTTGTATCGCATGAAGCTCCGATAACAATGGTATTTCTTTTTTCGAACTCCGGCAAAGCATTTTGAAAAGCATGCAATTCTGTCGGACACACAAAGGTAAAATCTTTAGGATACCAAAATAATAGTACTTTTTTGTTTTTTGTGGTGGCTTCATTAAAAATGTTGATAGACATGTTGTCTCCCATTTCTGAAATAGCATCTACTGCAATACTTGGAAAATTTTTACCTACTAATGACATAGTTTATTAAATTTTATTTGTTATTAATTCTTGTGCAAAGGTAGGTTTTTTAAAATCCGAACTTATGATAAATATCATTTGTTTTTTTAATGGTAGTATTGTTATTATCTATGAAGTGTTTTAAAATTTTTTGATTGCTTCGCCAGTTCGAGCAAAGCTCTCGGGTCAAGCGAAGAATGAATATTTTTGTTCTGTTTGAGTGCTTTTTGTACTGCATAGCATAGTTAGGGAGTATGATTTTATTGGTGCTTGTTTATTGTTCCTTCGGAAGAGATTATTCACCATCAACCTGTATTTATTGAATCGGTTTGGGTTCTTGCAAACTTTTTATTTTGATTCTGAATGCCGCAAAAATCAATGTCATAAACGGACTAATAATGTTGAAAAAAGCATAAGGCAAATATGCCCAAGTTGAAACCCCTAAAACACTCGATTGGTAAGCTCCGCATGTATTCCAAGGGATTAGGGGAGAAGTTACGGTTCCGGCATCTTCGAGTGTACGACTTAGATTTTCGGGAGCAAGATTTTTATCTTTGTAAGCCTTAGCAAACATTTTTCCGGGTATAACTATGGCAAGATATTGGTCTGATGCGGTAATATTCAAGGCGAGACAACTTGCAACAGTTGAAGCAAAAAGTCCAAAAACTGTATGAAACATTTTGAGCAGAGCTTCTGTAATTTTAGTTAAAGCCCCAATAGCTTCCATCACACCACCAAAGGTCATGGCACAAAGAATCAGCCAAATTGTGCCCAACATGCCTGCCATACCTTTGGCTTTAAATAAATCAGTTAGCATTTCGTTAGATGTTTCTGCGGCGATATCTACGGTAATAGCGTTCATAACACCTCGGTATCCCGAAATAATATTTAGTTCTTCGCTTCCACCGATTTTTGCAACCAAATCGGGTTGAAATATCAGAGCAAACACACCGCCTAACAGAGTTCCTGCTAATAAAGCTATAAGAGGTTCCGTTTTTTTAAGAATGAGTACAATAACAAGAACAGGGATTATAAACAACAACGGATTTACGTTGAAAGTTTCTTTAATTGCAATCAAAGCTTGACCGTGGTTACTGCTATTAACTACGTTTTGATTTAATCCTAATATTGTAAATAAAATCAAAGTAATTATCAGTGTAGGAATGGTCGTGTACATCAAATATCTGATGTGCGTAAATAAATCTGTTTCTACTACTGCAGCAGCCAGATTTGTTGTGTCTGAAAGAGGCGATATTTTATCACCAAAATAAGCTCCCGAAACGACTGCTCCGGCAACCATTCCTAATGGTACTCCAATGGTAGAGCCAATTCCGACTAATGCAATCCCAACTGTTGCAGACGTAGTCCAGGAGCTTCCGGCTGCTACAGAAATAACCATACAAATCAGTACGCATGCCGGAAGAAAAAAAGACGGATTCAGAATTTGCAATCCATAATAAACCATAGTAGGTATCACACCACTTAGCAACCAAGTTCCGGACAATGCTCCAACCATGAGTAAGATAAGGATAGCCCCTGCAGTAGATTTTATGTTTTTTGAAATTTCTTCTAACATGGCAGAAAAACGCACCTTGTGTCTAAAACCTACTATGACGGCTATAGCTGCTCCTATCAATAACGCAAATTGATTGCTACCATCAATAGAGGCATCTCCATAGGCAAATAAAACATTAAATGCTAAAAGAGCAATTAATAATATTACGGGTATAAGGGCTTCAAATAGTGTTAATGACTTGTTCTGAATAAGTTCTTGGTCTTTCAGTTCGGTTGGTTTGATATTTTGACTCTCCATTTGGTAGAATTATATACCGCAATATATTAAAAAAAGTTTAAATCACTCTTATATTAAGAGCCTGTTTAAAATTTATCTAATAATTTGTTTATGCTACTTTTGGGTCATAACTGTGTTAAGTTTTGAAACGATAGCTATGCTATCCTTTAAAAATTTGCCTTGTTTTAACTCAAAAATAACCTATAAACATTTTTACAATACAAATTTAAACAAGCTCTAAATTTTATTGCGATTAGAGGATACTAAGATCTACCATACACGCTTTCATCATATTATAGGTGCGTTCAATGTCATTGTCCAAACCAATAGAAAAACGAATCAAACCATCTGTAAGCCCCATTTCTTTTTGTTCTTCAAACGGAATTTCAGATGAGGTTGATGAGCCCGGCGAACTGAATAAAGTTTTGTAAAAACCGAGACTAACAGCCAGATAACCTAAATTTCTGTTTTGCATCAATTCCATCAGAGCATTAGCTTTTTCCAAACTTCCTGTGTCAAGTGTCATCATGCCTCCAAACCCATATTCATGATTTATCATAGTAGAATAAAGTTTATGACTTGGATGCGAAGATAGTCCGGGATATACTATTTTGAGTCCGTCTTTTTCAAATTTTTCTGCCAGATAATAAGCATTCTTACTGTGTTGTTTCATCCTGATGTGAAGGGTTCTCAGGTTTTTTAAGATACTCGAAGAACGTAAGCTGTCCATCGTGGGACCTAATAACATAACAGCACCATTATTTACATTTTTAAGGTCGTTTATAAAATTTTGTGTGCTACAAATTACGCCGCCAACAGTATCACTACTACCATTAATAAATTTTGTCAGACTGTGAATAACTACATCGGCACCCAATTTTGCCGGAGCTACAGATAAAGGCGAAAAGGTATTATCTACCACCAATTTTATGTTGTGTTTTTTGGCTATTTTGGCAAGAGTTTCAATATCTGCCACCTCAAGTAGCGGATTGCTGACTGTTTCGCAGTATAAAACTTTGGTCTTTGGCGTAATAAAACGCTCTACCATTTCGGTTTTTGTAATATCCACAAAATGAGTCTTAATATTCCACTTGGGCAACATGTTTTTCATAAAAGCATAAGTCCCACCGTAAATAGTTCTGCTGGAAATAATCTCATCTCCGGATGAACATAATTGCATTAAAACAGAAGTGATAGCTCCCATTCCTGAAGCCGTAACGTTAGCACTTTCAGTTCCTTCCATAGCAGCTAATGCCTGACCAAGATATAAATTCATTGGAGAAGAGTGTCTTGAATATAAATAACAACCTTCTGTGTTTCCTTCAAAGGTGTCAAACATGGTTTTAGCTGATAGAAAAGTGTAGGTAGAAGAATCAGATATTGAGGGATTTACTCCACCAAATTCTCCGAAATATTGTAAATCTTGAATTTGGTTTGCGGGATTGAAGTTTTTCATTGGTTTATTGATTTTATTTTTTTTCAAAATTCCATATTATTGGAATAAAAATCAATTAATAGCTTATAAATTAGATTATATTTCTATATTTGATGCTTAATTTAGGTTTTAATTCTGTTTTTTATTTTAACTTTTATGTTTGAAAGAAAAAAGTACGGTTATGATTATGTTAGATTCTATAGATAAAAAGTTGCTAATGCTTTTGCAACAGGACGCAAAAAAAACAACGAAAGAGTTGTCTCTCAAGCTCAGCCTTTCTGTTACAGCTGTATATGAGCGTATCAAAAAATTGGAACGTGAAAAGGTGATTAAGAATTATGTCGCTTTGTTGAATCCGGATATGATAAACAAAAGTTTTATAGTTTTCTGCCACATAAAATTGTTACAACACACAAGAGAGAGCATCTCTGTCTTTGAAAAAGAGGTTGTACAGCTATCTGAAGTTTTAGAATGTTTTCATGTAAGCGGAGATTATGATTACATCTTAAAAGTTTCTGTAGGAAGCATGGAAGAATACAGAGAATTTATGGTTAATAAACTTACTTCGCTTCAATATATAGGTAGTACACATAGCTCTTTTATGATTGGAGAAGTAAAAAATACGACCGTTTATAAATTGTAAAGTCAAAAAACCTATCAAATAACTTTAGATAGATTTCTCTAAAAAAATATTTAACGTTCTGTTATCAGCATCAAGCAACTAAAAAGTGTAGATTTGTTTAACTGAAACGATTTAAGTTTTCTTACTTAATAAAATTGTATAATGAAAATTGCAATAGTTTGTTATCCCACATTTGGTGGAAGCGGAGTAGTAGCCACAGAATTGGGTTTAGAACTTTCTAAAAGAGGACACGAAATACATTTTGTAACCTACAGCCAGCCGGTAAGATTGGCATTGTTGAGTCCGAATGTATATTATCACGAAGTAAATGTTCCCGAATATCCTTTGTTTCATTATCAACCTTATGAATTAGCTCTTTCCAGTAAATTAGTTGATGTTATCAAATATTATAAAATAGAATTGCTACATGTTCATTATGCCATCCCGCATGCTTATGCCGGATATATGGCAAAACAAATGCTGAAAGATGAAGGGATATTTATTCCAATGATTACAACATTGCACGGCACAGATATTACTTTGGTTGGAAAACACCCGTTTTATAAACCCGCAGTGTGTTTTAGCATTAACCAGTCTGATGTAGTAACATCGGTTTCAGAGAGTCTAAGGGAAGAAACATATAGAATATTCGATATTACAAAAGAAATAGAAGTTATCCCTAATTTTATAGAAATAGATAAAATAAAAACAGACCATTCGTCAAGTTTCAGAAGACTGATAGCACAAGAAGACGAAAAGATTATCACTCATATAAGTAATTTCAGAAAAGTAAAACGTATTCCGGATGTTGTAAATATATTCTATAAAATCTCACAAAAAATATCTGTCAAGCTTATGATGGTAGGAGATGGTCCTGAAAAAGAAAAGGCTGAGCAATTGTGTGAAGAGTTAGGTATTTCTGATAAAGTCATCTTTTTTGGAAACAGTAATGAAATAGATAAAATCTTAAGTTTTTCAGATTTATTTCTACTACCATCAGAAACAGAGAGTTTTGGTTTGGCAGCTTTAGAAGCGATGGCTTGCCGTGTTCCTGTTATTTCCAGTAATACCGGAGGTTTGCCGGAAGTAAATATTCACGGTGTTTCCGGTTATTTGGCAGATGTAGGAGATGTAGAAAATATGGCAAAACATGCGGTTTCAATACTTTCTAATGAAGAAACACTCAATAATTTCAGAATCCAAGCGTTTGAGATTGCTAAAAAATTTGATATACAAAACATATTACCCATGTATGAAGCGTTATACGAAAAAGCACTAAAAATTATACGTATATGAAAAAAATATCCTTTGTAATCTGTAGTCTGTTTTTATTTTCATGCAGTAATAAAATGTATCAGAAAGAGGAGTCTGAGAATCAACTGTATCAAGTGCTTAAAGTCAGTGAATATGGCGGAGCTGCTTTTAAATTTTATGAAATTGTTTCGCAACCGGAAGAGTTTAAAATGTTGCTAAACGATTCTGAATTGAAAGATAAAATTAAACCATCAGATATTAACCATGCTAATTTTTTACTCTTGAATATGGGCGAAAAAAACACGGGTGGATATACTACAGAAGTCATTTCGGCAGAAGAAACCGAGGATTCCATTATCATCAGAATTAAAGAAAATTCGCCTCAAGGTGTGGCAACAATGGTAATATCATATCCTTTGACTATTATAAAAGTAAATTCAAAGAAACCGGTTGTTTTTCAGTAAAATCCTAAATTTCTATAGGTTTTTGGAATCCTTTTATCACAAATCCTTTCTGTAAGTTCTTCTTCTACGGTCAACTACAGAATTAAAGTTTTTCCACAGATTGTGAATAGCATGATTTTCTTCCAATTCAGGGGTGCGAATACATGTTTCTATACCTTTTTCTGTGAAAACTTTATAATATTCGCTAAAAATAATCGACGTAACACCTTTATTCTGATATTCTTCTTCAATACCAATAAGGTAGAATAAAACTTCTTTACTGTGTTTTCGGGCTTTGAGCAAATGATAAAAACCAAAAGGAAATAGTTTGCCGTTAGCTTTCTTCAATGCTTCAGAAAACCCCGGCATTACGATACTGAATGCAATGAGTTTTCCGTTTTTGTCTTCAACAAATTTGATATATTCCGGATTTACGAAAGGGATGTATTTCTTTTTAAAATATTCTCGTTGCCTTTCTGTAACTGCTACAAAAGATGCCAACTTAGCATAAGTTTGATTAAACAAATCAAACATTTTGTCAACATACGGAATAATATCTTTTGTGTTGCTAAAGTTTACAGCTCTTAATCCGTAGCGTTCTTTTATCATTTTTTCAGCTCTCAAAAACTGTTCAGGATTAATGCCGGTAAAAGTAAATCGGCTTTCCTGATATTCTTTTTCAATGGAAAAACCAAGTTGTTCAAGATGATCTTTGTAATAAGGAAAGTTGTACCATGTTATCATATTCCCCATACGGTTAAAACCTTCTGTAAGAACACCAACCTTATCCAGATTTGAAAACCCTATTGGACCTTCTGCAAATTCAAGATTGTGTTTTTTTCCTAATTCATACACTTTTTCCAATAAAGCTTTGGATACAGCAATATCGTCAATTACGTCCCACCAGCCGAATCGAACCTTTCTTTTCTTCTGATTATTTACTTCGTCCCAGTTGATAATAGCTGAAATGCGTCCAACAATTTTATCGTTTTGATAGGCAAGATAAAAATAAGCCTCAGCAGTGTCAAAAGCAGGGTTTTTGGTTTTATCTAAAGTTTCCAATTCGTCAGAAATCAATGGCGGAATCCAATAAGGATGATTTTTGTATAGCAAAAAAGGGAATTTTACGTAATCTTTTAAAAGCTTTGGCGTATTGGCTTCTTTTATAATAATTTTTTCCATTTTAATCTTCTATTTCAACAGCATCTTTCCGTTTCTTTTTGTCTTTTTTCTTTCCGGCTCTTTTGGGCTCATTCTTGTTATCAACCTCAATTTTAATAGGTTTATAATTTTGGTCAAAACGCCAAGACGCATTGATGCCTCCATAAACAATATCGGGTGTGTTTTTAAAGTTCTTGCTTATTGTAGCTCCAACCTGAAAATTTTCCATGAGCAGATAAGCTGCACCAACAGTCAAAATGCTGTCTGAATAATAGTCGCTCTTTACACCTTTATTTTCAAGAAGACCCGACCATTTTTGATTGAATCCGAGCGTTAAGGTTGCAATATATCCGAATGATTTATAATCGGATGTGAATTTATTGGCAAAAATATTGGTTACAAAAACCACTCTATCGGCAATATGTTGTTGTGTAATGACCATGATTTTAGGGCTTATAGTGGGTTCATCCGGATAAAAATAAGTATCGCCAATATCAAAATTTGCTCCGGCATAAACTGCCACAGCCGGAATCAAACGACGCCATTTGAATTTCTGATTGGCTTTCCAGCTATAAATGTTGGGTTTTTCTTCATAGTTTTTAAATGGGTCATAAATCAGATATTTGGCTCCAAGATTCAAATTTCTGAATCCACTTCTGTTTTCTTCAAAATTTCTTGACGTGAATTTGTCAAATTGAAATTGCGAGTTAACAATAAATTCTAATTGCTCCAGAAGAAAACCGTATCGGGCATCGAGATTTAATCCAAAACCTTTGGCATCATAATCAAGTGACCTATGGTCTTCGTTAATATAATAAAAACCGCCTTCTACCTGAAAAACCGTTTTTCCTACAGAAAAAGCAGTCATAGATTCACCGGGTTTATTAGAGTTTATAATGTCTGTATGTTGCCCAAATGTGTATAATCCACATAGAACAGATAGTGAGAGAAACGGTTTTTTAAATCGGTACATAATGATTAATTTGGTTATCCGGAATCAAAAATAGTGTTTTTATAATTTATTTAGGAATGTTCCTTTATTTTTGAGTGTGAGATTTCTTATTTTTACCAAAAATAATTGAATTATGCAAACGGCTTCCTTTACCGGATTTTTAAGAACAGTGCTAATTATCTTTGCAATATATTATGTTGTAAAGTTTTTAGCCAGGATTTTTATGCCTTTTTTGATGCAAAAAGCAATGAATAAAGCTCAAGAAAATTTTAAACAACAGGCAGAAAGATTCAGTCAACAACAACAATACAATCAAAATCAGCAAAATTCACAGTATGCTTCAAGGAATGAAATGCCAAAAGTGAAAAAGCAAGTAGGTGAATATATTGATTTTGAAGAAGTTGAGTAATTTTCTTAAATAATAATCTGATGTCATATAATCTGAAAAAATTAACTCCGCATATTCTTGTCATCATTGGGTTTGTGGTAGTATCACTTTTATATTTTTATCCTGTTTTACAAGGAAAAGTAATTTACCAATCTGATATTGCTCAATATGTAGGTATGGCAAAAGAGCAAAACGATTTCAGAAAATCTGACAGAGAAGAGCCTTATTGGACAAATGCAGCTTTTGGCGGTATGCCTACTTATCAACTTGGAGCCAAATATCCGCATAATTATGTGAAGATGTTAGACTCCGGATTGCGTTTTCTGCCGCGTCCGGCAGATTATCTGTTTTTATATTTTTTGGGTTTTTACATTCTGCTAAGTGTATTGAAAATAGACCCGATAAAAGCTTTTTTCGGAGCTTTGGCATTCGGTTTTTCTACTTATTTAATTATTATTCTCGGAGTTGGACATAATGCAAAAGCCCACGCAATTGCCTATATGCCTATGGTCGTGGCTGGTGTTTTACTGGTTTTTCGTAAAAAATATATTGTGGGCGGATTGCTCACGATGATTGCCGCAGCTCTTGAAATTCAAGCAAATCACTTTCAGATGACCTATTATCTGTTGTTGTTGCTCTTGATTATCGGGTTTTATTATTTCTATAAATTAATCAAAGAAAAAGATTTTAGATCTTTAGGAAAAATCACCGGAGTTTTTGTGTTGACGGGATTATTGGCAGTCGGAGTCAATGCTACAAACCTCATGGCTACGGCAGAATATACAGAATTTAGCACACGAGGTAAAAACGAATTAACCGTTGATGTGCAAGGAAATTCGATTAAAGAAAATACCGGAATGTCTTATGAATACATAACCGAATATAGTTATGGCAAAGCAGAAAGTCTGAACCTGATTGCACCAAGGTTATTTGGTGGCGGAAATTCTGAAAAATTGGGAGAAGGCAGTAATCTCTATGAATTTGCTTTATCATTGGGTGCTTCATCTCACGAAGCAAAAGAATTTGCAGCAGAAGGACCGACTTATTGGGGTGACCAACCTATTGTTGCTGCTCCGGCTTATATTGGTGCAGTAGTTTTCTTCCTGATGATTCTGGCTTTATTTGCCGAAAAAAGAAGATTGAAATATGTATTTCTCACCGGAGCGATACTGTCTTTGATGTTGTCATGGGGAAAAAACTTTCCGTTGCTGACAGATTTTTTCATCAATAAAGTTCCGTTGTACAATAAATTCAGGGCGGTTTCTTCTATTCAGGTAATACTTGAGCTATGCGTTCCGGTCTTGGCTGTTATGGGATTATATTCTTTTATGAAAATTGACAAAATAGCCCGACAAAAAGTTTTGTTGAATTCGGCAGCAATTTCTATAGGATTGATTATTTTTTTATTGTTAATAAAGGGGACTTTTGACTTTCAAGGGATAAACGATGCTTATTATAGACAGGCTTACGGTGAATTAGGAACGGGTTTTATCAATGCTTTGATTGAAGATCGAAAAGAAATGTACACCTCTGATTTATTGCGTTCAGGAATATTGATTCTGCTTTCAGGGTTTGTATTATGGTTTTTTTCAAAAGAAAAATTACATCAGTTAACAGCAGTGATTTTGTTGGGCATTATTATGGTTTTTGATTTGGTTCAAATCGATAAAAAATATGTAAACAGCGATGATTTTGTGAACGCAAGAAGAATGGAAATGCCTTTTGAACTCACAAATGCTGATTCTGAAATTATGAAAGACAGTGATTTACATTATCGTGTTTTTGAACCACAAGGAGGAATGTCAAGTGCCAGAACTTCCTATTTTCATAAATCAATCGGCGGTTATAGTGCGGTTAAACCTCAAAGATTCCAACAGTTATACGACTATCAGATTGCTCAAAACAACATTGATGTTTTGAATATGCTAAACGTAAAATATCTGCTTCAACCCGGTGAAGGCAACGAAACGTTTTATTCTATCAACCCGTATGCAAACGGCAACGCTTGGTTTGTAGAAGAAATAAAAGCTGTAAATAGTGCCGATGAAGAAATAAGTGCTTTAGACAGTTTGAATACACAATCATCAGCAGTTATTAATATCAAAGATTTCCCTGAAAAAGCTAAAGAGATTCTAAATGTAAACTTTAAAACAGACAGTCTAAGTTTCATAAAATTAATAGAATACAAGCCAAACTATCTTAAATATGAAACGCAAAATGAGTATGATGGTTTAGCAGTTTTCTCTGAAATTTATTATCCGAAAGGGTGGAAGGTGTCTATCGACGGAAAAGAATCTGATATGTTCCGGGTAAATTATGTGTTGAGAGCTTTGCAAATTCCTGCCGGAAAACATACAGTCGAATTTAAGTTTGAACCCGAAGTTGTCAAAAAAGGTAGTCGTATTGCTTTGTTTAGCTCTATTAGTATGTTTTTGCTTCTGATAACAGGAATTTATTTTGAGGCTAAAAAACAGACAAAAAAATAAATTTTATAAAAAAGTTTAAATCACTTTATTAATAAAAAACAGTTTTCTTAATTGCATTCCAATTCAAAAAAAATATTAATCATTACATATTATTGGCCTCCGGCAGGAGGACCGGGTGTGCAACGATGGTTGAAATTTGTAAAATATCTGCCTGATTTTAATATTGAACCTATTGTTTATATTCCGGAAAATCCTTCATATCCCATTATCGATAATGATTTGGAAAAAGAAATTCCGCAACAAATAGTTATTCTTAAAAACAAAATAAAAGAACCGTACCGTTTTGCTTCATTTTTTTCCAAAAAAAACACAAAAAAAATAAGTTCGGGTGTTATTCCGTATCAAAGAAACCAGAATTTTATTCAAAAAATGTTACTTTGGGTTCGTGGTAATTTTTTTATTCCCGATGCCCGTGTGCAATGGGTAAAACCTTCGGTTTCATTTCTTGAAAACTACCTTAAAGAAAATCCGGTTGATATAATTATTACAACAGGACCACCTCACAGTCTTCATCTTATCGGCTTTCAATTAAAGCAAAAATTTAATCTGAAATGGATTGCCGATTTCCGTGATCCATGGACAACCATCAGTTATCATAAACAGTTAAAACTCAGTAAAAAATCGGTAGAAAAACATTTGCAACTTGAAAAAATGGTGTTGAATTCGACTGACCATATTTTGGTAACAAGTAATGGAACTCAAAAGGAATTTGAAAAAAAAACGAAAAAATCAATTACGGTTATTACCAATGGTTATGATCGTGAGAATATTGGGAAAGTAGTATTGGACGAGAAGTTTACTTTAGCCCATATCGGTTCGTTTTTATCTGAAAGAAATCCGAGGATTTTGTGGAAAGCACTGAAAGAACTTACCAAAGAAGAAAGAGGTTTTAAAGATGATTTTCGCCTGAAACTTATCGGAGAAGTGAGCCGGGAAGTTATCGATACCATAAAAGAATTTAGGTTAGAAGATTATACAGATTTGTTAGGTTATGTTTCGCATCGTGAGGCTATTGTTCACCAAAAAAGTTCGCAAGTTTTACTTCTTATCGAAATTGATTCTGAGGATACAAAATGTATTTTGCCTGGTAAATTGTTTGAATATATGGTTTCAGAACGACCAATTATAGGTATCGGTCCGGAAGATTCAGATTTTGAAGATGTATTAAAATCAACCAATACAGGAACGTTTTTTAGATATGATGAAAAAGAATATCTAAAAGAACATATTCAAAAATTATATTATTCTTATAAGGAACAGAAACTGAAGTCATATCCAATAGGGTTGCAACAATACGGCAGGGAGAAACTGACAGAAAATTTGGCAGAAATAATCAAATCTCTTTAACAGAAAACTATGGGAATTATTTTCCGTCAATCTTTTAAGAACACCATAACAACGTTTGTCGGTTTTACTATCGGAGCCGTCAATACGCTGTTCTTATACACTCATTTTTTGGGTGAAGATTTCTACGGATTGACTGCTTTCCTGCTTTCTACTGCCAATATCATGATGCCGGTGATGGCGTTTGGGATTCAAAGTACACTGATACGGTTTTACTCTGAACACAAAACCGAAGAAGAAAAATCAGTATTTCTGAACTTTATTTTGATACTCCCATTAATCATCATCATTCCGGTTTTTGTAATCCTGTTCGGTTTTTATGAACCCATAGCTTCGTCTCTTTCTCGTGAAAATCCGATTATTTTTGAATATGCATGGGTCATTCCGCTTGTTGGACTTTTTATGGGATATTTTGAGATTTTTTATGCGTGGGTAAAAGTACATTTAAAATCGGTTTACGGAAATTTCATAAAAGAAGTTTTATTAAGAATAATCATCTCAATATTTCTGTTTGCTGTATATTTTGAATGGATAACAAAACCGCAGTTTGTTTACAGTCTGGTGTTTATCTATATGTTTTTGATGTTTTTGATGGCTGTTGCAGCTTTCAAAATAAGGAAACCTCAGTTTCATTTGAAATTTCCGATTCGGAAAAAAGAAATTATCGGCTATTCTGCATTTATCATCTTCTCTTCGGGAATAGCGGTTTTACTTTTAGATATCGACAAATTTATGATTGGCCAGTATATTCCTTTGCGGGAAGCTGCCTATTATTCTGTGGCAATTTTTATTGCTTTGACAATTTCAGTTCCGATGCGGGCGATGCACCAGATTGTTCACCCGATTACGGCAGATTTTATGAATTCCGGAAAGTATGGCGAACTCAATGATTTATACAAAAAAACCTCGATTACACTGCAAGTCATCGGCGGATTCATTATGCTTGGAATTTTGGTCAACATTCATCAGATTTATGCTTTGTTGCCCGAAAAGTATAGCGGTGGAATAGGGGTGGTGTTTATTATTTCGGTTTCCAAATTCTTGGATTTGATGCTCGGAAACAACAATTCTATTATTTTTAATTCCAAATATTACAAAACTATTCTGGCTTTAGGATTGGGGATTGTATTTCTTGCCGTAGGTTTAAATATTTTTTTAATTCCGAAATACGGTATTGAAGGTGCGGCGTGGTCAACATTGATTTCTATTGGGTTGTACAGCTTTGCCAAGTTGATGTTTGTCGTGTTTAAAATGAAGCTTTTTCCTTTTACAAAAAATACTCTTTTATCGTTGGGAATTATTCTGATTAGTTTTATACTCTTTTATTTTTGGGAACTTTCTTTTCATCCATTCATCAACATCGTCTTGAAATCAACACTGTTGAGTGTTTTTTACCTGATATTTAATTATATTTTAAAAATTTCTGACGATATAAATATGGCTCTGTCAAACGTATTGAATCTGTTTAAGTCATTACTGAATTCCAAATAAAAACCCTGCTACTCTTGGGGAATTTTGCAGGGTTTTTAACCAAACTTAACCAATTTTTAAACTAACTAAACTAACTCAACTTTATTTTTTTGTTTCTACAATAGCTTTGGTTCCGTCATATCTGTAATAGTAATAATCGTTCTGATTGTAATATGAAGTACCGCTGTTTCCTGTTGTGTATGCAGGACCGTAATAAGTAGAACCGGTATAAACAAAACCTGTATTTCCTCTGTTTCCGTTTACGCTTCCTGCTACAGAAGTTATCGTACCACGTCTGTTGTAATGGATTTGCAATCCTCCTATCTGACTAAGACCATATCTGTTATAAGTCATATATACATTACCAATTCTTTTCACTCTGTTTTGAGCATCATAATTAATAAATGTATTTCCTACTCTGCGAACACGCCCAAAATTGTCATGCTCAATGCGTACACCATAATTTACTGTTGCAACAGCAGAAGTGCCGCGTCTGTAAACATAAGTTCCCTGTGAATCAAACGGACGTGTGTTGAAATCAAAATCACCGTTGAGAAATACATAAAATTCGATGTCTCTTTCCATGAATACGATAGGCTCTCCGTTTGTAGCATATCCGTATCTTCCGTTGTCGAAAAAAGTAGAATTTGTCGCTGCTAAAGCCATATTTTCTACCAGAAAATAAGCGGCTAAAAGAGTAATTTTTTTCATAATCATTCCGTTTTATGGGTTTTGCCTACTCTTGAGTTTTTCGGCTTTCACTTTACAGGCTGAAAAAATATTTCAATTGTTTGGTTAGCATATTCCAAGAGCTGTGCCAAAACACAAAAAAAGAATGTAAATGAGTTGTTAATTATTTTTAATGCATTGATATTCATTGTTGTAATAAGGAAATGCTAATGATATAGCTATCAAAAAAAGCCTTAATCTTTGATTAAGGCTTTTTAAACTATTGTTTCCCTACTATTGGATTGAGTTTTTTTCGTAATCTCTTTTCGAGATAAGTTACTATAATGTCATAATTTTTAACATCAACTCTAATTGTTTTTAGCCTGAAAAGCTCATTTCCAAAAATAATTTTGTTTTCATTTTGTACAAAAAATAAAATTTAACCTACTCCAAAATTCAGTTGGTTTTTCGGCTTGTTCCCAACTTAATTGAGATACAAAATTAAATACGAAATAAATATTTGTATAACATTTAAAAGTATTTAACTTTACGGTGTCCAAAAAATCATACTTATGAAAAAAATGTTATTATTCTTAGCGTTAATTCTTTTTAACTTTAGTGTCTTTGCTCAAAAAGGACCAAAAATTGAGTTTAAAGCTCCCAACAATACCATAGATTATGGTAAGGTTTACAAAGGAGAAGATGACGGTTTGAGAGTTTTTGAATTTACCAATACCGGTGATGCTCCTCTCATTGTTCAAAACGTTCAGTCAACTTGTGGTTGCACGGTACCGTCTAAACCGAAAGAACCTATTATGCCCGGAAAAACGGGAGAGATTGAAGTAAAGTATAATATGGCAACAGGACCAATTAGAAAAAGTATTACTGTAGAAACTAACGCTGTAAACCATCAGGACGGCAGAGTCGTTCTTTCGATAAAAGGGGAGGTGCTTGAAAGACCGGAAGTAAATATTCTGGAGCAAAAGAAAGCAGGTCCGTTACAATAAAAAAATCCCTTTGAAAAAAAGGGATTTTTTTATAAAACATCTTTTAGTTTAAATGAATAAATAAGTCTTTTTTTAGCTCTTATGACTTCAATATTAATAAGCTTTTCTTCATTTTGTTTTAGTAGATTATTAATTTTTTGCAATGTCATATTATGAGCATTTTTTCCGTTAATCTTATATAAAATGTCACCAACTTTGATGCCTGCTAAATCTGCTGGCGAATTTTCTCTTACACTAACGACTACATAGATGGGTTTTAAATCAAAAGTATAAATGGGTGCTTGACTTTCTCTTTCATAGTACGCAACGTCTTTAAATGTAACTATAGAACGCTCTTCATAAGATTTTTGCTTGACCCATTGTAGGCCACTGTGGTGTATTTCGAGACCGCTCATATTAAAGGTAAACGGCTCATTAAAATATTGATTCTTTTTTATGTATAAGTATTCGTTTTTATAATCTATTAGCATATTAAAACGACGTAGTATTTCACTACCAATAGAACCGGTTCTGTTTTTTAATAAGGCGATTTTATTCACAGAAGCAGAATCAGGAAATACGACATAAGGTTGTTCAAAAACGAAATTTTGTAGTTTAAAACGTTCTATTTTGGCTCGCTTACCATAAATATGACCACTAAAACCTTTTCCTAAGTAATCATCAAAGTTTTTAACGGGTAACTCTAATGAGATAGTATGTCTGTTGTAGATCCAGATGGCGTCGCTGTTACCTGTGTCAATCAAAAGTGATGTTGGGTAAAGTTTGTTGTTAAAGGTGATGGTTGCAGTTATATGCGGCTTATAATCTTCGATGTTAATTGGAATAGGAGCGTAGTTGCGTTTATTGATAGCTGCATCATGTTGGCGAACCCAAATGACTTTCTTTTCGTAATCGATTTCTACAAGAAAACTTTTGAAAAAGTGATAACCAATAATGCCATTAACTGGAATTCCTACTGTGGTAGAAAAATTAATATCTTCATCTAAAACAGTTAAGACCGTATGATGGTTGTCTTGTAAATGTTTTGTTATTTGTAAAGCATTATGTTTAGATTTTATGGCCTTAACCGGTTCGTCACTACCCAAACCTCCTAATAAGACGATTTCTGTTTGATATAAATCAACTTCTTTATGTTCTTCAAGTCCTAAAAGTATTGTTTCGTGTACCCCAGAATCTAATAAAAAAGTCATTGGGACAGAATTTAGTTTGACCGAAATGAAAATAAGGTTATTAATAAGTTGAAACGGAATTTTTACTTTATCCTTTTTAGGATTCATGTAAATCCCTTCTTGAGCATGAAGAGAAGACAAGACAAATAATGCAATTAGTATTGATATTTTTTTTCTCATAGGTAAATTTAAGAAAAAATCGATAAAGTATTTAACTTAACTAAAATATGGTTGGCGTATAATTGCCTTCACCAAAAAAAAGTCGCAAATTTGCGTTTAAAAATATTATCATGCCAAAGATTTCAAACAAAGGAGCTCAAATGCCAGAATCGCCCATAAGGAAATTGGTTCCTTATGCAGAGAATGCCAAAAAGAAAGGCGTTAAAGTTTATCATTTAAACATAGGTCAGCCGGATATTAAAACTCCGGAAATGGCTCTTAATGCTGTAAAGAATTTCAATATAGAAGTTCTGGAATACAGCCATTCGGCAGGGTTTGAAAGTTATAGAAAAAAACTTTCAGCTTATTATATCAACCAAGGACTTCCTGTTAATGTTGAAGATATTATAATAACAACAGGAGGCTCTGAAGCATTGTTGTTTGCTTTGGGTAGCACCATGGATATCGGAGATGAAATTATCATTCCGGAACCTTTTTATGCCAATTATAATGGGTTTTCAATCTCATCCGGAGTAAAAGTAGTGCCTATCACATCTACAATAGAGGATGGATTTGCATTGCCACCAATCAGTGCTTTCGAAGAACTAATTACACCCAAAACCAAAGCTATTCTTATTTGTAATCCAGGGAATCCTACAGGATATTTATATTCTAAAGAAGAGATTTTGCAATTGGCAGAAATCGTAAAAAAACATGATTTATTCCTTATTGCAGATGAGGTTTATCGTGAATTTACTTACGATGGAGATGTGCATTTTTCGGTGTTAAATGTTCCAGGAATTGAACAACACGCCATTATGATTGACTCAGTTTCTAAAAGATTCAGTATGTGTGGTGCCAGAATAGGTTGTATCGTTTCTAAAAACAAAGAGTTGATGAATACTGCAATGAAATTTGCTCAGGCAAGATTGAGTCCTCCAACATTTGCTCAGGTTGCAAGTGAGGCAGCATTAGATACTCCACAAAGTTATTTTGACGAAGTTATTTTGGAATATAAAGATCGTCGGGATATTTTAATTAGTGAGTTAAATAAAATTGAAGGTGTTAAAGTTTCTGTTCCTAAAGGAGCTTTTTATTGCATAGCAAAACTTCCAGTTAAAAATGCCGATGATTTTGCCCAATGGTTACTTGAAAAATTTGATCATAACGGAGAAACAGTGATGGTTGCACCGGCTGCTGGTTTCTACTCAACAGAAGGAATAGGCTTGGATGAAGTGAGAATTGCTTATGTCCTAAAGAAAGAAGACCTTGTGAAGTCTGTTAATATATTAAAAGAAGCTCTTAAAGTTTATAATAGGTAATTTACTTAGATTTAATTGTGTAAAACAAAATAGGCTGTCTCAAATGTGGACAGCCTATTTTGTTTATGGTTATTGGTTTTGATTTTAAGCTTTTTCTTCTTCAGTTTTTAAGCTTTTATCTCTGGTTGTATCAACCATGATAGGAGTTGCAATAAATAAAGAAGAGTAAACCCCGACAAATACACCCACCATAATGGCAAATACAAAACCTCTGATACTTTCTCCTCCTAATATAAATATTGTTACCAATACTGCTAATGTCGAAAGGGAAGTATTAATAGTACGGCTTAGAGTTGTGTTTAAAGCTTTGTTTACTACCTGATTAAAAGTGCCTTGTGATGCTGTTCGGTTGTTCAGATATTCCCTGACTCGGTCAAATATTACTACTGTATCATTGAGTGAATAACCAATAACAGTTAGAATAGCTGCAATGAAAGCTTGGTCGATTTCCATATTAAAAGGAAGGAATTTATAACCAATTGAATAAATACCTAGTACAATAATAACATTGTGTACCAATCCGAGTATGGCACCAAGAGAAAATTGCCATTTTCTAAAACTAATCAGTAAGTATATAAAAGTTACAAATAACGAACCTAGAACTGCCCAATAAGAATTTGTTTTAATATCTTCTGCAATGGTTGGTCCTACTTTGGTTGATTGAAGTATTCCCAAATCTTTTCCGTCATAATTTACTACAAACTGTTCATAAGTCATTTTTGCCGGAAGAAATTCTTTTAAACCGTCATATAGTATTTGGTTTACTTCTTCATCAACTCCTTCGCTATCTTCTTCAACTTTATATTTGGTAGTAATTTTGAGCTGTTCTCCAGATCCGAAAGTTTTGGCTTCTACAGTTGTTCCGAAAGTCTTGGTTAATGCAGACCCAACTTCGTTGGCAGAGACTTCTTTATCAAAACGTACTTGGAATGTACGACCTCCTACAAAATCGACTCCTTGGTTTAATCCATTTACGAAGAAAAGAGAAACAAGAGAAATTAAAATTAATGTTCCGGAGATAGCATAAGCAATCTTTTTATTTCCTAAGAAATTAAAGTTTAGATTCTTAAACCAGTTTTTAGAAAGTTTTGTGTAGAACGTGATATTATGTCCTTTTCTAACACTATTGTCTAATAAGATACGTGTAATAAATATTGAGGTAAATAATGAAGTACCGATACCTATCAAGAATGTTACGGCAAATCCTTTTACGGGTCCCGTACCAAATACTAAAAGGATTAATGCGGTAAAAGCTGTTGTGATATTAGCATCAAATATTGGAGAAAGAGCCCCTTTCCATGAAAAAGCATAATTAACAGCTTCTTCCAGAGATTTTCCGGATTCCAATTCTTCTTTGGCTCGTTCATATATAATAATATTCGCATCTATTGCCATACCGATTGTAAGAATGATACCGGCAATACCCGGAAGCGTAAGAATAGCCCCTAAACTCGCCAGAATACCAAAAATGAAAAGTACGTTAATGATGAGAGAGATATTAGCATAAATACCAGCTCTTCCATAGTATAATAACATCCAAAGGATAACAATTAAAGAACCAATGGCAAAAGACAACATACCTTTGTCAATAGCTTCTTGTCCAAGAGACGGTCCTACAACTTCTTTTTGTACAATATCAGCTTTTGCAGGAAGTTTACCAGCTTTTAATACATTAGCTAAGTCTTTGGTTTCTTCAACAGAGAATGAACCTGTAATTTCAGAACGTCCACCTTCAATTGGTCCGGAAGAAACACCCGGAGCAGAATATACTACGTCATCAAGAACAATAGCAATTGCGTTTTGTTGTTGGTGTACATTTCCTGTTAGTTCTGCCCATTCTTTAGCTCCCTTACCGTTCATTTGCATGGTTACGGCTGGTCGTCCCATTTGGTCATAAGTATCTTTAGCTTCAATTACAACGCCACCACTAATAGGTGCTTTGTTTTCACGGTTTCCTTTAAGAGCATACAATTCTACGATAGATTCCGTTTTGGCTTTTCCGTATTGAGGGTCTGTAGGGAAAATAATAACTCCGTTTGCAAATTTCTCTGTTTTAGGTTTGCCCCACACAAATTTTGTGTAACGCAATTCCTGTGGTCTCATGTGTTTAATATTATCCCTTTTTAGATAATTATTGATAACAGCTGTGTCAGAAGGTTTAAAGTAACCTATTACCGAGCCACCACCTTGAGAAAGCATTTTTCCGAAGATAGGTCTTGTTGAAATATCATTAGCAAGAGAATCTGCCGATTTATCAGTTAGTAGCGTGTCGATTCCTGTTAGAGCTGTTTCTTTGGTTTCTACGTTTGCATTGCTTTCAAGATTTTTGATGGCTTCATCAACTTGAAACAAATATCCGAATACTTCGTTAGCATTATGAGTCTCCCAAAATTCTAATTGGGCTGTACTTTGTAATAACTTTGAAATACGATCGATGTCTTTTGCTCCGGGAAGCTCTATCAGGATTCTTCCGGATTCACCCAAACGTTGGATGTTTGGTTGTGTTACACCAAATTTATCAACACGTTTACGAAATACTTCATATGCACTTGACATCGATTCGTCAACCTTTCTACGAAGAATTGATTTTAACTGCGAATCAGTAGTATTGTGATTTACATTGTCATTTTCAAAATTCTTATTAAGAAAAATGTCAGGTGATGCTAATTTTGTATTGGATTGTGAGGCTGCTTTGTCCCAAGTTTCAAAGAAAGAATCGAGATAAGTTTGATTGCCCCTCTGATTTGTTTTTGCATCTTCCAATGCTTTATTGAAAGTAGGGTCTTTACTATTATTAGACAAGCCCAACAAAATTTCTTTTACTGATATTTCGAGAATTACGTTTACACCACCTTCAAGATCCAGACCTTTGTTGATTTGGTTTTCTTTTACGAAATCGTAAGTAAATAGGTTTAAGAATACTTTTTCATTGTTTATTGAATCCAGATATTTTACTTCTAGCTGACTTTCGTCAATCTCTCCAATACTAGAAACACCCAATGTTTGTATGTCTCTTTCTTTTTTATCGGTCAGTTTTTTAAATTCAGCTTTGGCATATTCCTTAGCATCTTTTTTAACTGAGTTTGCCACAAATGTAAAAGATAGTTGATAGATACATACCAACGCTAAGATGATGGCAATAAATTTAATGAGTCCTCTATTCTGCATTATTTAGTAAAGTTAATTAATTTAAAAATTTGTTTATTCTGAATAAATATCTGTATGATAATCTTTTTAGAAAAACGTGCAAATATATAATTATGATGATGATTAACCAATTTATTATCTATTAATCTCAAAAAAAAGACTGCATTGTTGCAGCCTTTTTTTGTTTTTAGAGTTGGATGTTAAGCCAATACAGATTTTAAAGCATCATTCATGCTTCTTACTGCATTTGCACTTTTAGAAAACAATTCTTTCTCTTTGTCATTAAGGTCAATATCTATGATATATTCTACCCCATTTTTACCAATAATACAAGGCACTCCTATGCAAATATCACTTTGTCCGTATTCGCCTTCAAGAAAAACAGAACATGGAATCATTTTTTTCTGATTGTTCAAAATACTATCAACAAGATAAGCTACAGAAGCTCCGGGAGCATACCAAGCAGATGTACCTAATAGAGTTGTTAGAGTAGCACCGCCTACCATTGTATCGGCAGCTATTTTCTCTAATTTTTCCTGAGATAAAAACTCAGAAACAGGAACTCCGTTATAAGCGGCCAGGCGTGTTAACGGAATCATGGTAGTATCACCGTGTCCGCCAATTACCATTCCGTGAATGTCATTAGCAGGTTTGTCTAATGCTTCAGAAAGATATGTTTTAAAACGAGAACTGTCTAAGGCTCCGCCCATTCCAATAATTCTATTTTTAGGTAATCCGGTTGCTTTCAGCGTTAAGTAGGTCATGGTGTCCATTGGATTAGAAACCACAACAATAATAGCATTCGGAGAATGAATCAACAGATTTTCTGCAACAGATTTTACAATTCCGGCATTGATGCCAATGAGTTCTTCTCTGGTCATTCCGGGTTTTCTTGGAATTCCGGATGTTATCACTACTACATCACTTCCGGAAGTTTTAGAGTAATCGTTTGTAGAGCCAATTACCTTAGTGTTAAAACCTAAAGTGGTTTGAGTTTGCATAATGTCTAAAGCTTTACCTTCTGCAAAGCCTTCTCGGATGTCTAATAGGACAATTTCACTGGCAATGCGTTTATATGCAATGGCATCGGCACAAGTGGCTCCTACGTTTCCTGCTCCAACTATTGTAACTTTCATTTTGGATTATTTTTATGAGTATATTATTAATTGATATTACGCGTCTATTTTAGCGTAAACAGCGTTTTTCTCTATAAATTCTCTACGAGGTGGAACTTCATCACCCATAAGCATTGAAAAGACTCTGTCTGCCTCTGTCAAACTGTCTATCGTTACTTTTCGTAACGTACGGTTTTCAGGATTCAAAGTGGTTTCCCAAAGTTGTTCAGCGTTCATTTCTCCTAGACCTTTATATCGTTGTACGGATGTTCCTCCGCCCATTTGCTGAATAATTCTATCGCGTTGGTCATCGTTCCAAGCATATTCTTTCTTGTTTCCTTTTTTTACCATATATAATGGTGGCGTAGCAATATAGACATGACCATTTTCTATTAATTCCTTCATAAATCTAAAGAAGAATGTAAGAATTAATGTTGAAATGTGGCTACCGTCAACATCGGCATCACACATAATTACAACTTTGTGATAGCGAAGCTTTTCAAGGTTAAGTGCTTTGCTGTCTTCAGCGGTTCCTACGGTTACTCCTAATGCTGTAAATATGTTTCTAATTTCTTCGTTTTCAAAAACCTTATGGTGCATGGCTTTTTCTACATTCAGGATTTTACCTCTTAAAGGTAAAATCGCTTGAAAAGCTCTGTCTCTACCTTGCTTGGCAGTTCCACCTGCCGAATCACCCTCGACAAGGAAAATCTCACATTTTGCCGGATCGGTTTCTGAACAATCTGAAAGTTTACCGGGTAATCCGCCTCCGCCCATAACGGTTTTTCTTTGAACCATTTCACGGGCTTTTTTGGCAGCATGACGAGCTTGAGCTGCTAAAATTACTTTTTGGACGATAATTTTGGCATCTGTCGGATTTTCTTCAAGATAGTTTTCAAGCATTTCGGCTACAGCTTGACTCACGGGTGAAACCACCTCGCGATTTCCGAGTTTGGTTTTGGTCTGACCTTCAAACTGTGGTTCAGCTACTTTTACTGAAATAATAGCGGTAAGACCTTCTCTGAAGTCGTCTCCTGTAATTTCAAATTTCAGTTTGTCTAATAGTCCGGAATTGTCTGCGTATTTTTTCAATGTTCGGGTAAGCCCCATTCTAAACCCTTGAAGGTGCGTTCCGCCCTCGTGCGTATTAATGTTGTTAACGTATGAGAAAATGTTCTCAGAATAACTGTCGTTATAAACCAAGGCTACCTCAACGGGTATTTCACTTTTGTCATTTTCCATACTGATAACAGAACCAATAATTGGCATGCGATTACCGTCGAGGAATTTAACAAATTCTTTCAACCCTTCTTCAGAATGAAAAACTTCTGAAATAAACTCTCCTTTATCGTTTGTGTATCGTTTGTCTGTTAAAGAAATAGTAAGTCCTTTGTTTAGAAAAGACAGTTCACGCATTCTTGACGCTAGAGTGTCATAGGAATATTCTATGGTTTGCGTGAATATGGTTACATCTGGTTTGAAAGTAACGACAGTACCTCTTTTTTCGGTTGTTCCAATTTGTTTTACAGGGTATAAAGGTTTTCCTTTTTCGTATTCTTGCTCCCAAATTTTTCCGTCCCGATGGATGGTTGCTCTCAAGTGATCGGAAAGGGCGTTAACACAAGAAACACCAACACCGTGCAAACCTCCTGAAACTTTATAAGAATCTTTATCAAATTTACCTCCTGCACCTATTTTTGTCATAACCACTTCAAGTGCAGAAACTCCTTCTTTTTTGTGAATGTCAACAGGGATACCACGACCGTTATCTCCTACAGTAATAGAGTTGTCTTCGTTGATTGTAACGTTGATTGTGTCGCAATGTCCTGCTAATGCCTCGTCTATTGAGTTGTCAACAACTTCATATACTAAATGGTGAAGCCCTCTAAGACCTGTGTCACCAATATACATGGAAGGACGCATTCTCACGTGCTCCATTCCTTCTAAGGCTTGAATACTGTCTGCCGAATAAGAATTTTTCTTGATTTCTTCGCTCATAAATAGATTTTCTATACGTTTTTTGTAAACACGCAAATATACGAATTTTAAGCCGATTTTACAGATAAAATAAGATTCAAAATGCGATAAGTTATTAACAAAGTAACAAAAATTTGGAAGTGCAAGCGGTGTTTTGAAAACGAAACTGTGTAAAAAGAAAAAGCACTCTTTTAAGAGAGTGCCAGTTCCAACAAACAAACTAAATTTCCGAAGAAATTTATACTATATAAAATGAATTTTTATTGTTAAATTGCTATCTAAATTGTGATTTCTAAAAAACATATCCTTGTGCGATATTTTATTAAATGACTTTACAAAAATGAGAGTTTAATTTTTTTATAAAAAGGACAAATGTTTATTTTGTTTAAAAAATAAACTAAAATATCGTTTTTACATAAAATATATAACTAAATAAGCTTGTTTTGACTTTTAAAGTTTCAGATGTTAAAAATAGTCTAAAACTCAAGAGACATTTCCGATGATTACATTAACCGTTCTAATTGTCTTTTGCGTTACGCTCTAAAAGTCAAATTTATAATTAGCTCCCAAAATAATCTGAAAACCTTGTGCAGGGAAGTTAAACCAACGTTCATATTTTTGATTGGAAATATTGTTCAGTCTTAAAAAACCGGTTAATCTTTCGTTGTGTTTATATCCTACGTGAGCGTTGGCATCAAGATAGCTTTTCAGACTTATTGTGCTATAATCAAAGGTGTCAGCCACAAGTTCACTCGGAGTAATGAGTTGGTCTTTTCTTTCTCCCGTGAAAAAGATGTTAGTTCCGGCAAACCATTTGGGCGTAATGTTGACATCAAGGGTTACGCCAAATGTATAAGCGGGTAGATTCCATGCTTCTTCACTGTCGGTAGAATATGAAAAGAAAGTTCCGTTTACTCCGGCACTGAAATCCTGATTCAAATCGGCTTTTACTTCACCGTAAATTGAAAGTGTTTTTACATCATCATAAATAGTTTGAAAAGAGTTCCCGAAACTAAAGTTTGGTATGTTTTCACTCAGGATAAAAGAATTTACAAAGTTGCTTTTAAAAAGGGCTTTTCCCCTTTCGTTCATATAAGAACCTCTTACGTTGTAGCTGATATTTCCGGCAAGTTTTCCTTTTAAACCGGCATAAATATCATATTGCCTATCTGTTGGTGCTATCCATAAAGTAGGGGATAGGAAAGGGTTTGCTTCAGTAAAATCGCGATAAGAATTTTGCTGCAATGTTCCTTCGGCTCCGGCATAAAAAATCATCAAATCTCCAACCAGTTTATAGGAAGCTGTAATTTGCGGATATACAAAAAACTTATTTTTTCCTTCTGAGGCTAAACTATAAAACAGACCGGCTCCAATATTTAATGTTAAATCTTCCTGATTGTAAACAAAACTTGGTTGAATTCCAAAATTGGTAAAACCATAATCATAAGAACCACTTCCGTCGTAAGAGTTTTTATAGCTTCCGTTTACATAATCTACAATGGCTTGGGTATTTATGATAAAATCGGAAATCTCTACCTCAAAGGCTGGTTTCAGAATAAAACGATTTTCGGCAGAACTGTATGCATCCCAAAAGCGATTGTAATTGATTTCGCCCCCTTTAAAAAAGCTGTCTTCAAGTTTAAATTTTCCTCCCAAATAAAAGTTATGGTAGGTTTGTTGCGGGTCAATACTGTTTAAAAGTTCCTTTTTGTCTTCCTCATTAAGAACTTCGTTGTAATATTCGGGAAGCCCGTACCAATTATAAATTTGGTGTTGATATCCTAAATTTGCATTCCAAGATATATCTCTATTATGATTTCCGTAGGTTAGATCGACAGAAGTATTATAAAATTTATCATCCAAATCAACATTTTTAATACCGCCTTGCGAAGAATGGTGGCGAAACATTCCACCAACATATTCGTTTCTATTAAAATTTTCAGTAATAAATAATTCGCCTATAGCTGTTGCGTAATTTCCAAAACCCAAAGTAGCGTAATTGTTGTATAATTTTTCTTTTTTAGTTTTATCTACAGAGGCAGCTTTTCCTTTCGAAGGAGTAAAGGTAGATGCCACAGGAAAAGAAAAAATATTGTATTGTATTTGTTGTTTTGGTGCATTGTCTTCATCGTCTAGAGGCGGTGTTTCTTTTACTTTAAAAGCATCTGAAATAGTAGCAGAATAAGGCTTTACCACATTGACAACCTCGGTACCCATATTTTTCTCTTGTTGAGCAAAAACCATTTGACCAAAAAATAAAACCGTGAATATTATATAATGAGCGTTTCGCATATTTTTATTTTTAATATTATAAAGATTGATTAATTCTGAATGGATGAGTTTCGTTTCGATTCTTCTGCTTTTATTATATTGAGCTCACTTTGGGCTTCTTCTACAACATCTTTATATTCTGCAAAATTTGTAATTACGTTTTCCAATATATAGTTTGCATTGAAGCTGTCTTTTAAGGCATAATAATTTTTTGCCATAATAATCAATCCTTTGGCACCATAATATTTATAGCCTGAATAATCTTTGGATAATTTTTGAATAACTTTGTTAGAGTCTTCATATTTTCCTTCTTTGTTTTTAAAGTAAGCATCATAGTACAAAGCTTCTGCTGCCACTTCACCTTTGGCTATGTTCAATAACTTTGTATAAGCAGTTTTTGCTTTGGCTTCGTCTCCGGTCTGAATGGCAGCACGGGCAATCATAATCTGTGCATCACTTTTTATTCTGTCGTCGGTTTTTGGATTTGAAAGCACTTTTTCTGCATAAATAACAGTATTGCGATAATCTTTTTGTTCGTAATAAGATTTCATCAGATTTGATTGGGCAAAAAGTATATTCTGCGGGAAATCTGCCTCGGTTTCAAGGCGTTTCAATACAGGAACAGCTTTGTCGTGTTCTTTCTTTTTTAGGAATATTTCGCTTAAACGTGCTAAAGATTGCTCGGTAAATTCATTTCTGGCTTTAGAAATAACATAGTCATAATTTGGCACAGCGTTGTTTTCCAAACCATCTGCATAATATAATTGTGCCAGATAGAAATTAGCTTTTAGTGCGTGAATTCCGTTCGGGAATTTGGCAATATAACTGCTAAAGCCCGAAATGGCTTCTTTTGTCTTGTTTTGCAGATACATTTTTTCGGCAGATTCATAAGCTGTATTGTCTAAGTCTGCATTAGAAACTTCTACATAATCTAAAGTTCTCACCCAAGATGCATATTCATCAAATTTTCCGGTGTCAACATAAATCTGTCTGGCAGTCGAAACAGCTTCAAGGGCTTCGGAGGTGCGAGGATAATCTGCCGCAACTTTTTTGAATTTTGACAGAGCCAACTGATTTTTGTTATCATTATAATATACAACGCCTTGTCGCAACAATGCTCTAGAAATAAACGAACTGTTTTTATGCTCGTTGATGAGTTGGTCATAGGTTTTTATTGCCAAGTCAGATTTTCCTTCGTGTGTGTATGTGTTTGCCAATTCAAACAGAGCGTCGTCAGCATATTGTGATTTTGGAAAATTCTTTATCAAACTGTTCAGGTCTTCAATTTTCTTTTCATTTCTGGCAACAAACCCGTAGCTGATGGCTTTTTGGTATGACGCATAATCAGAGTCAGGTACTTTCATTTCGATAGCTTTGTTATAGGCTTCCATTGCCGGCCAATATTTTGCACTAACAAACAGACAGTCTCCCAATCTTAAATAGCTGTCATTCAGTCTGGTTTTATCGTCTTTTACTACGTCAATTTGCTTTTGGAAATAGGTTGCTGCATGGTCATATTCTTTTAGTTTAAAATGTGCATACGCCAAATTATAGTTGATGTTTTTGTATTCCGGAGTCGATTGGGCAGCAGAATTTCCAATGAATTGTTTAAAACTCAAAATAGATTCGCTGAAATTATCTAAACCATATTCTGTTTCTCCTTTCCAAAAAGTGGCTCGGGCAACAAATCTTGAATCACGAGGTTCGCCCAATGATTTTTTGAACATCGAAAGGGCTTCCTGATAATTTCCGTCAGTATATAGCTCTAAACCACGGTAGAATGTTACTTTTTGGTATGCCTGTTTGTTTTCAAAAGATTTATTTTTTTCTAATAAAACCAAAGCATCTTTATAGTTTTTAGACGAGATATAAGAATCTATCAGAAGAGTTTCTATTTCTTGTTTGTAAAGTGTATTCGGATATTTTTTCAGAAATGTAGTCATCACATCAGGCACACTCTGATATGGATTTCCGATTTCGTAGCTCAGTTTGGCATAATTAAAATAGGCATCTTCCTGAATTTTGGCTTCAAAATCCATTTCGGAAGCATTCTTAAAGGCGTTAAGAGCTTGTTGTTTTCGGTTGATTTTTAGATAACTTTCACCTAAATGATAATAAGCATTTTGTGCTACATGGTCATTACCATCAATGATTTTGTTGAATTGTGATACGGCATTTTCAAAATCATTTGTTTTGTAATAAGCATATCCTAAAAGGTAAAAATCGGTATTGTTCCATTTTCCTTTTTTTCCTTTATATTCCTTTAAATACGGAATGGCTTTTTGATATTCTTTGAGGTTGAAATAACTTTCGCCAATAATTTTATTTAATTCTGACTTTTCCTGTGCATCAGATTTCGACATTGCAGTTAGACCTAAATCGATGGCTTTTTGAAAATTACCAAGCTTGAAATTCATATCTGCCTGATAGTAAGACATTTTTTCTTTATATTTTTGTTGGTCTTCTACCTGCTCAAAATATTCTGTTGCTTCTTGATAATTGTCAGATTCATAAGAAATATAACCTAAATAATATTTAGCCTGTGACCCGAATTCTTGCGAATTGACCACTCTGTTAAAGTAATTTGTAGCATCTTTTTTGTTTCCGCCAGAAAAGAAAGCATAACCTTTTTGGAAGTTAAATTTTTCTTTTTCGGCAAATGTGAGTTGACTTTCATCAACTTTTTCAAACCATTGTAATGCCTGAGGGAACTTCCCCTGGTCAAAATAAAAATGAGCAACTTCGGTAAACGCCTGATTGTGTTTGGAGCTTGTAGGGTATTTTTCTACAAACTCTTCCATCAGTACGTCGCCGTTTGCTTGGTTGAGCCTGATAGCACAATTGGCAATATAATAGGCACAGTCAGATTCTACTTCATAAGAAAAACCGGAATCTATGATTCTTTTAAAGAGTATCTGAGCAGACTGATATTGCTTGTCTTTATAAAGTTGGACTGCTCTGCTGTACTCTTCGAGGTCGTGGGTGTAAATTTCGGTACGTTGTCCAAAAACAACAGGGCTTTGCATCAATAAAGCCAATGTAAACAAACAAAACAATTTTTGCATTTTCTAACAGGTTTTTAAATTCAAAAATAGGCATCCTGCTACTTTAAACGGAAACCCTTCGGGGTTTATTATAAACAAGGTTTTAAACAATGAAATCATTTAAACTTTGAAGTAATTTTAACTTTTTTGATTGCTTCACCAATTCGAGCAAAGCTCTCGGGTGAAGCGAAAAATGAATATTTTTGTTTTGTTTGAATGCTTTTTGCACTGCATTGCTGCGGAGTAAGAAAATAACGAAATTTATCAGGCTGTGTCCGTATATTAGAAGTGTTTTTTAATTTGGTTTTGTCGTACCGCTCTGTTTAATGCTTCTGCACTATGAGTTACCAAATTTTCGAGATAATTAAAATAATAGAAGTTTATATCACTACTGCCGTTCCACTGACAGTTACCATCAACATACCACCGTTGTTTCCGAGGGTTTCATAGTCTAAATCGATTCCTATAACGGCATTAGCACCCAAACTCGTAGCTCTTTGTTGCATCTCAGCCATTGCGGTGTTTTTGGCTTCAATCAGAACTTTTTCATAAGCAGTAGAACGCCCTCCGAAAAAATCAGTAAGACTTGCCATAAAATCTTTGATTGCATTGGCACCAATGATGGTTTCACCGGTTACAATCCCTTTGTATTCTTTAATAGTATGTCCTTCGATAATGGAGGTGGTGGTGAGTATCATAATGAATTATTTTTTTATAAATTTTCTAATTCCGGATTTATTTTTAGAAATGATTTTTATAAAATAAATTCCTGATTCTAAGTGGTTTATAGGTAAAAAATCTGTGAGTAAAATACCATCAGAAACCTTTTGACCTAACATATTGATAATTTCATATTTTGTTTCAGAATTAAAATCTGAGTTTCTTAAAAAGTTTATTTCAGTATGTGCGGGATTGGGATATATTTCAAAAGAAATTTGCGATATTTCAGTCTCAGGCAAAGACATTGTATAATTTTCATAGACCAATTCTATAGCAGCTTGCATATTTGGTAACGGTCCTATATTTCCCGTTGAAGGGTTTCCTTGTGGAATTCCAGTGGTTTGTAGAATATCTATCAAATCAGAACTTGTCAGCCATTCACCTGTAAGTTGGTGATGATATGACAAAAGTACGATGGCACAAGAAGCTACCAATGGTGTGGCAGAACTTGTTCCTGAAAAATTAGTATATGCTTGGTTAAAATCGTTTTCAATCATTATCACATCACCATAACCACAGGCAAAAACATTGTTTCCCCAACCTTGCAGATTGATGCGACTTCCGTATGTGCTGTACGAAATTCGGTTGTGTAAAGTAGAAGCAAAACCTGCACCGACAATGATGGCACCGCTGTTTCCACGATTCATATATGGCAAATAATTATCAGAGTCGAGATTTTGCCCACCGTTTCCACCGGCAGCCACAACTACGATTCCGGCATCCGAAGCTGCTTTGGTCAAATCCCAGATAATATTGTTATATTCTGCCGGAACATATTTAGGATTTTCTGAGGTAGGGTTATATCCGGACGTTTGCATTTCGTAAATAATCACATCACCGAGTTCTGAATTTTCAATAGATTGCGAAACGGCATAAACTCTATTATATCCTATTTGTTGCCACTCAGGAAACAACACCATTTCTTCCACTTCGTGAGCGAGTCCGGAAATTCCGTAATTTCCTTTGTGTGCCATAATGATTCCAAAAACTGGCGTACCGTGTTCTACATATTCTTGGGTAGCAGTTGAATTTATAGTCATACCCGAAGCTATAAAAGCATTTACTTGATGCAAATCTTCATGATTTTTATTAAATCCGTATTCAACATTACGTACTTTTATGCCGGAACCTGCCAATCCTAAATCCCAGGCATATTGCATATTGAGTCCCGGATTGGAACCTATATAAGTTTGGTTGGCTTCAAAATTGGGCGTAACAGGCGGAATGTCATACGGTGGTTTAATCGGGTCGGTTGAAATTAATGCACAATATTCTACAAAATCAAGTTGTTCCAATCTTATGGCAAGTTCATATAGCTCTTGATTAGAGTTGTTGACAGTATTGATTTTGTATATAAATTTGAGTCTGTTGACAGCTTCAGAATTTCCTGAAACTATTAGTGCATTACGTTTTAAATTGTCTAATTTTTCTTCAGAAATATAAATTCCTTTCTTCAAAGTAAAGTCATAAGTTTCTCTGATAGTATTCCATTCTTCGTGATGTGTTAAAAGATTTGTCAAGTCTTGATTTTGAAAAATATGGGGTTTGAAAGCTATGTAAAAATCATGTGAATTACTCCCAGATTCAAGATAAAACTGACCTTTTCTGTTTTGAGAAAATGATGTATTAAACAAAAACAAGCATAAAAAGATTTGTAATGTTGATTTCATATTTTGAGCTTAAAAAGTTTTGCAAGATAGTATTTTTTAGACAGACAAACTTTTCAATTAAAATAAATTACTTTTGCAGTTATGGAAAATGAAGGTAAACGCATTAACAAATTTCTTTCGGAAAGTGGCTATTGCTCCCGAAGAGTAGCCGATAAACTCATTACCGAAGGTCGTATTACAATAAACGGAAATGTGCCAGAAATGGGAACAAAAGTTTTTGATACTGACGAAATAAGAGTTGACGGAAAACTTATTATTGAAAAAAATGAAAAACCTGTTTATCTCGCTTTTCACAAACCCGCCGGTATTGAATGTACTACAAATCAAAAAGTGAAAAATAATATCGTAGATTTTATAGACTATCCGAAACGAATTTTTCCGATAGGAAGACTCGATAAAGCCAGTGAAGGGCTTATTTTTATGACCGACGACGGCGATATTGTGAACAAAATTCTCAGAGCCAGAAACAATCACGAAAAAGAATATATTGTTACTGTAAACAAACCTGTTTCAGAACGTTTTATTCAAAGAATGGGAAACGGAATCCCGATTTTAGGTACTGTTACCAACAAATGTGAAGTTGAACAAATTAGTAAGTTTGTTTTCAGGATTATTTTAACACAAGGATTAAACCGTCAGATTAGGCGGATGTGCGAATATTTGGGCTATGAGGTTACTGCTCTAAAAAGAATCAGAATTATTAATATTTCTTTAGATATTCCAGTAGGAAGATACCGAGATTTGACCGAATCTGAAATCAATGAACTCAATACATTGATTGAACCATCGAGCAAGACCGAAGAGGCAAGTTATAGCCATCCTAAACCAATAAACGTAAACAGAAAACCAAGAGCAGAAGAAAAAACTTTTCAGAAAAAACGCCGAAATTCTAATTTATAATTTGGTTTAAGCATTTTTTTGGCATACAAATTTTCTAAATCTTATTGCCAAATTTTCTACGGCTTCTGAAAACCTTTTCTTATTTTAGCTTTTTAAATCACTCCTTTCAAAGAAAACTAACTTTTATGATTAGCAAAGCAGCATTTCAGCACGAATTAGACCGTATTATTTCAAATGGTATCAAAGAAGATATAGGGGAGGGCGACCACAGTTCGCTGGCTTGTATTCCGCAATCGGCAACAGGAAAAGCAAGATTGTTGGCAAAAGAAGAAGGCATTATTGCGGGAGTTTCTTTTGCCGAAATGATTTTTAAGCACGTTGACCCCAATCTGGAAATAGATATAAGAATTAAAGACGGAACTCCCATAAAATACGGTGATGATATTTTTTACATATCGGGTTCTTCACAATCGATACTCAAAGCAGAACGTTTGGTGCTAAATTCCATGCAGCGAATGAGTGCCATTGCCACCAAAACTCAACATTTTGTAAAGCTACTTGAAGGCACAAATACAAAAGTTCTCGATACCCGAAAAACGACACCGTGTTTTCGAGCAGCCGAAAAATGGGCTGTGGCAATCGGTGGAGGCGAAAATCATCGTTTTGCATTGTATGATATGATTATGCTTAAAGATAATCACATCGATTTTGCAGGAAGTATTTCTAAGGCAATTGTCAAAACAAGACAGTATCTCAACGAAAAACAGCTTGATTTAAAAATTATTGTTGAGGCAAGAGATTTGAAAGAAGTAGAAGAAATTCTGCAAAATGATGGTGTTCACAGAATTTTACTGGATAATTTCGATTATGAAATGACCCGTCAAGCAGTTGCTCTAATAGGCAATAAATGTCAAACAGAAAGCTCTGGTAATATTAATGAAAAAACCATCAGAAATTATGCTGAGTGTGGCGTAAATTATATTTCTTCCGGAGCTTTGACGCATTCTGTTTATAATATGGATTTAAGTCTGAAAGCCTTGTAACTTTCTGATTATCATTGAAGAGTTGGAGAAAAAGAAATTTCATAAAATACCCGTTGTCGGAAAACTAATTTCGTTTATCCAGAGGATTAGATTACCTTGGTTAGAAGGACTTTCTCTATACGAATTATTAGAATTGTATATTTCAGGAATTGTAAAAGGTGCTTTTTCTTACCGTTCAAGTGCCATTGCTTTTAGTTTCTTTATGGCATTGTTTCCATTCACTCTTTTTATATTGAATCTGCTACCCTATATTCCTATAGAGGGTTTTCAGGAAGATTTTATGAAGTTCGTAGAAGAAGGCGTACCGCCAACAACCTTTGAAGCCATAAAATCTATAATAGATGATATTTTGAATAACAGTTACAAAGGGTTACTTTCTTCCGGTTTTATATTATCTATTTTTCTGATGACAAATGGTGTCAATGCCATATTAGGAGGTTTTGAAACTTCTTATCATATCACCATGTCAAGGGGTATTGTTAGACAATATTTGGTTGCACTCGCTATGTCGTTATTGCTTTCTGCAATTTTGATAGTTACTGTTGCGGCTATTGTGATTTCTGAAATTTTTATACAAAGTATAGATTTAGACATTTTTGCATTTCAGTTAACTCGATATATTTTTGTAATTTTAATGCTACTGATAGTCGTTTCGTTATTGTTTAAATTTGGTGCTAAACAAACCAAACAAATTCCATTTATTAGTATTGGCTCTGTTTTTACTACTGTTTTGATTATAATTTCATCTTATTTTTTTGGAATTTATGTAGTAAAATTTGCTACTTACAATGAATTGTATGGTTCCATAGGAACATTGTTGATTCTGATGTTTTATATCTGGTTGAATTGCACGGTGCTTTTATTGGGGTTTGAACTAAATGCAGCGATTAACACACTGAAAAGAAAAAACCTTTATCAATAATAATATGTCTTTTTTTGCTGAAGTAATATTGCCATTGGCTTTAGATAAAACTTTTACATATCGAATATCTGAAGCCGAATTCCATTTTATTAAACCCGGAATGCGTATTACTGTTCCTTTCGGAAAATCTAAAATATACACGGCATTAGCAATTTCTGTTCACAGACAACCACCTATTTTATACGAAGCCAAAGAAATTCACCAGATTCTTGATGAATTTCCCATCGTTACAGAAACACAGTTAAAACATTGGGATTGGATAGCATCTTATTATATGTGTACGTTGGGCGAAGTTTATCGGGCTGCCGTTCCATCGGTTTTGTTGTTGGAGAGCGAAACTATTATTATGGCAAAACCCGAAGCAATAATAAACAAAGAAGAACTTAGTGATGATGAGTTTTTGATAGTTGAAGCATTGCAGCATCAAAAAGTAATTAAAATAAAAGACTTCATAGAAATTCTGAATAAGAAAACCGTTATTCCGGTGATTCAGAAAATGCTGCAAAAGGACATTATCATTTTGCAACAGGAAATCTCTGAAGTCTATAAACCTAAAGTTGTACGTTATATCAGGTTGCATCAAGAATATGAACAAGAAAACAATTTGTCTCAACTATTTGAGCAATTATCATCTGCCCCAAAACAATCAACTTTATTACTCAGTTATTTTCAACTAAAAGTTTCAGAAAAAAAGCCCATCACTGCCAAACAACTTATAAAGTCTGCCGGAGGAACTTCGACAGTGTTAAAAGCTCTGATTAATAAAGGTGTTTTTGAAGAATATTATCTCACAAACGACAGAACAGATTATGAAGGAAAGACCATTGAGCAAAATCTTCAATTAAGCGAAGCACAGCAAAGTGCACTCACTTCTATCAAAGAGCAATTTTCGTCCAAAGACATTTGTCTTTTGCACGGTGTTACTTCGAGTGGAAAAACCGAGATTTATATAAAGTTAATCGAAGAAGTAATTCAAAATGAAAAACAAGTTTTGTTTTTACTTCCTGAAATTGCACTAACCGCTCAATTAGTCTCAAGGCTCAGAAATTATTTCGGGAATCAAATAGCGGTTTATCATTCCCGTTTTAATCCAAGTGAAAGGGTAGAGGTGTGGTATCAGGTTCTGGGAAAATCTTCTAAAGCAAAGTTGATTATCGGAGCTCGTTCTGCTTTGTTTTTACCATTCAGAAATTTAGATTTGGTCATTGTTGACGAAGAACATGAACAGAATTTCAAACAGACAGACCCGGCACCGCGTTATCATGCCAGAGATGCAGTTTCGGTTTTGGCAAAATATCATAATGCAAAAGTATTGTTGGGTTCTGCTACGCCGTCGATAGAAACCTATTATAATGTTCAAACCGGAAAATTTGGTTTGGTTGACATAAAAGAAAGGTATGGAAAAGTGCAGCTTCCTGAAATTGTGTTGGTCGATTTGAAAGATAAATATTTCAGAAAGCAAATGATAGGACATTTGAGTGATACTTTAATAGCCGATATAACAAATACTGTTGAACAAGGCAGTCAGGTTATTTTGTTTCAGAATAGAAGAGGGTTTGCACCGTTAATGGAATGTGTTACGTGCGGTCATGTACCGCAATGCTCAAACTGTGATGTGAGTTTGACTTATCATAAATTTAAAAACCAATTGCGTTGCCATTACTGTGGTTATTCGATTCCTAAATCTACTCACTGTCAGGCTTGTCATAGTATAGAATTAACAACCAAAGGTTTTGGTACCGAACAGGTTGAGATGGAGTTGGCAGAACTTTTTCCGCAGAAAAAAATTTCGAGAATGGACCAGGATACCACAGGAGGAAAGCACGGCTATGATAATTTAATAGAAAAATTTAAACATCGAGAAATAGATATATTGGTAGGAACTCAGATGCTTGCCAAAGGTTTGGATTTTGACAACGTAGGTCTTGTAGGCGTTCTTAATGCCGACAATATGCTTTTCTTCCCTGATTTTAGAGCATTTGAAAGGAGCTTTCAGATGATGGTTCAGGTTTCGGGCAGAGCGGGACGTTCAGACAAAAGAGGCAGGGTAGTTATACAGACTTATAATCCAAATCATATTATTATCAAACAGGTTTTTGATAATGATTATATAGGTATGTATATAGAACAGTTGTATGAAAGAAAAAAATTTCAATATCCGCCTTTTTACAAATTAATCAGAATTACATTAAAGCATCGAGATTTTGAGAAAACCAGAGAAAGTTCAATGTGGCTCTATCAAGTTTTAAATCAAAATTTGAATATTCCGGTTTTAGGGCCGGAAGAGCCAGCAGTTTCGAGAATCAGAAACGAATATTACAGACTTATTATGATTAAGATTCCGTTAGAACATTCACTGATAAAAACAAAAAAAACTATCCATAAAATTTTGGATAGTTTTAATGCTGTTTCGCAGTTTAAAGCGGTAAGAACAACTATAAATGTAGATGTTAATTAGGCTATTGCTAAAGCTCGTTTTAAATCATCTTTTTTATTCCGACTCAACGGAATTTTGGTAACACCAATTTCAGCATATTTACTGTTAAACCTTTCGATTTTATCGATGTTTACTATATACGATTTGTGGACACGCAAAAATTTGTCTTTTGCTAAATCGTGCTCAAAAGACTTCATGGTTGCTAAAACCAGATTACTGTCTTCGTCTGTTACAACTTTAACATAATCGCCATAAGCTTCAATCCATTTAATTTTTGAAGTATATACTTTGAGTTTTTTTAGATTACTCTTTATAAATATATAATCGCCTTCTTCTTCATGAACTTCGTTTTTGAGTCTGTGCAAATCGATGGCACGTTTTACGGCGGCATCAAAACGTTCTACAGAGATTGGTTTCTGAAGATAATCTGTTGCGTCATAGTCAAAAGCTTTTACGGCATAATCTGCTTTTGATGTGATAAAGATAATCTGAGGTTTGTTTTTTAGTCCGTCGAGAAAATCGAAGCCGCTTATAATGGGCATTTCGATGTCGAGGAAAATAAGGTCAACAGAGTGTACAGACATACAACTCTTAGCTTCAATAGCATTAGAGAAATCGCCAACCAAATTGAGACTTTGGTGGTTATTCACTAACTTTGTGATGATCATTCTCTGAATCGAACTATCATCAATTACAACACAATTTAGTTTCATAATTACGCATTATTATAGATTTGGTAAAACAAACGTAGTGCATTTCATCGACAAAACCTAACATTAACCTGACTTTTTTTGTTATATGTCGATTATTTGTGTGTAATGCTTGGTGAATTAAAAGAAATTCATACCTTTGCACCCAATTTAACATTTTTAAAGTAAATTTTATGAATCATTATGAAGCTGTTTTCATCTTGAATCCCGTTTTGTCTGAACAACAGATAAAGGAAACAGTAAGTAAGTTTGAAGATTACCTTACTTCTAAAGGGGCACAGATGGTATCAAAAGAGGATTGGGGCTTAAAAAAATTAGCTTACGAAATCCAGCACAAAAAAAGTGGTTTCTATCACTTGTTTGAATTTAAAGCTCCGGGAGAAATCATTGCCGGTTTTGAAACAGAGTTTAGAAGAGATGAGCGTGTAATGCGTTTTATTACGGTAAAACTAGACAAACATGCTATTTCTTGGGCAGAAAGAAGAAGAGAAAAACTTAAAGCAAAAGCGTAATCATTATGTCAACAATAGAACAATCTGCAAGAGGAAAAAAGGATGGAGATATCAGATATCTTACTCCTTTGAATATTGATACAAATAAAGAAAAGAAATATTGTCGTTTCAAAAAATCAGGTATTAAGTATATTGATTATAAAGACCCTGATTTCCTTTTGAAATTTGTAAACGAACAAGGTAAAATTTTACCGCGTCGTCTTACGGGAACTTCTTTGAAGTATCAGAGAAAAGTGTCAGTTGCTGTAAAAAGAGCACGTCACTTGGCATTAATGCCTTATGTAGCCGATTTATTAAAATAAAAATAACTATAGTTGTTGGTTTTGTTTAGTAATGAAACCTAACTTCTAAAATTTAAAAAAGGACAACAACATGGAAATTATCTTAAAACAAGATGTTCAGAATTTAGGATTTAAAGACGACGTGGTAAATGTAAAACCAGGATACGCACGTAATTATTTAATTCCTCAAGGATTTGCATTATTAGCAACACCTTCTGCAAAAAAAGTATTGGCAGAAAACTTGAAACAAAGAGCTCACAAAGAACAAAAATTGGTTGATGAAGCTAAAAAACAAGCAGAAGCAATCAAAACTCTTGATATTAAAATATCTGCAAAAGCAGGAGGCGAAAAACTTTTTGGCTCAATAACAAATATTGACTTGGCTGAAGTTCTTGAAAAAGAAGGACAAGCCGTTGATCGTAAATATATCACCTCGGGTGTTGTAAAAAGAGTAGGGAAATATACAGCTTCAATTCGTTTGCACCGCGATGTAATTTTCGAATTGCCTTATGAAGTAATAGCTGAATAATTTTTGCTATCAAAAATAACTAAGTGCCTTCCGTATATCGGGAGGCATTTGTTTTTTATTAATTTTGTATAAAAAAATGGCACATCTAATTAAAATTTATCCAGAAAACCCCAACCCAAAAGAAATAACTAAAGTAGTCAATGTGCTGAAAGACGGCGGACTCATTATTTATCCTACCGATACTGTTTATGGGCTTGGCTGCGATATTACAAATACAAAAGCACTAGAACGTATTGCGAAAATAAAAGGTGTGAAATTGGAAAAAGCTCATTTTTCTTTTGTATGTCATGATTTAAGCAATCTGTCAGATTATGTAAAACAAATAGACACATCTACATTTAAAATACTTAAAAGAGCGTTGCCCGGACCTTATACTTTTATTTTGCCAGGTAATAATAATCTTCCGAAAGAGTTTAAAAAGAAGAAAACAGTCGGTATTCGTGTACCTGATAACAACATAGCTCTTGAAATTGTAAAACAACTCGGAAATCCAATTGTATCAACTTCAATACATGATGATGATGAGGTTTTAGAATACTCTACCGATCCGGAATTGATTTTTGAAAAATGGCAAAACAAAGTAGATTTGGTTGTCGATGGGGGATATGGAGATAATTCGCCTTCTACAATTATTGATTTTTCTGAGGGAGAACCAATTGTGATTAGAGAAGGAAAGGGTGATATCGATATATTATAAAGTCGAAGATATATAGTCCCAACTTAATTGAAATAAAAAAGTCCCATCTTCGGGACTTTTTTTATGAAGTGATTTAAACTTTTTCTTATTCAGGTATTATTTTGATTGTTTTTTCATTTCGTTTTCAATCATATCATAAAACTGGTCAATCTTTGGCATAACAATAATGCGTGTTCTTCTATTTGTAGAACGGTTGTCTACATTGTTATTTTCTACCAACGGAATGTGTTCGCCGCGTCCGGCAGCTATCAATTGTTTAGGGTTTGTTTTGTAATCTTTGATGAGAACTCTTGCAACAGATGTGGCACGTTTTACACTCAAATCCCAATTGTCTAACAATAGTCCGTTTCTATAAGGGATGTTGTCTGTATGTCCTTCTATCATACATTCAAAATCAGGTCTTTCGTTGATGACTTTCGCTACTTTGCCAAGAATTTCTTTGGCTCTGTCATTTATTTCATAACTACCTGATTTGAAGAGCATTTTATCAGAAATAGAAATCATCACAACACCTTTTTCTACATTGACTTCGATGTCCGGTTCGTTGATTCCTACGACACCTTTCAAACTGGTTACCAATGCCAAAGTAACACTATCTTTTCTGGTCAGAGCATCTTGTAAACGAGATATTTTGAGATCTTTTTCTTTTAAACTTTCAAGAGATTTTTCAAGATTTTCGGCACCTTTTGATGTAAGCATCGTGAGGTTGTTCATATTGCTAATCAGGTCTGTATTACTTTTTTTCAAATCTGCAACCTGATCGGATAAAAACTCTTTTTCAGATAAACAGAGATTTAGTTTTACAGTTGCAGTATTTAATAAATCTTGACATTCTTTGTTTTTTGCTTCAAGATCGGCAATTTTTTTCTTTGTCCCGCATGACCCCAATATCAATGCCATAAGACCAATAAGTAATACCCCTTTTTTCATGTTTTTTGTTTTAGATGTAAAATTAACGTTTGTAGTTCTTCTTTGTTATTTTATTTGGTATAAAAAATTGTTAAAAACAAAATTTTAAAGCCCCAACCCTAAATAGTTGTTTGGAGTAATGGCTAAAAGTTCGTTTCTAACATTTTCTGAGACTTCTAATGTTTTAATAAATTCTTGAATTGAATCTTTGTTTATAACGCTGTTGGTTCTGGTCAAACCTTTTAGTGTTTCATAAGGATTCGGGTATCCTTCACGCCTAAGAATGGTCTGTATGGCTTCTGCAACAACCGCCCAATTATTGTCAAGGTCTTCTTGAATTTTCTTTTCGTTAAGAAGCAGTTTGTTTAAACCTGTCATAGTTGCTTCAAAAGCTATGATAGTATGAGCTATTGGTACGCCTATGTTTCTTAAAACCGTACTGTCTGTTAAGTCACGTTGTAATCTTGAAACAGGAAGTTTTGCCGACAAATGTTCAAATAATGCATTGGCAATGCCCAGATTTCCTTCAGAATTTTCAAAATCAATAGGGTTTACTTTATGGGGCATTGCACTCGATCCAATTTCTCCCTCTTTAATTTTTTGCTTAAAATAATCCATAGAAATATATGACCAGATATCTCGGTTTAAATCTAACAGGATTGTATTGATTCTTTTAAAAGCATCAAATAATGCAGCGATATGGTCATAATGTTCAATTTGTGTAGTAGGAAAAGAATGGTGTAAACCCAATTTTTCCTCGACAAAAGTTGTTCCAAAATGTTTCCAGTCAACATCGGGATATGCGATAAAATGGGCGTTGTAATTGCCGGTGGCTCCACCAAATTTTGCTGCAAACGGTATAGAAAATAACAAACGTAGTTGTTCTTCTAATCTTTCCGAAAATACTGCAAATTCTTTTCCGAGTCTTGTAGGAGTAGCGGGTTGTCCGTGTGTCCTGGCAAGCATCGGAATCTCTTTCCATTCTGAACTTAAATCCTTAATTTTTGAAACTAACGATATGATATTTGGTAAATACACTTTTTCAAAAGCTTCTTTTAAAGAAAGTGGAATTGCTGTGTTGTTTATGTCCTGAGAAGTAAGACCAAAATGGATAAACTCTTTGTGATTTTCAAGCCCTAAGTTGTCAAAAGCCTTTTTAATAAAATATTCAACTGCTTTTACATCGTGATTGGTTGTTTTCTCGATTTCTTTTATGGTTAGGGCATCCTCATGTTTGAAATTGATATACAACTCTCTCAATCCAGTCAGTTTGTCGTTTCCGATTTTTTCTAATTGAGGTATTTTCTTGGAAAGTGCGATAAAATATTCTACTTCTACTAAAACACGATATTTTATTAAAGCTTCTTCAGAAAAATATTCGGAAAGTTCTTTGACTTTTCTTCGATATCGACCATCTATCGGAGAAATTGCTGTTAGTTCTGTGAGAGTCATGTTGTTATGAGTCTTTTTAGGTTTTATTTCTCATTTTCTTTGAGTAAAATTAACAAAATCATAATCAAAAATCATGAAATAAATGAATGTAAATAGTAAGGTTGGCAAAAGCTACAAAGATAAGGTTTAGACTCTATAATTAAAAACCATTTTGCAACTAAAATTTGTTATTCCTAAAAAGAAGAATTACATTTTTCCCAAAACAAACAATTGTTCAATTGTAGGTATCGGACTTCCTCCGGCAGGTTCTAATGTGATGCCAAAAGCTTCGGCTTCGACAACATTATCTACTTGGAAAAATTTTGTACTATGATTTTTGAAATCTTCAAGAAAACCAATGCTCAAAGGAGTTAACGGATTAAGCTTTAAAGCCCACACCTGATATATCATGCCTTCGGGAGGCTCGGGCATGTGCAAACCGTCAACATAAATTTGAGATGTATCTGTGTTCCAATATATTTTAGCAAAGGCTTTTGGGGCTGCATCTTGACCTTCGAGTTGCACAATTTTGTTATTAGGATTCCTTATAATGGACAGATAGGTATAGTTTTGACGGTTTTTAAGTTCAGTATCAATAATCTGCTGTTCTAAATTGTATTGTTCTTCCTTTAGATTTTCAGTATATTTTTTTTCAGATTCATATTGCAAGTAAAAATAAATACAGGCGAAAAGTAATGCCAAAGCTATTAGCCACCCCAGATAACGAGCAAAACCGGGTTTTGATTTCTCATATATAATTTCCTTTTCTTTTTCCAAATTTTCGTCAAAAATGGACAGTTTTATTTTCTCATAGTTTTTTCCTGAAAGTTTTGGTGTTATACTACTTGACAGTATTAGGAGTGCATGCTCAATTCGGAGAATTTCCTCAGAAATTTCAGGATATTGAGCAGACATTTTTATGACTTCTTCGTTTTCGGATTCACTTAAAGCACCGTAAACGTATAATTCTAAAATACCTGATTCTATATATTCTTGCGGACTCATAGTTCTGATATTAGTTTTTTTAATTCAGCAATAGAATTACGGTTTTCAGATCTTATTGTACTTATAGGAATATCAAATTCTTCGGAGACTTCTATTGGAGTATGACCTTTGAAAAAAAGAGTATCTATTAATTTTATATGTAATGGCTTCATTTTTTTTACAAACTCCTCGATGCCAATAGTGTCAATTTTTTTTTCATCAATCAGATTTATAAAATTCTTAGAAACGTGTTTATTTTTGGAATAATTTTCGTCAGATTTTTGTTTTTCTATAGCTGTTTCTCTTGCCAAATTTGCTATCCAAGTATAAAATCGAACTTTGTTTTCGGGAAAAGAATCAAAATTATTCCATATTTTTACAAAAACATCATGCAAAATATTTTCGGCTTCTTCAGAGTCGGAAGTTAGTCCTGAGATGATGCCATAAAGACTCTGAGCATACAAATCATATAATTGTATAAATGCCTTTTGGTCTTTGCTCCGAATCATTAAGACTATATCTTCCTGTGTCATTTTTTCTGATTTAAGATAGCCAAATTAAGAATTTTAGTTTAAAAAGAAAAATACGATGAACGAAATATTACAATCTCCTTTATATCTCGATTATTTAGAAGATTTTATAACGAGCGAAAGAAAGGCTAAAATAAATGATATGTTACGCAAAAGAACAAATCATTTTAAGATTGTGGTAGAAGATGTCTATCAGCTACACAATACCAGTGCGGTTCTTCGAAGTTGTGATGTTTTTGGCATTCAAGAACTAATGGTCATTGAGCAGAAATTTGGTAAAAGAATTGATACAGAAATTGCTCTCGGAGCCCAGAAATGGGTAGATGTAAACAGGTTCAAGACTCCGGAATCGTGTGTTGAGTCATTAAAAAAACAAAACTATAGAATCATCGCAACATCACCCCATCATAATTCTTATATGCTTGAAGATTTTGATATTACAACTCCGGCAGCCATTTTTTTTGGAAATGAGAAAACGGGTGTATCTCCCGAAATTATTGAACAAGCAGACGGTTTTATAAAGATACCGATGTTTGGCTTTACCGAGAGTCTTAATATATCTGTGTCTGCTGCCATAATTATGTTTGACATTTCGGTTAGACTAAGAAAATCAGGTTTGAATTGGCAATTGAACGAAAATGATTTTTTTCTGAAAAAATTGGATTGGACAAAAAAATCTATTAGAGATATAGAAGGTGTTGAAAAAAGATTTCTCGAATTGAACGGATAGAGTAGAACCTATTTTTTTCTGTTTAGGATTTTATATTCTTCATAACAATCATTTATAGCATCAAGAACCTGCAAGTCATTAGCTGTTTTTATAAATGATTCAGAATAGTTGCATCGTTGCAATATCTCGGGTATTTCAGATTTATCAATGCCTAACATTACAGCAATTGTTTCTCTATCATATTTTGTCTCAAGCATTTGCCTTACAGTGTCGTCTTTTTTCATATCCCGAAGTTTTTTTAATTCGTTCGGTTTCTTTCCAAAAAAATTGTATAGCAAATCTGCCGGATTAAATAGAGAACCTATGACCCGACTAATGGCATTAGGAGATGTGTCACCGACTTCATAACCATAAGGAAGTCCGGAAATGCCGTATCTATAATTTTCAGAGATGGGAATTAGTTTGGCGTCTATTTCTAAATAACCAGTTAATTTGTACGGATAAACAATAACTTCATCAAGTACGTAAGCTTTTTCGGTCATTTTTATTTCAGTGGGAGTTTTTGCATTTATCCAGTCGTTGGTTACTCTTACTCTCATAGATTGATAGCCCACAAAAGATATGTGAAGTGTATCATTTACAGCGGCTTCTATTTCAAAATAGCCTTTACTGTCTGTAACTGTGCCTTTTACGTTATTTAGATTTATGATATTTGTGTTGCCAATGTTTTTCTGTGTGGCATCATCTTTAATGATTCCGTAAACTTTAGTAACTTCCAGAGTTTCCTGAGAAAAAGAAACAAATGGCAAAAATAATACGAAAAAAACATAAAAAAATCTCATGGACATTATAAACATGGTCTAAAAATAATACTTTAGAAGAGATTTCTTTATGTTTTCTTTGTTATTATAAGAAAATTAACAAAATAGCTTTAACTTCTTCTTGAGCGTCGGCTTTTGGCTGCATCAAAAGCTTTGTTAGCCGGTTTGTTTTCGTTTTTTCTTTTGCCGGCTTGTTTGTCATTTCCAAAACTTTTTTTTCCGAATCCTTTTTCACTTTTAAAAGAAGGTCTTTCTCCGGTTTTTCTGTTGTTATGATCTCTCCTACGGTTGTTTCCGTTTTCGTTTTTAGAAATTTCAACATTTATTTTCCTGCCCTCCAGATGAATACTGTTAAGCAAATCCATAACTCTGTCAACATGTTCGGAATCTGTATTAAAAAAGGAGAATCCATCTTTTACATCTACTTTAAAAACATCATCACGACCTAATTCTAAGGTGTCACGCAAAAAGTCTTTTAGGCTCATCCAGTCAAAATTATCTCTTGCACCGATGTTGATAAAATATCTTACAGAATCGCCCTCTTGAAAGTTTCGGTCTTTGCTTTTATCTGAAGATTGCGGAGATAAATCGCGTTTCTTTTTATAGTAATTAATAAAACGATTAAACTCTACAGACACTATTTTTTTGATAAGTTCTTCTTTTGATAAGTCTTTTAACACATCATAAATAGCAGGTAGGTAGTTTTCTATTTCATAATCAACTTCTACATCTTTAATTTTATTTGCTAAATGGAAAAGTTGGATTTCGCATATTTCAATACCAGACGGAATGGCTTTTTCTTCAAACTTTAGTTTGATTATTTTTTCGATAGCATTGATTTTTCGGATTTCACTTTTGGTAATAATTACCATAGAAATTCCTGATTTTCCTGCTCTTCCGGTTCTTCCGCTCCGGTGGTTATAGGTTTCTATTTCGTCAGGTAGCTGATAGTTAATTACGTGTGTTATGCTATCTACATCTATTCCTCTTGCAGCTACATCGGTAGCAACCAACATCTGAATTTGATGTCCGCGAAACGCCTTCATTACGGTATCACGTTGTGCCTGAGATAAATCTCCGTGTAGAGCTGCGGCATTATAACCATCTTCAATTAATTTTTCTGCTATAGATTGTGTGTCTCTTTTTGTACGGCAAAATACAACCGAAAAAATATCAGGATTGGCATCTGCCAAACGCTTTAAAGCTTCGTACCTGTCGCGTGCATTTACTACATAATACTGATGCGAAACTGTAGCTGTTCCTGAGTTTTTGGTACCAACAGTAATTTCAAGAGGTTTACGCATAAATTCCCGAGCAATACGAGCTACTTCATGCGGCATCGTTGCTGAAAACAACCAAGTACTTTTGTTTTCAGGAGTGGTAGATAGAATCGATACAATGTCGTCATAGAATCCCATGTTGAGCATTTCGTCAGCTTCGTCTAATACACAAAAATCAATTTTTCTGATGTCAACAAACCCTCGGTTTATCATATCCTGCATTCTTCCAGGGGTTGCCACAATAATTTGAGCTCCTTTTTTTACCTCTTTTGCCTGTTCAGTAATACTTGCTCCGCCATATATTGCAACTGTATGCAATAGAGGTGTATGTTTGGAGTAGTTTTTTATCTCATTGGCAATTTGCAAACACAATTCGCGTGTGGGAGATAAAATTAGAGCTTGCGTATGTCTTGAAGAAGCGTCAATTTTCTGAATCAGCGGGAAACCAAATGCCGCTGTTTTTCCTGTTCCTGTTTGAGCCAAAGCCACAATGTCTGTGTCTTGTTGTAATAGTATCGGAATCGCTTTTTCCTGTACCTCACTCGGGGTTTCAAACCCCATGTCATTAATCGCCCGCAGTAGCGATTCGTTGAGTCCTAATTGTTCAAATTTATTCATTTGTAATTTTAAATTGGGTGCAAAGGTAATCTTTTTTGATTTAAGATTAATAATTCATGTTTTAAGATTTTATAAACCTATCATTTTTAGAATTTTGATTGGAAATTTATCAAATTTAGGTTGATTCTTCATAAGAATTTTTTAATCCAAGTTCAATTGTTTATAACTTGAAAGTTTGGTTGTTTAAAGTGTTTTGACAAAGTTTGAATAATCGAATCTCGGTTTTATATTTTGGGATAATAAAAAAATGTCAGAAGTTTGCGGGCTTTATAAAAAATAAAACCTGCAAAATTATAACATCATGAATAAAGAATTGTTTAAGGGAATTTTATTTGTAGGTTTGGGAGCTGCCGTTTATGGTATGCTGGCAACTTTTGTAAAATTAGCTTATCAAGATGGATATACAACCGCAGAAGTTACTTCTTCTCAGTTTTTTATCGGATTAATAGGACTGTTGTTTTTGAATATTTTACAATCTGTTAGAAAAAAAACATATCCTATAAAACCTTCCGGTTCAGATGGTTGGAAACTATTGTTGATAGGCACATCTTTGGGATGTACGAGTTTATTTTATTATTTGTCGGTCGTTTATCTGAATGTTTCTATTGCTATTATACTATTGATGCAATCTGTTTGGATAAGTGTTGTAGTAGAATCAATTATCGCTCGAAAGTTACCCACAACTCGTAAAATATTGGCAACTTTATTGGTGCTTACAGGAACAGTATTTGCAACGAATGCCTTTAATATAGAAATAACATTCGATTGGCGTGGTGTGCTATGGGGAATACTTGCAGCATGTTCTTTTTCAACTACCATGTACGCTTCAAACCGCATTGCCAACTACCTGCCGGCTCTTACTAAGAGTTTTATTATGTTGTGTGGCGGAGCAATTGTAATATTTTGTTTCGCTTTTTTCTCTCAAATCGGACCCTATTATTTCGAGTTTATGCGTGACACTTCTACACTGGTTGACTCTTTAAAAAAATATGACTATTCAATATTATGGACTTACGGATTGTTTTTGGCTGTTTTCGGAACTATTTTACCTCCTATTTTTTTCAATCTCGGGTTTCCTAAAACAGGTCTTGGGTTGGGCAGTATAATTTCTTCTATAGAATTACCGGTTTCTGTTTTGATGGCTTATATTTTACTGAATGAAACTATATTAGGAATTCAGTGGTTTGGCATCGGACTCATTCTTTTGGCTGTTATTTGGATGAATATTTCAGGTAGTAAAGAGTGATTTTAGTTTCGAGAAACTTTGCTTAGAGATATGAAATTTTATTATTTTTGCCGCTTTTAGAAAAATATTTATGGCAAAGTGGCTGGAAAGAGCAGAACTTTTATTTAAAGAAGAGGGCATTGAAAAACTTAAAAATTCCAATGTATTAGTTGTAGGTTTAGGAGGCGTAGGTTCCTTTTCTGCTGAATTTTTGACCCGAGCAGGAGTTGGAAATATGACTATTGTTGATGGAGACGTAGTAGATATTACCAATATAAATAGACAGCTACCTGCACTACATTCTACATTAGGGATGTCAAAAGCAAAACTGATGGCAGACCGCCTGAAAGACATTAATCCGGAACTTAATCTTACGGTGGTAGAAGAGTTCTTATCACCTACACGTGCGTATGATATTGTTAGTAGTAAATTTGATTATGTTCTTGATTGCATAGACAGTATCACTCCAAAACTCAATTTGATTATTGCAGCTAAACGCAAGAAAGTAAAAATTATCAGCAATATGGGAGCCGGAGGAAAATATGAAGCTGCCAAAGTAAAAGTTCAAGATATTAGTAAAACGCAATATTGCCCTTTGGCAAAAAATATTCGTAAACGACTTAGAAAAGAAGGAATCACTAAAGGCTTTAAAGCTGTTTATTCTACAGAATCTCCGGATGAAACAAGTTTGAAAATGACAGATGGCTCTAATTTTAAAAAATCTTTTTACGGAACTAATAGCTGGATACCATGTCTTTTTGGTTTGTATGCAGCAGAAACGGTTGTAAAATATCTTTTGAAAAAGTAGAAAATACTTCTTTTATAAAATTTTTAACAGTTCTACTACCTTTGAAAATGTAATTTTGAAGAAGAAACAAAACTTTTAAACAATGAAAAAATTTTTTTTAGCATCTATGTTTTTGACAATTGCCACACTGTCAGCTCAAGTCAACACTCCTGCACCAAGTCCGAGAGCATTAGTAAATCAAACAGTAGGTCTTACCGAAGTTGAAATAGAATACAACCGACCAAGTGCAAAAGGACGTACAATTTTTGGAGATTTAGTGCCTTTTGGGAAATTGTGGAGAACCGGAGCCAACAAAAATTCAACTATTTCTTTTAATGAAGATGTAGTTATAGAAGGCAAAGATCTACCTAAAGGGAAATATGCCATTTTTGTAACTCCCAGAGCTGATAACTGGGAAGTTGTATTTTATACAGATACCGAAAATTGGGGATTGCCTCAGCAATGGGAAGAAAGTAAAGTTGCTGCAAAAGTTAATGTAAAACCGGAAATGCTAAACCGCCATATTGAAACATTTACAATTGCGGTAAGCGACCTTCATAACGACTACGCAAAAATTGAATTTTCGTGGGAAAAAACCATAGCCGCAGTAAAGTTTGAAGTACCTACTCAGAAAAAGGCTATGCAAAACATAGAAAAAGCTCTTTCAGGACCAACTGCGGGTGATTATTATTCGTCTGCACAATATTTTTATTCTTCAAATGGTGATATGAAAAAAGCTTTGGAATATGTAAATAAAGCTTGTGAAATGACAAAAGATAAAGGAACACCTTTTTGGTACACTCGTTTAAAATCACTTATTCAGTTTAAAGCTGGAGATAAAAACGGTGCTATTGCTACAGCCCGTATCTCATTGGCTGATGCAGAAAAAGCGGGTAATACAGATTATATTAAAATGAATAAGGATAGTATTTCTGAATGGAGTAAGAAATAAAGTAAAGGTTTAATTAAAAGAGGCTGTTTTTATATAGATTGAAAAACAGCCTTTTTTTTGTCATTTATTTAGTGTTGTATTTGGTTTTTGGGTTTAAAAAAGGTCAAACGCATTTAAAATTATTGCTTTGCCACAGATTACATGCACGGATTAAAATGATTTTTTGTAATACATATAGAACTCATTTTGATTTTTTTCAATTGGCTAAAAAAATGCTCTTTTGAATCTGTTTTTTGTCTTTTTTTCTTTTCATAGCTCTCTGCTATGCAACTCAAATAAGCTTTCAATCATACTCAAAATAGCTAATTTTCGCTTCAATCAAAAAAGTCAAGATAAGTTCACCCAAATCCATAAAATCTTTTTAATTCGTGGCTACAAAAGATTAAAAACCTGAGTTCGATTATTAAAATGCAGCTAACTGATTAGATTTCAATGTTTCAAATTTCAGGGAAGGCTTTTTTGGTAAGAAGTGATAGGCAATAATACCTGCAATCAGATTTGTTATGAAATTCAC
>JAVEUZ010000087.1:0-3440 GCA_034005285.1 Flavobacteriaceae bacterium
TTTCCAACAAAAAGTTTGTTCTGCATTTATATATAAATAATAAATAAAAAGACTACGGATAAGCACACTAAAAGGTTACCTACACAGGGTATTAATAAATTAATACCTTTCTTAACATAGACTATTAATTATAGCATACAGATGAATATACGTAATCCATTATTCCTTTTTACTGTTAAGAGCTTTATAAAGATTCAATCCTTTCCCTACAAGATATCTCCTAAATTCTTTTAAAAGATTAGGATCATTTCTTTCTCTTAATAGTGCGTATAGAAAAGTTGCATCAATTGATAATAAGGAAGTGCTGTTTTTAGAATTTGCTAATTTCCACAGATTTTCTAGAAATTCCTGGTTGTTTTTGTTTACACTCCAAAATATATCTAACTTCTTTTGGGTAATTAAAAATTCTAAAGGTTTAAAAAGTTCCTTAAAAGTAACATTCTTACCATCAATTGGGATCACTAAAGACTCCCATTTATCTCCTTCTTTGAATAAATCCCAAGCTCTTTCCATTAAAATCTGTCCTGCCCCATTTTGAAATCTCTCTACCCCTTTATCTATATCCTCTACTCCAAGTTTCTCCCTTATATCATCTTTTACACTCCTAGCAATACCTTCTTTACAAAGATATGTAAAAACTAAATCGTCAATAGCTTTAGAGTCTAAATCCTTCTCTTTAATCTTTTTTAAGATAAATTGAGTAGCATATAAATAACCTGGCTCTGCAGGGCTTCTCTCTCTGTACTCTCGGATAATTTCTTGATATTGGGTATTCTGTATATATTCAGAACCTTTAAACATTACAAAGGTTGAAAATTCTGTCAATGCTTCATTAGTTGATGAATCAAATATTCCCTCTACTGTTCCGACCCTCTGTTTATGATACACCTCACTGTTATGATGAGATATCATATGTACAAGCTCATGGGTTAATGTAAATCTATCTACATTCTCGGGTAAATACAGAGTCTCACTCTCACTATCATATGCAGCATTATCATCTCTTTGTACAATGTTTATAGAACTAATTCTCTCATTTATCTCTTCCTCATAAGTTGGGGCGTTTTTTGAAATCCAATTTAGAAGCTCTGGTGCTTCGATAGTCGGTTTTGATTCTTTTAGCTCAAACTCATTCATTATTCTAATATCTCAATATTTGCCATTTCATATTATCATTAAAGCGAAGGAAATGTCCTATCGTTTACAAATATAATTGGAATTATGATTAAGAAATATGGATATTCTTCAGGCTTTATAGATAATGAAGAAAAAGATTAGTATAGCGAATTCTTAAAATTGCGGGACATAGATTCGAACTATGATTCTCGGCTTCAAAGGCCGGTGTCCTACCATTAGACGATCCCGCAATACTGGCTATTATATCATTAAGAGCATCCCTGTTAAAACTCTTCTTACCTACAAAGATTCTCATTGAATTCTTTCTGTATTCATAATAACCTATTAAAATGAAAAGAGCTAAGAGAAGTAAAAAACAGGCTAGCCCCATTAAGATGCCAAAAGGAAGTAATAGAAGAACCTTTGTTAAAAGAAAAAAGAAATTCCAATTCCCCCAGATATTTAAAAAGGATAAATACTCAAGAAGAAGGAAGATACAATTAAATAGTAAAGCCTTTGTAATACCACTATTAATACTACTATTCTTTGGATTAATATTTATCTCTGTCAAATACATCACCTTTATCAGAAGTAGTGCGTTCGATAAAGAAACATATACTGTTGGAGAGGTTACAGGCTTAGAGGGTGTACCTGAGTATGAAGGCTCTGAATTTATCTTTAAAAACAGTTTAGAAGATCCCATTGTTAAAGAATTTCTCTCAGGTGGTAACTCTGCATACAGAGTACTTAAAAGCTCGACATTGGAGGAGATAGAGAGCTACTACCTTGAGAAGTTGCCTCCATTAGGTTGGGAATTAGTTGCACAGGTACCGCTAGGCACTGAGGATAAGAAGTATGGCCAGTATTGGATAAAAGATGGTAAAGGATTAAGGATATACAGTAAATTTAAAGATATATGGTATGAAACCATTACAGAGCAGGAGGCTAAAGATGCTCTTTCAAATAGGGTAAAGGAGGAAATAGAAAGAGAGATGCTAATGGCTAGTGGTGAACAGCAGGATCTACTACCAGATTATCCATGGAGAATTCAGATTCCTAAGGAGTATATAATAAAGTACTCTGCTACAAGTATTAAAGATTTTAGAGCAGTATCTTTTCAAAAATTAGGAGGTAGTGATACTGTAGAGATATATCCTGTAGGGAAATTAGGTTCTAAAGAGCTTGATTATCTACTAGAAGATTACTGTAAGGTAAAAAGTACAGAAGATCTTACATACTCTGTTGTAAATACAGTACCTGTTGGTTTTAGAGAGTATTTAGCACTTAGAGGAAGTATAACTGCAGGAGGTAGTAATATGCAGGTAATAGTTCTACCAAATAGCTTTAATGGTACTGTATATGTACTATCTTCTACAAAAGAGAATGACCCTCTGTTAGAGTATATATTTGAGAATATTAAACCGCTAGGTGCTAAGGATTAAGTAATACTATCTTTTACCCTCTTAGCTACATTCCTATCTTTTACAATGTTAGTAATATCCTCTAAGGAAGCCTTCTTAAGTGCATCTATACTACCGAAGTTTTTCATCAGAGCTTTCTTACGTTTCTCTCCTACACCAGCGATTGAATCTAGTACAGATTTCTTACTCTCTTTTATACTCTGCTTTCTGTAATGAGATATTGCAAACCTGTGAGCCTCGTTTCTTAAGTCTATTAATATCTCAGGACTGTTTATCTCTATCTGATATATCTCTCCATCCCTTAATATCCAGTACTCATCTATTTTTCTTTTACCTGCTCTTTTAAGATGTTTACCCTTAGAGATACCCATTAGAAGAATATCTTTTGGAATACTATCCATTACAGAGGATAGCTGGCCTACTCCTCCATCGATGAGGATAATGTCTGGTCTTTTTGTTAAACTACTGTCTGTATTTTTACTCATGTTAGAGAATCTCCTTTCTAATACCTCTTTTAACATAGCGAAATCATCAGGAGTATCCTTACCCTTTATTTTAAAAATTCTGTAATCAGATCTCTTAATCTCCCCTTCCTGTGCTACTACCATAGAGCCGTATGCATGCTTACCTTGCATATTAGATATGTCATAGCATTCAATTCTCTTTAAACCTTTAATCCCTAACTCTAGCTCTAAGTACCCAAAACTTTTCTCTCTAGCTTTCTCTCTTCTGTTTTTGTAACTGAGTGTATCATCGTAATATGTAAAATCAATACTCTCACCAATATATTTTAAATCTTTAACCCTATCTCTTAACTGACTAGCTTTTTCAAATTCCTCTTTCTTAGAATATTCATTCATCTCTCTCTCTAATCTCTTAATATGGTTTACCTGCTTACCATTA
>JAVEUZ010000088.1:0-3427 GCA_034005285.1 Flavobacteriaceae bacterium
AACACTGGCAGTATGAGGGCTTTCGACCTTAGCGATTTGGATTAAGAAGAGCCGTATGAATCGAGAGGTTCACGTACGGTTCTGTGAGAGGCTTAGGGGTGAAATTCCCCTTTGCCTACTCGACCTTCTTCGTCTGCTTGTTTGTCGGTCGTTTTTGTCGTGCGGTTGGACAGACACACTCTTTGCCAAGTTTTGGTTTGAGTGTTGGCTTGGCGACTTGGCAATGTGTGTGGCTGTTTAGCATTGGGAATATTTCGTTTTAAAAATGTCGTTTATTTCAACCAAAAAACTGTCATCTGGTGATTTGTTTATGGCTGTCTCCCTATAATTCTTGTAAAGCTCTATGATTTTATTTTCGGCTTTCTTGTCGAGCAATGTTAGGTCAAGCATCATCGCTTTGTTAAGGTCATTAGGTTCAAATTTTTGAAGTCCGTTACCATATTCTCTTCGGTTGTCTTCAAATATCTCTCTTGCAACATCTGTTAAAAGATATGCAAACAAAACGTCAACATTAACATTGTCAAACAAGCTATTTTGAACTGGATAAACACAATGAAATGTTGTCAGGTTGGAAATATTTGCTTCATTTCTAATGAATTTCAATCCGCTTCTGTTGAAAACAGAAACCCAAATTGGTGAGGGTGGACGATTTTCTAAAGAATACCACGGAGTTCTACAAGCTGTTAGATATTTTTTATCAATTCCTGACATCTCACCAAGTTCAATGTATTTTAAAACATTTTCATCTTGAGAGCCTATTGCATTTAATAAGAATGCTTGTCTATCATTATTTACTAATGAACTGAAATTATCTTTCGTAAAAAAATTATCTTTAACGTCCACTGCTTTGCAAATGCAAGGGAGTAAATATTTTTCATCAATACCATACTGGTTTGCTTTTGATTTAGAAAATGTGAAATATTCATTTGCCCCCGTGGCAATTCCACGAACAACTTTGGCTACACTTGAAAATGGAATTAAGTTTTTATATCTAATTCCGTTTTGCTGTTGGTAATATTTACGCCACTTTATTTCTGGCTCAAGGTCGCTTATGTTAATAGTTGATTCGTCACCATTGTTAAGTGGATATTGTGAAATGTAACTTTTAACTTGTTCTAAATCATCTATCTTTTTAATGGTTGTAAACTTTACTTTCTGACTGTGCTTGTCATTTGAGCATAACAGAATACACGCAGTTGTCAAAGCGTCATCAAAAACATTTTCTTCAAAATCGAAAACGACTATATGCCTTAAAACCTTTTCCTTAATTAGTGCCGATTTTACAAGCTTTCCATAATCTGAATTTAAAAACTCCGAAGGTATAATGTAGGCAAGTCTGCCGTTTGAGTTTAACTGATAAATGGATTTTAATAAAAAAAGTGTGTAAAGATTTGTGAAACCATTGAGTTTGATTTTTAAACGATTTTCGATTTCATTTAAAATTGTTTTATTGTCATAATCGTGAAATTTAAAATAGGGTGGATTGCAAATTATACCATCATATTTGTTGTTCCAATCATTGAACATATAGTCTTCCAAGAGTAAATCAAAATTTGGGGTATCGCTGAAAATCTCTTTTGCTTCGGATAGAATTGTTTCATCAATATCAAAACCTTTTATTGATAAATTTGATTTTTTACTGATTAAAGCTCTTGTAAAAACGCCTAAACCAAATGCTGGCTCTAAAACTGTTTTTAGCTCTTGATTCCCTAACAACCAATCTGCCATTAATGATGCTAACTGAAAAGGCGTAAAGAATTGGGCAAACTTTTTCCTATGCTCTAAGGAAATTATCTTAGAGTAGTCTTTCTCTACTTGATTGTTTGTCGCTTGTGATATGTCTTTAACGTCAATCATTAGAATTCTTTACTATCAATGCCAAGAACGTTGATAAGATTATCCACATCAAGATAAGCTGTACCACCTTTAAAGGTTACATAAAACAAAAGTCTGCCCCTGTCCATTTCTTTTCTAACGCTTTCGTGAATAGGTTCTTCAACTTTTGATGCAATAGGTGTTCCCGATTTTGAGTTGATTTTGATAGTGGTTTTGTTTTGATTTTTGGTGTCTGTCTCAACTGAGAAAATTATTCCTTCATTGTTGGAGTCAGAGATTATTGAGAGAATTTGCTCAAATGAAATTCCGTAAACCTTATCAAAGAAAACTTGAAAGTAAAAATGAGGAACATTGAAGGTTTCAATCCATTTGTAAACAACTTTGATGTCTTCAACTTTTGGGGTAATGGAAAGATAGTCCCGTTTCTGAATTTCCTTGATAGCATCTTTGAGTGTTCTAAAATGTGCTTTCAATTCCGTAAGCCGTTCTGTTGAACTCCAACTTGGAACTCTAAAATCTGTAACCGATAAAGTTTTTGGGGTAATGCTTTGAAGTAAATCAATGTATGCCTGTCTTGAAGGATGATTTAATTCTTCCTGAAATTCTGCAAGAATTATATCCCTTGTCTGCAATGCAATTTGACTAAATTTTTCAGTCCTTACTTGCATTGCTTCTTCATATTTGTCAATCAAGAACGCACTTGACCTAACTTCAATTCCTGCAATTGCTTTTTTTACATATTCCGTTATTGTGTGGTGAGCTATTTGGCTAACATCAAAACCTAATTCAGGTAAAAAATCTTCTTTTCTAAAAATAAGTATATCAGGTCTTTTTCCTATTGTATCGAGTTCGGTCTGAAAATCTTGATAAAATGTATCAAATCCATCTTCTCCTGCAACTAAGTCGTCAGACTTGCCATATTTTACTGCGACAAAGTTTTTTGAAGTTTCATTAATTGCTCTGAAAACCAAATTCTCAGCCCAATCTCCCTGTTCCTTATTGGTAATGAAATTTGACGATGCTTGTGTCGGTGTTCTCGCAGGGTCTCGTGGAAGTCCGAAGTCCACCAAAGCTGCTGGAACTGTTTTAGTTAATTCTCTTATTTTGTCGTAATATGTCATATTCATTTTTTGTTCTACAAAGTTACTTTTTTAATTCTGTTAGTCCGTCCGTGAGTTGGCAAAAAATGGCTCTTTTGGTTTTTTGAGCGTTGGCTCGTGTGTCGGAAAAACCAAATGTGCCATTTGCGGGTCGGCTTTTTTACACTGACCGATAACGCCCGGCAGCTTTGCGAAGGAGTGAAGATAAATACGGAACTTTAGATTTATCCCCAACGTAAGCAAAACCGATTTTGACTGCTAAATTACAAAAAAGCAAGAAGAAATCGGTTTTTGCGACAAGTAATTACTACCTCTAAATCTAACCGAAAAGTTCACTCTTTTGCAAAACTGCCAGTTGTACGATAGTTGTGTGTCCTGCGTTACCACAGGGTACTAAGATATAAAAGTTCTTTGAAATGGTAACACAACTTTATCGAAGATGATAGGCTTTAGGCAAAGTCGGAAACGAGCTGTCCCCCAAAGAAATGGGC
>JAVEUZ010000045.1:0-15499 GCA_034005285.1 Flavobacteriaceae bacterium
GTTATGGTAACATTCATAGCTGCCAACACGGCTCCTTGTCTTTGGGCTAAAGTGCCACCTGAAACTCCCGCTTGATTGATATGATATTGCGAATATTCTTCTGTAGATGCCAATGCCAATCGATAAGTTCTGAAAATTCCGGTATTTGATTCTATTTCATACGCATTTCTTGGCGAAAAATGGATGCCTTCGGGCAAATCTTCCGAAACGTCTTCTTCTGTCAAACATTCAAAGTTTCTATCAGTTTGAGCAACCTTTTTGTCAAAAACGATATAATGATTTAAGTCTGTTGTGTATGGGTTGATAAGAGTGGTCTGACCGGGTTTGAAAATCATTCCGTGAAAACCAAATAAAGTAACGCTGAATCGAATCATCGCTGTTTTGTCATCTATTCCGAAACCTACGTAAGATTTTATATCCGGAAATTGTGCCCCCAAATCAGGATGCAAAACAGGAGCTTCATATACGGCATATTCCTGAATTTCTCCGGCAGCATCCGGAAAAGAAATGGTAACTGCTTGTGAAGAAACAAAATCAAATCTGTCAGCAGCATTTGAAAGAAGATTTTTTAAAACCACCAAGTCAACTGAAAAAAGCTTATATTCTGAAATTGTACTTGCTGTCTCTTTTTTTTCAAAAGGGATTAATCGATTTTCATTCGTTTCTTGCCAAAGATTGTTTTGCGAAAACCCTAATGAAAATATTAGGATACAACAAATAGAAATCAGAGTTTTTTTTGACATAGTGTTGAAAGTTAAGTTTTTCCAAAGATATAGATTTTATTTATATAACATATTCTGAATAAAGAATTAACGCTGAACTCAGATTATGCAATAGATTACTACTGTGTGATTTGGATTAAAGTATTGTAATCAGAACCCGATAACAGAATTTTTTTATATGATAGGAAAACTTACATTTGTATTATTGAAAAAATAATTCTCATTTGAAAATTTATAATTCTATATACGATTTTTCGTCAAATAATCGTACAGTTGCAACCATAGGCACATTTGATGGCGTTCATATTGGTCATAAAAAAATCATCGAACAACTTGTCAAAAATTGTGAAAACTCAAACTATGAAAGTGTGATATTAACGTTTTTTCCGCATCCCAGAATGGTATTACAGAAAGATACAGACGTTCAATTATTAAATACGCTTGAAGAAAAAATTTCTGTTCTAGAAAAAACCGGAATTAATCATTTAATCATTCATCCTTTTGATCAAAGGTTTTCAAGATTAACAGCCGAAGAATTTGTTGAAAGCATACTCGTAAATCAATTAAATATAAAGAAAATTATTATTGGATATGACCATCGTTTTGGTAGGAACAGAACGGCTAATATTAATGATTTGATTTTATTTGGAGAGCAATTTCATTTTGAAGTAAATCAAATTTCTGCAGAGGAGATCAATGATGTTTCGATAAGTTCAACAAAAATAAGAAATGCCCTGAACGAAGGCAATATCTGTCAAGCAAACAGTTTTTTAGGCTATCATTATATGCTCACGGGAGTAGTAAAAGAAGGCAAAAAATTAGGTCGTACCATAGATTATCCAACTGCTAATATTTATATTGAAGAATCATACAAACTCATTCCTAAAGTCGGTGTATATGCAGTTTATTCAATAATTGATGACAATAAACATTTCGGTATGATGAATATTGGATTTAATCCTACTGTAGGCGGAACTGAAAAAACCATAGAAATAAACTATTTTGATTTTGATTCTGACTTGTATGGAAAAAAACTTACAGTATTTATTCTTGACAGAATACGTGATGAAAAGAAATTTGACTCATTAGAATTGTTGAAAAATCAACTGCAAACAGATAAATCAACTGCATTAGAAATTATAAAATCTTTATAAAAAACTAAAAGACAGTATCTATTTTCAATCCAAGATATTAGAGCCTGTTTAAAATTTATCTAATAATTTGTTTATGCTTCTTTTGAGTCATAACTGCGTTAAATTTTGAAACGATAGCTCTGCTATCCTTTAAAAATTTGCCTTGTTCTAACTCAAAAATAACCTATAAACATTTTTACAATACAAATTTAAACAGGCTCTTAAAATCCTAAATCTAATTGAAAAGTTAGTTTTAAAGAAATATTATCTTCCAGATTGCTAAACTGATACGGCCCGTAACGATAAAACCCTGATATACCAAAGCCTTTAAAAATCTGATTCAGTTCAATACCTGATTCATAATACCCGAGATTCATATTTTTGTAATTTATGCCAATATGTTTTTCAGGATTTTCCATATCTCCCCAACCCATACGAGTCACTAAAACCAAAGAAGGTTTAACTTTATTGAATAGTTGTACTCTCTTAAAACCATACTTCAGATGTAACATAACATACCTGCTTGAGAAAAACTCATTATACCGCATGGTTTCAAAACTATTTTTTCCGGCTACGGTTATACGCTGCAACAATCTGTCCCGACTTAAACTGTTGGGTGAAGTGCTATACAGGTGGGTGAGTGGTACATCGCCAAAAGTATATCCGGCTTGTACTTGTGCCGATATTTTCTGCTCAGTTATAAGTTTTTTTTCATATTCGGTACGAAAGTCTATTTTGCCAAAAGTAAAATCATTGTCCAAAATGTCCGGCAGAGATTGTGTAAACTGAAAAGTAAACTTTGGGTAGCGTTTTTCTTTCTCAAATTTTCCTGTCGGTGTCTGCATAAAATCACTGAAAGGATGCCAAATAACAGAAACTTGAGCTGTAGTCATTTCAAATTTTTGATACAAACTGCCATGGTTTACAAACGCATAATTAACTAAAGGATCGATGCTACTTTGAGATAATTTCCAAACGGCTTCAGTTTTGGGCAATATTCTGGTTTCTACGTAGGTCTGCCAAGTTTTGTGATGATAAAAAGTAGTTAAGTTTAATGGACGCGGGTCATAAATCTTAAAACTATTTTTGTCAACCGCAAATTTTGTAGCTGCAATTTCCTGAATATCATCAGTATAGCTGAATCCTAACCAGGAATAAGAAAATTTCCCTATTCTGAAAGCTGTTCCTATACCATATTTGAATGTTCCGTCTTTTGTTCCATAAGCACCATAACCGTCAATTCTAAATTTTTTAGAAAGTTTTTCATTGGTTATTCCGCCCATTCCCAAACGGAAACCTTCATAATTATTAAAGCTTAACAAATATCTTAAATCCCAGTCAATCGGTCCGACAGGAACATAGCCGTTAATGATTTTCTTCCCAAAAATGAGTTTGTTCTCCCATTTTCCTTTAAAGAAAATACTGTCCAATGCTTTATAAGTGTTGATGTCTCGCTGGTTCAGTTTACCTTTTCTATATTTTTCCCAAAAATTTTCGGGTCTGTCAATTGCTTTTTCAGGAATTTCCAAAGCAATGTGCTTCCGACTTAGAGAAATTTCACGTTTGTTCTGCCAGTCAAAAAACACAGAACGCGAAAAGATATATACATAGTCTGAGACTTCTTTTTTCCGAATAGTTCCAAACTCCTCATATTCACCGTCAAAACGAATAGTTCCGCCGAGCAGTTTAATAGGGTCATCATTTTCGCCTTTTACAATTTTAAACTCATTTTCTTCGGGTATCCAAAGTCCCGAATCAGCATCATAATCGAAATAATGAACGGATGAAATATCTAAAATTCCGCGAATTCTAAAAACAGCTTTAGAAACAGCAAATTTTTCGGAATCTATATACAAAACGCCTTCAAGCCCTTTGCGGTTAATGTGTTTTTTGTTTTTAAAATACACAAGAACAGCGGGTTTGTTTTTTACTAATAATGTGTCGAGAATTTTAAATCGATATGTGTTCAGGCCTCTTTTAGAAATGGGACTTATATATTTGGTTTCAAATAAATCATAAAAATCATCGTATATCGAATTTGATTGTAATTCAAAACCGATAATCTCATATACGGGTTGTTTAAATCCGGACATTTTTGTTCCCAATACGGTTTCTTTAGAGTGTTTCCCGTCATATTGGTATGAAGAAACTTTTTCTGTTTGAAAAAGGTGTTGTTTTTTAATGAGTTTTTTGAATTTATATACAGACGAATCTATAACATACTTTTTCTTTTTCTCATAAAACACAGAATCTTCCGGGATTTTGATGATAGAGTCCACATCTGCCGTAACCAAAAGTTTGTTGTAGATTTTATATTCTAATTGTGTATTTGCCGAAAATGGATTGTTTTTTGTCTTTTCCCGAAAAACGTGATTCAAGAGAGCCATTGCTTTAAATTCTGAAGAATCTGTTAAAGTTTGATATACGTCGATAGGCAATTGTTTTAGTAAAATAATAATCGACTCGTCTGTTGCAATAGTTTTTTCTTCCGATTGATAACCTATATATGAAACGGTTATCTTTTTTGGTGTATGAATGTTTTTTAGTTCAAACTTGCCTGTTACATCAGTAAGTACGGCACTATTTCCATCGCTAACAGTAGCAAACGGTATGGGGTTTTGAGAGTCGTAATCTTTTATGAATCCGGTAACAGAAGTCTGTGCCATTGCGGTAGCAGAACAAAACAGAAGAAACCAGATTATTTTTTTCATTATTATTTAATACAACACAAAAGTACAAGAAGTATTGTAATAAAAAATCCGCCGTTTGGCGGATTTCAAATTATACTTTCATAATATCGGCTTCTTTTTGAGTTAGCAAATCATCTGTTTTCTTGATAAATGAATCGGTTAACTTTTGTATTGTTTCTTCTGCCGATTTGCAGATGTCTTCAGAGGTTCCGTTTTTTTCTTCTTTTTTGATGTCGGTATTTGCATCTTTTCGGGCGTTACGCACACTAATTTTGGCATCTTCTGCCTCAGCTTTTGCTTGTTTAACCAAATCTTTTCTGCGTTCTTCTGTAAGTGGCGGAACAGAAATAATGATGTTATCGCCATTATTCATTGGATTAAAACCCAGATTTGCAATCATGATAGCTTTTTCAATGGGTTGCAACATACTTTTTTCCCATGGCGTAACGGTAATCGTTCGGGCGTCCGGCGTGTTGACATTTGCCACTTGCGAAAGCGGAGTTTGCGAACCATAATAATCTACAAAAACACCTCCGAGCATTTGTGGAGTAGCTTTTCCGGCTCTGATGTTTAAAAATGCTTTTTCAAGATGGGCAACAGATGATTCCATAGATTCTTTTGCTGCATCAATTATAAAATTTATTTCGTCTGTCATAGTTGCTGTTTTTTTAACGTGATTTTAATAGCAAAAATAATTCCAAATTTAGCACATGAATTGGTTTAAAATTATTTTAGGCAAAAATAATTCAAATAATTTCTATATGGTTACCGTCGTTCCTATTGTTTCTCCTTTACAAACTTTCAGTAGGTTATTTTCCTTATTCATGTCAAAAACAATGATTGGCAGTTTGTTTTCTTGACTTAAAGTAAAGGCGGTAGTATCCATTACGTTTAATCCTTTGCTTAAAACTTCTTCAAAAGAAATATAGTCAAATTTTACGGCATCATTGTTTTTTTCTGGGTCGGAATTATACACACCGTCCACACGTGTTCCTTTTAAAATCACATCGGCACCTACTTCGATGCCTCTTAAAACTGCTGCCGTATCGGTCGTAAAATAAGGATTTCCGGTTCCGGCACCAAAAATTACAATTCTTCCTTTCTCTAAGTGTCTTACTGCACGGCGTTTGATATAAGGTTCAGCGATGGCTTCAATTTTTAAAGCAGTTTGTAAACGGGTTAACATTCCGGCTTCTTCGAGAGCTCCCTGCAAAGCCATGCCGTTAATCACTGTTGCCAACATTCCCATATAATCTCCTTGAACACGATCCATGCCGTTACTCGCACCGGCAACTCCTCTGAAAATATTTCCGCCACCAATTACAATGGCTATTTCTACACCCAAATTGTGTATTTGTTTTATTTCCTGAGCGTATTCTGCTAATCTTTTTGGGTCAATTCCATACGGACGCTCACCCATTAGGGCTTCTCCACTAAGTTTAAGAAGGATTCTTTTGTATTTCATTTCGAGTTTTTAATTGAGTTTTGCAAATATAAAAGATATTGATTAAAAACCTTAGAGCCTGTTTAAATTTATATTGTGAGAATGTTTATAGCACATCAATAAATGGGTCATAATTAATTTTATAAAACGCTATGTAACTTTTGTTGCGTTATTTATGTTGAAATAAATGTATTTTTGCGTATAAAAAATTATCAATAATGCAAAACATTGTACAAAACAGCCTAAAACAGAGTCTTTCTTATCAGCAATACAGAAAGCTAATAGACAATCTTCATGCAGAAGGTAAGGTTACGGGACACGAACAGTCAGAATTTCTCACTACCTACAGCGAATTGAATGTAGCCCGTATGAAAAGGTTAGATAAAACTATTCAGATTCCTGAAAAAATTAAAAACAGATTGAATAATCTTGAGCAACATTATATTTTTCTGGTACTTACCGAAGGTTGGTGCGGTGATGCGGCTCAGATAGTTCCTGTATTGAACAAAATGACAGAAGCATCAAACAAAATAGAATTAAAATTGGCTTTGCGTGATGATAACAATGAGCTGATGGAATTGTTTTTGACCAATGGTAGCAAATCTATTCCGAAACTGATTGTTTTGGATGCCAAAACCAGGCAAGTTTTATCGAGTTGGGGACCGAGACCTGCCGGAGCTGCAAAACTCATTATCGATTATAAAGCCGAACACGGTATTATTGACGACACTGCAAAAACTGAATTGCAAAAATGGTATCTGAAAGATAAAGGAATTTCGACCATGCAGGAGATAATTGAGACGATAGAAGTGTTTGAAAAAACACCTATTTAACCTGAGAGTTCAATTATTAAAGCTATTCCGATAGCTGTCGGAACAAAATTAATAAAAGGCGAATTTTCACGGGATAGTACCAATTATTTTTAATTTATCTGAAGTCGAAATTCCGCCGGGATTGCAACCGGGCTCGCCTTCCGGAATTTTGATGTCGAGATTTTCATAATATCTAATCCAAACCGGGAAAAATTCATCTTTTCCGGGTTGTTTGAATGTCATCGGGAATAATTCAAAAAATGGTTTTTCATAAGCATACAAAAATGCATCATAGATGAGTTCTGAACAGTAATATTTTCCGTTGTCATACAGATAATCATCATCATAAGGTACGCCGATTTGATTCAACGAAAAATTTATAGCTTGCGGAATATATTTTCGGTATTTTCTTTTTAATCTGCCAACAAACATGGTTGTTTTCGTATAAGTAGAAAATTGTTCCAATGTTACTTTCCGTACGGCATTTCCGCCTGCTTCAATGACAAAAACACTGTCGTTTTCAACCAAGACCAATCCCAAATGGCTGAAATCGTTATCCTTGTAACCTTTTGTTACGGCATGAATAGCATCGCATAATTCACCGCAGTTCATTTTCTGAAAAATGATGTCGCCTGTTTGCAATTTTATTTTGGATTGCGAAAATACGGTGAGCGTAAATAATAGAAAAAATAGTTTAATTTTCATTGTTGACAAAGTTTTCAAATTCTACAGGTAAAGTGGCATTTTCAACCGAAAACTCTCCAATCTTTGTTCTTCGTAAAGAAGAAAGATAAGCTCCCGAATTAAGAGCTTTCCCAAAATCATAAGCTAATGAACGGATGTATGTCCCTTTGCTACACACTACTCTAAAGTCAATTTCGGGAAGTGCGATTCGAGTAATTTCAAATTCGTAAATACTAATTTTTCGAGATTGAATTTCGACTTCTTCTCCGGCTCGTGCGTGTTCGTACAATCGTTTTCCCTCCTTTTTGATAGCCGAAAAAACGGGCGGTTTTTGGTCTATTTTGCCTAAAAATTTTTGGGTAGTTTCTTTGATTAATTCATCTGTTATGTGTTCAGTTGAAAATGTTTTATCGACTTCGGTTTCCAAATCATAGGAAGGTGTCGTTGCTCCGATATAAAAAGTTCCGGTATATTCTTTAATCATTCCTTGTAATTCCTGTATTTTCTTTGTGAATTTTCCCGTGCAGATAATCAATAAACCGGATGCCAATGGGTCTAATGTTCCGGCATGACCTATTTTAAAAGATTTTGGAAGATTGTATTTTCGTTTTAGGGTATATTTTATCTTATTGACAGCCTGAAAAGAACTCCAAGTCAAAGGTTTGTCTATGAGTAAAATTTTTCCGAGTTGGTACTGGTTTTGTTCTTCCATTAGTTTTAATTACGAATTAAAAATTACGATTTGGCAAATTCAAGACTACATTTTGAACATTTATATTTTTGTTTCATATACAAAGGAAGTGAAAGAGAAAACAGCCCAACCATAAAAGCAAAAAATGATCTTATATCTAATATTGAAGTAACCATTTCAACTTTGTCGTTTTCGCATTTCGGACATTGAATAGCATTTCCGTTGTTATCAACAGAATAGCGAGAAATCTCATCTAAAACAGCTTTTGCTTTTTCAACATCTTCTTCCCAAACTTGTAATTTTACTCCTCCGATTGCATTACTTACTAAAGGGTCTGTATCAATAGTCAGACTATCGGCTAAAAAAGTTCTTATTCCTTCAGCTTCTAATCTTCCTTGAATAATAATGGCTTCCGAAGTATATTGAAATCGAGCTATTGTTATCATCTATTCTCTATGTTCTGTTTTCTATTTTCTCAATCAAACAAAAGTATAAACAATCACAAACAACCCTACGATAATACAGTATGCCGAAAAATATTTGAGCTTGGCTTTTTTTACGAAATTAATCATCCATTTGCAGGCAATCAATCCGGAGATAAAAGCCGCCAAAAATCCTACCGCCATGGGCAGCATATCAAAACTACCTAAGCTGATTGCCGACTCGTCAGAACGGGCATCGAGATACATTTTTGCAGTAGCTCCCAAAATAAGAGGCAATACCATCAGAAACGAAAAACGAGCTGCTTTCGATTTATCGTCGCCCAGCAAAATAGAGGTTGAAATAGTCGAACCTGATCGTGAAATTCCGGGGAATAGTGCCGCAATTGCCTGAGCAATTCCTATAATTCCCGCATCTTTAAAAGAAATGTCTTTGCCAGTATTTCTTGTTTTGTCTGCCAGAAATAAAAGTATAGCAGTAATCAGTAACATAAAACCGACTAATCGCAAGTTTGAAAATAATTCTTCGAGTGTGTCTTTCAGAAAAAATCCTACCAATGCGGCAGGAATCATCGAGATAATCACCTTAACAGCAAACCAGGATTCTTCGTTCCATTTGAACTGAAAAAGTCCGTTAAAGATTTGAATAATATCTTTTCTGAATACGACAATTGTGCTCAAAGCAGTTGCAAAATGCAAAATAATTGCAAAAATCAGGTTTTCTTCTTCATTATATTTCAGTCCTAAAATTTCTTGTGCAATTACGATATGTCCGCTTGAAGAAACAGGCAAAAACTCTGTTAAACCCTGAACAATCCCGATAATGAGAGCTTTTAAAACTTCACTCATCAGTATTGTTTTTAGGATTTTTCAAAATAGAATAAATTACAATTCCGAAACCAGCGAGAACTATTGTTGGGGCTAAACGAATCCTTCTGAAGCTGAAAATTTCTTCGCTAAATACATTTGGGTCTTTTGAACCGCCTCCGCTCATCAGCAAAAAGCCTGCGATGATGACCACAATGCCGATAATCAGGATTTTGTAGTTTGTTTTTTCAAACAGAAATTCCTGTTTGTTTTCTTTTTTCTGACTCATAATATAATAGATTAGTATAAATCGTCTGTCCTTAGATTCAAAAATCTCTGTGTGGCAAAGAATGTACTGAACCACGAAATTAAAATTCCTGTCAGTAAAACACCTGCCAGTACAATGCCTATCATCGGTTTATCTTCCAGAATGCCTAATTTCGGAAAATTTATGTCTATATAATACAATACACCAATAATTCCGGCTATTGCCAATAATGCTCCTATTATTCCCAACTTGATGCTTCTCCAAATAAAAGGTCTGCGTATAAATGATTTTGTAGCACCCACCATCTGCATGGTTTTGATGATAAAACGATTTGAATAAATAGATAATCGCATCGAGCTATTTATTAAAAGCACCGCCACCAATGCCAAAAATCCGGTTACGACCAAAATCCAAAAAGTTATTTCTTTGATGTTTTCATTTACCAAATCAACCAGATGCTTGTCATAAACAATATCAGAAATCATACGGTTTTCACGAAATCCGGATTCTATTTTTTTGATGCTGTCCGCTTCTACATAGTGTGCTTTCAGGTGAATGTCATACGAGTTTTGCAACGGATTGAATCCCAAAAACTGCATAAAATCTTCACCAATAATATCTTTATGTTTGGAAGCGGCGGTTTCTTTGGAAACGAACGTGTCTGTTTTTACAAATGCAGATTCTTTCAGATATTTACCAAATGCTTGAAGCGTACTATCATTAGCTTGGTCTTTAAAATATACCGACATTGGAATTTGCTCTTTGAAGTCATCTGACAACTTTTTGGAATTTATCACAAACAAACTCAGTAAGCCTAATAAAAACAGTACCAGAAAAACACTTAAAACCACTGAAAAATAAGACGAGATGAGTCTTCTTTTCTGATATTTTTCAAACGATGATGCCATAAATTCGGAAATTAAGCTGTAAAAATATAAAAAGAATCTTGCTTCAAAAGGATTCTAACGCTCAAAGTTTTAAATTTAGCTCAATTAGCCTAAATTTGCCACTGTTTTTATCTGAAACACAAAGTATAATGCTTAAATCAATCATAATCGTATTTTTAGGAGGAGGAATTGGAAGTGCTTTCCGTTATCTGGCATCTGTATTTACTCAAAAATACATACAGCAATCTTTCCCTTGGGCTACATTTTTTGTAAATATTGTTGGTTGTTTGCTTATCGGAATTTTGATAGGATTTTTTACAAAACAACAAGTCGAAAACACAGAATTAAAACTGCTTTTCGTAACCGGATTTTGTGGAGGGTTTACGACCTTTTCGGCTTTTGCCCTTGAAAATATAAAATTGTTCCAGTCAGGAAATATATTTTTGGCACTTTTGTATATTGCATTAAGTGTGATTTTGGGAGTTTTCGCCGTTTGGGCAGGAATGATGATAGCGAAGTAAAATAAAAATAGTTATGAAAAATGTATTAAAGTATTTCAGTTTATTTGTATTTGTACTTTTAGTGTTGTCCTGCTCTTCTAAAAAAGGAATTATAAGAAAAGGCGATAAGAGATATTTTGATGCAAATGATGTTGAAATATCTAAAAGTTCTTTTGAGAATTATCGTAAAAAAGGAGGTTTTTTATCTGTTCAAGGAGATTCTGTAAATCATCAGAAATTAGTATTTAGACAAGAAAAAGGGGTTATAGAAAACAAAGATGAAATAATACAATTATTAAGAGCTAATGTAAATCAGAATTTTGATAGAAATAAACCTATTGTGATTATTTTCTATCCCGGAAAAGACCCTTGTAATTCTTCTGGTGCTTCTGAGAAAAAATGGATAAGGGATTGGTATATAAAATTAGAAGAAGGAGTTAAACAAATAGCTAATACAAAACCAATTTATATTTACAAAAATTCAGAAGGATTAGCGAAATATAAAGGAATAATAAGTTGGAATAAAGACCCTGAAAGTATTATAGAAAAAACTTTTTTCAAACATCATTATCCTTGCAGTAGTTTTGTAGTAATCAGCGAAAAAGGAGAATATATAAGTTATTTTGGTGAATTTCCTAAAGAACTTGTTTGGAGGACTTTAGAAGAATTAAAAAAGCAATAACCAAAAGAAATACTTTTTCAAAAAAAAAAATGAACCGGTTACAGTTTGTAACCGATTAAACAAATCAACGATTAAACAAGAAAAATGAAATACAATCCGAATGAAATCGAGCCGAAATGGCAGAAATATTGGGCAGAAAACCAGACTTTTAAAGCAGAGAATAATTCCGACAGAGAGAAATATTACGTCTTGGATATGTTCCCTTATCCGAGTGGAGCAGGTCTTCACGTTGGGCATCCTTTGGGCTATATTGCTTCGGATATCGTAGCGAGATACAAAAGGCATAAAGGTTTTAATGTATTGCACCCACAGGGTTACGATTCTTTCGGATTGCCTGCGGAGCAGTATGCCATTCAGACCGGACAACATCCTGCCATTACTACGGAAACCAATATCAAAAGATACAGAGAACAATTAGACAAAATCGGTTTTTCGTTTGATTGGAACAGGGAGGTAAGAACTTCCGACCCGAATTATTACAAATGGACACAATGGATTTTCATTCAGCTGTTCAATTCGTATTACTGCAAAGATGCCAATCAAGCCCGACCAATAGACGAGCTGATTGAAGTCTTTGAAATCGAGGGAAATCACAGGATAAATGCTGTTTCAGACGAAAATATTGACGTTTTTTCGTCAAGCGAATGGAATGCTTTTTCGGATGAAGAAAAACAGCGAATACTTTTAAAATACAGACTTACCTACTTAGCGGAAACCGAAGTAAACTGGTGCCCGGCTTTGGGAACGGTTTTGGCAAATGACGAAATCGTAAACGGAGTTTCTGAAAGAGGAGGACACCCTGTTATCCGCAAGAAAATGACCCAATGGAGTATGCGTATTTCGGCTTATGCAGAACGCTTATTACAAGGTTTGGAAACCATTGATTGGAGCGAATCCATCAAAGAAAGTCAAAGAAATTGGATTGGGAAATCTGTTGGAGCAGAAGTCGAGTTCAAAATCCTCCCCCTAACCCCCTCCGAAGGAGGGGGAACTGAAACCGTTCCTAATTATATGACAGGAGGAAACAACTCTCATTTGCTTATCAACGAAGCAAAAAGAATGAGAAAAGAGCCAACTGAAACCGAAGATATTTTATGGCAGGAATTACGGAAAAATAATTTGGGAGATAAGTTCAGAAGACAACATTTGATAGATGATTTTATTGTTGATTTTGTGTGTTTATCTAAAAAAATAGTTATTGAAGTTGACGGAGGTTATCACTTAACCCCTGAACAACAAGAATACGATGAGCAACGAACATTTGTTCTGAACAAAAAAGGTTTTAAAGTTATCCGCTTTACAAACGAAGACGTTTTAGAAGATTTACAAAACGTCCTTTCAAAAATAAAAACAAAATTAAACTCCGCTTCGAACTCCCCTCTCCTTTGGAGAGGGGTTGGGGGTGAGGATGCCCCCCTCTCCTTCGGAGAGGGGTTGGGGGTGAGGATTTTCACCACTCGTCCTGACACCATTTTCGGAGTTTCGTTTATGACTTTAGCTCCAGAGCACGATTTGGTAGCTCAAATCACAACTCCAGAACAAAAAGCAGCCGTAGAAGCGTATGTAGAAGCGACTGCAAAGCGTTCAGAAAGAGAGCGTATGGCAGACGTAAAAACGATTTCGGGAGTATTTACCGGAGCCTATGCTGAGCATCCGTTTACGGGAGAACCGATTCCGATTTGGATAGGCGATTATGTGTTGGCAGGCTACGGAACCGGAGCGGTTATGGCTGTTCCGTGTGGAGATGAGCGTGATTATGCTTTTGCAAAACACTTTAATCTTCCGATAAAAAACATTTTTAATCAAGATATTTCTGAGGAAGCTTTTACTGAAAAAAATGGTTTTGTCTATGAAAATTCCGATTTCTTAAACGGATTGGATTACAAGTCAGGAACAACAAAAATCATCGAGGAATTAGAGAAAATCGGAGCCGGAAAAGCCAAAATAAACTATCGTTTGCGAGATGCGGTTTTTTCGAGACAGAGATATTGGGGAGAGCCATTTCCTGTTTATTATGTGAATGGCTTACCACAAATGATTGATGAAAAATATCTTCCAATCAGACTTCCCGAAGTAGAAAAATATCTTCCAACTGAAGACGGGCAACCACCACTCGGAAATGCAAAAGAATGGTATTGGAATACAAAAACGAATAGCGTTTGTTCCCCTCCTTTGGAGGGGTTAGGGGAGGATATTTTTCCGTTAGAATTGAACACAATGCCAGGTTGGGCAGGTTCGTCTTGGTATTGGATGCGTTATATGGATGCACACAACGATGCAGAATTTGCCTCAAAAGAAGCGTTGGACTATTGGCAAAACGTTGATTTGTATATCGGTGGTAGTGAACACGCAACCGGACATTTGTTGTACAGCCGTTTTTGGAATAAATTTTTAAAAGACAGAGGATTTGCCCCAACCGAAGAGCCTTTCAAAAAGCTGATTAACCAAGGAATGATTTTGGGAATGAGTGCTTTTGTGTATGTTAACTATCCAATTTTTTCGGTAGTAAGTAATTCTGGAGAAGATGTAACCGAGAGCAAATTATCTGAAATGCAGAAGTTTATTAAAACTTTTAAAATTCTTGTAAGTAGTACTGAATGTAAAAAAATGAAGGATTATGATAAAGAATTATCAAATAAATTCAGGACAAAATATCAAGATTTTTCTAAAACCTTTTCAGAAAAATTCCAAGGATTCTATTTAGATTTTGAGGGTAATTTTGATTCAAAAAAAGAGTCATTGCAAACTATATTAGCTAATACTCCTCCAATTCACGTTGATTTATCTTGTATCAATGATGTAACGAATGAGTTAGATATTGAGAAATTCAAAGCTCATCCGTTGTATTCTGATTATAAAGATGCTGAATTCATTTTAGACGACAACGGCAAATACATAGTTGGTCGCGAAGTCGAAAAAATGTCAAAATCCAAATACAACGTAGTCAATCCGGACGACATTTGTAACGAATACGGAGCAGACACCTTGCGTTTATACGAAATGTTTTTAGGTCCATTGGAGCAAGCCAAACCTTGGAATACAGCAGGAATTACAGGAGTTTTCGGATTCTTGAAAAAACTTTGGAGATTGTACTTTGACGATAACGGTTTGAACGTAACTGACGAAGAGCCAACCAAAGAAATGTACAAATCCCTGCACAAAACCATTAAAAAAGTAACCCAAGACATTGAGGACTTTTCGTTCAATACCTCGGTTTCGCAGTTTATGATTTGTGTGAATGAGCTTTCGCAACAAAAATGTCATCACAGAGCGATTCTTGAGCCTTTGGCTGTTTTGATTTCGCCTTATGCTCCGCATATTGCAGAAGAATTGTGGAATAAATTAGGACATTCAGAGAGTATTTCAACCGCTCCGTTCCCTGTTTTTGAAGAAAGACATTTGGTAGAATCCGACAAGGAATATCCTGTTTCGTTCAACGGAAAAATGAGATTCACTATCAATCTTTCGCTTGATTTATCAGTTGCCGAAATCGAAAAAATCATTTTGGCAGACAGCAGAACTCAAGAGCAGTTACAAGGACGTGAGCCGAAAAAGGTCATCATCGTTCCAGGGAAAATTATTAATATTGTAGGATAACCAAAACATGATTATAAAAAAACAGGAAGTTACAAATTGTAACTTCCTGTTTTTTATTGAGGTGATTTATTCAGTTTAAAAAATTACTTTCTTAACTACTTTATTTCCTTCTGTATCGGTAATGTGAACCAACAATACCTGT
>JAVEUZ010000010.1:0-64974 GCA_034005285.1 Flavobacteriaceae bacterium
TTGTCTGCGACAGCCCAGCCCGGTGGCGGAAAGGCAACTCCTTCAAATCGTTCTAATGCCATTTGGCAATAACTCGAAAATGAAAAAAGAACTGCAACAAACAGTAAAGTAGTTTTTTTCATAAAAAAATAATTTAGTTAAATAAAGTATAATAAATTGAGTCGGGGAATCCAAATTTAACAAAATTTTAAAGCAAAATACTTAAAAACAAATATTTTAACTTTTGTAACCTTAACTCGATTGTTTAAACTTTGTCAAAACATTTTTAAATAGTGTGATAATAGATTATTTTTTTAACTGATTATAGGGATATTTAAGAGAAAAAATAAATAAAAAGTCCTTTTAAAAAGCAATTAAATAATCGTGATGCTTATTGCTATTATAAAAGAATTCAAATCATTAATTATTATCATTTCTTAAAATGATTATTAATCATATTCGAATTATTAATTTTGCATATTAAAGAGCTTGTTCAAATATTATTTTCCGACTCATTTACGAAATAGGTTTTAACAAGATTCAATTAATTTTTATTATGCTTGAAAAAGAAAAAACAAGTTTTGAAAAGACTATTATTATAGGAATCATCACTCAGAATCAGGATGAAAAAAAGCTACATGAATATTTAGATGAGCTTGAGTTTTTGACATATACTGCGGGAGGTGAAGTTATAAAAAGATTTACTCAGAAATTAGATTTACCTAATCCAAAAACATTTATTGGAACCGGAAAAATAGAAGAAATTCATCAATATATAAAAGAAAACGAGATTAAAACTGTAATTTTTGACGATGAACTTTCTCCTGCACAACAAAAGAACATTACAAAAATTCTGGATTGTAAAGTTTTGGACAGAACCAATCTTATTTTGGATATCTTTGCTCAAAGAGCTCAAACTTCTTATGCTCGCACACAAGTAGAGTTGGCACAATGTCAGTATTTATTACCCAGACTTTCCGGAATGTGGACACACCTTGAGCGTCAAAGAGGTGGTATTGGGATGCGTGGTCCGGGTGAAACAGAAATTGAAACTGACCGACGTATAGTAAGAGATAGAATAGCCTTATTAAAAGAAAAAATAAAGGTCATTGACAAGCAAATGTCTGTACAGAGAAGCAACCGCGGAGCAATGGTTCGGGTGGCTCTTATAGGATATACCAATGTAGGAAAATCTACTTTAATGAATGCCATTAGCAAAAGTGAAGTTTTTGTAGAAAATAAACTTTTTGCTACATTAGACACGACTGTTCGAAAAGTTGTTATAAAAAATTTACCGTTTTTACTTTCAGATACAGTAGGTTTTATCAGAAAATTACCTACCCAACTCATTGAAGCTTTCAAAAGTACTTTGGACGAAGTGAGAGAAGCAGATTTGCTACTTCATGTGGTAGATATTTCTCATCCGGATTTTGAAGATCATATTACTTCGGTAAACCAAATTCTTCAAGAGATTAAATGTGATGATAAATCCACTATAATGGTATTTAATAAAATAGATTCTTATCAATATGAAACTATTGAAGATGACGATTTAATTACAGTAAAAACGTCAAAACATTATACATTGAAAGAATGGAAAAAAACCTGGATGTCAAATTTTGGTGAACAAAATACCTTGTTTATTTCGGCAATAAATAAAGAAAATTTTGAGGAATTTAGAGAAAAAGTTTATGAAGCAGTAAGAAGCATTCATATTACAAGATTTCCTTATAACAATTTTTTATATCCCGAATATAAAGAAGCTACAGAAGATTGATAATCAGTGATTTATAATATTAAAAATGTTATTGTTAATTATATTTTACAATCTATTGATTATTAAGTAACTATAAATTAACACATCTTGTTGATAATTTTGAAAAGAAAATAAGAAGTTTTTTTGAAAACAATAAAAATTTTTACAAGCAAAAACCAAAAGAAGAAAACCAAATTTAGTTATCGCAATTTTTAGAAAAAGTATAAGCAACTTTTGAGCTTTTATCAACATAAAATTGAATGAAATTTTTCAAAATTTACGCTAAAAAATGGTTATTGACAGTTGTGAATAAATTTAAAATTTACATTCATTTATAAGCTCTTACATCTATAAAAATATGTTGATAAAACTAAATAACTTTTGAAAACAAGAAAAACAAGATTTAATACAAAAATTTATACTAACAATTAACATCCCATAATAACCATCATAAATAAAATTTTTAAAATTCTTTTTTTGTTTTTGTTTTTAATGATTGTTAAAAACATTTTTTTAAAGCCTGTTTAAATTTGTATTGTAAAAATGTTTATAGGTTATTTTTTAATTAAAACTAATCACTTATTACTGTTTACTAATTACTATTTTGTACTTTTCAGCATTAATTAGAAAAGAATTATGAGTAAGAAACATAGAAAATTTGGCAATAAAAGAAAAGATTTTACAACGCAGATATATAAAATTTTAGCCAAAGAACCCAAAAAATCGTTTAACTATAAGCAGATTGCTGCCATATTAGAATTAGATGATACCAAAAGCAGAAACGAAATTATTAGGGATTTAAAAATCTTAAAAGCAGAAGATAAAATCCATGAAATAGAACCCGGAAAATATCAGATGGTTACAAAAGCCGAATACTATGAAGGCTATGTTGATATGACCTCAAGAAAAACAGGATATTTTGTATGCGATGAACTAGAAAATGATGTTTTTATTCCGTTTATAAACCTTAACAAAGCACTTGACGGTGACAAAGTAAAAGCATATATCTATAATAGAAGAAGTTCCCGCAGACCCGAAGCAGAAGTTCTGGAAGTTTTAGAAAGAGCAAAAACAGAATTTGTAGGCGTGATTGCTATTCAAAAGAATTTTGCATTTGTTACTACTGCCAATGTCAAAATGTACACAGATATTTTTATTCCTAAAGATAAAATAGGCGAAGCAGAGCACGGTGATGTAGTTTTGGTAAAAATGGAAGATTGGTCAAAAAAAGTTGATAGTCCGTTTGGAAAAGTTCTGAAAGTTTTAGGAAAACCGGGTGAACACAATACAGAAATGCACGCCATACTTTCTGAATATGGACTGCCGTACGATTTTCCGGTAGAAGTAGAAGTATTTGCTAATAAAATAGATACTTCCATAACCGAAGAAGAAATTGCCAAACGCCGTGATATGCGTCATGTTCTTACCTTTACGATAGACCCGAAAGATGCCAAAGATTTTGATGATGCGTTGTCTTTTGAAAAGTTAGAGAACGGAAATTATGAAATAGGAATTCATATTGCCGATGTTTCGCATTATTTACGGGAAGGAACTATTTTGGATGATGAAGCTTATCAACGTGCTACTTCGGTTTATTTGGTTGACAGGGTTGTTCCGATGCTTCCCGAAGTGTTAAGCAATGATGCCTGTTCATTGAATCCGAATGAAGATAAATATACTTTTTCTGCAATTTTTCAACTCAACGAAAAAGCAGAAATTATTCATCAATGGTTTGGTAGAACAGTAATTTTCTCCAATCAAAGATTTAGTTATGAAGAAGCTCAATATATTATAGAAACTAAAAAAGATATTATTCCGGCAGAAATTTCGCTTACCGGAAATGATTTTAAAGCCGATAAAGAAATTGTAGAAGCCACTTTAAAATTGGATGAATTAGCCAAAATTTTACGAATAAAAAGAATGGAAAACGGAGCTATTTCTTTTGATAAAGTAGAAGTAAAATTCAAGTTAGACGAAGAAGCCAATCCGACCGGCGTGTTTTTTAAAGTTTCAAAAGATGCCAATCATCTTATTGAGGAATTTATGCTTTTAGCAAACAGAAAGGTGGCAGAATTTATTGGTAAGCAGAAAAAAACTTTTATTTACCGTATTCATGATGAACCCGATACAGACAAACTATTTAATCTTCAAGGCGTAATTTCAAAATTTGGATATTCTATCAACTTTAAATCTAAACAATCTATCTCAAAATCTCTGAATAATTTATTAGAAGAAGTTCAAGGAAAAAAAGAACAAAACTTGGTTGATACGTTGGCGATACGAAGTATGAGTAAAGCAGCTTATTCTACTGAAAATATTGGTCATTACGGACTCGCTTTTGATTATTATTCTCATTTTACTTCGCCCATTCGCCGTTATCCCGATGTGATGGCTCATCGTCTTTTGCAACATTATCTTGACGAAGGAAAATCTGTAGATGCAGATTTGTATGAAGAAAAATGCCTTCATTCGTCAAATATGGAAAATCTCGCTGCCAATGCCGAACGCGACAGCATTAAATATATGCAGGTAAAATATATGATGAATCATAAAGACCGTGAATTTACAGGCGTAATTTCGGGTGTTACAGAATGGGGAATTTATGTTGAAATTATAGAAAATAAATGCGAAGGAATGGTTCGTGTACGTGAAATTAGAGAAGACTATTATGTTTTTGATGAAAAGCAGTATGCTTATATCGGACAAGAAACAAAAAATATGTTACAGCTTGGAGATGAAGTTGTTGTAAAAGTAAAAAACGCCGATCTGGTCAAAAAACAACTCGATTTTACTTATATCAGAAAAGCAGTATCAGAGAAGTAAAACTATCAAATTGTAAATTTTAAGTTATATTTGTTTTTTAGCTTTTGGCTAAAGCAACTATAACTTTTTTATGTTAGACGATTTTCTGGCGGCTATTCCTTGGGGATTATTATTGGCTTTTTCCATCGGTCCGGGTTTTTTTATATTGCTTGAAACCAGTATCACAAAAGGTTTCAGAGCTGCTTTTGTTTTCGATTTAGGCATTGTTTTCAGTGATGTTATTTTTATTCTCATTGCCTATTACAGCACAAACCAGATACTCGAACAACTCAAAGACAACCCGATTCTTTTTATCATCGGCGGGCTTATCATGTTTGGTTACGGACTTATTTCTTTTATTCTTTTAAAACGAAATTTCAAAAGACAGAACATCGAAGAAATAGAAACCAATACTATTGATAAAAAAAATTATCCGGCATTGTTTTTCAAAGGTTTCCTGCTCAATTTTATCAATATAGGTATTCTTGGTTTCTGGATGATGATTATCATTTCTTACGGACCTCAGTTAGAAATGAAATCAAACAGATTATTTATATTTTTTACTTCTATTCTGGTTTCATATTTATTGTTTGACATCGCCAAAATCCTCTTGGCAAAACAACTTAAAAACCGTATGACTTCCAATTTGATTTACAAGATAAAACGTGTAATCTCTATGATATTGATTATTTTCGGATTGTTCTTTATACTGCAAGGTGTTTTTCCCGGGAAAAAAGGAAAAATTACAGAACAGATTAATAAGTTTAAGGATTGATTCTTTAAAAATGATAAAACAAAAAAGAGTTACCGTAAGCAACTCTTTTTTGTTTTGAGGCATCGAGCGGATTCGAACCGCTGTACAAGGTTTTGCAGACCTCTGCCTAGCCACTCGGCCACGATGCCGTTTTTATTGGATTGCAAATATATAAAAAGTTTTTAATTGAAGATTACAGATTAACGATTTTTGATTCCTTTTCTACAACAATCTATATTCGTAAATCGTCATTCTGAAATCTTAACTTCTGAATCCTTCTATCTGTATGGTAACCGCTTCTACATCGCCGCCAATAGGCGGATTGATTTTTGAAACCGCTGCCATAACATAAGAAACCGCCGGAATTTCATCAAAAATCCGGTTTATGATACGTTGGGCAACGTGTTCTAACAAATTGGAGCGAACAGCCATTTCTTCTTTTACAATATTGTTGAGATGAACATAATCTACCGTATCTTCAAGATTGTCCGATACGGCAGATTTACGCATATCTGTTTTGATTTCCAGCTCTACAGTATAGTCAGAACCTATTTTGCTTTCTTCGTTCAGACAACCGTGATATGAAAAAGTCCTGATGTTTTTTAAACGGATAATACCCATATAGTTTTTTATAAATTTAATATGTACACGGGCAGTTACTGATTCCCTGAAACAAATCCAACCCTATCGTAACCATGTGCGTACCCGAATTATAACTGAATAATTCATTCATGGTTACCTGATAGGAATAGGCAAAATAAAAATTCTTCATTTTTAATCCGCCCATCGGACCAATATTTAAAGGCTCCAGCATCTGGTCATTCAGGAACCGATAAGATATTCCTGCCCAATAATAATCTTCAAAGTTATTAAAACGTACTTTCAAATTCAAATCTGTTGTAGATCTTCCGTCGCTTTCATAATATTGAAAATATCCTGAGGGTTCAACATCTATATCGTTATTTCCAACATTTCTTATTGTATATCCTGTATAAACTTGATAATTTCTAAGGGCAAGCGGTTCAATACCAGTAAACATATCCACATCTTTATTTAAAAGATTTGCTGCTGTAAAATTCATAAAAAATCCGTTTTTACGATATAAAATTCCTACATCAAAATTATGGTTTATCAGTCGTCTGTCATCAGTAACAGCCATATCTGTTCCGTTAAAATTTTCAATATCTATACGAAATTGATTCAGATTATACGAAATACCAAAAGACAGAAACTGTTCGGCATATCTATCTATTATGATATGATGGGCAAAAGACACTTTTCCGCCTGATTGACGTGTGTTTCCGTTGCTGTCATTATAAAGATAAATTCCGAAACCCGATTTGTCATGAATTCTCATATCGGCTGCTAAAGTCATATTTTGAGGAGCATCTTTAATGCCAACCCATTGAGTGAATCCATTGGCTCTTACTTTTACATAATCGCCTATTCCTGCATAGGTTGGGGCAATAATAAATGGGTTATCGGCTAGATATTGAGTAAAAGAAGGAAGCATTAGTTCCTGTGCTTTTGTTGGCATAAAAGCCAACGTAAAGAATACGAAAATTGGGGTAAATTTTTTCATAATTGTAGGTTTTTAGGGGAAACCAACTCCGGGATTTGGGATGCCGGAGTTGGCGACAATCGTGTTATTATTTTTATCTGTATAAGGTTACGTTTCCGACAATTTCTCTTCCGTCATCGAGAGAAATGGTGTACCAATAATCTCCGGTAGGAAGTTCTTGTCCTTTATATTTTCCATCCCATGAACCGTTTTGTCCAAACTTGATTATATTTCTTCCGTATCGGTCATGAACTGTAATTGATATTCTTGGAAAACCTTCCATATTAGTAGGATGCCATACATCATTTTCTCCATCATCGTTGGGCGTAAAGAAGTTAGGAATATCTATATCAATAAATTCAATATAAATAACCGCTTCGGCTTCACAACCCATAGAATCGCGAACAGTAATTACATAATTTCCGGTTTGAAAAATCTGAAAAACGTTATTTGAACCGTTTGGCAATCCGTTGATGAAGTATGTATAATTACCATATCCACCTGTTGCGGTTGCCGTTATTTCATTCATTCCTGTTTCGGCAAGTGTTAGCGAAAGTGGTGTATAGTTTTGGATGGTAAATGTTACTTGGTCAGAACATCCGTTAGGGTGCATTACCAATACCGTATGAGAACCATTTGAAAGGTTTGTAAACTCATTAGAATTTTGAAACGGACTACCATCTAACGAATAAGTGACTACTCCGGAGATGCTTGGGTTTACACTAACCACAACAGTATTTTCGTTGTTGTTGCTTAAACATCCATATAGAACGTCAACCTCTGCCCGAATATCAATTGTAGGATTTAAAGTGACAGACACAGAAGTTTCGCAACCATTAGCATCACGAACATAAACCGTATAAGTTTGACCACCTGCCAGATTATCAAATTCAAATTGGTTGATAATATAGGTTCCATTTTGATTTAAACTTGTACTGTATGGAGCTGTACCGCCTGTTACAGAAACATCTATACTTCCTAAGTTATCTCCAAGACATATATCTTGTTCAATATTGGCAGTAGCCACAACCAAAGCATCCGGTTGGTCAATAGTAATATTCAGGCTAAATTCGCAACCAATATTATCACGAACAATAACGGTATAATTTCCTGCAGTCAGATTGTTGAATACATTGCTGTTTCCAAAATCTGATAAGTTTGGAGAAATAGCAAATTCTAAAGGTGCAACTCCACCCGAAGCTGTAACAACAATACTTCCCGTATGGGTTCCATTACAACTTACATCCGTAGTATTTGCTGAAGCCGTTATTGGTGTTGACTGTGTGATTATAAAATCAACAGTTTTTTCACATCCATTAGCATGTTTAACTGTTATAGTATGATTTCCTACAGCTACATCTGTGAATTCACCATCAGATTGAAAAGTACCACCGTTTAAAGAATAAGTAACATCCTGAGCTACAGTAACAGTAACAGTATTGCCTACCATATTATTATTACAGTTATAATCTATATTAACAACCGGATTCAGTGTAACCGGAGCATTCAGTATAACCGGAATAGAAACAATGCAGTTATTGGCATCACGTACATAAATAGTATGGGTTTGTCCGCCTGTTAATCCAGTAAAAGTAAGTTGTCCTGCAACAAAATTATTAGTATTATTTAAACTTGTTTCATAAGGAGCTACTCCCCCACTAATTGCAATTGTTATAGAAGCATTTTGGTCTTCTGTACATAATTCCTGAACAATATCAGAAACAATAATATCAATTTCATCAGGTTGTGTAATAATAATATCCTGTGAAACAGTACACCCTATTTCATCCGTTGCAACAATAGTATAAGTTCCTGCCGCAAGATTGCTAAAAGTGTTTTCTGAACCAAAATCTGTTAGGTTTGGAGAAATAGCAAATAGTATAGTCCCTGTTCCTCCTGTGGTTAAAGCCGTTATTCCTCCGGTGCTTTCTCCAAAACATGAAACATGAGTGATATTGCTCAAGTCTAAGTTAAGCGGCGTATTTTCATCAATATTCAAATCAATGGTTTTTATACATCCATTTGTGTGTTGGACACTTACAGTGTGGTTGCCCGAAGTAAGATTGTAGAACACGTTGTCTGTTTGATACGGGCTTCCATCTAATGAATATTGAACATCTAAAGCAACATCCTGATTTACGGTTATTGTTACCGAGTTTGAAGGTACGTTATTGATACATTCATAAGAAATTGAAAAACCGGGAATAACCTCAACAGGATGATTTAAAAATACATACGCTATGGTTTCACACCCGTTTGCATCTCTGATAAATATAAAGTAATCCTGACCACCACTGAGCCCCGAAAATGACAATTGATTGTCAACAAAATTAGCAGGGTCAGGATTGTTTAGACTAGTAGCATAAGGAGCTGTTCCGCCTGTAATAATTACATCAAAAGAACCATTTGAATCGCCTAAACACAACTCTTGCATAACATTATCAACATCGGCAACCAAAGGTTCAGGTTCAGTAATTTCTACATCAAGCAATATAAAACAGCCCACTTGGTCTTGTACAATAATTGTATAATTTCCGGGAGCCAGATTATTGAAACTTCCGGAGTTTACAAACTGATTCAGATTTGGAGAAATGGCATATTGAATTATTCCTGTACCGCCGGTTCCTGTTACTTGAACACTTCCGTTGGTTCCGCCATGACACAACACGCTGTTTACTGTTAGGTCTGCAATCATCAACGAATCTGGATCGGTTATTGTAATAATTTGCGAAACAACATTACAATCATTACTATCCACTTTTACTATATAACTACCTGCGGGTAAACCTGTAAACAAACCTGAAGTTTGCGGTCCGGAAAGAACGTTGTTTGCACTGTCTAACAAAGTATAAGAATAGTTGCCCAACCCACCACTTGCATCAGCAATAATTACCGCAGTAGATTCTCCGTAACAATTGATGTTGGCACTATTCAGATTCAAATTCAATTCTAATACCGGTATCGGATTAATATCGATTTGATTGCTTAGAACAGCACTACAATTATTAGCATCTCTAACAAAAATTTGATAAGAACCTGAACCAACATTAAATACATTTTGTGTACCAAAAGTTATTCCGTCTTGACTGTACAGATAAGGTGCTGTTCCACCCGAAGCAGATGCGGTTATCACAGCATTATTAGTACAAGTTAATGAAGTAGTTAATGTTAAATCGGCTATTAAATTATTAGGTTCTGTAACAGTAACTGTATTGGTAGTAAAATCACAATCCCATCCGTCAACAATTGAGATGCTGTAAATGCCCGCACCAAGTCCGTTGAAAGTTGGTGAAGTTTGTGGGGCACCGCTCGACACAATGGTAGTTCCTGTTTCATCATATATATTCAAAATATATTGATAAACACCTGCTCCACCCATGACATTTATTACTGAAATTGAGGCATTGCTATCACCATTACACAACAAATTTGTATTGGCTGAGGTCAGATTTGCAGAAATAAATGAAGGTTGGATTAAAATTACATTTTGAGTAACCAAACATCCGCCTTCATCCTGAACAGTAACAGTATAATTTCCTGAGGTTAATCCGATAAAAATATTATTATTGTCAAATGCTTGAACAATAGTTCCCGTCGTATTGTTTTCCAATTGATATTGATAGTTGCCCCAACCCCCATTAGCAGAAGCTACAATCTCACCTGCATTATTATTACAGGTTACATCGGCTGTTTGTGCAACACTCAAAATCAAAGGATTCGCTGGAGACGAAACATTTATCACACCTGTGATAGCCGTACAATAAGGAACATCTGTTGCTTGTACAACAATATGTAGGTTTCCGGCAGGTAAGCCAGAAACAGTCATTGGATTTGAAGATGTATGACTGTTTCCTGAAGCAATAGTGTTGCCCAGATTGTTTTGCACAATATAATCATAAGCACCGGTAAATCCTTGTACTTCAAAAGTTATAGTTCCGTTGTTTTCGCCAAAACAGATTACTGGTGTAGAAGAAATAGCAATGGCTTCAATCGTATCAAACGGATCTATAGTAAACGGATTTGACAATTCATAACAACCCGTAACGTTATCGGTTATTTGAAACACATAACTACCGGGTTCAGACAAATTAAATTGGACTGTAAACACACCATTTCCGGGTGTTATAGAAGGAAGAGTTCCAGTTGGAAGTAATTCAAAAGTAAAATCTCCTGAACCTCCGATTACTGTTACAGAGACAGTTTCGTCAACATTACAATTAATTGCCGTAAGAGAGCTGACAGTAACAGAAGCAATTTCGGGTAATGGATTTATTATTACCGGCACTGTGATTTCACAACTATTAGCATCACGAACTGTAACTGTTAGGTTCTGAATACTTCCGTTATCTACTATTTCAAAAGTATTTGAAGCTACAAAACCACCTCCATTTAGGCTATACAGATACGGAGCTGTGCCACTTGAGTTTCCATTTATATCATCAGAAATAGTAATGGAAACAGTAGAGGTAGAAACCGTATTATTGGTGTCGCAGGCAAAATCTGTTGCAACAGCCGTTGCTTGAAGTTGCGAAGGCTCTGTAATTGTAATTACATCAGAAGCAGAACATCCTCTACTTGATGTTACGGTGATTGTATATGTTCCTGAAGACAGATTTATAAACACACCGTTATTTTGCACTATCGGACTTGAAACGCCGTCCTCTAAGGTATAAGTATAAGGTGGGTTATCGTTTAAAGTACCGAGTGTAGCTATAATGCTTCCGTCATTTCCTCCAAAACAGCTCACATTTTCAAATGTTGCCGAAAAAGTTACAGGAGTAGGATCCGGAATAGTAACCGGAGTCTGAGTTAGACAACCAGTAACCGTGTCTGTTATGATGATTATATAATCTCCGGAAGCTAATCCTGTTAGAGTCCCTGAGGTTTGGGCAGAAATTATTGGTGTACCCAAAGAATTTTGTAACTCATAGACATAATTTCCTGAACCCCCTATACCGGCAGCAATAATTTCGCCATCATTGTTTCCGCACGTTGATAAAGCAGTTATTACCGAGCTAACACTTAACGGAGGATAAATAGTAACCGAAACCATATTTGTACATCCGTTAGCATCATTGATTGTTATATTATATGTGCCGGATGTAAGTCCGGTTAAGATAAATGTCGTATTGTTTTGGACAGTAAAAGCACCTCCATTTATACTATAACTATATGGGGCTATACCATTTTGAATGCGGGTTACTTCAATTTCAAAATTTCCTTGTGTGGCTGTACAAGAATTTGTTACAGTAGCTGTGATTTGAGGTTCTGAATCTGTTGGAACATGAATTGAAGCCGCCTGAATACAATCATTACTGTCTTTGATGAAAATTATATAATCACCACCTTCTACGTTAAATACGTTTACAGATGTTCCTGCCCAAGTATTGACTGTTGGAGCAGGATCTCCCTGAGCTACCAATTGATACTGATACGGAGCAGTACCGTATTGTCCTATTGCCGAAATTTGTCCGGCATTTGGCATACAATTGTCATTTTTAATTAATGTTGCAGTAAGTTGTAATAGGTTTGAAGATTCTGTAATTGTAAATGGTGCAGAAGCTGTGGTACAACCTGAGAATGTTCCGCCATTTTCGGTAAATAAAACAAAATAAGTACCGGGTTCAAGAGGACCAAGACCTGTAACACTTATAGCACTTCCCGTAAGTGGTGAACTAATTCCACTGATGCTTGTGGCTACATTTGACTGTGCATGATAAACAGTATATGACACACTTGTTGCTCCGATATCATAGTTATCAAATGTAAAGTTTACATAACCATCATTATTACCTGTACATGATACATTTCCTATCACGTCTATCACAGATGATAATTGTGATGGAGAATTGATAGGCAAATCAGCTGTTTTGAAATAGTAACAATCTGTTACTAAGTCGTGAACGACAAAAGTGTATATCATACCCGGTATCAATCCTGTAAAAGTTGATGTTTCAGGTGTTCCCATATCAGCCGGCTGATAACTACTTGAATAAGGTATCGTATTGGTTTCTAATATTGCAAATTCAAAATTTCCACTACTTACTAATGAAGTTACGGTTATAATTGCCGTACCTCCGTTGATACAATCTGAGGTGGCTGTCGAAACATCTATTAACAAATCATCTGGTGGAGATGCTATAACGATGTTCGGGTTTTGCACAGAACATCCATTAGCGTCAACTACATCTACTGCATAAATTCCGAAGTCAAGAATTTGGAAAGCGTGACTTTCGTTTGTAGTTGTTGTATAAGATTGATTGAAACCAAAATTATTGGTTACATAATAAGTATAAGGAGCCACACCTCCCGTAACATTTTGAACAATTATTTCTCCATAAGTTGTACCACCGGGATTATTACAAGTAATATCTACTGTTGCAACGTTATACGTTATTACATTGGGCTCACTAAGTGTAATGGTTGCTGTATCTGTACAAGAATTTACATCTGTTACTGTGATTGTATAATTTCCGGCAACTAAACCCGAAGTTTGGTTTCCATAATTTACTCCGGTAGTATTGTTCACTACACTGATAACAAACGGTGGTGTTCCACTAGAATTGGATAAAACAATAGATATTGCACCTGTTGATTCTCCATTACATAAAATTTCTTGTGTTTGTGTAATAGAAATAATTTCCGGATGAGTAAGCGGATTTACTGTAATTGTTCCTGTTGTAAAAGTACAGCCTGTAGCATCTGTTATCAAAAATTGATAAGCTCCTGCAGTTGAAGTATTGTATATAAAACTACCACTTACATTATTGTTTGCTCCAAAAGGACTTCCATTAATAGAAACTTGCCAGATATACGGTGCCAATCCTCCGGAAATAGCAACATTTATTTCTGCATCAGGCGAAGAGGTACAATCCAGCCCGCTTACCAAAGATGCTGTTCCTGTAAGTTGCGGTTGTATGGTTTGCGAAATGGTATCGGTACATCCGTAAGCATCTGTTACGGTAATGGTATAGCTTCCGGGATTCAGGTTGTTGAAAGTGTTTTGGCTTTGATTTGTTCCGCCGTTCAAGCTGTAAACATAAGGGGCAGTTCCGCCCGAAACGTTCACTACAAAGGTAGCTCCGTTGGCATCAAAACATAAGTCTGAAGCTGCATCCAAAGAAGCTACCGGGTTTGTAGGAACTACCAAATCAAATGTGTTATTGATATCGCAACCATTTGCATCTGTTACGGTTATTGTATAAGTTCCGGGTTGTGTCAGGTTTGTAAAAGTTCCTGAAGTTTGTGGTCCCGAAACACTGTTATCGGGTAATGTTAAAGTATATTGATAACTACCCCATCCTCCTGTTGCAGATGCAGTAACATTTCCATTTGATAAACAAGTTATAGGGTTTGAAACTATATTTATTGCTAAAGCAGTTGTTGGTTCGGCAATAGTTACTGCAGCTGTTGAGGTACAATTTGTTGTAGTATCTGTAACTGTAATAGTATATGTTGAAGCTGGTAATCCGGTTAACGGAATTGTTGTTACACTGGTATTTGAAACAGAAGCCACAGTAGTTCCTGAACCATTTACAATGGAATAATTGTAAGGATTTGAACTATTTACAATAAAAGTAACAGCACCATTTGAATCACCTAAACAAACAACATTGGCCACCAAAACTCCAACAACAGAAATAGGAGTAATTGGATAAATAGTATAATTTTCCTGATACGAACATCCGTTAGAATCTGTTACTAAAAAGGTGTAAGTTCCTGCAGATAAATTGGTAAAGGTAGCATTATTTCCGTTATTTACAGCCTGACCAGACGGGGCTATTATTTCATATACAAACGGAGCATTTCCTCCAACTGTGGTTACCGTTATAGTAGAAGAAAGTGCAGGACACGTTAAAGCAGTTGCTGTAAAGTTAAGGTCTGTAATTTCATTTAATGGATCAAAAGTTATTGCGTTTGTTGTGGCAATACAGTTGTTAGCATCTCTAATTGTGATGGTATAGGTTCCGTTAGTCAAACCCGTAAAAGAGGTTGTGGCTCCAAAGGTTATTCCGTCTATACTATATTGATATGGAGGAACTCCTCCGGAAACACTTCCCGCAACAATATCAATTGAACCGCTATTTGTAATACAAGTATAATCTTGAATTATTATTGAATTTCCAACAATTGGTGTAGGTTCGGTTATGGTAAAATCATAAGTAAATGTACAGGTTCTGTTACCTCTGGTTTGATTTAAATTTACGGTATAATTTCCTGCGGCTAATCCGGTGAAAACTCCAGACGGACCGGTATAAATAACATTTCCATTTTCATCTAACAATTCGTAAGAAATATTATATCCGTTGGCATTTGTAACTGTAAAATTTATAACACCATCAGAACCACCATTACAAGATACGTTTTGAACAGATGTATTTACAGTAACATTTGGCATCAAATCAATGGTTACCGGATTTGATAAAGTATAACAGTTGTTACTGTCAACCATGATAAAAACATAAGTTCCTTGACCTCCAAAATCAATATCAAAAATAACACTGGTTTGATAGTCAGCAGCAGTTGGATTTAATAAAACACCATTATAACTGTAAACAGCATAAACATAAGGAGGTTCTCCACCACTTGAATTCATTTGAATGTTTCCTTCATTACATGAAATATTTTGTGAAACATGTGCGGTGAGGTTTAATGTATTTGGTGTTAAAGTAACCGTGTCGGTAAATGAACAACCATCATCTGTTGAAACGGTTACTGTATAGGTTCCCGGATTTAGGTTGTTAAATGTATAATCATTATCCTGGAGCGGTCCAACTGATATTGAAGCAGGACCTGAAATTGTAAAATAATATTGTGGTAATACATTCAACGCTTGTAGCCTTATACTACCAAAACCATTACAATTTGCATTTTGTGGAATTACATTTACCTGAAAATTATTTTGAATGACACCAATATTCGGGATTTCAAAAACACAACCGTCTTCTACTCCAATTTGCCTGATTTGCACCAGATATGTGCCTGATTGAGTAATGGTAAATTCTGGATTAGACTGATATGAGACTAAAACGGTATTGGTATTTTGATTTATTAGTTGAAATTCGTAATCTACAGGTAGGTTTGTTATAGTTATTGAACCCGCCGTGTCACATATTATGTTGGTTACCGTGTGCTGAATATCTAAAAGGTTTGAAAAAACATTAAAATAAAATCTTGTAAAACATCCGTTCTGATAGTTAAAAGTAACTCGATATTGTCCTGCTGTTGTGGCGTTAAAGTTTGGTCCGGTGCCCACTTGCGTCCATTCACAAGATGGATTTTTATTAGCACAGTCTTCTACTCCTACCGGCGGACAACTACTTTCGTTTAAAACTTCCCATACGATGCTTTGGGCATCATTTACTCCGGTTTGTATTAACCGACTATCATTTACTCCACATAAAAATATTAGCGGAAGCTGTTCACCGTCATTCGGACAAACAACAACTTCATCTGCAAACGGAATAACCGGATTGGTCTGGGTTTCTCCAAATAGAGTAACGTTAAAGGTTTGTGTAATGCCGATACAAGGAGGTTCTGCCGTATTTATTACCGTATAAACACCCGGAGATGATACTGTAACACTTTGTGTGTTTCCTATAATATTTCCATTACTGTTAAGCCATTGGTAGCCCACATAACCATTGGCGGCAGTAAGAACAATATTATTTCCGCAGAGTATTTCGTTACTTTCAAAAATACAATCATCAATGTCAACCAAAAAATTTGCTGGTCCGGGAAACCCAAATCCGCAGCTGTCTAATCCGGCAAAACTTGGGTCATCAGATATAGTATTGCTATTTAGAACACCTTGATATGTCGTATAAGCTTGATTTTGTATAATGTTTGAACAAGCATCTTCCAGCTCGCTGCAAGTAGTAGCCACCTGAACTCTGATTCTAATCGTATAAATGGGATCCCCTATTTCTACCAAATTATCCGGAATTGAGAAAAAGAGTTCTTTGGTGGCAGGATTATAAGTGTAGGTTACCCCGGGAGCCCCACTTAAATCTACTGAAATAAAATTTGTATTAACGGGTAAAATGTCGCGAATAGTAGAATTTGTAGAATCATCGTTTCCTATGTTTTGAAACGTAACCACATAGTCTAATACTTGACCCAGGTTGACATTTGCCCCACCAATGTCACTGCCGCCTAAGTCATGAACTGTCTTTACCAATTTTATATCGGGTTCAATGATTTCAACATTAAATGCGTTGAAAAACATGAAGTATGTGTCTTGTGTTGAGGTCATTCGCAAGGTTGCCGCTGTAGAGTTGTTTGGCAACACTTCATTATTCGGGTTGTTGATAGTGATAATATCTGAATCATAACCCAAAGTATTCCGGCTGTTTGGAGTTCTGTCCAAAAATTCTGTATCAAGAAGCGTAATGCGACTGTTAAAAAAGTTGTTAGCCGGTTTTAAAGCTCCCTGTAAGTTTGTAAATGTAGGAACTGTTGAAGCCCTGAACAATAATTGGTCTCCTGTAATTCTGTTATCTCCTTCTAATGCAGCCGAAGCCAGTTTTGCCCTTACAGGAAACGGTGGTGGCAGTGTTGTAAATCCGCTGTATTGAATGTCAGTCTGACCAATGGTTGCACGTACACCGGCAAAACCATCATAAGCAGTGATGTATCTTCCTGTCATCTGAGGATTTTCATAAACAAAGAAAATAGTCCATCCTCCAGAGACTCCTCCCCCATTAGAATATCCTTGTGTAGCACGTATGTTTGCTACCGTATATTCTCCTTCCGGATTTGTCAATCCGGCGACCAATGAGGTAATGTCTGCAAAACAGGTATATGGACTGTTTGCTATGAAATCAGGATGTGTAAATCCATCAAAAATTATCTCTCCGGAAATGTTGATATAGTTACCTCCGGGTAATTTGAGTTTTACTTGATTGAAGTCGTTTTCCCGGATATTATCTCCGTTTCCGGGAGCAGTAGAGTATCCGTTATTGAATCTGTAAGTGGCAGACCAATACAATCCGGCATAGACAATTTTATTACAACCTTCGTTAGGTAAAGTAAGAACAGCACTACTCGAACTGAAAGTAGTCGGGTCGCTATCTATATCAACATATCTCATATTGAGGTTGTCGTTGTATTCTGAACTGTTTCCTAATAGATTATAAGGGTCATTTGGATTGCTGTTGTTGTTTTGCCGATTTACAATACTATTGGCAATTAGCGTCATGTCACCCTTGAGGCTATTTTCATAACGAACTGTAAAAGGAACAGCTACCTGTGCAGATACAGTCAGGGTCATTAATAGCAAACCAGTAAGTAGGTATAAGGTTTGCCGTTTTGGTGTTTTTGGGGCTTTCATAATGGGGCTTATTTAATGTTGATATTCATAATCCAAATCGTCTCAAAATATGTATTATCTACGTTGGTGTAGTAAGATATTAGGGCATCGTTCCAACTGTTGTATTTTTTTATATATACATATCTGAAATTATTTTTTGGGTTGATAAAATAATTAGCTTTTACTCCTTTCTTTTTCAACTGTTGTAAAAACTGGTCTGCAAAAGAAGGTTCAGAAAATACATTGGCAATAATGTAAAATCCGGGTTCTTGATTGGGTACTTCCAAAAAATTTCGCTTGGCAGTAGCACGTTGTTTTGTGGTTAGTTTAGAATAATACTCCTTAATCTCTTCATCTGTCAAAGAGAATTTTTGACTGTTCTTTTCGCTCGGTGACTCTAAGGAGGCAAGTTTTGAGGCAAGGTCTTGTTTGTCTTCATGATTTTTGGTGTTTTGGGTTTTTATTATGGTTTGCTTTGATTCTTGTTTAGAACTATTTGTTTTATCAGTTCCAGAAACAGGTTTTACAGAAGTTATGGTTTCTGTTGTTATTGTGGTTTCTGTTGTTTCTACACAATTACAATCGTCTTTATCAGCTTTTTCGGCTATAGTTCTCTCTAATCTTTCTATATATTCTGTCATATTTTTGATTCTGTTCTCAAAATCTTCTTTCCTCATCTTTTCAACAGACTCTTGTTCTAATAGCATATCGAGCAGTTTGGTATGATTTTCATCTAAAGTCATACGGAGTTTTTCAATCTCTACTTCTTTTTCCAAGTTTTCAGAACTTTTTCTGTTTGAATGTTCTTCAGAAACATAACTTTTTTCGACTATAGAAACTTTAGAGTTTTTTGCGGATGGTCGTCTTACAACAGTTTCTTCATAATTAATATCATCTTCATCTGATATTATTTCTTCTCGAATTATCATTTTTTTTGTAACGATATTTTCTTCTTTGGAGCTGTTATCAAATCTGATGTTTTGATGTTTTGATGTCTTATGTGGAAATCGAAAAGATAGCGTTATTTCATGTGTAGGTCCTAAGTTTACCAATCCGTCATTGATAACTCTTTCATAAACATAACCCAAAGACAATCTGTTTGTTAAGTGTCCGCCTGCTCCAATGCTAATACCGTAATAATCATCAATTCCGGTTTGAATCCACCCTAAGTATGGAAAATTTAGCAAGACAGAACCACCGTATTTAAAGTCCTCAACCGGATTGAGTTTTCCTCTGAACATGAGTCTAAAAAATCCGTCTTCAAAAATGCCACTTCGTGTATTCATCTGATGATGATACATGATATGTCCCGAATAGGTTTTTTTGGAATAATCTTTAACCATTTCACTCGATTTAAAGTCATAATCCACAAGGTTTTCTGCATAAAACCCTACGTCAAAACTTCCCATTGTTATATTGATACCGGGTTTTAGCGTGAGAAGTGAATTGTTGGTAAGCGATAAAATTAATGGGTCGGGTTCGTTTGTTACAGCCCGATTTCTGTTTACGCCACTTGTATAGTAGGCAAGGTTAAAACCGGCAGATAAAAATATTTTTTCGTATAACTGAATGCGATAGCTAAAATTACCGATACCTCCAAAACTGGTTATAATACCTAAATTTTGCTGATAAATCCCGATTCCTACACCCGAATGCTCTCCAAACCGCCCCGAATAGGAGAGCATATACAACTCGGGCGAGTCATCAAATTGTATCCACTGGTTTCTGTGATATAGCGTAAGATGAGAATCTTCTTCCCTCACAACAGAAAAGTTTGGATTCATCAGAAATCGGTTAAATTGTAGCGTGTTTTGTGTAGGGATGTTAAAAGTAAGCACAGGACTGTCTTGTGCCAAAGTTATGTTTGGCACTAAAGCAAAAAATAATAACAGTAATATGTACTTATTCAACTTCATTTATTCGATTATTGTAATAGAACCTCTTTTTATGATTTCGTCATTTTCTGAAATAGTATAATATACCACAGGGTCTGTTTTAGACGGTTTATAAGTGTCGTTGGGCCAGTTATTTTGATAATTGCGACTTCTGAAAATTACTTTTCCATTAGAATTATATATGATTATCTCTACGTTTTCTTTGTTTGTAAAAGTTTCTGGTACCGACCAAAAATCGTTTCTTCCGTCGTTGTTTAGCGTAACTACATTTGGAACCACAAGGCTGTTATTTTCAATTTTTGTAACAGTAATGGTTTTGATAATTTCACAGTTTCCGACAAACGCAATAAGCGTATAAATTCCTTCTTCTGTTATCGTGATATTGTTGCCGTTGTTTATGTGTTGGTTTTCAAAATACCAATAATAACTCTCACCTCCACTAGCAAATATTGTTTTTGAAGAGCCTTCAAAAAGATTAATATGTTCCGGTTCGCTTAAACTAATGACAGATTCGTTCAGGTTATTTATTGTGATAGTGTTTGAGGTATAAGTACATCCGTCAAAATCAATTTCTACATAGTATTGCCCGGCAGTCGAAACCGTTATATTGTTTTGTGTGCCTATAACCGTGTTCTCCCCAATTCTATACCATTTTAATATGTAATTTATATTTGAAAATTCGGTTGATAAAATTGCGGTATCGTTATTTTCACAAATTACTTCAGAGTCAGTTGTTATTACAAAATCATCAGAAACACCTAGATGAATTGAAACGATATTCGAAACTATTATATTAAACTCAGGGATAACGACACGCAATTCATACTCGCCGTTTTCTTCTCTTGAACTAATAAAATAGTCTGTTGATGTTGAAGAAATAATTAATACATTGTCTTTATACCATTGATATGTATAACCGTAATTATTGTTTAAAATAGAAACTTGTTCTGCTTGACTTTGAGCCATAAACGAAACAATCCTGAGTGTGGTTGATTGACTGTTACAGTTTTGATAGTTGCTGTCGGGAGCAATTACAACATTGAAACCTGTCGGATAAATTAAATTTACCACAACTTCTTGGGTAGCGGCACAATCCCCGGTTTGTGTTACGACGACTTTATAAGTTCCCGATTGTGTTGCGGTATATGACACTCCATTAGCTCCGGAAATAACTATATTATCTCTATACCATTGAAAAAAAGGCTGAATAGCATCGGTAGTAACAGTCAATATTTTTGATTCACCCGGTATGATTATATCAACTGACGCAACGTTAAGCGAAGCGGTAATGTTTGTTTCTTCAATATTTATAGCGTTAGAAGTTACACTACACGAAGCATGAGAAATCGACAAATGATAATTACCGTTTTGGGTTACTTCAAGAGAAGGTTGGTTAACACCGGTTATGACAATGCCGTCTTTGTACCAGATATAAGTATATTCAGAATCGGTAACAGAACTGTTCAACATCATAATTTCGCCTTCACAAAGGTTTCCAGATGCAGAGATATCAGGTGTTTCAATAGCAATAGACACAGTAAGATTGTTTGAAGCAATTGTTCCAAATCCCGGCAAAGTTATTTCAAGTTGATAGCTTCCGTTTTGCGAAGCATGATTAACCGTGTATGTTTCGCTTTGTGCACCATTTATATTTGCTCCGTTTCTTTTCCATTGCAAAGCATATAAACTGCTTATTCCCACATTAAATATTCCTTGTGAAGTATGTGCGGTAAAAGAATTGATAATTAAGTTTGCAGACGAACTGTTACAACTTTGATAATCGGAAGCAGCCTGAATTGTCAATGTAAAACTATCAGGATATGAAAGCGTAACAAAGTCTTCTAAAGTAATGTTGCAACCTGCTGTTTGTATAGCTTCTACTTTATAAACGCCATCTTGCGTAGCAGTATAAGAGGCTGATGTAGCTCCTGAAATTGCCACATTGTTTCGATACCATTGATAAGTAGGTTGTGTTAAGCTCGTAGTGGTGTTTAAAACTTTTTGCTCACCGGGCAATATTATATCAACATCCGGATTAGTGATGTCAAGAGTTGCAGAAGGTCCTTCGATGTTTATATTATTGGAAGTAAGTGTACAGCTTCCGTAAGTAATAACCAAATGATAATTTCCGGTTTGATTGGTCGTGTACGAATTATTTATGGCTCCCGAAATCACAGCATTGTTTCTATACCACTGATATGTATAACTGCTATCTGTCAAGTTGCTGTTAAAAGTGATATTGGTAGTGCTGTTGCAATAGCTTCCCGACTGTGTTATATTTAATGGTGTTGAAGAACCCAACGCAATAGTAATTGTGTTAGAAATTACCGGATTTGAAATTCCGGGCAATACAACTTGCAAATGATAATTCCCGTTTTGCGTTGCATCATAAGTGGTTTGTGTTGCTCCGCTTATTGGCTGATTGTTTCGATACCATTGATATGTATAACCGTAATTATTGTTTAATATGCTTATAGTATTTGCCCCGCTTATAGCATTAAAAACCGTAATATTTAGAGGTGCAATCGTGCTCATACATGATTGATAATCTCCGGTACTTCCGATTGCGAGGTGAAAATTATCCGGATATACAACATTTACTGAAACTTCCGCAGTTAGGTTACAATTCTGATTTTCTGTAACAACCAGCGTATAATTTCCGTTTTGTGTAATGGTGTATGAATCAGAGGTTGCTCCTGCTATGTTTACATTATTTCTTTTCCATTGATAAGACGGATTAACTGCATTTGTTATAGAATTTACAGTTAATGTCGTTCCCGGAATCAGTATTTCAGTCGCATTAACATCTAAATCTGCCTCTATGTCAATCAATTCCAAAAAGAAGTTGTTCGACTCAAAAGTACATCCGCCAACGCTGATAATAAGTTTATAAGTTCCTTCCAATGTTGCACTATAAGTTGATTGTGTTGCTCCGCTTATTGGCTGATTATTGCGATACCATTGATAGTTATAATTACTGTTTTGATGTGATGATACCAATGTTTTTGAATAGCCACTACAAATGAAATCAGAGCCATCGCTTGTGTTAATAGTCAAATCTATTCCGGAAACCATATCAACGGTTACAATATTGGAATATGAATTCATCACACACGAGCCGTAATCTACAATAACATAATAATTTCCACTTTGGGTGATAGGCAAATTTGGACCGGTTTGTCCGGGTATTTCAGAAAAATTTCTAAACCATTTATAGGTTAATTCCGGGTAATAAAGCGGTGAAGAAGGTGTGCCGTTATTGTCAATTTGTAATGAAAAACTCGAACCTTCGCAGACCATAAGGCTTCCTGCATTATTATTTATAGAAAAGGGCTGATTGTGAGTAGCATAATAAGCTGCAAAAGGACTACTTACCGGACTTGTTACAGCGGGAGCGGTACTTCTTACTCGTATTCTGTAATTTTCTCCAGCGGTATTTGTTGGTAACGAAAATGAAACGTTTGCTGGTGAAGTTGTAGTAGTTGAAGTGCCGACTGTTACAGGAGCATCAAAATTTCCTGAGGCATTCGATAATTCTATGATAAACTGATTTCCTGCTTGTACGTTTGATGCAGGATAAAAAGTAAAACTGATATTGTATGTGTTAAATCCGGAAGAAGCACAAGCTTGAGAAAAATTAAGCGTAGGCGTGCCAAAAACGATTGTTTGGGACATAACAAGCGTAGAGTTGTAGAAAAACATCCACAACAACAAAAAACCGAACAGTTTTTTTGGGGTAATGCTCATTACCATACGCAACCGTATTGGCCGGTGCTTTTTACCCCCAAAAGCTTTTCCGGTATAATTAGAAACTCAGTTAGCTACTACACTTTTTTACCGCAATTTTTTCCCTGTTTTACGGTTTTTCATGAATTTCTATTTCTAAAATTAGGAGTTTAAATCATTAATAAATGAACTTTAACAATAAAATCGATGAACGGAAACCAATATTGAGGAAAACCGTAATGGGTTGTAATTAAAACCGTAATCAGTTGTGCAGTTCATCGATTATTAGGATAAAAATGATTATTTACACTCAGAGAATTTTGTGTATTTTTGTCATTCAATTTTATAGTATGTCTGAGGAAAAATCACTCAATTTTATTGAGCAAATAATCGAAGAAGATTTAATAAACGGATTCCCAAAAGAAAAATTAAAATTCCGTTTTCCACCGGAACCTAATGGCTATTTACATATTGGCCATGCCAGTTCTATTTGTTTAAACTTTGGGTTGGGAATTGACTACAATTCACCGGTAAACCTGCGTTTTGATGACACAAATCCGGCAAAGGAAGAACAAGAATATGTAGATGCTATCAAAGCAGATGTACAGTGGCTTGGCTTTAACTGGGCAGAAGAACGTTATGCGTCAGATTATTTTCAGCAGTTGTACGATTGGGCGGTTGAATTTATTAATAAAGGATTAGCCTATGTTGACAGTCAGTCTTCCGATGCAATGGCCCAGCAAAAAGGCACTCCCACACAACCAGGAACCAACAGCCCGTACAGAAATCGTTCTGTTGAAGAAAATATGAAATTGTTTGAAGGCATGAAAAACGGCGAATTTCCCGAAGGAACACACGTGTTGCGTGCTAAAATAGACATGGCTTCGCCCAATATGTTGATGCGTGACCCGATTATGTACAGAATCCTGCATAAACAACATCACAGAACCGGAGATAAATGGTGCATTTACCCGATGTATGACTGGGCTCATGGCGAAAGCGACTATATAGAAGGGATTTCGCACTCTCTTTGTACACTAGAATTTCTACCGCACCGTGAGCTGTATGACTGGTTTTTGAATCAAATTTATGATTCGTCTAAAGTAAGACCAAAGCAGCGTGAATTTGCCCGGAGGAATTTATCACATACGGTTGTGAGTAAAAGAAAATTATTGCAATTAGTCGAAGAGAAACATGTTTCTGGTTGGGACGACCCACGAATGAGTACAATTTCAGGAATGAGAAGAAGAGGTTATACACCTACTTCTATCCGAAATTTTGCCAAAACAATCGGAATTGCCAAACGAACCAATTTGATAGATGTTTCTCTTTTAGAATTTTGTGTTCGAGAAGATTTGAACAAAATTGCCCCTCGTGTCATGGCTGTTCTCGACCCGGTAAAATTGGTAATTACCAATTATCCCAAAGGTCAGGAAGAATGGTTAGATGCCGAAAATAACCCCGAAGAAGAAGCAATGACCTTTCGGAAAGTTCCCTTTTCTAGAGAGTTATATATTGAACGTGAAGACTTTATGGAAAATGCAAACAGTAAATATTTCCGTTTGACTATTGGCAAAGAAGTTCGTTTAAAAAATGCTTATATCATCAAAGGTGAAAGCGTTGTAAAAGATGAAAACGGAAATATTACCGAAATTCATGCGACTTACGACCCTGATTCTAAATCAGGTAGCGGAACAGAAGCTAGTATGCGTAAGGTAAAAGGAACCATTCATTGGGTTTCTGTGCCGCATGCAATTGAGGCAGAAGTAAGAATTTATGACCGTTTATTTACACACGAAAACCCTGATGGAGATAAAGATATAGATTTTAAAACATACATAAATCCCGACTCTTTGAAAATAGTAACCGGTTTTATGGAACCAAGTTTAAAAGACGCACAAATTGGAACAGGATACCAGTTTCAACGTCTTGGATATTTTTCGGTTGATAGAGATTCTACTTCAGAAAAATTAATTTTTAACAAAACAGTAGGTTTAAGAGATACTTGGGCAAAAGTTGAAAGTAAGGGTTAAATCATAAATTTTATTTATTAAAAAACTCGCCAATAGGCGAGTTTTTAATTATTACAAATACATATTGATTTTTAAAATACAATAGTTTTTATTTATTAAAATCAACCTCCATAAATTGGTTTAATTTAATGAAAAAAATTTCCCAATGAGTTTGGATGTTTCAATATTCAAAATAGGCTTAAATCGCTTTATTTTGAGTTTTTACATTTAAAAAGTGGCTTTATGCCACTTTTTAAATTTATTCTTCTGAAAAATCTTCAAAACGATTATCTTCTTTTTTGGGTTCATTTTTTTTCTGATTTTTCCCGACTCGTTTCATCGCCTCACCAACTTGGTTACTTGCCGTAAAACTTGCTACCATATTATTCAACATATCACTACCTGCTTGTGGTGAGTTTGGCAATAATATTAAGTTAGAGTTTGCATCGGCACCAATGGCTTGCAAAGTATCATAATGTTGTGTAACAACAATCAGAGCCGAAGCCTCTTGAGAATTGATTCCCACATCATTCAATACTTCAACACTTTCTACCAATCCACGGGCAATTTCTCTTCTTTGGTCGGCAATACCTTGACCCTGAAGTCTTTTACTTTCTGCTTCTGCCTTGGCTTTGGCAACAATTCTAATACGTTGAGCTTCAGCTTCATACTCAGCAGCGGTTTTTTCACGGTCGGCAGCATTGATTCGGTTCATCGCATTTTTTACTTGAATATCCGGATCAATATCGGTAATCAAAGTGTTGATGATGTCATAACCATAAGTGGTCATCGCATCGTTTAATTCTTTCTTTACGGCTACCGCAACATCATCTTTTCTTTCAAATACGTCATCTAATTTCATCTTAGGAACTTCTGCCCTAACCACATCAAAAATGTATGAAGTTATCTGGTCATGCGGATATTCTAATTTATAAAACGCTTCGTAAACTCTGTCCTGAATTACTTTGAACTGAACAGAAACCTTTAATTTTACAAATACATTGTCTTTTGTTTTGGTTTCTATGATAACATCCAATTGCTGTACTCTCAGATTTACGCGTCCGGCAATTCTGTCAATAACCGGAATTTTTAGTTGTAACCCGGAATGTCTGATACTGTTAAATTTTCCGAAACGTTCTACAACGGCAGAGGTTTGTTGTTTTACGGTAAAAAAGGATGCTAATAAGATAAAAAGGGCAAATACAATAATTAAGTAACCGAACATATAAAAATAGTTTAAAAGTTAGTGTGTAATGATACGAAAAATCCCTTAGGTTTGTTACAGTTTTAAAGATAAATAAATGAAAAGAATTCTTTTGGGGTTGTTTTTTATAACCCACGGGCTTTTTGCCCAATTTGGAAGTGGAAATTATAATCATATAGGCATTACTGTCGGAGCGACACATACGTCTTTATTTACTGACCAGTTGAATACAAAACCCGAAATGAGTTGGATTGCGGGCTTATCTGTCAGAGGCAATTATTATAACAATTTTGCCATGGTTTATGGCATGCACTTTACCGAAAGCAGTTTTTCTGTAGAAACATACAACGGATTAGTAAAAGAAGATGTGGCTGTAAAAGCCATGTCGGGACAGGTTTATTTGTTGTTGAGCTATAAAATTGCGGGTAGTTTTGTAACACTCGATTTTGGCCCGGCTTTGCAATTTAACGGAAAGCTATCTTATGACAAATCAAAAGAAAATCATCAGGTTTTGGTTAATCAGGATTTGTTGCGGTTAAAGAATATAGAAAAAGTATCCACGTTTAACGGATTGGCTCACGCCGGACTCACCGCCGGATTCGAAAATATCCGTTTGAATGTGAGTTATCAATATGGTTTTACTAACTTTTTGGGAGCAGTTAACGACCAAAAAGAAGTAAAAGATTTGAATATAGACAAGCTCAAAGGCAACACCGGAACGATTATCGGTGCTGTGATATTTTACTTTTAATCATAAAAAAATCCCGAGAAATCGGGATTTTTCTTTTTATAAATTTGTGATTGCTTTCTCAATCCGTTTTATCGTTTCTTCTTTGCCAAGCAGTTCGGCAATATCAAATAAATGCGAACCTTTTAAAGCTCCCACAAGGCTTAATCTGAATGGCTGCATTACTTTCCCCATGCCTATTTCGTTCCGCGTAAGCCATTCTTTTACAATGGTTTCGATATTTTGAGAAGTAAAATCTTCAATGTTTTCCAAAACAGAAATAAGCTGTTTCATCAAACCAGGTGTTTCTTCTTTCCAGTTTTTGGCAGCTTTTTCGTCATAAGATGCCGGAGCTACAAAAAAGTAGTCTGAAAGTTCCCAAAAGTCGGTTACAAAATTTGCCCGTTCTTTTATCAACGAAACGATTTTTGTCATGAACACTTTGTTTGTCATTTCGACGAAGGAGAAATCTTTTTCCTGTAAATCGTTAACAAATAATTCTGCCAGTAACTCATTACTTTGCTTTTGCAAATACTGATGATTAAACCATTTATTCTTCTCCGGGTCAAATTTTGCCCCGGCTTTGTGTACACGGTTTAAATCGAATTTTTCAATCAATTCTTGCAGCGAAAAAATTTCCTGTTCTGTGCCGTCATTCCAGCCTAATAAAGCCAGAAAATTTACGACCGCTTCAGGGAAAAATCCTTTTTCTCGGTAACCGGATGATATTTCGCCCGAAATCGGGTCTTTCCATTCCAGAGGAAAAACCGGAAATCCCATTTTATCACCGTCACGTTTGGAAAGTTTTCCGTTTCCTACGGGCTTTAAAATTAAAGGTAAATGGGCAAATTCTGGTGCTTCCCAGCCAAACGCTTTGTATAACAAATGGTGCAGAGGCAAACTCGGTAGCCATTCTTCGCCACGAATCACGTGCGAAGTTTCCATTAAATGGTCATCGACAATATTGGCAAGATGATAAGTAGGCATGCCGTCACTTTTAAACAATACTTTATCATCGAGTAAATTGGTTTCAAATTTCAAATCGCCGCGAATCATGTCGTGCAATTCTAAAGTTTCGTTTACAGGCGTTTTAAAACGGATAACATACGCTTCGCCGCTGTCGATTCTTTTTTGGACTTCTTCTTTTGAAATGACCAAAGAAGTATCCAGTTTCTCGCGGTTATGCCAGTTATAAATAAAGGTTTTGCCTTCGGCTTCGTGCTGTTTTCTGTGTGCGTCCAATGCTTCGGCAGAGTCAAAAGCATAGTAAGCCCAGCCGTTTTCAATGAGTTGGTCGGCATATTGCTTGTACAGATGTTTTCTTTCGCTTTGACGGTATGAGCTAAATTTTTCGTTGTGATTTACCGTTTCATCAGGAAAAATATGCAGCCATTTCAATGCTTCAAAAATATATTCTTCCGCACCGGGAACAAACCTGTTCCGGTCGGTATCTTCAATTCTCAGGTAAAAAGTACCACCGTGTTTTTTGGCAAACAGATAATTAAACAAAGCTGTCCTCACGCCGCCTATGTGAAGCGGGCCCGTGGGACTTGGTGCAAAACGAACTCTTACGGGTTTTGACATAATTCAAAATTTTTTTTGGCAAAGATACAACATCAATCTTATTTTGGTTTGTATTCCTGGTGGTATAGCCGGAAATCTTAGTTATCAAATTTTTAACTTTTACTAACTCTAAAATGTGTACTTTTATCGGTTATAATGGGATGTTTGTGTTTTTATGAAAGTAATTTTAGAAACAGAAAGACTTTTGCTAAGGGAATTACATCCGTTTGATGCAAAGAATTTTTATGAATTAAACCTTAATCCGGATGTTATAAAATATACAGGGGATAAGGTTTTTGGAAGTGTTGAGGAATCTGAATATTTTTTAAAGAATTATAAAGATTACAAAATTAACGGATACGGACGCTGGGCTGTAATCGAAAAGAAATCGGATGAATTTTTAGGCTGGTGTGGTTTGAAATATCATAACGATTCTGATGAAATCGATATTGGTTTTCGGTTTTTTGAGAAATATTGGAACAACGGTTTTGCAACCGAAAGTGCAAAGGCTTGTATTGTTTACGGATTTAAAAATTTACAGCTTGAATCTATAATAGGAAGAGCAATGAAAGAAAATACGGCTTCCGTAAAAGTGCTTGAAAAAATAGGATTGGAGTTTGAAAAAGAATTTGATTTTGAAAATAAAGAAGGAGTGATTTATAGAATTAGAAAAGATGAACAAGATAAATCTGATATATCATAAATTAGAGCAGTTTGTCCGAAAATATTATACCAACGAATTACTGAAAGGTTTGATTTTGTTTGTGGGTATCGGACTTTTATATTTCTTTTTCACGCTGCTTGTCGAGCATTTTCTTTGGCTGAATACTTCCGGCAGAACAGTGCTTTTCTGGCTTTTTATAGCAGTTGAGCTTTTTTTGCTGTTCCGGTTTATTCTTTTTCCGCTGTTTAAGCTCTTTCATCTTCAAAAGGGAATTACAAATGCCGATGCCTCAAAAATCATCGGAAATCACTTTCCCGAAGTAGGCGATAAGCTAATCAATTTTTTACAGCTTTCAGAAAGCCGCGAACAATCGGAGCTTTTGCTGGCTTCGATAGAGCAGAAAGCAACGGCTTTGCAACCTGTGCCGTTTGCCAATGCGGTTAGTTTTAAAAAGAATGTTAAATATTTGCCATGGGCGTTGATTCCGTTGTTGATTTGGTCTGTTTTCCTGATTTCCGGCAACGGGAATATTCTGGCAGACAGCATGAACCGCGTGGTAAAGTATAACGAAAAATTTTCGCCGCCTGCCCCGTTTTCTTTTGTGATTCAGAATCAGGATTTGCAGGCAGAACAAAATAAAGATTTCGTTTTGCAGGTTAAGTCCGAAGGGAAGATTGTGCCCGAAAACGTGATGATTGCCATAGGCGAAGAATCCTATTATATGGAAAGCGTGAAACCCGGTTTGTACGAATATCGTTTTGTAAAACCCTCAAAATCTGTTGCTTTTCATTTACAGGCAAATCAGGTTGTTTCCCCCGACTACCAACTTCAGGTGGTCGAAACGCCCACGATTGCCAACTTTGAAATGCTGCTTCAGTTTCCGGGTTATCTCAACAGAAAATCTGAATCTGTCAAAGGTTCGGGTAATGCTATTGTACCCGAAGGAACAAAAGTAACGTGGAAAGTCAAAGCTCAGGCAACCGAAACTATCGAATGGGCAGACGAATCAAAATCTGCGACATTTCAAAAGGTTGATTCCGATTTTTTGCTGTCACAAAATATTTCACAAAATACAGATTATCAGATATTAACGTCTAATAACAGGATAAAGCATTACGAAAAGCTTCAGTATAAAATTTCTGTCGTAAAAGACCAATATCCTACGATTAATGTGAATCCGGCACCCGATAGTTTAAAATTAAACAGGAATGTTCTGGTCGGACAGGTTTCAGACGATTACGGACTTTCTAAGCTGCAAATTGTCTATTACCCGAAAGGGAATGAAGACAAAGCACAAAAAACGGCTTTAAACGTAAAAAAAGAGGTATTTGACCGTTTTGTTTATGTGTTTCCGGGCAAGCTTCCTGTAGAAGAAGGTGTGAGTTATGATTTTTATTTTGAAGTATTTGATAATGATGTCCTGCACGGATATAAAAGTACCCGTTCGGGCGTGTTTTCAGACCGTTTGGCAACACAGGAAGAAAAAGAAGACCAGTTGCTTCAGGATAAGAATAACAATCTGAATAGTTTGCAGAAATCGCTCAAAAATCAGGATAAGCAGTTGTCGGAATTAGATAAGTTGCAAAAGCTTAATAAAGAGAAAAATTCGCTTGAATATAAAGACCGTCAGAAGATCGACGATTTTATCAAAAGGCAGAAGCAGCAGGAGCAGATGATGAAGGAGTTCTCTAAAAAGCTCGAAGACAACCTGAAAGAATTTAAGCCCGACGAACAGGATTCTAAAAAAGAAGCCTTACAGGAACGCATGCAAAATGCCGAAAAAGAAGCAGAAAAGAACGAAAAGCTTTTGGACGAATTACAGCGTTTGAGCGAAAAAATGCAGGAAGAAGATTTGTTTGACAAAATGGATCAATTCAAGCAATCTTCCAAAAACCAGATGAAAAATTTAGAACAATTGGTTGAGCTTACCAAACGATATTATGTTGAAAAAAAGGCTGAGCAATTGGCAGATAAGCTCGACAAGCTGGGCGACAAGCAGGAAAAGCTGGCAGATGATAAAAACAATAATACAGACAAGCAGGAAGAATTGAACAAAGAGTTCGATAAGATAAAGGAAGAGCTTCGCGACCTTGAAAAAGAGAATAATGATTTAAAGAAACCGATGGATATTCCTACTGACGAAAAGCAGGAAAAAAGCATCGATGAAGATCAACAGAAAGCCACTGACGAACTTCAAAAGGAAAATCAGGACGGAGCAAAGCCAAAACAGAAATCTGCCGGACAGAAAATGAAGCAAATGGGCGGACAGATGATGGAGGCAATGGGTGGCGGACAAATGGAGCAGTTGCAGGAAGATGCCAGAATGTTGCGTCAAATATTGGATAATCTGTTGGCGTTTTCTTTTACTCAGGAAGATTTGATGAAGCAGTTTAGAGGGCTTAAAAAAGGAGCACCGTCCTATAACAAATACCTTAAAGAACAGCAAAACCTGAAACAACAGTTCAGGCACATTGATGACAGCCTGTTTGCGTTATCTTTACGAAATGAAAAAATTACCGAACAGATTACCGAAGAGATAGGAAACGTTCATTATAACGTTGATAAATCGCTCGAAACGCTGGCAGAAGCTATGATTCCCAAAGGTGTTTCGCATCAGCAATACACCATTTCGGCGGCAAATCGTCTGGCAGATTTCTTGAGTGATATTATGAACCAGATGCAGATGCAAATGTCTGGTTCAGGTTCGGGCGGAGAAGGAATGCCCATGCCGGGACAAGGACAGGGTGCAGGTAAGCAGCTTCCCGATATTATCCAGAAGCAAAAGGGCTTGGGCGAAAAGATGAAAGAAGGCATGGAAAAGCAAGGAGAGGACGGTGAAGGTAAAGAAGGCGATAACGGAAAACAGAAAGGAAACCAAAAAGGTCAGCAGCAAGGCGAAGGTCAGGGCGGCGGCGGAAACGGCGACGGCGAAGAAAATGCCCGTGAACTGATGGAAATTTACAAGGAACAACGCAGGTTGCGGGAACAGTTGCAGGATGCACTGCAGAAACAAGGCATGACACCCGACGGTAAAAAGGTTTTAGACCAGATGAAAGATGCTGAAAAGCAGTTGTTGAACAAAGGCTTTAAAAACGAAGTCTTGCAGAAGATTTTAAATATACAGTACGAAATGCTAAAGCTTGAAAACGCCATTCAGCAGCAGGGAGAAGACGAAAAACGCCAGTCTGAAACCAACAGAAAAGAATTTAACAGCAATGCGAATGCCTTGTCGCCTGCACTTCAGGATTATTTGAACAGTATTGAAATTTTAAACAGACAAACATTACCTTTGCGGTCGCATTATAACCAAAAAGTACAACAATATTTTAAGTCAAATGATTAGCTTTCATTACGAAATCAATTTTGAATTTTTTTCAGAAAAATCTTATAAATATTGGATTTCTAAAGTTATTGCATCAGAAAGCAAAGAGTTGGGCGAAATAAACTATATTTTTTGCGACGACAGCTATCTTTTGAAAATCAATCAAGATTATCTTAACCACGACACTTATACGGATATTATAAGTTTTGATTACAGTAAAGGAAATATCTTAAGCGGTGACATCTTTATTTCTGTTGAAAGAGTTAGGGATAACGCACAGGATTTTGGAGTGAGCTTTGATGAAGAACTACGTAGAGTAATGGCTCACGGAGTGTTGCATTATTGTGGTTACAAAGACAAAACCGAAGCTGACCAAAAATTTATGCGACAAAAAGAAAACGAAAAAATAAAAATGTTCCACGTGGAACAGTAATAGAGAGAATAGAGAATAGAACATAGAAAAAAGATTTCAAACCCTCGTCAGTTTTCCCTCACGTTATTCTAAATCTATAAAAGTATAAGAATGACAAAACGAACTCCCCTCTCTTTTGGAGAGGGGTTGGGGGAGAGGAAAAGACAATGTTCCACGTGGAACAACAGTCTGTCATTGCGACGAACGAAGCAATCTAAAAAATATAAATTATGCACGAATATACTTCTATTTATGGTTATATAAAAATATATCCCAGCAGTCGTTTAGATTCATATAGTAAGGCTGTTGATTTTATTAAAAGTCTTGGAAAAGATGAATCATATCCGTTTATTAATTCTAATATGTTTAGTTTTGGAGATTGTGAAATTCCATATTATTATGAAGATATTATGCTTGGTTTTGCCTCTACTTATAAATATTTTGGTTATGAATTAAAAGATTGGAATCGTTTTGTATTAAAAATAGAAAATATACTTCGTAATATTGATTTTGAAAATGCACAATTTCATATTGATAGTGCTTGGGGAGAATTTACGATGTATTGGCAATCAAAAAAAATCTTACAAGATTATTAACGAATGAAGAGTTAAAAGAAAAAACTACAAGATTTACAGAAACAGAAGAGTGGTATTTTGGTTTTGGCAAAAGAACCCCTGATATTGGTTGGTTAGAAGATGAAAAATATGATGAAGAAATGGAGGGTTTAAGAAGTGAAAAATATGATTTTATTGGTTTCAAATATCCAATACCTAAAAAGTAATAAAAAATAAAAAGTTCCACGTGGAACAAAAACTATACTTTGTCATTACGAGGAACGAAGTAATCTAAAATAATATAAAATGGGAGCAGTAGGATTAGAGCTTAAATTTATATTTGATAAAATTGAGCCGATTGAAAAATATTTAGAATTAAGAGAAAAATATAATTTTGATGCTCGTAATGGTTTAAATTTAATTATGACAGGAGAACATTGGTCTGAAATTGAAGATGAAGGAAGGTTAATGACAATGTTAGAAAAAAAGCTAAATATTGATTTGTCCATTTTAGATTATTGGAATGAAGATGATAATGGCAATTTTGTAGATTTAGATTTGTTACTACCTAAATTGGTTGAATTTAAAAATTGCATTCAAAATAATCCTGATTTTTATAAAGAAATTTTATATAATATTGAAGATTATTATTTGAAAGAACAATTAAAAAGGGATATTGAATTTTTAATTGAACGAGTGAATTTTAATATCCAAAACGGAGCAAAAAAAGTAAGATTTGAAACATTATAAACGATTGAACAAATCAACGATTAAACCAAAAAAACAATGTTTAGTGAATACGATGTAATAGTAGTAGGAGGAGGACACGCAGGTTCGGAGGCGTCTGCCTCGTCTGCCAATATGGGTTGTAAGACGTTGCTGATAACGATGAGTTTGCAGAACATAGCCCAGATGTCGTGCAATCCTGCAATGGGAGGGATTGCAAAAGGGCAGATTGTTCGGGAAATTGATGCACTCGGAGGGTATTCGGGCATTGTTTCGGATAAAACGGCTATTCAGTTTAGAATGTTGAACAAGTCCAAAGGACCTGCAATGTGGAGTCCGAGAGTGCAGAGTGACAGAATGCGTTTTGCAGAAGAATGGAGATTGATGTTGGAGCAGACACCAAACCTCGATTTTTATCAGGAAATGGTAAAAGGCATTATGGTCGAAAACGGAAAAGTAACGGGAGTTATTACCAATTTAGGTATTAAAATCAGAGCAAAAGCAGTGATTTTAACCAACGGAACTTTCCTGAACGGGCTTATCCATATAGGGGAAAAGCAGTTCGGAGGAGGCAGGGCAGGAGAGGGAGCGTCTTACGGAATTACCGAAGATTTGGTTAATCTCGGCTTTGATGCAGGACGTATGAAAACGGGAACACCACCTCGTGTGGACGGACGTTCGCTTGATTTTTCTAAGATGGAAGAGCAGCCCGGAGACGAAAAACCGAGTAAATTTTCTTATTTGGATATTACAAAACCGCTCACCAAACAGCGTAGTTGTTTTATGACCTATACTTCACAAACAGTACACGATTTGTTGCGTGAAGGATTTGATCGTTCGCCTATGTTTAACGGAAGAATTAAAAGTATAGGACCAAGATATTGTCCGTCTATTGAGGATAAAATCAATCGTTTTGCAGACAAAGAAAGACATCAAATTTTCGTTGAGCCGGAGGGTTGGAATACGGTCGAGGTTTACGTAAACGGATTTTCGACTTCCTTGCCCGAAGACATACAGTTTAAAGCCTTGCGTTCTGTTACCGGTTTTGAAAACGTAAAATTTTTCAGACCGGGTTATGCAATTGAGTATGATTATTTTCCTCCGACACAACTAAAATATACACTCGAAACAAAACTGGTCGAAGGACTGTTTTTTGCCGGACAAATAAACGGCACGACAGGTTATGAAGAAGCAGCCTCTCAAGGTTTGATGGCGGGGATTAATGCGGCTTTGCAGGTTCAGGAAAAAGAACCGTTTGTTTTAAAGCGTGATGAGGCTTATATTGGTGTTTTGATTGATGATTTGATAACAAAAGGAACAGAAGAACCATATAGAATGTTTACTTCTCGTGCCGAATACAGAACGTTGCTCCGTCAGGACAACGCAGATTTCAGACTTACACCGATGTCTTACCAAATAGGTTTGGCAAAAGAAGACAGAATGCGTAGAATGGAACAAAAATTGGTTGCGTCAGAAAAGATGGTAACGTTTATGAAGCAAACAAGCATTTCTCATAATGTTGTAAATCCGTTATTGGCTGAAAAGGGCAGTTCGCTGATGTCACAAACCGATAAATTGTTTAAGGTTTTTTCTCGTCCGGAAATTGATTTTGAAGATATTCTGAGTTTTGATGCTATCAAAGAGTATGTGTCTGAACATGATTTAGACCCTGAAATTGTTGACCAAGCATTGATTCAGGTAAAATATTCGGGTTATATTGAGAAAGAAAAACAAAGTGCTGACAAGATTAAGAGATTAGAAGATTTAAAAATACCTACCAATTTTGATTATGACAAAATTAAGTCTTTGTCGCATGAAGCGAGAGAAAAACTAAAAAGAATCTGTCCGGAAACAGTATCACAAGCCTCCAGGATCAGCGGAATTTCTCCGACAGAAATTTCCTTACTTTTGATATATATGGGACGTTAGAAAACAGAACATAGAGAAAAGACTCTAACAACAACGTCAGTTCGAGTGTTTTTTGCGAAATGTAGTGTAGAAAAGAATGTATCGAGAACCTAAAAATCGAATCCTCGCAATTACGAGTCAAATATTTCACGTGAATCAAAATTTATCAACCCGTACTATTGTTGGATTTTACAAAACAACAAAAATAGTTTTTATATGAAATTTGAAAATGTTCCAAATATAAAGGTTAAAGACCATTCTGTTTCTAAAGAAGACTTCGAGTTGAAATACAATTCGGAATATGACTTATTTCAAACGCATCCAATTCCAGAACATATAGAAAAATATTACCAAAGCGAGGATTATATTTCACATACCGATTCCAAACGTTCGTTATTTGAAAAAGCTTATCATTGGGTAAAGCAATATACCTTATCTAGAAAAGAAGCGTTGATTTCGTCTTATATAAAAAAGAAAGGTAATCTTTTGGACATAGGAGCAGGAACAGGAGATTTTTTGGCTTATGCAAAATCCAAGAAATGGGAAGTTATTGGAATCGAACCCAACCAAAAAGCAAAAGAATTAGCTCAAAAAAAAGGAGTTTCGTTTGTGGAGAATACAGAAGAATTGTCAAATAACTCTTTTGATGTGATTACGATGTTTCATGTTTTGGAACACGTAACGGATTTGGACAGACAGTTAGTAGAACTCAAAAGAATTAGCAAACCTGGTGGATATATAATCATTGCTGTTCCGAATTTTAAATCGTATGATGCTAAGTTTTATAAAGAATTTTGGGCTGCTTATGATGTGCCAAGACATTTGTGGCATTTTTCAAAAACATCCATTTCAAAACTTTTTGCTGAAAAAGAAATCAAATTAGAAAGAGTTTACCCCATGTGTTTTGACAGTTTTTATGTTTCGTTATTGTCCGAAAAATATAAAACCGGAAAAATGAATTTTGTCAAAGCTATTTGGGTCGGATTTAAATCGAATATTTACGGCATGAAAACCCATGAATATTCTTCACATATTTATGTTTTGAAAAATGAGTAGTTCTTAGTTTGTTTCTTTATTCTATATTCTTACTTTTGCCAATCTTAAATACAAAAAACTTATGAAAAAATCGATAATTCTTACAACGTTTATGGCTGTAATGATTTCTTGCAACAAAACAGAATCTGAAAAAACCTCAACTGTTTCGGGTGATTATAACACGGCTTATGTTGATACAGCCAAATTAATGGAAGAAAACATTGAAGCAAAGGATATCAAGGCAAAATTTGAAGCCATTCTTGAAGAAAAAGGCAAAAGATTTGATGCTGAAGTTGCCCAATTTCAGTCCGAAGCGTCAAATTTCGAAAAAAATGCTCAACAGTACGGGATGCAATGGGCTCAAAAAAAAGGAGAAGAATTGAGAAAAAAAGAACAATATCTTGCCCAGCAGGAACAATTAATCGTTAGAGAAGCTCAGTTTGAAGGCGGAAAAGAAATGGACTCTTTGGTAAAAAGAGTTAAAGATGTTATTAAAGAATACGGCAAAGAAAAAGGATATGACTATATCTATGGAACAGGAGAATCTGCTAATGTGCTGTACGCTAAAGACAAATTTGACATTACAGATGAATTAATAAAACTGATTAACGATAAGTATAAGCCTTCAGAATCATCTTCTAAGCCGCAAACAGAAGAAACTAAAGAAGAAAGATAAAATGAATATTCGTTTTTGAAAATAATTTGTGTTTAGTTTGAAGACCTCAAGTTTTTAAACCCCTTGAGGTCTGAAAATCAAATCAAAAACCCTTTTATGACATTAAACGGACATTCATATAAAATAAAAACCGCTTAAATTCAAGCGGTTTTTTACTTAAAAATAACCTAAAGTTTGTCTTCATTTTTATAGAATTATTTTTTATTAACTAATATTGTTATTTTTGCACGTCAATTTTTTAGCGTATGTCTTTACGGAAAGCCTCTATCCTTATTGTTTTAATTCTTTTAATCGACCAGATTTCAAAAATCTACATTAAAACTAATTTCATTTTAGAAGAAAAAATTGAGGTATTTTCTTGGTTTCAAATTTATTTTATCGAAAATGAAGGCATGGCGTGGGGTGCTGTTATTCCGGGAGAATATGGCAAATTGTTTCTCACATTGTTTAGAATTATTGCAGTTGTGGCTATCGGATATTGGCTTTGGGACAGCATCAGAAAAAACAGCTCTAACTATTTAATTGTTGCTATTGCCGTGATTTTTGCCGGAGCCTTGGGCAACATCATCGATTCTGTTTTTTACGGGGTTATTTTCAACGATAGCTATCACGCACCCGCAACCTTGTTTGCCGAAAATCCTTATGGAACATTATTTCATGGAAAAGTAGTCGATATGCTTTACTTTCCAATCTGGGAAGGCAACTTACCCGAATGGCTTCCTTTCTGGGGAGGAGAAAACTTTAAATTCTTCAATGCCATTTTTAACGTGGCAGATACCGCCATTTCTACCGGCGTAGGAATTCTGATTGTTTTTAATAAAAAAGCTTTCGGAACAAAGAGTTCAAAAGGAAAAGAAAAAGATAGTATATAATAAATTTTTTATTTTCCGGTATCGCCAAATACTTTTTTTGACGTATAATTATTATCATATCACCAATATTTCTTGTTGAACTTTTTGCTATACAAAATGCATTTTACATCGGTAAATATTTTACTATATCCGAATTCTATAAATGATAAACAGAAAAAAACCACAAGTTTTTTTGCTAAAAATTGTATAAAATAAAAATTATGTTAAATTTGCTTTTGCCATTCTTACATTTGCCTTTATTTTTGCTAGTTGTTCAAGTGATGATGATAAAGGACAGAGTTGTGAGCAATTGGGACAAAAACTTGCTGATGCCTTTGAGGTATATGTGAATGACCCTTCAGACGAAAATGAACAAGCTCTGGATGCAGCATATGCAGCTTATGAAAATGCTGGTTGTGACACAGATGAAGATTAAATGAAATTCCCCGCCACTTTGTGGCGGGGAATTAAACCAATGAGATTAAAACCCATAAACCCCATCCGGAGTCACACAAAAATCGAGTTTCACATCATCCGGAGAAATGTCTTTAATCTGTTCTTCTGGTTCAAAAAAAGACAAGCCTATCTTTATCACATCCGGACGGCATTTTTGTAAAAAACGGTCATAAAAGCCTTTGCCGTAACCTACGCGGTTTCCTTTTTTGTCATACGCCAAAAGCGGTACAAACACAACATCTATTTTAGAAACCGGAACCTCCAATCCGTTGACAGGTTCAGGAATCCCGTAATCGTTATTAATGAATTTAGTGTTTTCGGTAAGCAGAAAATGGGTCATTTCTCCAGTAGCAAAATCGCTTTTTGAAACGACAATTTCCTTATCTTTTCCAACAAGAATCTGCAAAACAAATTCGGTTTGAATTTCCTTGTGTCTTTCAATAGTAAGAAACAAATGAAAATAGGTTTTATCCCAAATGTCTAATGAGAGTAACCTGTTGGCAACCGCCAGGCTCTTCTCTTCTATTTGCTCTTCTGAGAGTTCTTGCCTTAAGGTTTTATATTTCTGCCTTAATTCTTTTTTCAGCATTGTGATACATTTTCAAATCTTCTATAAAATTAGTCAAATGTTCCACTTCTACGTGATCCATTAGGACAATTTTATACCATTGGTTATGCTCGTTATGTTGTTGCGGTACCAAAGTATATTTTTCGGCAATATCTTCGGGGATATATTCTGACTGAATCGTAACGATATTCATAAATGGATTACGATAGTATTTGATGTTTAGCTTGTCTAACTCGTTGCACAAAAACAGGGTTCTCATTTGTAGAATACTTATTTTCTCGAACCATCCATGTGGACCGTAAGTGAAAAGTATCATCCAAACAGCTACCGCATTTGCTCCCGAACGGCTTCCGCAAAGTGTCAAATCCATACCTTCAACATATTCAGCTTCTTTGGTCAGAACATTTTCTATCAACCCTTTACGGCAGACAAAAATGCCGGTTCCGTATGGTGCTTGTAACATTTTATGGGCATCAATGGTAATGGAACAAATCTTAGGATTTTCAAAATTTATTATAGATTGGCTGTTGCTAAAAGGATATACAAATCCGCCATAAGCACCGTCAATGTGAAGTTTATATGTTAAGTTGTATTTTTCCAAAACATCGGTATAATCATCAGGATTGTCAACAGAACCAAACATAGTCGTACCCATATTGGCTACGGCAATAAAATATTTTTTGCCTGCTGCAACAGCTTTTATGATAATGTTTTCTAAAGCAGTTTTGTCTATTTCTCGATTTTCAAAGTGAACAGGGATATTTAGCCAATCAACTTGTAATAAGTTAGCCCCTTTCGGGATGGAATAATGCGTGTCTTCCGAAGCCAAAATGGCAATTTCATTTGGTTTTGCCCCAAAGTAATTAAAAAAATAATTTCTGAAAACCCAGATTGCTTGGATATTAGCCTCGGTTCCGCCGGGAGAAATATAGCCGTCAAATTCGTTTTCCCTACATTTAAAAATATCGGAAGCAATAACATTCAGTACATTTCTTTCTATTTCCTGTGTACCGCTAAAAGCTTTTTCTGAAGTTCCATAAGTATGACAGCCAATATTGTTTGGATTGGCAACATAAGCCTGCAACGTTGGAGCATCTTTAAGAAACGGAGCATCGTCATAAAAAACTTTCCCGTCTAATTTTGAAGCCGGATAGCCCAAAGAGGTGTCTTGCGAGAAATTTACATTTTCCAGAAGAGCTTGTTGTATTCTTGTTCTTCTTTCGTTTTGAGTGAGTTTTTTCCAAAATTGCATAATCCAAATTTTAGTGCAAAAGTACCTCAATATATTGTTTTATTATATGATATTTGTTAGTTGTTTTTCACTTTTGCCCAAAAAATTCTCTTGTGATGTTTGTGAAACAATGAGATTCTGTTTGTTTACTGTTTTTTTCAAGTACCCGATGTTTTTTGTTATTTTTGGAACAGAAATTGCCATTGTAGTAAAAAAAACAAATTAATGATGAAGAAGATAGCTATAATACTTTTGTTTTTGTCAACAGGTAGTTTTATTGCACAAACGGAAGTTACAAAACGAGAAAAGGCTTTTGATGTAGGAGAATGGTTTCAGTTTAGAATCCATTACGGAATTATCAATGCCGGAATAGCTGAGCTTGAGGTCAAAGAAGCTGTTCAGAATAACAAAAAAGTTTTTCATGTCAAAGGAAGGGGATATACCACCGGAATAACAAAATTTTTCTTTAAAGTTGATGATGATTATCAAAGCTATATAGACAAAGAGTCCGGTGTTCCGTATAAATTTATCAGGAAAATATATGAGGGAGGCTATACCAAAAACCAGGAGGGGTATTTTAACCACTCTAAAAAAAATGTACTAGTAAAAGACCATAAAAGAAAAACAGAGAGCACTTTTCCGATAACAGAAAACGTCCAGGATATATTATCTACTTTTTATTATTTGAGAAATCATCCGGATATAAACAAGCTTAAAGTAGGCGAATCTATTGATGTTGATATGTTTTTTGATGATGAGACGATAAAATTTAAGTTAAAGTTTTTAGGAAAAGAAGATTTAAAAACTAAATTTGGGGTCATTCCTACGATGATTTTTCGTCCGTATGTTCAGGCAGGCAGGGTTTTTAAAGAACAAGAGAGTTTAACTGTTTGGATATCAGACGACACAAACAGATTGCCTATACGTGTTAAAGCCAGTCTGGCTGTTGGATCGCTCAAGGCAGATTTAGAAAAATTTAAAGGACTGAAACATCCTTTTACAGTAAAATCAGAATAATTATGACTTCAAAAACAAACGAATTAATAGAGGAACTTGAAGAAAAGTTTAAAGCGATAGACCAAAACACAGACACACATCTCGAAGGGTTACTATGGGCAAAACCAATAACTTATTGGGATTATATTCAGACCGATGCCCTTTTAAATCTTCAGACACAACGCACAACACTTCCCGATGAAATGGTGTTTATCATGTATCATCAGATAAATGAACTTCTTTTTAAAATGATACTGTGGGAAATAGAACAAGTATGTCACACCCCAAAACCGGAAACAGCCTATTTTACAGAAAAACTCATGCGGATAAGCCGCTATTTCGATATGCTTACCACTTCTTTCAACATTATGAAAGACGGAATGCAAATTGAACAATATATGAAGTTCAGAAATACGTTAACACCCGCCAGCGGATTTCAAAGTGCCCAATATCGGTTGATTGAGTTTGCCTCTACAGACCTAATTAACCTAATCGACTATCGATTTAGAGCCACTATAGATAGAAACACACCCTATGAACATGCTTTTGAACATTTGTATTGGCAGGCTGCCGGAAAAGATTATCAAACTGGAAAAAAATCATACTTAATTCTCGAGTTTGAAAGAAAATACAAAAAGAAATTTCTGCTTTTTATGGAAGAACATAACACCATAAATCTTTGGAAAAAATTCAAACAACTACCCGATGAAGACCAAAAAAATGAAAATCTAGTCAAAGCCATGCGACACTATGATTATACGGTCAATATAACTTGGGTAATGGGACATTTTTATGCAGCAAAAAAATATATAGAAAGTGGCCAAGGAAGCGGAGAAGCCACCGGAGGAAGTGATTGGAAAAAATATATGTTACCAAAATACCAGCGTAGAATATTTTTTCCAGAACTATGGAGCGAAGAAGAACTCAAAAATTGGGGAGAAAAGGAAAGCATCTAAAAACACACATCAATCATTAATATCGCAACTGCCCAAATAACAAAATGAGATTATATATTTTTCTATTATCAGCCTTAATAACCTTAGTTTCCTGTCAAGATAAAGAAGACAAAAAAGTTACAGAACCTAAAGAACTCAAAGAAAAATCAATTGTTGAATACGGCTTTGTGCTAAATGATTTTATCGTAGAAAGAGACACAATCAAAAGCGGTGATACTTTTGGAAAACTACTTGAAAATTATAATTTAGGAACCTATAAATCACACGAAATAACTGAAAAAGTTAAAGATTCCTTCAATCTTAGAAATATTAGAATAGGACATCCTTATACTGTTTTAAAAGATAAAAATGACCCTCATGTTCTTAAAGCTTTTATATACGAAATCAACAACATAAGATATTCGGTAGTAGATTTAAGAGATTCTATATCAGCCTACAACCGCTCAAAACCCATTACTATTAAAAAAAGAACAATAGCGACAGAAATTGAAGGCTCTTTGTTTGAAACTCTTGCAAAAACAGGTACAGACATTAATCTCGCCATAAGTCTTGCAAAAATTTATGAATTTTCTATTGACTTCTTTAAAATTCAGAAGGGTGATAAATTTGCTGCGGTTTTTTATGAAAAATTCATAAATGACACTATTTATGCCGGGGTTGAAAAACTTGAAGCCTCATTTTTTGAACACAAAGGAAAAAAACAATACGCTTTTCCTTTCAAGAAAGATTCCGGTTCTTCAAAATTTGAATATTATGATGAAAATGCCAAGGAACTCAAAGCGATGTTTCTGAAAGCTCCGTTAGATTTTTTCAGAATTACTTCAAAATTCAACCCCAAACGATTTCACCCGGTTCAGAAAACATGGAAAGCCCATAACGGAACAGATTATGCCGCACCACACGGAACACCAATTCGTGCCACAGCTGCGGGTGTCGTAGAAAGAACAGGATATACTGCCGGAAACGGAAATTATGTTAAAGTAAAACACAACGGAACATATTCTACCCAATATTTACACATGTCCAAAATATTAGTCAAAAACAAACAAAGGGTAAGTCAGGGAGAAATCATCGGAAAAGTAGGAAGTACCGGATTGGCAACAGGACCCCATGTCTGCTATCGATTTTGGAAAAATGGTGTTCAGGTAGATCCACTTCGTGAAAAACCTATTGGTTCCGAACCTATGGAAGAACATCTGAAACCCCGTTATTTTGAAGAGATGAAACCCATGAAGAAAGAGTTAGACAGTATTGCTTCTACGGTGTTTAAAGACTAATTTTATTTAAAATATCATGGCATTAGAAAATACAAACCCCACAGGAACAGTTGCTTGGCAAAATTTAAGAAAGCACTTTGAAGAAATTTACCTTGAAACAATGCAGGAAATGTTTGCGAAAGATACTTTGCGAACAGAAAAATTTCATATTCAATGGAATGATTTCCTGATAGATTATTCAAAAAACATCATCAATGATGATACAATAAACCACCTTTTGGCTCTAGCAGATGAAGTTAACCTGAAAGATGCCATCCAAAAATATTTTTCGGGAGATATAATCAATCAAACAGAGCAAAGAGCAGTGCTTCATACAGCATTGCGAGCAAGAGAACACGAAGATATAAGAGTAAACAAAACCAATATAGTACCCGAAATATATACCGTTAAAAATAAAATCAGAAGTTTTACGGACGAAGTTCTGAACGGTGACAGAAAAGGGTTTACCGGAAAAAACTTTACAGATGTGGTAAATATTGGTATTGGCGGTTCAGATTTAGGACCTGCAATGGTTGTAGATACTCTAAAGTTCTATCAAAAAAATCTCAACATTCATTTTGTGTCAAATGTTGATGGCGACCATGTAAGCGAAGTAATTAAAGGGTTAAATCCTGAAACAACCCTATTTGTTATCGTTTCAAAAACCTTCACAACACAAGAGACGTTGTCCAATGCAGAAACGATTAGAAAGTGGTTTTTACAGTCGGCCGCACAAGAAGATATTGCCAAACATTTTATAGCTGTTTCTACCAATATTCAGAAAGTAAAAGAATTCGGAATTGACGAAAACAATATTTTCCCTATGTGGGACTGGGTGGGTGGTCGTTTTTCTTTATGGAGTGCTGTTGGTTTGTCTATTTCTCTTGCTTTAGGTTACGACAATTTTGAAGAATTGCTTACCGGAGCTTACGATATGGATGGTCATTTCAAAAACACGCCTTTTGAAAAAAATATCCCGGTAATGTTAGCATTATTGAGCATTTGGTATAACAATTTTTTCAATGCTGAAAGCGAAGCGATTATTCCGTACACACAGTATTTACAAAAGCTTGCTTCGTACCTGCAACAAGGCATCATGGAGAGCAACGGAAAAAGCATTGACCGCAACGGAAACCCCGTAAATTATCAAACAGGAACAATTATTTGGGGCGAACCCGGAACCAACTCGCAACACGCATTTTTTCAGTTGATTCATCAAGGAACAAAACTTATTCCGGCAGATTTTATCGGATTTTTAAAATCACTATACGGAGACAAAGACCACCACAACAAATTGATGTCAAATTTCTTTGCTCAAACAGAAGCGTTACTCAACGGAAAAACAGAAAAAACCGTAATTGCCGAACTTCGGAAACAAGGAATTGCAGATGAAGAATTGCAGTTTCTGACTCCTTTCAAAGAATTTGTTGGAAACAAACCCACCAATACGATTTTGATAGAAAAACTAACACCAAAATCTTTAGGAAGCTTGATTGCTTTATACGAACACAAAATTTTTGTTCAAGGTGTTATCTGGAATATTTTTAGCTATGACCAATGGGGTGTAGAACTTGGAAAGCAACTGGCAACAGGAATTTTGGAAGAAATAAACACGGGCAAATTGAAAGAACACGATGCCTCGACTTTGTTTTTAGTTAATCATTATATAAAATCACTATAAATAGGGAAAACCTCACTTAAGAGGTTTTTTCTTTTTTATATTTGTGGAAAACAAATAAATAAACTATGGATTTTTACAACATTATTCAAAAATTTCACTCCGGATGGGCGTATTTGGTCTTATTGTTCCTTTTTATAGCCATTGTCAATTCGTTTGTAGGGCATTCAAAAAAAAGAGTATTTACCGCTAAAGACCGAAAAATTGCATTATTAGGATTGGTTTCAACGCATATCATGTTTGTAGTGGGTATGATTCTTTATTTTGTTTCTCCACTTGGATTAGATTCTTTAGGTGAAATGAAAATCGCAGACATAAGACTTACTTCTTTAGAGCACCCGCTTATCAATCTTATCGGTATTATTTTAATTACCGTTGGCTGGTCAAAACACAAAAGAGTCGGAGTTGCTCTTAAATTCAAACAAATCTATGTTTTCTATGGACTGGGTTTACTTCTAATCTTATTGAGAATCCCTTGGAAAGCATGGTTTTCATAATTTAAAAACATACCCGTAAGCGGGTTTGTTTTATTTTTGGCACAATATTTATTTCATAATAAACCAAAAATATTATGAAAAAGTATCTTTACATAATTACCGCTTTGCTGCTCGTTATACCTTTGTTGTACGGATTTATGACTCCGAAAAAGTATGTCGTTAAAACAAACCCTATCTATTGATAAATATAGTATTTCTACCTATTGTATAGTATCTGACAGCCTTTTTATCGAAGATTCTGTTACTTACAAATTGCTCGACATCATGGCTATGGCACGATAAAAATCACTATAGAAATTGTTGACTAAAGTTTTTGTATTCTGGTAACTTCACAGAAAAGACCTCAAAACATTTAACACAAATTTAAGCTCACATAGTTCGGTAGTTGCCGAACTAACCTTATTTTTGCACTTTATTTAAAATGATTCCAGCATTGAATACTGATGTAGAAAGAGAAGAGCTGATAGAGATGATGGGCATCCATCTTCAAAATCAACATTCCATTTCACCTCTTACGGGTAGAATTTGGGGTACGCTCATTATGGAAGGCAAAGACAAAGGCCTTACTTTTGACTATCTGGTAGAGAAGTTTCAGGCAAGTAAAAGTAGTATCTCTTCGAGTCTGAATTTACTCGTGAAAAAGAACAAAATTTATTACAATACTATCGAAGGAGATCGAAAAAAATATTTTAGGGCTTATCCGTTTAGCGAACGATTCGCAAGGTTCTTGAAAAATATGGAATTTGAAAAAGCATTACTTGATAAAATTATCTTGTATAAAAGCAAAGAAGAAAAAACAGCCGAAAACAATTGTTCTTTACAAAACATCAAAGCCTATAAAGAACACCTTAACGAAATAGAGCAGCTAACCAAAAGAATGCTGGAAAAATTAAAAAGAATAGAAGAAAAAAACCTTATCAACAATAATTAAATATAACATTGAAGTATGAGCAAATCAATTATTTGGAGTGGATTATTAGCTTCTTTATTACTCGTTTCTTGTAATAAAGGAAATAACAACCAACAACAGGCACCTGCTGCCCTACCCTTTCCGGTTGTAGAGGTTCCAACAAAAACGGTTATCGGATATGACAACTATCCGGCAAACATCGAAGGAACAACCAATAGTGACGTAAGAGCTAAAGTTTCGGGTTATATTACCAAAGTTTTGGTTGATGAAGGACAAAGAGTTCGCAAAGGACAAGTTCTTTTTACTTTAGAAACGCAATCCATGAGTCAAGATGCTCAAGCGGCAAAAGCTAACGTAAATGCAGCTCAGGTAGAAGTGGACAGACTGATTCCGCTGGTTGAAAAAAACATCATCAGTAGTGTACAGTTAGAAACAGCCAAAGCGAGATTAGCTCAAGCAAAAAGCAATTATAGTAGTGTAGCAGCAACTATTGATTATGCCAATATCCGCAGTTCTATTGACGGATATGTAGGCTCAATCAATTTCAGAGAGGGAACTTTGGTCAGTCCTGCCGACCCTACACCTCTGACAACCGTTTCCACTACAGATGACGTTTATGTTTTCTTTACACTTAACGAAAAATCATACCTTGACTTTTTGAGTAAAACCGAAGGAAAAACAAGAGAAGAAAAACTTAAAAACTTCCCTCAAGTAGAATTACAACTGGCTAACAAAGCTATTTATTCCGAAAAAGGAAAAATCGAAACCGTAACCGGTCAGGTTGATAAAACAACAGGAACAGTTAGTTTCAGAGCTAAATTCAAAAATCCAAATGGAATTTTGGCTAACGGAAACAGCGGAACTATCCGTATTCCGAAAGAATACAAAGATGTGGTTGTCGTTCCGGAAGTAGCTACTTTCGAACAACAAGGAATAAACTATGTCTATACCGTAAAAAATGATACAGCTTATACTACTATCATCGACATAGTGGACAAAGTAAACAGACTTGCCATTATCGAATCCGGGGTAAAACAGGGAGATAAAGTAGTGGTTGAAGGGCTTATAAGACTACGAAACAATACTCCGGTTGTACCACAACCCGTAGATGATTTTGATACGTTTGTCAATTCCTTAAAAACTGTATTCTAAAAAAAATCTATAAGATTATGCTAAAGACATTTATAGAAAGACCGGTATTATCTACCGTTGTTTCGATTATCATAGTTATTCTTGGTGTTTTAGGAATTACTGCACTTCCTATTACCGAATATCCTGAAATTGCACCTCCTACGGTTCAGATTCAGGCAAATTATACAGGAGCAAACGCTCAAACCGTTTTGGAAAGTGTGATTGTTCCGATTGAAGAACAAGTAAACGGAGTGGAAGGAATGGATTACATTACTTCTACTGCTACCAATAACGGACAAGCCACCATTCAGGTAATTTTTAAACAGGGAATCGACCCGGATATTGCTACGGTAAACGTACAAAATCGCGTATCTCGGGCAACACCGCTTTTACCAGCCGAAGTTACACGTTCGGGAGTGGTTACTCAAAAACAACAAACCAGTGCGTTGATGTTTGTTTCGTTTTTTGCTCAAGATGATAGATATGACCAAACATTTATACAAAACTACCTCAATATCAACGTTGTACCACAACTAAAAAGGGTAAACGGAGTAGGAGATGCAAGTGCTTTCGGACTTCGTAATTATGCGATGCGGGTATGGCTTGACCCTGTAAAAATGGCAAGCTACGGATTGGTTCCGTCTGATGTTACGGCTGCAATTAACGAACAAAGTTTGGAAGCAGCAGCCGGACAGTTAGGAGAAGATAATGCAGAAGCATTTCAGTATGTAATCCGATATAGTGGAAAATACAAAACACAAGAGCAGTACGAAAACATCGTTATCAAATCATTAGACAACGGACAAATTCTCTATCTAAAAGATGTGGCAACCCTCGAAATGGGAGCTCAAGCCTATTCGGGAGTTTCTCGGTACAACGGAAAACCGGCTGCCGCTATGGCAATTTACCAAACTCCAGGTTCGAATGCACAAGAAATTATTCACGAACTAAAAGCGGAATTAGAAGAAATTGCTATCGGAATGCCAGACGGATTAGAATATATAGTTATGTTCGATACCAATCAGTTTCTTGAAGCATCTATCTCTAAAGTGATTTCAACACTTATTGAAGCCTTTATTTTGGTGTTTTTGGTGGTGTTTATTTTCTTACAGGATTTCCGTTCGACACTCATTCCGCTTATTGCGGTTCCGGTTTCGATTATCGGTACGTTCTTCTTTTTGAATTTATTCGGATTTTCAATCAATATGCTTACGCTTTTTGCTTTGGTATTGGCTATCGGAATTGTGGTAGATGATGCCATAGTCGTCGTCGAGGCCGTCCACGCAAAAATTGAAAAGACAGGGCAAGGCGGAAAAGAAGCTTCTATCAGCACGATGAGCGAAATATCAAGTGCTATTATATCAATTACATTAGTAATGGCAGCCGTATTTATTCCGGTTACCTTTGTTTCGGGACCTACAGGAGTTTTCTACAAACAATTCGGTATTACGCTTATTGTAGCTATTATTATTTCGGCAGTAAATGCCCTTACGTTAAGTCCGGCTTTGTGTGCGTTATTTTTGAAACCTCATCAAGAAGAAACAGAAAACGGAAAGAAAAAAGGGCTATGGAAACGTTTTACCACTACTTTCAACCGGGTATTTGAAGCAATGACAAACCGTTATGCAAGAAGTTTTAATTTTTTATTACGACACAGATGGGTAACATTTGCTATTCTTGCGGCTTGTATAGGGCTTATTTATGTGGCTAACAAAACAATGCCAACCGGATTTGTTCCCGGAGAAGACCGAGGTTTCGTTATGGCAAACTTTGAATTACCTCAAGGAGCAAGTGCTGACAGGGTTATCGAATTTCAGGAGCAATTCAGACAAAGAGCCTTACAGATTCCTGAAATAGAAGGAATTACACTTGTATCAGGATTCAGTTTCATTAGTGGACAGGGTTCTAACTACGGAATGGGAATGATTCGTCTGAAAAGTTTTGACCAAAGAAAAGAAGAAGGTTCTTCTACCAATGACGTAATCGGAAAACTCTTTGGAGTAGCTGCTCAATTGCCGGAATCGAGAACTATTTTCTTTTCTCCTCCAAGTATTCCGGGATACGGTATATCATCAGGTTTTGAACTAAAATTATTGGATAAATCAGGTGGAAGTTTGCAAGAATTTGACGATGTAGCTAAACAATATTTAGCGGCTCTATCAGAACGTCCTGAAATTATGTATGCTCAAACTTCGTTTAATACTTCGTATGCACAGTACGAAATCGAACTGAATGTACCAAGAGCTAAACAATCGGGAGTTACCGTAAGTAGTATTTTCTCTGCACTTCAAGGGTATGTCGGAGGAATTTATGCAGCTGATTTCGTCCGTTACGGAAAACAATTCCGTGTGATGATTCAGGCACTTCCGGAAGACAGAACATCAGAAAGCGATTTGAATAAAATATATGTACGTACTGCATCAGGACAAATGACACCCATTACACAATTTGTCAATCTGAAACGAGTTTACGGTCCTCAAATTGTAAACCGATTCAATCTCTTTACTTCTGCTAATATTTCAGGAGCTAATAATCCGGGCTACAGTACGGGAGATGCTATTAAAGCCGTTCAGGAAGTGAGTGAGCAGAATCTTTCGACAAGTTACGGAATTGACTTTACCGGACTTTCCAGAGAAGAGATTAATGCCAGTTCAGATACTGCTATGATTTTCATCTTGTGTATCGTATTCGTTTATTTTATTCTTGCGGCTCAATACGAGAGTTATTTATTACCTTTATCTGTAATTATATCTCTACCTGCAGGAATTATGGGAGCTTTTTGGGCTCAAAAATTGGCTGGATTAGAAAATAATATTTATTTCCAGATTGCACTAATTATGCTTGTCGGACTTCTCGCCAAAAATGCCATTTTGATTGTAGAATTTGCCATTCAAGGAAGGCGAAGCGGACAAAGTATTGCCCAGTCTGCCATTACCGCAGCCAAAGCACGTTTACGTCCGATTTTGATGACATCATTTGCCTTTATTTTAGGGTTAATGCCATTGGTATTTGCAACTGGAGTAGGATATGTAGGAAACCGTTCTATCGCGACAGGAGCTGCTTTCGGATTGCTTATCGGAACAATAATCGGAGTATTCAATATTCCGGTATTGTATGCTATTTTCCAATGGTTACAGGAAAAAATAAGTCCAATGAAATTTGAAAAAGCAACTGACGAAAATTCTAATTTGTAAAAAATGAAAAACATAAAATATATAGTGGTTTTAAGCAGTACTTTGGTATTACAATCGTGTTTTGTAGCAAAGAATTACGAAAAACCAGAGTTAGATACAGACGACTTATACCGTACAGAAGTAGTTGCAAAAGACACAACTTCGATGGCTGATATGTCTTGGGAAGAATTGTTTAAAGACCCTATTCTTCAGAATTATATCAGAAAAGGATTGCAAAACAATTTTGACATCAGAATCGCTATGCAAAATATTGTAGCGGCAGAGGCAAATCTGAAACAGAAAAAAGCAGGTTATCTTCCCTCTTTGAACGCAAATGGAAACTGGACACATCAGGAAATTTCCGGAAATAGTCAGTTTGGAGCTATGTTTAGCAATTTAGACCAATATCAATTAGCTGCCAACTTATCTTGGGAAGCTGATATTTGGGGAAAAATCAGAAGTAACAAACGGGCTGCAAATGCCGGATATCTGCAAACTATTGCAGCCAATCAGGCTGTAAAAACACAGGTAATTACCGGAATTGCTTCGATGTATTACCAACTTTTGGCTTTGGATTCACAGCTCGAAATAGCTCAACAGACCCTTGAAAACCGAAACAAAAGTGTCGAAACCATTCAAGCTCTGAAAGAGGCAGGACAAGTAACCGAAGTGGCTGTAAAGCAAACCGAAGCTCAAAAATTCAGTACGGAAATTATCGTAGAGGATTTGAAATACAACATTACGATTCTCGAAAATTCGTTGAGTATATTGTTGGGAGAAACTTCTCAAGCCATCGAAAGAAGTACTTTTGAGCAACAGGAGTTAAATCCTGAAATCAAAACAGGAGTTCCTGCTAATCTGTTGAGCAGACGTCCTGATTTGATTGCAGCAGAATACGGTTTGGTAAACGCTTTTGAACTGGTAAATGTTTCGAGAAGTCAGTTTTATCCCTCATTAACCATTACCGCAACAGGTGGTTTTCAAAGTTTGGAGTTGAAAGATTTGATTGATAGTGGTTCTTTGTTTGCCACGATTGTTTCCGGACTTACACAGCCTATTTTCAACCAAAGACAAATCAGAACGCAACACGAAATTGCAAAATCCAATCAGGAAAAAGCGTTGATTCAGTTTGAAAAAGCCTTGAAAACAGCAGGAAAAGAAGTTTCTGATGCCTTGGCAAATTACGAAAACGAAACCAATAAAATCGAAATCAGAACACAACAAGTTGATGCACTCAAAAAAGCATCTGACTATTCTGAAGAGTTATTGGCTTACGGATTAGCAACTTACCTTGAAGTACTGACAGCTCAAGACAATGCACTTAATTCGGAATTAGGTCTAATTGACAATAGATACAAACAATTTAATGCCATCATCACACTTTACAGAGCTTTAGGTGGTGGTTGGGAATAATTTTAGACTATGAAAAAGATACTTTTTCCGACTGATTTTTCTGATGCTGCAAACAATGCTTTTGTTTTTGCTTTGAATGTTGCACAAAAAAATAATGCGGTAATTTATGTATTGCATATTTATAAAAGTCCGATTATAAACAGTCGCATTCCGGCTGAAATTATATCGGACTACAACCTTGATGCAGAGCTGAAATCATTTGAAGATTTTAAAGAAAAATCAAAAGCAATGCACCAATTTGCAGACGAAAATGGCTTTTCGGATGTAGAGTTGAAGTTGGTTCTGAAAGAAGGTTATTTTTCGCCTAATATTAAAGGATTTGTAGCAGAAGAAAAAGATATTGATTTGATAGTAATGGGAACAAACGGAGCTTCTTCGTACCTTGAAAAAACTTTTTTCGGTTCAAATACTGTTCACACTATCGAGAGTCTGGATATTCCCGTTTTGAGCGTTCCTGCAAAAGCCAAAATATCTGAACCAAAATCTATTGTTTTTGCAACGCTATTCAAAGAAAAAGACAAAGAGGCTTTAGAACGAATATTAAAAATAAACGAAAAATTCGGAGCCGAAATACATTGTTTGCACGTTACTAAAAACAGACAAAATATTGAAACTGTTTTGGCAGAATGGAAAGAACATTTTGCAGGAAAACCTATAAGTTTCAAGATTCTGGATTATAGTGATTCCGTAAACAAAACCATACTGAAATTTGTTGAAGAAAATCAGGTTAATGTGATTGTAGCTGTTTCGAGGAATCTGAACTTTTTTGAAGAATTGTTCAGTCCGAGTTTTACCAAAAAAATCAGCTACGAATCAAATGTTCCGATTTTTGTTTTCAAGTGAAATAATATACGATAAAAAGCAGTAAATATCATTTTTTAGCCAATTGAAAAAAGTCAAGATGAGTTCATGACATCAACCTGACAAAAATTTAAAACAACTATTAAATACGTTTAACCCTAAAGTTTCAGCCTCGAACCCTAAAGAAGTTTGGGGCTTTTTTGTTTCACTCATTAAGAATCCAACATAATAGACCTTTAAAGACTTTCAAAGGGATAGACATTTTTACTCAGATAAACGTTATAATATCGTTCGTCATCGGTTACTTCTTCTCCCAACCAATCAGGTTTTTCAAAAAATTCATCTTCACAGTTCAGTTCAATTTCTGCAACGACCAAACCGGTGTGTACTCCTTCAAAAATATCCACTTCAAAAATGTGTTTACCGAGAGGAACTTCATATCTAGTTTTGAAAATTATTTGAGGTTCGCATAAATTAAGCATTTTTTGTGCTTCGTCTAACGCAATTTCAGTTTCCCATTCAAAACGAGTAATCCCTCCTTTAGAGCTTTTTCCTTTCACGGTTATAAAACCTTTTTCATCTCTAATTCTAATGCGAACCGTGCGGTCGGGGTGAGAATTAAGGTATCCTTGTGCAATAATACACTTTCTTATAGCATCATTTTTAAAGTCTTCTGATAGGACTAAAAACTTTCTTTCTATTTCGAGCATAACTGTCTTGTAAAAAAATAAATATCGATTGTAAAGATAAATATAAGTTAGAAGTGATTTAAACTTTTTTCAAACGGCTAAAAAAAACACTCTTTTTTGCCCTGTTTTTCATCTTTTTCTTACTCCATAGCTCAGCTATGCAGTGCATAAAAGCACTCAAATAGAATAAAAATATTCATTTTTCGCTTCACCCGAGAGCTTTGCTCGAACTGGCGAAGCAATCAAAAAAGTTTAAATCGCTTCTTATTTTAATATCGTTTAAATTAACATCTATTGCTATTTCAGAGTAACTTTGTATTATGAGTCCGATTTCTTTAGAATTACAAATACAAACGCTCCCCGACAATCCGGGTGTATATCAATTTTTTGATAAAGACAGAAAAATTTTATATGTAGGTAAGGCTAAAAACCTTAAAAAACGAGTTTCTTCCTATTTCAATAAAACGCTCGACAACTATAAAACAGCGGTTCTGGTCAAAAAAATTGCAGAAATCAGGCATATAGTTGTAGAAACTGAGTCGGATGCATTATTATTAGAAAACAATCTTATCAAAAAACTTAAGCCTCGGTACAATATTTTGCTCAAAGACGACAAAAGTTATCCGTGGATTTGCATTAAAAAAGAACCATTTCCGCGTATATTTTCAACCCGGAAAATGATTAAAGACGGCTCTGAGTACTACGGACCTTATACCAATTTTAAAATTGTACATACGTTGCTCGACTTCATTAAAGAATTATATCCTTTACGTACTTGCAATTATGATTTAAGCCAAAGCAATATCCGTTCGGGCAAATATAAAGTTTGTTTGGAATTTCATATCAAAAACTGTGAAGGACCGTGCGAGGACTATGAAACAGCCGAAAACTATCAAAAAAAGATAGATGCTATCAGGCAAATTTTGAAAGGAAATTTTAAAGACAGCATTCGTGATTTTAAAAAACAAATGAACAAATTATCCGCCGAGCTCGAGTTTGAAGAAGCTCAGCAGATAAAAGAAAAAATTGAGATACTCAAAAATTATCAGGCAAAATCTACCATTCTAAATCCAAAAATTTCCAATATAGATGTGTTCTCGATTGTGTCTGATGAAACTATGGCATACGTCAATTTTCTTCAAATCTCACACGGAGCGATAGTTCGGTCACACACGCTCGAACTCAAAAAAAAACTTAACGAATCAGACGAAGAATTGCTCGAACTTGCTGTTATAGAGCTTCGGGAGCGTTTTAAATTATCTTCAAAAGAAGTTGTATTGCCTTTTCCACTCGATTTAGGAGAAAAAATAAAAGTAACGGTTCCGCAGTTGGGCGATAAAAAACAGATACTCGAACTCTCTCAACGAAATGCCAAATATCACCGTTTGGAACAACTCAAGCAGATTCAGATTGTTGATCCCGAAAGGCACACAAACCGCATCATGGCTCAGATGCAAAAAGATTTGCGGTTGACTGTAGAACCCCGACACATTGAGTGTTTTGACAACTCAAACATTCAAGGAAGCAATCCGGTTTCGGCATGTGTTGTCTTTAAAGACGGCAAACCAAGCAAAAAAGATTACCGCCATTTCAACATAAAAACCGTTAGTGGTCCCAATGATTTTGCCTCTATGGAAGAAGTGATTTATCGTCGATATAAACGACTGATTGACGAGAATCAACCACTTCCGCAACTCATCATTATAGATGGCGGAAAAGGTCAGCTTTCGTCGGCTTTAAAAAGTCTCGAAAAACTCGGATTACGGGGAAAAATAGCCATTATCGGTATTGCCAAACGCCTCGAAGAAATTTTCTATCCCGGCGATTCAGTACCGCTTTACCTTGAAAAAAAATCAGAAACACTAAAGATTATCCAACATCTTCGCAATGAAGCCCACCGTTTTGGCATCACCCACCATCGTAACAAACGCAGCAAATCTGCCTTGCAGACATCACTCGAAACCATTTCCGGCATTGGCGAAAAAACCGTCATAACGTTATTAAAACACTTTAAATCTGTTAAAAGATTGACTCAGGCGACAGAAAATGAAATTTCTGAAGTTGTAGGTATCACAAAAGCCAAAAAAATTTACGATTTTTACAGAGAATTGAATAAATAATTTGTTTTGAAGCAAAACATAGATACTTATCAACAAACCCTTTTCCCGCTTTCGCCTTTATCTTTTCGCTTCGCTACAAGGATATCGGCTCTATCGGGGCTAAAATACATTTGTCTTTTTGCTTTTTATTTTTTGTTTTTCGTTTTATCTTCCCAAAAAATCAATGCTCAAATCGATAGCATTTCGTTAGAAAAACAACCTAAAATAGGTTTAGTCCTCAGTGGTGGCGGTGCAAAGGGTTTGGCACATATCGGTGTCTTAAAAGTAATTGAAGAACACGGTGTAAAAATAGACTATATCGGCGGAACAAGTATGGGAGCCATTATAGGAGGCTTATATGCATCGGGCTATTCGGCACATCAGTTGGACAGCATTTTTAATTCTGTAAACTATGATGCCATAATCCGGGATTTTATTCCGCGTAGTTCAAAGAATTTTTACGAAAAAGACAATGATGAAAGATATGCACTTACACTCCCAATTAACAGATTAAAAGTAGGCATACCCATTTCTTTGTCCAAAGGAATATATAACTTCAACCTGATATCAAGACTTGCACATCATGTGCGGCACATAAAAGATTTTAATGATTTGCCCATTCCATTTGTGTGTATTGCTACAGATATTGAAACCGGAGAAGAGGTTGTTCTAAACAAAGGGTCTTTGGCTCAGTCTGTTTTAGCAAGTGGAGCTTTTCCTTCTTTGTATTCACCTGTTGAAATTGATGGGAAATATTTAATAGACGGCGGAGTAGTAAATAACTATCCCATTGACGAATTAAGAAAAATGGGAGCAGAAATTATCATCGGCATAGATGTACAAGACGACCTGAAGGATCGAAGCCATCTTAAAGATGCTACAAGAATGTTGGTGCAGTTGTCAAACTTGCAGATGATTCAGAAAATGGAGAATAAACGCAAAATGACCGATATTTATATAAAACCGGATATTAGTGAGTTTAATGTAATTTCATTTGACCAGGGAAAAAAAATTATAGAGCAAGGAGTAGTTGCAGCAAGAGAAGTATCCGACAGACTCAATCAACTTTCTTCTAATAATTTTTCAAAACAAAAAATAATTCCGAATACAGAAAAAGACAGTTTGTATATTGCCACAATCTCTGTTCCGGAAATGAAAAACTATACACGGGCGTATGTAATTGGAAAGCTCCAGTTTCGGTCAGATTCCAAAATTACACACAAAGAGTTGAACAAAGGAATAGAAAATCTTGATGCAACACAAAACTTTAGCACCATCAGTTATAATTTTGAATCGAAAAATAACGGTGATATTCTACACATGAATCTGATTGAAAATTCACAAAAAACATATCTTAAATTAGGACTTCACTATGATGGTTTATACAAAAGTTCTGTATTGTTGAATGTTACACGAAAAAAAGCATTTTTTAAAAATGATGTGCTTTCTGCAGATGTCGTATTAGGGGATAATTTTAGGTATTATTTAGACTATTATATCGACAACGGATTTTACATAAGTTTTGGGCTAAAATCAAGACTCAACAGGTTCAATCGCAATATTCCGTCAGATTTCGGAACAGGCATTTTGCTTGAACAATCAGGGATAAACTCATTAAATATCGATTTTTCGGATTTTACAAACCAAATGTATTTTCAAACAATTTTTGCTCAGAAGTTTGCCTTAGGAGTCGGAGCGGAACTAAAACACTTGAAAATAAAGTCGCAAACCTTAGACGAAGTTACACCTTTGTTCGAAAGTAGTGATTATTTCAGTTTGTTTGGATATTTAAAATACGATTCTTTTGACAACAAGTTTTTTCCAAAAAGTGGTTGGCGTTTTTTGGGAGACAGTCAGATTTTTTTGTATTCTAATGATTATACCAATCAATTTTCTCGTTTTTCTCAGTTTAAAGGCAATCTCTCCATTGCAAAAACTTTCTATAAAAAAGCAACTGTTATTTTACAATCCGAAGCAGGTTTCTCAGTTGGAGAAAAGACCGTTCCGTTCTTCAATTTTATTTTAGGCGGTTATGGCTTTTATGCCATCAATAGCTTCAGACATTTTTATGGATACGATTTTTTAAGTTTGGCGGGAAACAGCTATATAAAAGGAGCCGTCACATTAAATTATGAGTTTTACAGAAAAAACCATCTCAATTTTACGGCAAATTACACAAATATAGGACACAACATCTATGACACCGATGGCTGGTTCAAAACTCCCGATTATTCAGGATATGCATTTGGATATGGATTAGAAACCATATTGGGACCAATAGAAATCAAACATAGTTGGTCTCCGGAAACCAAAGATCATTATACATGGTTTAGTGTTGGATTCTGGTTCTAAAAGAGAAGTTTTTTATTTTTTTTTACGATATTTGTATGATATTCAATTTAGAAATGGTTGAAAAATTTATTATAGCTAACAAGTTACGCGGTTTCTAATCAAGAATGTAAAATGAAAATATTTTGGCAAGGATTATTAGGGCACCTTCAGTTCCTTATGAAGCGGAATCCTGAGTGATTGTTTACAAGCCGGATAGTCTTTAATAAGCACATCCGGTTAGAGTCTTTTGCGGAGTATTTAACGAATTCGATTTAAGTATTCTGTTTGTTAGAAATTATTTATCTAATTTAAAAAATTTTAAAAAATGCCTTTTTATCACAAACTCGGAGAAATACCGCACAAAAGACATATACAGTTCAGAAAACCCGACGGAGAATTGTATTATGAACAACTTTTCGGAACAGTAGGTTTTGACGGTATGTATTCAAACATATATCATGTTCACCGTCCTACTCAGGTAAAAGAAATTTTGAAACAATATAGTGTGGCTCCAAAAATTGCAAAAACCAATAATATGCAATCATATCGGCTATATGGCTTTGAAACAAAACCCGAAAAAGACTATCTCGAAAGCCGGAAAATTGTATTGACAAATCAGGATTGTCACATCACACTGGCAGCTCCGCAGAACAAAACACAAGACTATTTTTATAAAAATACCGATGCTGATGAAATGATTTTTATTCATAAAGGTTCAGGTACATTGCGTACTTTTATTGGAAATTTGGATTTTAAATACGGAGATTACTTGGTGATTCCTAGAGGAATTATTTATAAAATAGATTTTGACACAGAAGACAATCGTTTGTTTATTTTAGAATCTCGTCAGCCAATTTATACACCAAAAAGATATCGAAACTGGTTTGGGCAATTGCTCGAACATTCGCCGTTTTGCGAACGAGATATACGCCGTCCCGAAAAGTTGGAAACCCATGACGAAAAAGGAGAGTTTCTAATTAAAGTGAGAAAACGAGATGAAATTTTTGATATGCTTTATGCTTCGCACCCGTTTGACGTAGTGGGTTATGATGGTTATAACTATCCGTATGCTTTTTCAATACACGATTTTGAACCTATAACCGGACGCATCCACCAACCACCGCCGGTACATCAGACTTTTGAGACTTCGGCATTGGTTGTGTGTTCGTTTGTGCCACGTTTATACGATTATCATCCACTATCAATTCCGGCTCCGTACAATCACAGCAATATTGACAGCGATGAAGTGTTATATTATGTTGATGGCGATTTTATGAGTCGAAATGATGTGAAACCCGGTCATATTTCGTTGCACCCGGCAGGGATTCCACACGGACCGCATCCGGGAGCTTATGAAAGAAGTATCGGAAAAGCAGATACAAAAGAACTTGCTGTGATGGTTGATACTTTCAGTCCTCTGATGGTTACAGAAGAAGCTCTGAAAATCGCAGACGACACATACTATAAAAGCTGGATAGAATAAGAACGGTTATATGAAAACCCTGATGAACAAGCACAAGTTGTCGGCAGACCCGATGTCACTTATATTGTCAATCATCGCCATTGTTATCATTATTCCCGGTTTTTGTTGCGGATATTTTATTTTTGTTCCGTTGATTCTCGGCATTATTGCCTTGGCTACGTCAAACAATAGTTTAAGTGTTTACCAAAAAAATCCTGATTATTATCTGTTGGAAAGCAGAAATAATGTGCACAAAGCAAAAATTATTAGTATCATTGTTATCATAATAAGTTCTATAATATTACTTCTCAACATAGTTTTTCGGATTTTTTTTAATGGTTTTTACCCATCAACATTTTTTGAGCAGACAAAAATTTTTAAAGAAAAAACAGAAGATTCAGAATATATATGGGAAACAGAGGAATATGATATTTATGAAGAAGATACAATTTATTACATAGATTCAATACAATAAAATTAATAAAAAATTACAATTATGTCACAAGAATTAAAATCAGTAGAGTACGGATTAGAAAAGATTTTTGAAGGAGCACAAGACTTCCTTCCAATTTTAGGAACAGATTACGTTGAGTTTTACGTAGGAAATGCCAAACAAGCGGCACACTATTACAAAACCGCTTTTGGGTTTCAATCAGAGGCTTATGCGGGTCTGGAAACAGGCTTAAAAGACAGAGTTTCGTATGTGATAAAACAAGATAAAATCCGTATGATTTTGACAACAGCTTTGAATTCGCAATCACCAATTGGAGAACACGTTAAAAAACACGGTGACGGAGTAAAAGTTATTGCTCTTTGGGTAGAAGATGCAAGAAAATCTTTTGAGGAAACCACCAAAAGAGGGGCAAAATCTTTTATGGAACCAACGGTTACTTCAGATGAAAACGGAGAAGTAATACAAGCGGGAATCTATGCTTATGGAGAAACGGTTTTTATGTTTACAGAACGCAAAAACTACAAAGGGCTTTTTATGCCGGGTTATGTAAAATGGGAATCGGATTACAATCCTTCACCAACAGGACTAAAATTCATCGACCACATGGTAGGAAACGTAGGTTGGAATCAGATGAATGTTTGGGTAAAATGGTTTGAGGAAATAATGGGATTTGTAAACTTCTTGTCGTTTGATGACAAACAGATTACAACAGAATATTCTGCGTTGATGTCAAAAGTAATGGCAAATGGAAACGGAAGGATTAAATTCCCGATTAACGAACCGGCAGAAGGAAAGAAAAGATCTCAGATTGAGGAATATTTGGATTTTTACGAAGGAGAGGGAGTGCAGCATATTGCTGTAGCAACTGATGATATCATCAAAACAGTTTCGGATTTAAAATCACGCGGAGTTGAATTTTTGTCCGTTCCTCCACAGGCGTATTATGATGCAATTCCCGAAAGATTGAAAGACCACATGCATAAGTTTAAGGAAGATGTAAAAGAGCTTCAGAAACTCGGAATTATGATTGATGCTGACGATGAAGGTTACCTACTTCAAATCTTTACCAAACCAGTAGAAGACCGCCCAACTTTGTTTTACGAAATCATTCAAAGAATGGGAGCAAGAGGATTTGGAGCAGGAAACTTCAAAGCTTTGTTTGAATCTATCGAAAGAGAACAAGCACTAAGAGGTACGCTATAATAGCTTTTATAATAACATCATTTAAAAACAAGCCATAAAGGCTTGTTTTTTTGCTAATGTTTAGTTAAAATAGCGTTTTTATTGAAAAAATTTCAAAACAAACAGCTATCTTTGCACCGTAAAGAGGAAGAGTGGTTACTTTCTTTTTATAAGTGAAAATTTTTCATAATTTATAGTTTTTTGGTTAGTTAATAGCATAAAACCCGATAATATATCGGGTTTTATGCTGTTTTTTTTCGACTATATTTTAGCAATAAAAATAACTTGATTCAGGTTAATAACTCATCTCTATAATATTCTTAATTTTTTCTAAGGTTACTTGTCGGTTTTCGCCTAGACCTTTCCAGCCTCTTTCTTCAAAACGTTTTAGAATAATTTCAGAAGTTTTTTCATAATCTGAAATATATTCAGATAGTTTAGTATTCATTCCCATTTTATGTAAAAACAATACTGTTTTTTCTATAGCTTGAGTTGCTTTTTCATCAAGTGAACCTTCTGTAATGTTCCAAACACGTTCGCCATATTGAGCCAATTTTTCTTTTTTTACATCAAACATAACACGGTATAGATTTGGACCAATGACAGCCAATGTTCTCGCATGGTCTATTTCGTATAGTGCCGTCAGTTCATGTCCAATCATGTGTGTTGCCCAATCCTGCGGAACGCCTTTCTGAATGAGCCCGTTAAGAGCCATTGTACAACACCACATAAAGTTGGAGGCCAGTTTATAATCAGAAGGGTTTTCAACAACTTCCGGTCCGATTTGAACTAATGTTTGCAAAATACTTTCTGAAAATCTATCCTGCAAAAAAGCGTCGGTTAGATAAGTAAGATATTGCTCCATGACGTGTATAAAAGCATCAACAACCCCATTTTGCAGTTGTCTTTTAGGTAGAGATTCTATAACAGTTGGGTCGCACACTGAAAACTTTGGAAACAAAGCACTACCGCCTAAAGTAAGTTTTTCTTGAGTCGTTTCAATAGAAATAACAGCCCCGGAATTCATTTCGCTACCAGTTGCCGGTAAGGTTAGAACTGTTCCAAACGGAACTACTTTAGAAACATCTTTAAACAATATTTTTTTTCTAAGAATATCTAACGTATCTCCGTCAAAATGTACTGCTCCAGAAATAAATTTCACGCCGTCTATTACACTTCCACCACCAACAGCCAGTATGAAACCGATTTTTTCTTTTCGGATAATCTTTACAGCTTTCATCAGGGTTTCATATTTTGGATTTGGCTCTATTCCGCCAAATTCAACAATTTCAACACCATCAAGAGCAGATTTTACCTGATTATAAATTCCGTTCTTAAAAATGCTTCCACCGCCATAAGCCAATAGTATTTTGATGTTTTTGGGGATTAATTCGTCTAATTTTTGTATTTGACCTTTCCCAAAAATATAATGCGTTGGGTTATATAATTCAAAGTTTAGCATAAGTATTTAGTTTAGAAAGTATCAAAGATACGAATAACAAATGCCGAATCTGCCAAAGAATGTTGAGGAATTATTTGACATAAAAACCACACCTGTCGATATATTCCCATACCTTTTCGGGAAGCATAGGGCGTATGTTTTTTTCGCTTTTGATACTTTCGCGGATAAATGTTGAAGAGAGTTCTATAACCGGAGCTCCGACACGGTGGATTTTCGGGTGGTTGATAAACTGTGTGTCTATTTCTCCCGATGCCATTCTTGGATATACATATATATGATGATGCTTTAAAATCACCTCATAATTTTTCCATTTATGAAGCGAGTTGAGGTTATCTTCGCCCATAATCAGTGAAAACTCATGTTTTGGAAATTTTTCCTGCAAATATGCCAAAGTATTCACCGTATAATTTGGCTGCGGAAGTTTAAACTCAATATCAGAGGGTTTTAATTTCGGAAAATCAACGGTGGCCAAATGCACCATTTCCAGACGATGGTAATCGTCAAGCAGCGTATTTTTCTGTTTATGCGGATTATGAGGTGTTACAATTAACCAAACCTGCTCTAAATCGGAAAATTCTGCCATGTGGTTGGCAATGATAAGATGTCCCACATGAATGGGGTTAAATGTTCCGAAATATAGACCGATTTTCATTTCTTTAAAATCGAAGTCATCTTGACTTTTCTTTGATAAAAATAAAGGGTTGCGGAAATTTGTGTTGCGAAACATAAAACCCCAACCCCGTGTACCAAGTACTTGACAAAGATATGATAGAATTAGAAATAATTCCCTA
>JAVEUZ010000046.1:0-14911 GCA_034005285.1 Flavobacteriaceae bacterium
CAACAGGGATTTTCTTATAAAAAGCTTCGTAAATAGTGAGAGGTAAACCCTCTCTTTCCGAACTCATAACATAAATGTCAAATTGAGAAATAAAACTCGAAGCATCGTCAACAAAACCAACAAGAGTAATGTAATCATTCAGGTTATATTGGTTCATCTTGTTTTTTATTTCAGGAGTTATTTTGTCGTTAAAACTCCCGATTTGAACCAAATGAATGTTTTTTTGTGTATGAACATTAACCAACTCATTCATCGTTTCAATAAGAACAGGCAAATCTTTTGCTCTAACGTGATTTGCAATATTTCCTATAATTGTGTTTTTGTTGTTTATTGTTAATTTTTCAATCAAATTGTAGTTGGGTTCGTTTATTCTTTTAACAGAAATTCCATCATAAATCACGACTAACTTTTCTCTGTTTTTTTTCGAAAGAATAACCGAAAAATCTTTTTTTACTTTTTCAGATACACAAATAACTACATTGAGATTTTTATAATTATACTTCAATTTACTCAAAACACTACTGCTTCCTCCCATTCCTTTTTTAGAAAAAACAGTTGGGGTTTTTAAGCTATATAATAAGTCCGAAATCGTGTAAACAGTTAGAGAGTCACTTGTGTGTAAGTGAATTACATCGGGTTTTTGCTCTTTTACAAGTTGTTTTAAGAACTTGTAATTTGAAAACTTATTGAGTTTTTTTTCTTTACATTCAATAAATGGAATTTTCCGTTTTTGACATTCCCCTTCTAAAGGACTTCCTTCTACACCAAAAACAATATTTGAAACATTGAGGCTTTCTAATTCTGGAATTAAATCAATAAGCTGCTGTTCGTTTCCTCCCCAACCTCTTGCACCCGAAACATGAAGTATCTTCATAAAAAAATTTTATGTTATGCTTTTCAAATAGATATAAGTTTTTCGTTGTAAATATACATATTCATAATGAAAAAAAATAAGTGAAAAAAGATACGTATAAATTTCTGCATTTTTTTTCATTTATCTATCTTTACCCACATTCGAAATAAAAGCCAATGCTCACAATTATTCTATTGACTTTTGTAACAGCGTTTCTTATCCTGTTTTCAGGGAGTTATATTCGTTCCAAACATTACAAATTTATAGGTCTTTTACCAGCGACTTTATTTGCTTATTTTTTTACTTATCTGCTTCTTATTCAATGGGAATGGCATGAAGTAGTATTTAATTCTTATCAATGGATTCCGTCTTTAGGAATTAGTTTGGACTTTAAACTTGACGGGCTTTCGCTTTTGTTTTCATTACTGATTACCGGAATTGGTTCGTTGGTTTATTTTTATGCTTCGTATTACCTCAAAAATCATCCTTATCTCAATAGGTTTTACGCTTATCTGACACTTTTTATGGGAGCGATGCTCGGGCTGGTATTATCGGATAATATGATTTCGATATTTATGTTCTGGGAGCTTACCAGTATTACGTCTTTTTTCCTTATCGGATTTAACAACGAAGACGAGGCTTCGCGAAAGAGTGCTTTTTCAGCTTTAGCAATTACGGGCTTGGGCGGATTTTTCCTTTTGGCAGGTTTTCTCCTTATTTATAGCATTACCGGAACCTACTCGATAAATGAATTACTGACTTCTTCAGAAGTTTTGCAAAATAACGCTCTTTTTCCGTTGATTTTATTCTTTATTTTCGGAGGAGCTTTTACAAAATCGGCTCAATTTCCGTTTCATTTTTGGCTTCCGGGTGCGATGCAGGCTCCGACACCGGTTTCGGCATATCTGCATTCGGCAACGATGGTAAAAGCGGGAGTCTATATTTTGGCTCGTTTTTCGCCTGTTCTGACTGACGGTTTCTGGTGGAATAACACCCTGATGATTGTCGGAGGATTTACGATGCTTTATGCCGCATTTCACAGTATCTTCCGAACGGATATGAAAGGAATTTTAGCTTATTCTACAATTTCGGCCTTAGGAATTATTGTTTTCTTGTTGGGTATCGGAAACGAATACGCTTTGTATGCAGCTGTAACGTTTATATTGGTACATGCTCTTTATAAAGCAGCTCTTTTCTTGGTTACCGGAATTGTGGACCATGCGGTTCACACACGTGATATTTCGCAAATTTCGGGACTGCGAAAAGTAATGCCTTGGGTGTTTATCGCTTCGTTCGTGGCTGCTCTTTCGAGTGCAGGTGTTCCGCTCACCTTTGGTTTTATTAGCAAAGATTTGATCTACGAAGCCACAATGAACATTCCTGAATGGGCGATGTGGATAACCGGAATTGCCGTACTGACCAATATATTTTTGGCTTGCTCCGGATTTATGGCAGGAATCAAACCTTTTGTCGGAAAACTTCCTGAAAAATACCAAAATATCGAAAAGCCAAGTGCCTTTTTATGGGCTCCTGTAGTGATTTTAAGCTTTTTTACTTTACTTTTCGGTTTTTTTCCTGCTTTAGCCGATGACAGTATTCTTAAACTGGCTTTTGACTCGGTTAGCAAAATTCCAACGGAATTATACCTTAAAATATGGCACGGATTTAACACCATCTTGTTGTTGAGTGCTGCCACCATTATCCTTGGATTTATTTTGTTTTTCACCAAAAAGAATTCAGGAAAATCATTAGTAGTGATAGAGAGATTCGAAAAAATTTCTCCAAAAACAATCATAGAAGCGTTCGGAGAAAGCGTTCGGAGTTTTGCTATTCGCTACACCCGTTTTTTTCACAACGGATATTTACGTAATTATGTCCTGACTATTGTGGTTTTTATAACTATCTTGGTAGGTTATCGTTTGTTTACCACCGTTTCGATTCGAGTAAATACCGAAGATTTATCGGGATTCAGGATTTATGAACTTACCATATTTGTTATTATTCTGTTGGCTATTTTTTTTACCATCATAACAACCTCACGATTGACTGCCGTTGCAAGTTTAGGAGTTATCGGGTATTGTATTTGTTTGATTTTTGTATTCTACGGAGCACCCGATTTGGCGATGACTCAATTTACAATCGATACACTTATTGTCGTTTTGTTTGTGTTGGTTTTATTCAAATTACCTCCGTTTTTAGGATATAAAAGCAGAAAAGTTTTATGGAGAGATACTTTGGTTTCATTGTGTTTCGGGTTGTTGATGACTTTGATTACTTTACAAGCACTTGTTTCGCCTGCTTCCAAAGAAGTTAGCCAATTCTTTGCGGAGAACACATATATATTGGCAAAAGGGAAAAACGTAGTTAACGTAATTTTGGTTGATTTTAGAGGGTTTGATACCATGGTCGAAACCATCGTGTTATCAATTGCCGCATTAGGTGTATATGGATTATTAAAATATAGAGCAAGCAATGAAGAAGAAAGAGAATAAACCCAATCCGTTGAATCCGAAGTCGGATATGATTATACTCAAGACAGCTACGAACTATCTGATTCCGTTACTGTTGTTGTTCTCAGTTTTTATACTTCTCAGAGGACATTATCTATCAGGAGGAGGTTTTGTAGGTGGACTGATAGCATCTATTGCGTTTGTGCTTCATTCGTTTGCATACACCACAAAAGAAACACTTTTGTTGTTTAAGTTTACCCCGCAGACACTCATCCCGATAGGATTATCTCTGTCATTAATCAGCGGAATAATGCCTGTCTTTTTAGGAAAACCATTTATGTCAAGCTTGTGGTTAGACTCACCCATTGCAGTAATTGGCTCGGTAGGAACAACATTGTTTTTTGATTTAGGAGTATATTTGGTAGTAGTAGGAGTAGTGCTTACTATTATGTTTACTATTAAGGAGAATGTATGATGATTAACGATTTAAGATTTGTGTTGGTTTAGAGTTAATAAACCGACAACTGACAATTAAAAAAACATGGAGTTATTATTAGTATTATTAGTTGGGATATTTTATTCGGCAGGGATTTTTCTGATGCTCAGAAGGAGCATGGTAAAATTGCTGTTGGGATTGCTCTTGCTCGGAAACGGAGCTAATATTCTGATTTTTTTGATGGGTGGACTAACCAAAGGAAAGCCTCCAATTATTAGAGAAAACGAAAGCACTTTTATTGATGCTTATGCCGACCCGGTACCGCAAGCATTAATTCTGACAGCCATCGTAATTAGTTTTGCACTTACTGCATTTGCAATTATATTGCTTAAAAAAGTGTATGCAACCACAGGGTCAGATGATTTGGACTCTTTAAATATTCAGGATTTAGATATATGATAACCAATTTTATACTTGCTCCGATACTTACCCACATGATAACGGCTGTGCTGTTGCTGTTTTTTTGGAAAAAAGTAAAAACCCAAAAGGTGCTCAGTGTCATTGGAAACTGTATCGCATTTCTGCTTTGTATTCGACTTTTTTCTGCAACGCAGCAAGAAGGATTTTTAGTGCTTCAGGCAGGAGGATGGCAGGCTCCTTTCGGAATCACATTCGTATCTGATAAACTGAGTTCAATAATGGTATTGCTTACGGCTATTGTAAGTTTGACTGTCGGAATCTATTCTACGGCTTCGCTCAATATCAGCCGGATTAAATATGGATATTTTTCTTTATTTCACTTCCTGATTATGGGACTTTTAGGAGCTTTTTTGGCAGGAGATATATTCAACTTATACGTATGGTTCGAAATTGTAATTATTTCTTCGTTTGTATTGCTTACTTTGGGTGGAAAGAAAATGCAAATGGAAGCCGGTATTAAATACGTTACGATGAATATGCTTGCATCTACCGTATTTTTGACAGCTATCGGTATTCTCTACGGAATTACAGGAACTCTTAATATGGCAGACCTTTCGCTTAAAGTAGCTGAAGTTGAAAATAAAGGATTGGTATCGGTAACAGCTTTGTTGTTTTTTGCCGGTTTTGGAATTAAATCGGCTGTTTTTCCATTATATTTTTGGTTGCCTTCTTCGTATCATACACCTCCCTCAGCAATTGCAGCTATTTTCGGAGGATTGCTTACAAAAATGGGGGTTTATGCAATGATTAGAGTGTTTACGCTTATCTTTATTCCGGATGAATTTATGCGGAACGTATTCATCGGAATTGCTGTGATGACGATGATTACCGGAGCTTTAGGAGCATTGAACAAGCGAAGTATCCGAAGGCTGATTTCGTATCTCATTGTTTGTCATATCGGGTATTTGGTAGGAGGTTTGGGAATTTATACCGAACTTGCACTTGTAGGTGTAATTTTCTACCTGATGCACGATGTTATTGTAAAGAGTAATTTGCTGATGATTACGGGAGTTATCCAAAAAATAAGAGAAACCATCGATATGACGCGTCTAGGAGGATTAGGAAAAGATTATCCGAAACTTTCTTTCATAATTGCGATAGCTATATTTTCTCTTATCGGAATTCCACCTTTGTCAGGGTTTTGGCCTAAGATTCAATTTTTCGGAGAATCGCTAAGCTCTGGAGAATATGTACTCTTAGCTGCTTTTATAGTAGCAAGTTTTATCACATTGGTAGTGATGGCGAGAATGTGGTCTGAGGTGTTTTGGAAAGAATCACCTAAACCACTTACAGATGAAATTGACCATTTTGCACAAATGTCTCTTTCAGGAAAATTTGCCCTTGTGGCACCGATAGCTGCCTTATCTTTGGTATCGTTATACATCGGGCTGAATGCCGAAGGGGTTTATGATATTGCTCAAAAAACAGCATACGAACTGATGCATCCATCGTTATATATTGATGCGGTGCTACATAATAAATTTGTAAAATGATTAAGCAGTTTTTACTTAACTTGTTGTTGTCATTGGTCTGGGTGGCCTTGACGGGTCACTTGGATTATGTTAACTTCATGTTCGGTTTTATCTTAGGATTTTTCATTCTATGGCTATTGTCGCATACAATGAACCCTAATTCTCCTGAAAAAAGGTATTTTTATCGGGTTCCGAAAATCATTATGTTTATTCTGTATTTCATTTATGAAATGCTCAGAGCAAACATAGAAGTAGGAAGAGAAATCATTACACCCAAACTGAATATGACGCCGGGAATCATTCAATACAAACACAGCCTAAAATCAGATTTTGAGATTACGATGTTTACGTATATGGTAGCTTTAACACCGGGAACGATGGTGATGAAAATCAGTGATGACAAAAAAATACTGTATATACACGCTATGTATTTGAGTCAAAAAGAAAAATTCATCGAAAAGATGAGAAACGGATTGGAAAGAAAACTTATAGAAATACTTAGATAACATGACAGTAGAAGCTTACTTGATGTATGTGGTTGTACCTATTATCTGTCTGTCATTGCTCATAATAGTTGTACGCTTTTTGAAAGGTCCTCATGTAGCAGACCGAGTGGTCGCTTTGGATTTACTCATCAATTCGGGTGTAGGTTTGATAGGAGTCTTTTGTTTGGTGTACGAAGACCCGACATTTTTGGATACTGCCATGATTTTGGCTCTGATTGCATTTTTTAGCACGATTGCTTTTGCTTATTATTTAGATAAAGGAGGAAAAAAATGAATGATGCTTTAATTGTTGTATTCAGCACTTTAGGTGCTTTGTTTATTCTGATAGCCGCTTTGGGGGTGTACAGAATGCCCGATTTCTATACTCGTTTGTCGGTTACGGTCAAGGCAGCCACTATCGGAGTAGGATGTATTTTGGGCTCTGCAGCCTTTCATTTTTCTGATTTTGCTGTAACGACCAAAGTTTTTGCCGTTATTTTCTTCTTGCTGATAACATCTCCGGTAGGAGCTTTTCTAATAGCCCGTGTGGCTTATATGAGCAAAGTAAAGCTTTGGGATAAGTCAATATATGATGAACTCAGAAGCAACATCGAAAACAAAGCAAATGAAAAAATAGGGGTTCAAAACCCTGAAGTATCTGAAGAAGAAAACACAGAACAATAGTATGGTCGATTTAAATAAAGAAGTTCACAACGCTTTTGAGGTAATTAAAAACGGAGGAATCATCCTTTATCCGACTGACACCGTTTGGGGAATAGGCTGTGATGCAACAAACTCAGAGGCAATAAAAAAGATTTTTACCCTTAAAAAGAGAACCGAATCCAAAAGTATGATTGCTTTGGTGAGTGGAGACAGAATGTTGTATCAGATTTTTAATGAAATTCCCGAAACGGCTTTCCAGATTTGGGATTTATCAGAAAAACCAACTACTATTATTTTGGATAAACCAAAAAATATTGCCAAAGAAGTTGTAGCCGAAGACAATTCTGTCGGAATCCGAATCGTAAAAGAACCTTTTTGTTATAACCTTATGGAGCGAATGAAAAAACCACTCGTTTCTACTTCCGCCAACCTGAGCGGCAGCCCTACTCCGACATCTTTTTCGGAAATCAATTCCGAAATTATTAAAGGTGTAGATTATGTGGTAAATTTGCACCGCGATAAAAAAATGGACAAACCATCGACCATTATCAAATTGACTTTGGATAACAGAGTTACGATTGTAAGAAAATAATTTGTTTCAGGTTTCACGCTCAATAACTTTTAACTTTGAACTATAGACAAGCCTTAACCAATCCGATTTTTGAAATTATATCCCAAGCCTCTGAGGTTTTGGGGTTGGAAAGTTATGTAATCGGCGGTTTTGTAAGAGATTTTTTCTTAAATAGAGACTTTAAAAAAGATATTGACTTCGTAACGGTTGGTAGCGGAATCGAATTAGCTCAAAAGGTTTCTGAGCTTTTGCCAAACAATCCCAAAGTTCAGGTTTTCAAGAATTACGGAACAGCAATGTTGCGTTATAAGGATATGGATATTGAGTTTGTGGGAGCAAGAAAAGAATCCTATAACTTTGAAAGCAGAAAGCCTCTTGTGCAAAACGGAACTTTGCAAGACGATCAAAACAGGAGGGATTTTACCATAAATGCGTTAGCTTTTTCTCTGAATAAAAAGAATTACGGAGAACTTCTCGACCCTTTCGGAGGATTACAAGATTTAGAAAACAAAATCATCAAAACTCCGCTTGATGCAGACATCACTTATTCTGATGATCCGCTTCGAATGATGAGAGCTATCCGATTTGCTTCGCAACTTCACTTTGAGATTGAGCAAGACTCTCTGAAAGCTATTAGCAGGAATAAAGAAAGAATCAATATTATTTCGGGAGAACGGATTGTTGACGAACTCAATAAAATTCTCCTTTCAGAAAAACCTTCGGTCGGATTTTTGTTGTTGTACAGAACCGGACTTTTAGATATTATTCTTCCGGAACTTACAGCCTTGAACAACGTAGAAGAAATCGAAGGACATACGCACAAAAATAATTTTTATCATACCCTTGAAGTGGTTGATAACATCGCTTCGCATACGGATGATGTTTGGCTTAGATGGGCAGCTCTGTTGCACGACATCGGAAAAGCTCCAACCAAAAAATACAACAAAAAACAAGGCTGGACTTTTCACGGACACGAATTTTTGGGAGGAAAAATGGTAAAAAAAATCTTTACCCGATTGAACATGCCACTCAATCACAAAATGAAATATGTGTCAAAACTCGTCATGATGAGTTCCCGACCTATCGTGGTTGCAGAAGATACAGTTACAGATTCGGCTGTGCGAAGATTGGTTTTTGATGCCGGAGAAGATATAGACGATTTGATGACTTTGTGTGAGGCTGATATTACGACCAAGAACCCGAAAAAATTTCAGAAATATCACAACAATTTCAAAATCGTACGGAATAAAATTATAGAAGTTGAAGAGAAAGACCGTATTCGGAATTTTCAGCCACCCATTTCGGGAGAAGAAATTATGGCAATTTTCAATCTTTCGCCGTCAAGAGAAATCGGAATACTGAAAGAAGCCGTAAAAGAAGCTGTTCTGGAAGGAGAAATACCTAACGAGCATCAGCCTGCCTTAGATTTTGTGATAAAAAAAGCAGAAAAAATGGGATTGAAAAGAATTGAAGAATAGAATAAAACTGCCACCAATATTTTGTGGAATGGCAAAATTTCATATAAATTGTAAGTTTTCGCTTCGTAATCCGTAAAAGCTGATTTTATCGGCTTAATAACAAAAGAATCTCTGTAACTTTGCTTCTTTATAAATTGTCGAATGAAAAAAAATAAACCTGTCGTTTACTGGCTGCTTACCGGATGTTTATTACTCTTTATAATGGTCGTAGTAGGAGGCATCACCCGATTGACCAATTCAGGATTATCTATGACCGACTGGCATCTAATTACTGACACGTTCCCGCCTTTGACCGAAGAAAAATGGCATGATGCTTTTGAAGAATACAAAAAATTCCCTGAGTATCAAAAAATCAATCAATACAAAGACGGAGGTTTTACGTTAGACGATTATAAATTTATCTATTTCTGGGAATGGTTTCATCGATTTATAGGTAGAATCATCGGATTGGTATTTGTCATTCCGTTTATTTATTTTCTCATCAAAAAGAGATTGGACAAACCAACTATACTAAAATGCCTTATTCTTTTGGCAATGGGCGGTTTTCAAGGTTTTTTAGGCTGGTTTATGGTAAAAAGCGGTTTGGTTGACAATCCTGATGTGAGTCATTTCCGCCTGTCGCTTCACCTTACATTTGCCTTTATCACGTTTGCCTATACGCTTTGGGTTGCTTTGGATTTAATGTATCCTGAAAAAAATCGGGCGATAAAACCTTTGCAAAAAACTGCATGGATTGCTGTTGTCATTTTGCTTATCCAAATAATCTATGGCGGATTTGTTGCGGGATTAAATGCCGGACTCATTCATAACCATTGGCCTCTGATGAGTGACGGACAGTTTTTTCACGAAAGTATCTTGCTAGAAAAAGATTCTTGGTTGTTGCGATTGACCGAAAGTAAAAGCGGAATTCAGTTTGTTCACAGAACTATGGCTTATGTAGTAGTTGCAGGCATTCTCTATTTGTATTTTCAAAGTAAGAAATTTGTACTGACAAAAACCCAAAAAAATGGCATCAATGCATTAGTATTAATGGTTTTTTTACAGTTTGCTTTAGGCGTTTTTACGTTACTTTATCATGTGCCACTTTGGTTAGGATTAGCTCATCAAGTCATGGCGTTTTTTCTGCTTAGTGCCATGACATTTACGTTACACAGATTTAGTAAGTGATAATGAAAATTCAATTACAGAAAAGTAGATAGGTTTTTCTGAAATTTCCAATTCATCGCCTTGTTTTTTTGGCATCGAAGATTTGTTCAAGTCTTTCCAAAGCCTGAATATAATCGCTTTCAGTTTTTATGGGTTTTAGTTTCATTGTGGGTCAATATACTGATAGTTATTTTCCATAAATAGCATACAGCTTAACCAAAAGGTCAGTTTCGGAAATTATGCCTGTTTTCCACTACATACAACTGTATCAATTCTTTTGTTGGCTCAAAACCCTCAAACATATTTGTTCCAATCGCATTTGCAGTAGCTGTAAGCGTTTCCAAATCAGAAAACTTAACTCCCATTATGATTAGTTTTTCCTTGTCTATTTCAATAGATTTATACATAATGCTGTGATTTGACCAACTATGAATTTACAAAAAATATTTAGGATTTTTGATTAATACGATTGTATCAATACTTCTGACGGAATTTTGAATTCTGAATTTAGCTTTCTAATCATTTCGAGAGATAATTTTCTTTTTTTGTTCAGAATTTCACTTGCTCTGCTTTTTAGCCCGATTAAGTCTGCCAAATCTTTTTGATTATAGTTCATTTGTTCCATTCTGAATTTAATTGCCTCAATAGGGTCAGGCATTTCAATTGGGAAATTTTCGTTTTCGTATTTTTCGATTAAAATCCCTAAAATTTCCAATTCATCGCCTTGTTTTGTTCCTTTTTTGGCATCAAAGATTTGTTCAAGTCTTTCCAAAGCCTGAATATAATCGCTTTCAGTTTTTATGGGTTTTAGTTTCATTGTTGTCTGATTTTAAATTGTATTTGCATCAATTTTGTCATAATCTCCGTGTGTTCCTACAAATCGTATCCAAACCATTTGATAGTCATAATTTATTCTGACTATCAACCTGTATTTGTTCCCTTTTATATCAAAACAGATTCTGTTGTTTTTCAGAATACTTACACTCGGATAACCTGATTTTATTTCGTTCGAGTTTTTCCAAGTTACATTTTCTGCTTCTCGATACCAAGCCTTTAACTGTTGTTCACAATCATTGTGCTTTTCCCAAAACTCCCGTAATATCTTTTTTGAAATTACTCTCAATGCTGTTTTAAATTTCTTTCAGGACAAAGATAAATAAAAAATTCCCAATTCGGGAACTTTTGTATTTGTATTTTTTGGAATGGTTATCCGAAAACACTATCCATTCTCATATAAATATTGATGATGAAAATGACTGACGCAATCGAAAACAAAATGAATTTCGGAGATTTGTACTCTTTTCGTTTAGCCAAAGCCACAAGTTACGAAATCGTAATCATCAATGTAAAGCTAAAAAAGAAAAAGAATATTTTGTCGATGTTCGTAGTTAAATTGTTGATTTTTCAAAGTTATGGAAAACTATATGTATTAGCTGAAAGGGTTTATAAGATAAAGGAAAAGTATATCGTTATCCATCACTCATTGAATCCCAAAAATCACTATCCATTTTCTTTATTTCAATTAATTGTTCTACCTGCATTCCTAAACCATAATTATAAATATAATCAGCAAGTTTAGTTCCGTCAATTAATACAACAGTTGTATTTCCATAAAGATTTTCAACATACTCAATTGCTCCTTTTGAAAAATATGAAGTTGTTATAAAAACTCCTTTATTTGATTGAGCTACCATCAAAGCACCAACAAATTTTTGAATTTCTTCTCTTCCGACCACAATATCTCTTTTATATCTTTTGGCTTGGATATTTATTCTTCCAAATCCTAAAATATCTTCTTTTATTATTCCATCAATTCCCCCGTCATTAGACTTTTTAGTTACCAATCCAGAGTCTTTAATTTCTCCTCCATAACCCATTTTTTGTAATAAAAGAACAACAAGTTTTTCAAATGAACTTGGGCTTTTGCTTAAAATTGTATTGAGGATTTCTTCATAAACAGTTTCTCTAATTTTATTAAAAGAGTTGTATAATTTTTCTTGTGGAGTTAAATCTTCTATTTTATTTTCAGTTAATTCAGTCTGTGATACTTCGTATTCTTTTTTCTTTTTATAACTTTTTTGGACAGCTTTTTCAACAAATGAAATCAATTTATCAGGAGTTTGTAAAATTTCTAACCCTTTTAAGCTTATTTTATACAATCCTCTCCCTGGTTTGTCTAATAAACCTGCCATATTTAGATAACTTAAAGCCCAAGAAATTCGGTCATATAAAATGTGTCCATTTCCAGAAGGATACATTTCATTTATTTCTTCATTTGTAAGAGAAAATTCATTTGAAATAGGCTCAATAAAGTCTTTCAATTTTAAAATTTTACCATCAGATAAAATTTTTAAAACAGGAAGTTGAATTTCGTTGTATTTAGGTATTGCCATTGGTTTGTTAAAGATTACAAATAGCTAAATTAAGCTATTTTTATTCCTACTTAAAATACGACAAATCGTGATTATCTTCAATCTTTAAAAGTGTTTCGTAAATCAGTTTGATTACGTTTTCCACATCATCACGATGTACCATTTCAACGGTTGTGTGCATATACCTTAAAGGAAGCGAAATGAGTGCAGAGGCAACTCCTCCGTTGCTGTATGCAAAAGCATCGGTATCCGTTCCCGTAACTCTCGAAGAAGCCAATCTCTGAAACGGAATTTTCTTTTCTTCTGCTGTATTCAAAATCAACTCTCTTAAATTGTTCTGAACTGCAGGTGCATACGTAATTACAGGGCCTTTCCCTATTTGGGTATCTCCCTCAATCTTTTTGTCAATCATCGGAGTGGTCGAATCGTGGCAAACATCGGTTACGATAGCCAGATTTGGTTTTATGGTTTTGGTAATCATTTCTGCTCCACGAAGTCCGACTTCTTCCTGAACAGAATTCGTAATATACAACCCGAAAGGAAGTTTCTTTTTGTTTTCTTTCAAAAGTCTTGCTACTTCTGCAATCATAAATCCTCCCATACGGTTGTCCAAAGCACGGCAAACGAACTTATTTTCGTTCAAAACAATAAATTCATCGGGATAGGTAATCACACAACCCACGTGAACTCCCAGTTTTTCGACTTCTTCTTTTGTTGAACAACCCAAATCAATAAAAATATTCTCAATTTTCGGAGTTTCTTCTTTTCCTCTGTTTCGGGTATGAATGGCAGGCCAGCCGAAAACGCCTTTTACGATTCCGTTTTTGGTATGGATATTCACTCGTTTTGACGGAGCAATCTGATGGTCTGAACCTCCGTTTCGGATAACGTAAATCAGTCCTTCGTTGGTAATATAATTCACATACCACGAAATTTCGTCAGAATGACCTTCGATAACCACTTTGTATTTTGCATCGGGATTGATAACTCCGACCGCTGTTCCGTAGGTGTCTGTGATAAATTCATCCACGTAAGGTTTGAGGTAATCCATCCAGATTTTTTGTCCTTCCGATTCATAACCGGTTGGAGATGCATTGTTGAGATAATTCTCTAAAAATGTCAATGAAGATTTTTTTAGTATGGTTTTTGCTGGCATAAAATTTGATTTTTTTGCTAAATTATAAATTTGATTTATAATTATAGAGAAATATCATACTTTTGATGTAACATTAAAGAACAGATGAGAAGTATCGTATCGTTAATATTATTGATATTTTTATCCTGCTCACTTTCGGCACAGGAGAAAATAAAAAAATCAGAACATTCTAAAACACTAAGAGATTCAACAGAAATTTACCTGATGGAAAACGATAGTATTTTCTCGGTTATTGAGCTTGAAGAGGTTGTTGTAACGCCCAAAGATGCTCAAGCAGAAGAGGAAAGAAGAAAATTTCTGATTTTGCAACGTAGGGTTCTAAAGGTGTATCCGTATGCCAAATCCGGAGCAGAGAATCTTACTATGCTTAATCGGAATATGGCAAAAATGAGTACGTCAAAAGAAAAAAAGAGATATTTTAAAATAGTCGAAGATTATCTTGAAGTAGAATTTGAAGAGCAGTTAAAAAAATTATCCCGCAAAGAAGGTCAGATATTGGTTAAACTTATTCATCGGCAAACGGGAAAAACGACTTACGATCTTATCAAAGAATTAAAAAGTGGATGGAAAGCATTTTGGTCAAACAATACCGCCAAGGTTTTTGACATCAATCTTAAAACAGAATATGACCCTATGAGTGTTACAGAAGATTTTCTGATAGAAAGCATTCTTACAAGGGCTTTTAGCGAAGGCAGATTAGATTCGCAACCATCGGCTTTGGATATTAATTATGCCGAATTATCTAAGGTGTGGAAAGAAAAAGTTGAAAATGCAAAAGCAAAACAATAAACCCACTTTTAGATGTGTTTGACCTGAAAAAATTCACAAAAATTCCTCTATAATATTCTAAATAAGCTCATTATTTTCAGTATATTTGATGAACAATTCTCAATATATATGAAAAAAATCTTTGACAATACACAGGTGGCTTTTTCTCTAAAAAGCGATACAGAATTAGACAGAGCCTATTTTCTTTTCAAATTAATTGACAGTGAGCCGCTTGTCCGTATCGGGACAGCCGTTACAAACTTCGCTTTAAAGGCACATTTGCCGGTAGAAGGTCTTATTAGAGCTTCGGTTTTCGACCATTTTTGCGGTGGTGTTAACGAAGAAGATTGTCTTACCGTTGTCGATAAAATGTTTACCAAAGGCGTAAGCTCAGTGTTGGACTATTCTGTAGAAGGAAAAGAAGAAGAAAAACAGTTTGACACGGCTTTGAATATGACTTTAAAAACCATAGAATTTGCCAAAGAAAAAGAAGCAATTCCGTTTGCTGTTTTCAAGCCAACCGGTTTTGGTCGATTTGATTTGTATCAGAAAATATGAGAGAAGACCACCCTTTCTTCTGA
>JAVEUZ010000089.1:0-3205 GCA_034005285.1 Flavobacteriaceae bacterium
ACTCCGGTAAAGCGAACAAAATTTGAAGGATTAAAACGAAACCTTGCTTTCGTTTCAGAGAAATAAATACTATTCCTGTTGAAAAAAAACAATAATAGACTCGATTTGAGAATCCTATTTGTATGCCCAATGACGCAGATTGTAAGCAAGACACAGATCAGGACAAAAGACAACAGTTTTTGTACACCATACATTATACAACTTTACACTATACATTTTTACAGTTTACATAATACTAATAACCAATCCCGGCATTCTCACTGCTTAACGAAATCGTAATAAGAATCAGTTACATAAAGCTGTATTCTATATATTTGTAGCGGCCATAAAAAACGCCACCCCGAAACCGGGATGGCGTTTCTTTAGATTTCCCATCCGCTTACCGTAGTTCAAACTCGCCCAAATAAGAACTCGAAGCCGATACTTTTTGTTCGCTATTCACAAAACTTGCCCAACAGTGCACTTCCAATCCCTGAAAATGAGAATTAAAGGACAAAACAACCTCCCTATCCTCACGGAGGGCACTGTTCTCAAAAACTTCATACAAATCCAGATTGGGGCAGTAAGCAATCATCAGGAGACGATCATCTCCCTTCGCCATGCCCTGTCCGGAATTGTCCGACCATTCCAATTTCAGTTGATTGTTTAGCTGTGGATCTACCGTCGGATTATGCAATCCCTGCAAAACTCCTTTGCTAATCATGACTTTATTGAAAATAATCTCCCATTCCTCGTTCACCCATTCGGTAGCTTCCTTGATGTGGTAGGAAGTCGCCATATTGTAACGGGAACGGAAGCCCATTTTTTGACCGAAATAGCGATTCAACAATCCCTTGATAGGGTTCAAAAAACGACTGACAGCCGTAAACCTTTCCCTTTGAAGCTGCTGGGCTTCAGTTGGAGGGCGGTTACTCTTCTTGGGGCGGCTTCGCATAATGTTCTTGCCTCTCCAATTTGCACCGACTACGGTGCCCACTTTCCCGGAGAAAGGGCCGAGAATTCCCTTTTCATAAGTTGCCATAATTCCATTTTTTAAATTCAACATTCATTTTAAACAGACTCTCTTAGTCGATTAAAAAAAGTCCGGACAAAAATCAGATTTCGGGCGATGGTTTTTTTGTAAAATAAAAAAATCAATTTGTAAATCTCGAAAATTCCCCTCCCTTTTTTATTCTTTTTCAAAGTTAAGTCGGACTTTTTTGAGAAAAAAACCGACAAACGTCATTGAAGCTTATCACCTGATTTAGAATTAGTTTGAGACCCTCTGAACGGTATTGAACGATACTGAAAGGTTTATTTTACAAAAACAGGGGGTTTGTTCGGGTCTTGTTCGGGAGTTGTTCGGACAGACCCTCTTTAAACGCAGTTTTCTCGAACGAAACTCGAACGAAACTCGAACAAAGGGGTCAAAAAATTGAATTTTTAGAGGAATTTCAAAAAAGCGAACGTATTTTACAATTGTTTTACAAGAGATTTACAATGGATTCAAAAAAATTTTGTATATCTTTGCAAACTTTAATCCCTTTCAGGGAATCTGCACAAAAGACAACAGCTTTTGTACATTATACATTTTCACAATTTACATAACATTAACCCATCCCGGCATTTCTCATGCTTAACGGAATCGACCGTCTGCGAATTAGCAGGTCGATGAAGTGGTGGCGTGGCTGAAAAGGTTTTTTGAATCCAAATTTAACTAACCACGCCAAAGCATTCAGAAATTGCCTTGACTTTTTGTTTCTTTTGTGTCAAGACAAAAGAAAGAAGAATCAGAACGCATATATCTTGTAATACGCACGGATTGCAAATCCGCGCAATCGGAGCAATCGGAGACATTTATAACCTCATAAAATTCCGATAACCAATCCCGGCATTTCTCATGCTTAACGCAATCGACCGTCTGCGAATTAGCAGGTCGATGAAGTGGTGGCGTGGCTGAAAAGGTTTTTTGAATCCGAACTTAACTAACCACGCCAAAGCATTTAGAAATTGCCTTGACTTTTTGTTTCTTTTGTGTCAAGACAAAAGAATGTCTTGTCCTAAAATAGGTTTACACCCAAACGTGTAAAAATGGACAAAAAAAGTAAATTCATTTCAGGACAAAAAACTGGAAAAATTATCATCAAAAAACCGAATAAGTATTTTAGTGATTCGGAAAAACATCACATCCTTCAGGAGTTTTTGAGTTCGGGCTGTACTAAACGTGAAATTTGGGAAAAATATACCGGACAGGAAGAAGAACACGGTCAGCTACTTCGTTGGATGCGTCAATTAGGTTACGATAGTTCTGTTAAAACCAGAAGACCTAATTTTACAGCCAATAATACTGATACAGTTATGGCTAAAAAAGTAAAAGCAGAAGATAAAACAATCGAAGATTTTGAAATACTTCAATTGAAAAAGAGAATAGCAGAGCTTGAAAATCAGCTAAAAGATGCTGAATTAAAAGCTATTGCTTTTTCTACAATGGTTGACATTGCAGAAAAAGAATTTAATATTCCTATCCGAAAAAAGTACAATACCAAACCATCGAAGAAATGAAAAACAACTTTCAGAATATAGGATTTGCCAAGCTATGTTCTTGGTTTGGTATCACTCGACAGGCATATTATCAAAACTCGTGGAAAGCCATAGATACCACCATTGAAGAGGAATTAATATTGCAACAGGTAAAGCAAATAAGGGTTAGTCACCCAAGATTAGGAACAAGGAAACTGTACGACAAATTACAACCGTTTATGCTTGAAAGCAGTATTAAAATGGGAAGAGATGCTTTGTTTGATTTGCTTTCAGCCAATCATTTATTGATAAGAAAACGAAAGCGTAGAATACAGACAACCAATTCCTATCACTGGCTCAGAAAATACCCGAATTTGATAAGAGATTCTGTGCCGACAGCACCGAATGAGCTTTGGGTAAGCGACATTACTTATTGGAAAATAAATACGCAAGAACACTTGTATATTAGCTTTATCACCGATGCATATTCTCATAAAATAGTTGGTTATCACGTGGCAGAAACCTTAGAAGCTGTTCAAAGCATAGCAGCCCTGCAAAAGGCTCTCTCTGCCTTTGAAAGGGCAGAGAGCCTTTTGCCGCTCACGCACCACAGCGACAGAGGTATACAATATTGCAGCAAAGAGTATGTAAAGCTATTGCAGGATTACAACATACAAATCAGTATGACTGAAAACGGAGATCCTTT
>JAVEUZ010000047.1:0-3319 GCA_034005285.1 Flavobacteriaceae bacterium
TTCTTCGATAGGCTAATTCAATTAAAAAATTAGAAAAAAATGCACCAAAAAGAAAACAAAGGGTAGAAATTAGAAAAACTAATGCTATAGAATAATTTTTCAAAGAGAGTTCTTCAGAGAAATAAGCAAAATGTCCGGTTACATTAGTCGTCAAGATTCCGAAAGCCAAAACGCCACATACATTTACAATTCCGGCTACAAAAGACAAGGTTGTTGCCAATCTCAGATTGTGTCTAAAAGTACGGTTTTTGTCAATATCTCGAAACATCGTTTTTTTTAGACAAAGATATTTATAATTACGCTTCAAAATTTGTCATAACTTTTTATCTTTAGTCCATAAACAAATTATAAGCAAATGAACAAAGAATTTAATCCAAGACTTGTCCCTTTAATAGTGGGAATTATACTATTATTAATTTTTATATCCAAATCTGCTGTCACAATCGGTTCGGGAGAAGCCGGAGTTCTTTACCGTACTTTCGGAGGCGGAGTGGTTACAGACGAACCGCCACTTGGCGAGGGTTTTCACCTCGTAGCACCGTGGAACAAAGTGTATGTTTATGAAGTACGACAACAGGAAGTTTCTGAACCTATGCAGGTTTTGTCTTCAAACGGACTTGAAATCAAACTCGATGCAACAATCTGGTTTCAACCGGAATATGAATATACAGGAAAGCTTCATCAGGAAAAAGGAGAGAATTATATAGAAAGAGTAATTCGCCCAGCCATTCGTTCTGCAACTCGAAGTGTTGTTGGACGTTATACGCCCGAACAGTTATACTCAACCAAAAGAGATGCTATTCAGGATGAGATTTATACTGAAACCAAGAAAATACTAAAAAACCAGTATATTCAGCTCAACGAAGTGTTGGTGCGTGATGTAACTTTGCCGAATACTATAAAATCTGCCATCGAAGCAAAACTAAAACAAGAGCAAGAAAGTTTGGAATATGAATTCCGACTCGAGAAAGCCCAAAAAGAAGCCGAAAGACAAAAAATTGAAGCCGAAGGAAAAGCGTTGGCAAACCAAATATTGAGTGCCTCATTGACCGATAAAATTTTAAAAGAAAAAGGTATTGAAGCCACTTTAGAAATTTCAAAATCTCAAAACTCAAAAGTTATTGTTATTGGCTCTGGCAAAGAAGGACTCCCTATTATCTTAGGTAATCAATAAAGAAAATCATGAAGAAAAAATCAATTTTACTGTTTGCCGCAATAAGTAGTTTGGTGCTTTATACAGCAACTTCTTGCGAGCAAAAAAATACCAAAAAGCAAACAGAAACCGTTATTATATCTGATGAAAATGAGAATAAATATGTTGTTTATCAGGTCTTTACGCGTTTATTCGGAAATCAGAATACAACCAACAAACCTTGGGGAACTATCGAAGAAAATGGAGTAGGAAAGTTTAATGATTTTACCGACAAAGCCCTTCAGGAAATCAAAAATTTGGGCGTAACGCATATTTGGTACACAGGCGTTCCGCATCATGCTGTGGTTCGAGATTATACAGAATTTGGCATTTCAAACGATGACCCCGATGTGGTCAAAGGTCGTGCGGGTTCGCCTTATGCCGTAAAAGATTATTATAATGTTAATCCTGATTTGGCTGTTGACCCTGCAAAAAGATTGCAAGAATTTGAAACTCTGATTTTACGCACACACCAAAACGGATTGAAAGTGATTATTGATATTGTTCCCAATCATATTGCTCGTCGTTATGAAGGAAAAAATAATCCGACAGGCGTTAAAGATTTTGGAGCAGATGACGATACTTCGGTTGAATATAATAGAAATAACAACTTTTATTATATTCCGAATTCAAAATTTGAAGTGCCAACAGATGCTAGTTACAAACCGCTTGGAGGAGAAAAACACCCTTTATCTGACGGCAAGTTTGAGGAAGTTCCGGCAAAATGGACAGGAAATGGTTCGCGTTTGCCTAAACCTGACATCCACGATTGGTATGAAACTGTGAAAATAAATTATGGTGTAAAACCAGATGGTACTAAAGACTTTCCGTCTTTACCTGAAGGTTTTGCAGAAGAAGATTATAAAGTACATTTTGAATTTTGGAAAGATAAAGATGTACCCGATTCATGGAAGAAATTCAGAGATATTACTCATTATTGGATTGACAAAGGTGTTGACGGATTTAGATATGACATGGCAGAAATGGTTCCTGTTGAGTTTTGGAGTTATATGAACTCTTCTATTAAAGTAAAAAATCCGAATGCTTTTTTATTAGCCGAAATCTATAATCCCGCCGAATATCGCAACTATGTAAAATTAGGAAAAATGGACTATCTGTATGATAAAGTTCAAATGTATGATACGCTAAAAAATATTGTACAAGGTCGCGGTCATACTAAAAACCTAACAGGCATTAGAGAAAGTCTGCAAGACATTGAACACAACATGCTTCATTTTTTAGACAATCACGATGAGCAGCGTTTGGCAAGCAAAGCGTTTGCCGGAAGTGCCGAAAGAGGAAAACCGCTTATGGTGGTTTCTGCTACTATCAGTTCGTCGCCAACCATGATTTATTTTGGTCAGGAAGTTGGTGAACCCGGAGTAGAAGATGGCGGATTTGGCAAACCTACAAGAACTTCAATCTTTGATTATGTTGGTGTGCCACATCATCAACGCTGGATGAATGGCGGAAAATTTGATGGCGGACAATTAACTCAACAAGAAAAAGATTTACGTGATTTTTACAAAAGACTGCTCAATTTCACGATTAAAAGTCCTGCCTTAATGGGCGAGTTTGAACAAATTCATGACGTTAATCTCAATGTTGGTTTAGGCTATGACGAAAAGCTCTATTCTTACGTTCGGTGGAAAGGCGATGACAGATTAATTGTAATAGCCAATTTTCATAAAGATACGGCAGTAACTTGTGACGTGGTTATACCAGAAGCTATCATAAAAAAATGGAACCTTCTTAACAAAGATTATAAAATAACCGATCAATTATACCAACAAAACTCAACGACATTGCATGTGAAAGATAATGTAGGTACCTTAAAACTAACTATCCAACCCGGAGAAAGTTTTATTTATCAGATATAATTTGATTTGTATAAATTAAAAATCCCGACGAGTATAATAATTTGTCGGGATTTATTTTAAAAATAATATCAATGAGTTTATCAGAACAAAACATAACCTGGCATGACTTTGCTAAAGTCGATATGCGTGTTGGAACTGTTTTACACGCAGAAATTTTTGAGGAAGCCCATAAACCAGCCTATAAAATCACAATCGATTTTGGTACAATTGGCATCAAGAAATCATCTGCACAACTTACTAAATTGTA
>JAVEUZ010000047.1:3419-14799 GCA_034005285.1 Flavobacteriaceae bacterium
GTGTTTATTATTGTATAGTTTAACAACTTGGGCTGAATGTCAGAAATTAATTCGATACGATGTGTAACTTCTGCGTAACTTCCCTCTGTATAAATTAGGGCTTTCAGGTTTTGATATCCTAATTTTTCTCCTCCAAAATCAAAATCAAACTTGGATAGACCTTCTGTTTTGCCTTTTCTATTGCTGTTTAAATAATATATAACACTGTCAATTTTTTTGTTTTTAAGATTCAAAACTTCAAAATTTGCCGTTTCATTTAGCGAAAATTGTGATTTTATTGTACTGCTATTTACAGAAAACCAGTCAGATTTATCTTTGTTCGAATCGTTACAGGAAATTATTGAAATTGCTAATAAAATGAGACTTAACAGGTTGTACTTTTTCATGTTTTTTTATATTTTATATTGCGTCATAATTGATTTCAGTTTGCTAAAATACAAAAAGATTGTATATTTGCAGCGGCAAGTCCTACACGACCAGCTCCTGCAAAATCCTCCAGGGTGGGAACACAGCAAAGGTATGTGGTTGTAGCGGTGCGATGTAGGTAGCTTGCCATTTTTTATTCTCTTTTCTTCCCAAAAATATTACCTTAGCTGCACAAATCCAAATTGACTTCTATGTCACAGAAAGTTGTTTTAATTACAGGTGCATCATCCGGAATAGGAAAAGCCATCGCCGATTTTTTACAGAACAAGAATTATATTGTATATGGAACCAGTCGTAATCCAGAAAAATATTCCGATGCGAAAGTCAATCTTATAACTTTGGAAGTAACAGATTCTGACTCCATCAAAAATGCAATAAGCCATGTCATTCTGAAAGAAAACCGCATTGATATACTAATTAATAATGCCGGAGCCGGAATTACTGGAGCTCTCGAAGAAACTCCGGAAACAGAGATAAAGCGAAATTTTGAAACTAATTTTTTTGGTCCTGTCGAAGTTATGAAAGCAGTTTTGCCCTATATGCGAAAACAGAAGTCCGGACTCATTATCAATATAACTTCTATAGCCGGTTATATGGGATTGCCATATAGAAGTGTATATTCTGCTTCAAAAGGAGCTTTGGAACTTATTACGGAGGCTTTGCGTATGGAAGTTAAACAATTTGGTATAGAAATAACCAATGTTGCTCCGGGTGACTTTGCCACAAATATTGCAGCAGGACGTTATCACGTTCCGCTCAAAGAAGATTCTGCCTATTATATTCCGTATGGAAATACGCTCAAAGCGATGAATGAACATGTTGATTCAGGTAGTAATCCTGACGAAATGGCTCATGCGATATACAAAATTATTCAAACGCCAAAGCCTAAAATACACTATAAAACAGGAGCTTTGATGCAAAAATTTTCGATTGTTCTAAAAAGAATACTTCCCGATAAAATGTATGAAAAGTTGTTGATGAATCATTATAAATTGTAGTCTTTTGACAAAAAAATCAAAAATTGAATACAGATTAAAAATTAGTTTAGTGAAAAGGATTTATACATTTTTGGTTGTTTTTATTTTTTATAATACTGCTTTTGGTCAATTAAACGCATTTTATTCTGAATATAACCAAAATGAAGTTACAGACAACAGGATTAAAGAGTTAAAAATCAGGAAGATACAAGTTCATCGTAAAGATAATATTGACAGTATCGCATTTAAAAATACTTATGAACTAAACCTGTTTGAATTTAATACCAACGGAAACACGTTGATGTCTGAAAAAAGTATTGTTATTGATTCCGATAAACGACTGAAACACAGATTTTTGTTTGAATATGATAACAAAAATAACTTAACAAAAGAGTCAGAAATAAACTTTAAAGATTCTATTATTAAAATATCAGAATATTTTTATGAAAATGGTAGAAATATAATGACATTGATTTATGGAGGGAATAAAAATCTTCTGAATAAGTATGTTTATCATTATGATTCTGAAAGTAAATTAAAATATGAAGAATTTTATGATTATGTTGATGAAAATAATAATCAGCTAATTCACAATGTGTATAAGGATAATCTTTTACAACAAAAATCATATTATCAATTGATTAAAACTATTTCAACGGGAGAACAAATTGATTTACCGTTAAAAAGATATATTACTTTCAAGTATAATGATGAAAATATAATAATTGAAAAAACAAATTATGATGCGATGAAAAGGATTGTATGGCAAGAAAAATATTCTTATTCGCAGGAAAAGAAAGAATATGGCTATCATAAATACAATTCAGACGAAGAACTTTCTAATGCTTCTGTAAGTGTGTTTGATAATAAAGATAATCTTGTAGAATCGTCCAATTTAGTGCATAAATGGGTTAATGGAAAGCGAAGTAAGGAAATGCAGAAACGTATATTTCATTATGATGAGCATAACTATTTGACAAAAATCGTTGGGAAAGATATTATAGAATCTCGTTTTTCTATAGAGAAAAATAAAAACAAAAACTGGGTTAAAGTTTTAGAATATAATCAAAATGACAAACTCGAATATATTTATGTTCGAGACATTGAATATTATTAACCGAACTCAGATTCTATAAATTCTAACGCTCTGATTTCAGCAAAAGAATAGCGTGAATTTTTTGTAAGATAAGCACAATGTCCGCCATATTTTGGAGTTTCCAAATGAATAAAATCATTTTTTTTAGCTAAATCCACTGGAAAACAACCTACGCCCAAAAATGGATCGTTCAGAGCATTAAGTACCAAAATGGGCGTATTTATTTTCTCGATATTTCTTGCCGGTGAAACACTGTAATAATAATCCTGTCCGTTTTTAAACCCGTGTAACGGAGCAGTGAAGTAATCATCCAACTCATCAAAGTTTTTGATTTTTTTTAGTTTTTCGATATCAATAATATCTGGAAACTGTTTGGCTTTTATTTTTAGTTTTCCTGTGATGTCATAAAGAAAATTTTTCATATAAACCCGACTAAAACCTTTCTTTAAAGCATCTGCACTAGCTTTTACTTCAACGGGAACAGAGATAGAAACGCAGGCTTTTATTCTTTGGTCTATTTGAGAAACTCTGCCGAGATAGTTCATGATTTGAGCTCCACCCATCGAGTAACCTATCAAAAATAATTCCTTAATGTTTTTTGACAATGCAAATTGAATTACAGCATCCAAATCTTCTATAGAAGCGTGATGATATAATCTAGGTAAAAGATTCATTTCGCCACTACAACTGCGATTGTTCCATGCAAACACCGAGTATTCATGGTTCAGGAAATAATCTGCACAACTGTTCATATAGGTTCGTTGTGAGTTTCCTTCCAGCCCGTGACATAAAATAACTGCTCTTTCAGAGTTTTTATGAATATAATCTATGTGAAGAAAATCACCATCGGGCAAAAACAACTTTTCCCGGATATATTCAGGTGATATAAACCTTCTCAATTTTCCTGCATAAATAGTCGAAACATGAGGATTTCTCAGATGTACGGGAATCAAAAGGTCGTATCTTGAATTTTCTATAAATGGCATGTGCCAAATGTAATCATTTTAAGAAAATGATTTTACAAACTATTCTCATGAATAGCAAGTAGAGGAACTTTCACGTGGTACGATAATTTTTGTGTAAGGCTTTGGTTAAAAAGTTCTTCAAAAAATCCTCTTTTATAATTGAGCATCGCAAGTAAATCTACACCATAATCTTCTGTAAATTTCAGAATTGTATTTTTTATATTTTTATCTTCTATGATGTGAAAAATTACTTTATCGTCTTTAAACAAAAACTTCCAATCTTGGAAAACTACTTCTTTTACATCAGACTTAGGAGTTTTTACATATAGACAATGAACCGTGGCGTTAAAAGCATTTGCAAGTTCGACAACTTTTTTAAGTGCTTTAATGTCTTTGTCTCTGTAACGGGTTGTAAATACGATATTGTAAATTCCGGAAAAACAGGCTTCTTCGGGAACGCCAATTACAAAAACTTCAGAATCTGTAATAACGCTTCCGGTATTTGAACCCAAGAAAGTTTCTTTCAGTCCGCTGGCACCTTTGGTACCCATAACCACATAATTTACGTTTTCATCCTTGGAAACCTTAGAGATTGTCCAAATCAAATCGCCATGTTTAAGAATGTGTCGCATTTCTATATGAGAAAGATTGTTTTTTTCGGAAATCTCTCTTAGCAACGGAATTTGGTCTTTCATATTCTGAAAGTTCTCAAGCTCAATGCTGTCATAAATTTCCTTTAAGTTTGGAGGCAATCCGCCGATATCTAATTGAGGTAAGTCATAAACGTGCAATACCAAAAGTTCCCCTTTAATAGCTTCGGCAAGTTTTAGTGCATATATAAAGGCATTTAGGGAGGCTTCTGAAAAATCTGTCGGAAAGAGTATGCGTTTCATAGCGTTGAGGTGTTAGTGTGTTTTATATCAAACAAAGTTATTAATTATTATCCGATAATATTTATGATAATTATCAGAAACCGACAAATTGTTTTTTAAATGTGTTAAGATGTAAAGTATATTTATCAGTAGTTAAATCTAATATTTCGCCAAACTGTTTCGGATGTTTACTCAACTGTTTTCTATTTGAAGAGGAATAGTAGAGGTGTTTCATTAAAATTTTTGTAATAACCGAACTCAGATTAACACCAAACAAAAGAGACTGGTTTCCTTAGAATCGGTCTCTTGAATGTTTTATTAAATTGGTAAAACTTTATTTCTGCTTATCTTGAAGCAAATTTTTATAGATGATTCCGGCTACAATAGCACCTAAAATTGGAGCTAACCAAAATAACCATAACTGCATAAGTGGTTCACCTCCTACAAATATTGCTTGAGATGTAGAACGTGCGGGATTTACAGAGGTGTTTGAAATCGGAATACTGATTAAGTGAATTAAAGTTAATGCCAAACCAATGGCAATTCCGGCAAATTTTCCGTTGGCAAACTTGTCTGTTGCTCCGAGAATGATTAAAAGGAAAAACATAGTCAGCACAAATTCTGCAACAAAAACCGACATCATCGAATAGCCTTCGGGAGAAAATGTACCATATCCATTAGAGGCAAAGACTCCTGCGGATTCATCAAAAGGCTTAAAGTCGGGTTGTCCGTTTAAAATAAAATAGAGTGTTGCAGCCGCTGCCAATCCGCCAAATACTTGCGAAACGATGTAAGGCAACAATTCTGAACTCTCAAAACGACCACCAGCCCAAAGACCAAAAGAAACGGCAGGATTAAAATGTCCGCCCGAAATATGTCCCACAGCATAAGCCATCGTTAAAACAGTTAAACCAAATGCCAATGCTACTCCGGCATAACCAATTCCTAAATCGACACTGGCAGCAAACAAAGCACTTCCGCAACCGCCAAAAACAAGCCAATAGGTTCCAAAAAATTCAGCAAATAATTTTCTCATAGATGTAGTTTTAAATTTTTTAAATTGGTGTAATTTCCGTGCAATTTATCAAAAAAAATAACTCTATCATCATTTTAGTGTTAAAAAAGACTAAATGTCTTATGGATAACAAAAAAAACGCCGAAGTTCTCTTCGACGTTTTTACATAATATATTTATACTGTATTATTAGGGTAACAGACTCAACCTTGTGAAAAATCTATTTAAAAAGAGATTATTTTATCATTTCAAAACTTCTTTTTACAAAAGCGGTCAACTCTTCACCTTTTAATAAGCCCTGAGAAATTTTTGCCAAATCCAAAGCTTGTTTTATCAAACTTTCTTGTGCTGTTTTATCTTCATTTTTTAATATTGATGAAGCTAATTCAGAATTGGTATTTACTACCAAATTATACATTTCGGGCAGATTACCCATACCAAACATGCCACCACCACCGGTCTGACTCATTTCTTTCATGCGACGCATAAATTCGGGTTGCGTAATAATAAATGGAGCCGCATTACTATCCATTGCTTCAAGCTGAACAGTATAGTTGGTTTTGGATATATTGGTTTCGAGAATGCTTTTTAGACTTTCTTTTTCTACATCAGACAATTTTGAAATCTGTGTATCTTCTTTTTGAATAAGTCTGTCGATATGGTCTGCATCAACACGGGCAAAAGTTAATTTTTCGTTATCAGCTTCCAATTTTTGGATTAAATGCGACACAATCGGACTGTCTAATAATATCACTTCATAACCTTTGTCTTTGGCAGACTGAATATAGCCGTGCTGAGATTCTTTATCAGAAGCATAAAGTATGACGAGCTTTCCATCTTTATCGGTTTGGTTTGCTGCAATGGCTTCTTTCAGTTCGGCAAGTGTATAATATTTGTTGTCAACAGAAGGATATAGTACAAATTCACCGGCTTTTTCATAAAACTTAGATTCGCTCAACATACCATATTCCAAAACAACCTTGATGTCATTCCATTTGTTTTCAAAATCTTCCCGGTTTTCGGTGAAAAGCGATTTCAACTTGTCGGCAACCTTTCGGGTGATATAGTTCGATATTTTTTTTACATTTCCATCGGCTTGCAGATAAGAACGAGAAACATTCAGCGGAATATCAGGCGAATCGATAACTCCTTTTAGCATTATCAAAAATTCGGGTACAATGCCTTCTACATTATCGGTTACGAATACCTGATTTTGGTATAATTGAATTTTGTCTTTTTGCAATTGTAGATCACCGCTCATTTTTGGGAAATATAAAATTCCGGTGAGATTAAACGGATAATCTACATTTAGGTGGATGTTAAACAGTGGTTCTTCAAACTGCATCGGATAGAGTTCGCGATAGAAGTTTTTGTAGTCCTCATCTGTTAAATCGCTTGGTTGCTTTGTCCATGCCGGATTCGGATTGTTGATAATGTCATCAACATCTATATATTCTGTTTTATAATCTTCGGGAGCGTTTTCCGGTTTTGGTAATGCTTCTTTACGAGTTCCGAACCTAATGGGAACCGGCATAAATTTGTTATATTTTTTGAGCAATTCGCGAATGCGGTATTCTTCCAAAAACTCTAAAGAATCTTCTGCAATATGCAGGATTATTTCTGAACCTCTTTCGGTTTTATCGTGGTGTTGAAGAGTAAATTCAGGACTTCCGTCACAAATCCAATGTACTGCGGGTTTATCTTTATATGATTTGGTTATAATTTCTACTTTTTCTGCAACCATAAAAGCTGAGTAGAAACCAAGTCCGAAATGACCAATAATTCCGGAATCTTTGGCAGAATCTTTGTATTTTTCAAGAAATTCTTCAGCACCGGAAAAAGCAACCTGATTGATGTATTTTTCAACTTCTTCGCCGGTCATCCCGATTCCTTGGTCTATAATGTGCAGTTTTTTATTTTCCTTATCTATTTTAATTTCAATCAGCGGGTTACCATATTCTACTTTGGCTTCGCCAAGACTTGTAAGATGTTTTAGTTTTAATGTAGCGTCTGTAGCGTTGGATACCATTTCACGTAGAAAAATCTCATGGTCGCTGTAAAGAAATTTTTTAATTAAAGGAAAGATGTTTTCTACGGAAACATTAATTTTTCCTGTTGTCATATTTTTGATTTTTAGTTAAACATTTTTATGCTATTTACTCAAATAAAATACCATTCTATTAAAACAGACAAAATGTCAGAATGTTTTTTACTTTTTTTTAGAAATTTTAGTTGGCAATAGCTTAAATTTGCAGTATTAATCCTAATTATTACAGTATGAAAAAACTAATTGCATTATGTTTTTTATCGGTTTTTGTATTTGCTTGTAAATCAAATCCGACCACCAAACTTGACATGAAATCTGAGGTTGCAATCAAAGGAAACTGGGTCGTTACTTCTGTAAATTATCCCGGTTCGGATGTTATTAAAGTCAGCTCTTTTGAAATTGCAGATTCTCAATGTTTTGTGGGTAGTACTTGGAAATTTATTTCCAACAATAATAAAGGTGATATGGCATTGACAAAATCAGGTTGTCCTGCGTTTAGTTCACCCATTACTTGGTATATAAATAAAGAAGGAAATTTTGTTATGAAGATACTTGATGCCGGAGATAAGGCCAAAAGAGTACGTGAAGGTTATATGCTTCGAGTTGCCAATCAGACCGAAAATTCATTCCAGTTGATAGACCGTATCAATGTGGGTGGAAATATGGCAGATGTCGTTTATCATTTTCAAAGAACCAATTAATAAAAAAATATCATGAAAAAAGTAAGTCTTTATATGTTGACCGGATTATTTGTTTTTTCAACATTGAATACCGGTTGTGAGTCAGCTAAAAATACAAACAAAACACAACGCGGAGCTGCAATTGGTGCCGTTGCCGGAGCTGTCATTGGAGGTGTTTTGGGCAACAATCTCGGAAAAGGTGGAAATACTGCTGTCGGAGCCGTAATTGGTGGAGTTGTTGGTGGAACAGTTGGTGGTGTTATCGGGAATAAAATGGACAAACAAGCTCGTGAAATTGAAACAGCTTTGCCCGGAGCAGAAGTAAATAGGGTAGAAGAGGGTATTGTGCTTGTTTTGGGTGAAAATTCAGTGAATTTTGAAACTTCAAAATCTACTTTAACAGCTTTAGCCAAAGCCAATCTTGACAAACTTGTTCCGGTTTTTGAAAGTTATCCCGATACCGATCTTGTTATTTACGGTTATACAGACAGCACCGGAAGATTGGAGTTTAATCAAAAACTTTCTGAAGACCGTGCGGCTTCCGTGAGAAACTATTTAGTAGGTAAAGGTTTGGCAGCATTGAGATTTCAGACAAAAGGCATGGGGCCAAATGACCCGATTGCTTCTAATGAAACTGTTGAAGGAAGAAGCAAAAACCGTAGGGTAGAGTTTACCATTACTGCCAATGAAAAAATGATTCAAGATGCAGAAAACGAAGTAAAAAATTAAATTGATGCTTTGAACAACTTTATAAACCGTCTCATAACTGAGGCGGTTTTTTTTATCTGTTCCAGTCAGCTGACTTTGAGGTTTAAAACCATTCCTTACTCTCATATTGCAAATCCTTCTTTTATAATTCAATTTTTATTAAAGATAGATTTTTAATTATACCACAAAGTAAGGGCACTTTGCCGAGCAGGATTTTATTATTCCACACGATAAAATCGTGGTGTAGCGAGGTTATGTCTTCCGTAATGTTATCAACCATTTATAAAAATGCATATTTTTCAAATTTTAATGATTTAGATATGAGATAGAGATGTTCATTTTCGTATTAGGCTTATAGTCAATACAATATGCTAATTTTTAATTGATTGAGTAACTTTTTTATAATGCACTACGTGTTAATTCATATTTTTGCACGATAATCATCACAATCGATGTTAACAGTTCAAAACATTTCGTTTTCCTATATAGACCAACCAATTATTAAAGATGTTTCTTTTGCTGTAGAAAAAGGAAAAAATATTGCCGTAATGGGCGAAAGCGGTTGCGGAAAAAGTACGCTTCTCAAGCTTATCTACGGATTATACGATTTGGACAACGGCAATATTTTTTGGAACAATACAGAAGTTCTCGGACCAAAGTATCATCTTGTTCCCGGCATGGAGTTTATGAAATATCTTGCTCAGGATTTTGATTTGATGCCTTATATTTCGGTAGCCGAAAATGTTGGTAAGTTTCTTTCTAATTTTTATCCCGAACAAAAAAAAACACGTATTGCAGAATTACTTGAAACAGTTGAAATGACTGCGTTCACCGATGTAAAAGCAAAATTTCTTAGTGGCGGACAAATGCAGCGTGTTGCGTTGGCACGAGTGCTGGCTCATGAACCTGAATTGATTTTACTTGACGAACCTTTTAGCCATATTGATAGTTTTAGAAAAAACAGTTTACGACGGAAGTTATTTGCCTATCTAAAGGAAAAAGAAATCACTTGTATTACGGCAACACATGACAATATGGATGTTTTGCCCTTTTCCGATTCGATTTTGGTAATGCAAAATGGAAAAATTGTCGAAACAGGCACACCACATGAACTTTATAAAAATCCGAAAAATAAATATACAGCTTCGCTGTTTGGCGATGTCAATGAAATTCCGTCCCGATTTTTAGGTGTTGAGGATTCTGAAGAAATAAAAATGGTTTATCCCGATAAATTGAAAATAGTGGAAAGATCCCCTTTAAAAGTTATTGTTCAAAAATCATATTTTCAAGGTCGTTTCTTTTTAATTGAAGCAACACACGAGCAAAATACAATATATTTTCAGCATGAAACTTCCTTAAATCCGGGTTCTGAAGTGTATTTAAAAAATTATATCTGAAACACTAAAAACGCTGATTTCATTTTTTAAGCGGTTGACCAAATATCAAAGAAGCCACAAGCTGTTCACTAAGTTTGGTTTCAAACTCAAAAAGATCTTCCTGAACCATATTTGTGTCTTTGTCGTATCTGTACAACTTCCATCTTTTTTTATTATATTCTAAAGCAGTCAGATTTTCTACCCAATCACCGGAATTTAGATAAAAAGTTGTTCCTTTTTTATTAGTTTTTCTAATCATTTTTGGCTCATGTATGTGTCCGCATATTACAAAATCATAATCATTTTCTATGGCAAGTTCGGCAGCAGTTTGTTCGAAATCTGAAATAAATTTGACGGCTTTTTTCACGTTTTCTTTTATTTTTTTTGAAAACGAATAGGGCTCTTTTCCTATTTTTTCTAATGTCCAGTTTACAGAACGATTCATAAGTATCAAGAGGTCATATCCCCAACCTCCCAGCTTGGCAATCCATTTCGAGTGTTGCACCGAAGCATCAAAAACATCACCATGAAAAAACCAAGCTTTTTTTCCGTCGAGTTCCATAACTAATTTGTCTGCCACATGAAGGTTTCCCATAGATGAATTACTGAACTTACGCAACATTTCATCATGATTTCCTGTAATATAATATACCTGAACTCCTTTGGAGGCAAAGTCAATAATCTTTTTAATAATTTTTAAATGTGATTTCGGAAAATAAGATTTTCTAAACTGCCAAATATCGATTATGTCGCCGTTTAAAATTATTGTTTTCGGGTTTATTGAAGACAGGTATCTGTGGAGTTCTTTGGCATGGCAACCAAAAGTTCCTAAGTGTATGTCTGACAAAACAACGATTTCAACTTTTCTTTTTTTCATAAATATAACAAGGTTTATGCTTTTTTGAGTTTAATATGGCAAGTTTTCATAGAACAGTGGTGTTGAAATGTAACAAAACCATTACCATTTTTTTTAAAATGATTAGACACCTAATTATAAACAGCCTTTTAACAAATTAACAATTATTTTGTCTGCAAAATTTTAACGGAGAGTTAAATATTAAGTTTTGAAGTTTAGGAAATTGTAATATACTTTATCATTAGTGTCCACTATAAACTTTAAAAAGTTCTTTGAAATTATTGACAATTAGAAAATTAAACGTGATTTTAGGCGGTGACGATTTGAAATGAGTTTTGATTAAGTTCGTGAAAACCGAATTTA
>JAVEUZ010000048.1:0-14318 GCA_034005285.1 Flavobacteriaceae bacterium
CGATGATTTTGCTTGTCAAACACAATCGCAAGATTGCACTATGAAGAGCCGTATGAATCGAGAGGTTCACGTACGGTTCTGTGAGAGGCTTAGGGGTGAAATTCCCCTTTGCCTACTCGACTTTCTTATTTAATCTTCTATTAAAACATCTTCCATCTCAAAAACTATAGGTTTATTAGATTTTGGCATTTTCACAAAAATCCAAGGTTGATAAGTTTCCATAGAAATTCCACCTGAATAAAAAAGCGTGTATTCAATTATTATTTCACTTTCATATTCCACTATGTTATCAATTATATAAAATCTTGTTTCATTTTTAAATTCTCCAAATATTGCAATCATTTGATAATTTTCAAAATCAAAATTTGCTAAAGGACTTTCAGGATTTGGGTTACTTCCTAATAAATTTTCTAATTCAGTTTGATTTTGAATAATTGTTTCTTGTTCCTCCCAAGGGGTTGATACGTGAAAACCGTTTGCTAAAACCTCAAACTCCAACTCTTGAGGAGCAAAAGGTTCGTTGTTATCATCACTATCGCAAGCTGTAACAGCTGTTACAAGCATTGCTAAAAAAAGTAGTTTTTTCATTATTGAACTGTTTTATAGGTTAAAGATGTAAAAGGTTATAAAAGGTTGCTTTATCATTGTTTTATGATGGTTTTGGTATCCTGAATCTGTCCGTTAACAATAAGTGCAACCGAATAGATACCCAAAGGATAATCGATAATATTTATGTTTATTGTATTTTCGTTTATGTCAACAACGTAGTTGTTCGATATATTAGCTCCATAAACTCCTGTTACGGCAAGATAAGCAGAATCTCCCAGATTGATTTTGTATTGGACAGATACCGAATCGGAAGCAGGATTGGGATAGGCATTTACTATCACATTAGGGTTAAGATTTACTTCTACTTCGGTGTAGTCTTTATATCCGTCTGAAAGTGTAATAACTTCTAACTTATATTTTTTACCTATATCGACAGACACATTAAAGTCTGCTCCTTCATATATCAGATTACCCTCACTATCGTACCAGTTGTATAGTGCAGGTTCGTTAATTGACTCTGCAATCAGCGTTACAATTTCATTTTTATCGACATATTTATCATCTCCTCCGTCAGCAAAGAATAAAGCTCTCGGGTTTTTATATATTTCATACGTTTCCCCTCCGATAACTTCATTGTTTGAGGATTCTTTTTGAATAACGTGAAAAGTGAAAAGTTCTTTTTCGGTTACTTCCTGGGTCAGGAAATTAAACTTCAAATAAAGCGTAGCAAATTCATCTGCTTCAAAAATCAGGTTGTCCAAAGAGGCGTTGTCTCCTGTAATCATAACAGTTCTTTCATCTCTCTGGATTATATTATTTCCCTGTTTGCCTCCGTTTTCCCATACAGCAAGAAGATTTTCGTCTAAAGTAATACTTACTTCGGCTTCTTCAAAAATCTTTTTTCCTGTCTCTTTGTTGTCTGCCAAAAAATTAAGGGTAAAATTTCCTGTAATATCAAACGGATTCCCGACAGCTATGACTCCTCCCAATTTTGGTAATCCAAAATTAGGATTAGCATTTACAATGGTTATGTTTTTTTGGGCTATATTGTTATTCTTTCTCACATTTGACCCTGTAGAGGTTGTTTCAGTAAAAGTCATCGGGTCATCATCAGATTCTATTCTTGCCAAAAGGCAGAAATGCCAAGGTTCGGTGTTTATACCCATATAAGTTTCGGGATTTGGTATATCGTTCCATTCGACAATTACGATATCTTCTTCCCCGGGTTGGATAACAGGAATACTTATTTCCCCTATCATAGCTCCTCTTTTTTGTCCTGTAGGAAACGTACTTCCGTTCCAGTGACCGTCCCAGCTCATAGCAGTAGCCGCTTTACTCCAATATACTTTCAATGTGTCATTACCTGATGAAGCAACACAACCTCTGTTGGTTACTTTTACATATACATAGTTTGGAAGAACAGGGTCGTATTCAGGATTTTGATGTAGTGTTCCGTTATCATTTGTGTGTCTGACCCAAATATCCTTACTTTTCCACGTATGTTCTGTGATGGTGTTGGGTTCTGCTCCTGTATCTTCGGGACTGTCCTTTACCATAAGGTCATAGGCTGAACCTGTTTGCTGTGCCATAAGCACCGCTTCGTAAGCGTTTATTCTTCCGTATCCGAGCTCTTTGCTGTGTCCGAGGTTTTCAGGATTCCATTCATAGTTGTAACCTCCAACTTTATCAGCTGTTTGTTTAAGGATGTCTTTTACCTGCTCGGGAGTAAGGCACGGATTAACCGACAGCATTAAAGCAATAACCCCGCTTACGATAGGAGCGGAATAGGATGTGCCATCAGCAGGGAGGTTAATGTATGTAGGATTTCCATTCTCATCCATAAAAGTAACCCCGTGTGCTAATATATTTTCGTAAGTATCATTGTTTTTGGTACTGTACATATTTACCCCAGGAGCTGAAATAAACAATCCTTCTCCATAGGTTGAATTTTGCCATCTTTGGTCATTTGAATTTGTGGCTCCTACAAATAATACGTTTTCAACCTCAGACAGGCTTGGATATCCGTTATTACCCGAAGCATAGACCACAATTGTACCATACATTTCAGTTACGTAATTGATGGCATCTATGGTATTTTGATTATTAGCGAAAATTGTACTTGGATATACACTTAAATTGATAATTTTAGCTCCCATTGCTCCTGAATATAAAATAGCATCATCTATAATAGAGAATAAAGGGTCTCCATTACCAATATTACAAACCAATAATTTTACCCCTTAATTGTTCCAGCCTCCTGCCACACCCGAAATGCCGATTCCGTTATTACTTTTGGCACCAATTATTCCAGCTACTAAAGTACCGTGATGATGGCTTGGATTTATTCCTGATATATAATTAGGAACATTATTTCGGGAATCATTGTTTCCGTTTCCGTTAAAATTCCATCCTTTCCAGTCATCTGTAAAGCCGTTGTTGTCGTTATCGACTCCGTTTCCTGTAGTAGGGTTGTTTGGGTTTGTCCAAGCATCTTCATTTGGATTTAGGAAAATGTTTTGGTAACTGTCTGCTCCCAATCCTAAATCCTCGTGTTGCCAATCTACTCCCGAATCGAGAACAGCCACTATTACGTCAGAACTTCCTGTGGTAATATCCCACGCCTGATTGATGTTGATTTGGTCAAGATACCATTGTTGGTTTCGTAAGGGGTCATCAGATGACTGTACAGCGCTTTCAGACAAAAAGGTTAAAAATTCTTTAGTATATTGAGTTGCTAAACCTGTATATTTTCCATAAACAGGGATTTCAATTTTATCAACAAAATGCAGGTCTAATAGGTTTTCTACTTTCTGGAAAACATCTGTATTGGGTTGTAAACCAAAGTCGTGCCAACCTGTTACAGCCACTCTTAATAAAGTAAGGTTGTTTTTTGACATAAAGCTGTTAATCAGGTTTTCGGTAACATTTGAATTGAACTTAACGGTAATTACATTACCTTCAACCTTAAAATATTCAGACATATTAGGTTCTAAAAAATTCCATTCATTGTTAATTTTGTGGTAGGTTTTTCCCTGATAAATCTTTTGGGTTTGTTGGGCATTGGTTGTATAAAATATTCCAAGTACACAAATTGCTATAAAGTGTATTTTTTTTCTCATCAGTATTAGTTTTTAAAAGTTAATTCTCATTTTATAAGTCAGACTGAATTTTACCACTAACAATCCACATAAATTTCTGATGCAAAAATTCCGTAAGATTTCTGTTTTAATCGTATTAAGCGATACCGTTGATTTAAATTTTCTGCCAACGTTTGGCGTGTATGTGCAGTAGCGGATTAAAAGCACTTTTCTTTCCGTTTAGCACAAAGTTTATTATATGCACAGACCTTCGATTTAACACTTCACCCGCTATTGCCACATACACGCTGTTACCTGCTGTGTTTTTTTGTTATTACAGGTTGGTATTCAATAAGTTAATCCCTGCGTTAAGAAGCATTTTTGAAAATTCTTGCCCGTTAATTAGCTGTATTTCGTTGTCTTTTGCCAAGTTTTCAGCTTTTTCATTAAACGTGTTTGCTGTCGTAATTACCCAAGCTATTTTATTATAACCATCATCTAAACTCTCTTTATTTGTCTTGTAGTCATTTATTTGTGTCGCTCCCCACTCACTTATTTGACCCTTTTGAAATTTGACTTGAGTATAAATAATAAGCTTTATGTTCTCAAATACTGCAACAATATCTGCGTCACCTTCTTTATCTCTTTCGTTTTTTGCTGGAATAGACACGGAATTTGCTCCTATTGTCAAAAAGTAAGTTTTAACTAACTTTTCAAACTTATCTGGATTTAACTCAGCTTTAATTGCATCCAAAACGAAATTTGCCGTTTTGTCAATTATGATAGAATGTAAATGAATTGGCTTGTTTATGGAATAATTCTCAATGCTTTTTTCAACGCTCAATTTCAAGTCATTGATATTTGCATTTGTCTGTCTAATTTTCATTCTTGAGGTTAGTTTTGCATCTGCAAACTTGTCTCTTGAAATGTTTTTGTGAAGCACTTTTACTTTCCAAGCAAATCCCAAATCATAAGTTTTACCTTGCTCCGAAACAAGAAAATTTCCGTTTCTTGAAACAATCTTATCTCCCCAAGTTTTTAAACCTTCTGAAAATGTATCACCAATTTTCAATGGAACTTCGCTTTCAATTTCACAAACGAAAAAAGTACCCCAACTTGGAACAATTACAATGTCACCTTTTGACATTCTTAGAAAATTCCACAAGTTGTGTCGAGTACGAGGAACTGACCCCCATTTTTCTCTAAACTGTTCATTGAAATATGCCCAATTGCCTGCTTTGACTTTGTCAATAATTTCATCATTCGTAAAATCTGAAAATCCAATTGTCAAAAATCCTTTGTTAAGTAAAGGGTATGAAAGTTCAGCAATGTGTGAAATTCTGTGAATCCAATAATTCATTATTCTTATTTTTTAGGGTTACATTCTTCAATAATTTCCTCAATGTTCTTGCCGTCAATTTTCCAAGTCTTATAGAGGTTAATTACTTTTTTAGCTAACTCGTTTTGAGTTTCCTCACCGTCATTATTTAGTTGGTAGTACATCTTTTCAACAACTTCATAATCAGAAAAATTGATTATATCTTTTGCTCCTAAATGGTTACGCATACCTCTTAAATAATCCTTTCTCCAACCTCTTGCAGCATCACGGAATTTTTGGTAATTTCTGTTTCTCCAAAACTCAACATAAGCCCCAATCATAGCACCGTGATTTTTTTCTCTTTCCAAAGGTCCAACTCGGAAATACACATTAGAATCCTTTACCTGACACCACAAAAATTTATTTTTGTATTCAATATTTGAAAAATCAATCTCTTCTTCTGAATTTTCGATTGTGTCTTTGAATTGTTGAATGTAATTTTTCTTGAAGTCCTTTTGAATTAGAAATGGCACAACCTTTTCTTCAAGTTGATTTAGTTTACTTCTAATTTCGGGTTTGATTTCACCACCAAGGTCAATTTCTTTGGCTAATTCGTTTATTATGTCAAAAATACATTGTTGGATAAGTTTTGTAACCTCTGCATCCTTTTTGGAAGTTTTATCCGGTTTAGCTTGTTCAGCAATAATTATTAGGTTGGATAAAATTTTATCAACTGTTTCGGGTTTTGTATAAAGTACAATGTCCCGAGAAACTAATTTTATGAGTTCGTTCAGTTCTTCAAGTTCCACAACTCTGTCATCCCATATTTCCCAAAGTTTGTTTATGAAGTTGTTGAAACGAGCGGATTTTTCCTCAAATACTTTCACGTTTCTCTCTTTGGTTTCCTCTGCTGAAGTTTGACCGTTTAAGAGAAAGACGGTTATTATCGCGGTAATAACAACTCCGATTAAAGCACCAAAAAATTGAGAAGGCAAAATCTCAACATCAAAAATTCTGAATATTACAGAACTTGCAATAAAGATGAGTGAGAAGGCAACTATACCATAGAGCCAAAGATTTTTGTTTTTCATAATTACCTTGCTGAACGTGTATTAATTTTTTTTCCTGATTTATCGTATGTATCAAGCCAAGAACTTCTTTTAACCACAAAATTATTTCCTGAGATAGATACAAAATCTCCAATATTATTTGAAAGTGTTTTGTGTTTTTTACCGTCTTCATCGTATAAGTCATACCAAGAACCTCTATTCACAATAAAAAAGTCGGAGCTGAATCCTTCAATATCTCCAATGTTTGAAGATAAAGTTTTCGCCTTTTTTCCTCGTTCATCATAAATGTCATACCAAGAACCTCGATTGTCAATGTTTGAAATAGCCATATTTGTTTTATTTAATTGTTAGTGCTTACTCTAAATCGGTTTTCAGCTTCCCCCGTTTCCTCGCAAAGTTAAATTGTCAGTCCGTCAAAACGTGTCGTTGTTAATTTGCACGGTCGTCTTTCTAACATAGCAGGTAACGGAAAACGCATTGGCGAAGTGGCGGTTAAATTGAACCGAAAGTTCAATTTGGCACGTCAGTGAGCCGATGTGTTTTCACAGAGCTAACTTACAAATAAAAAGCGAATGTGAAACACATTCGGCGGCTAAATGTGTAGAAACTTTCAACTTAGCCGTTACACCGCCATTTTGCCAATGCGATGTTAGCGGTTGTATTTTTTATTTAGTTTGTTATCGAAAAAAATAAAATAATTCTGAAAAATCACTAAATTTATGTGTATAATGTTTAGTGTTTCCAAAGCCATATTTGATAAACCCAAATGGAATATTAATTAGTTCACATTGTTGACTATCAGAATCTGTATCTCCAATGTAAATAGGAGATAATAGTTTATGTTTTTCAATTAAAATTCTGATGTTTTTTGATTTAGGGTAGTAATTATCCCCATAGCAGATTTTATCAAGAAAATATGCTTCTAATTTTGCCCATTCTAAAAAATTTTCAATTAGACCTTTAGGACAATTACTGACCAATAGTAATTTATATTTTTCACTTAAAAGAGGAATTACAGTATTTACTTCAGAATACATCTTGCCTCCAATTATGGGAATCAAGACATTTATACGAGAGGTTACTTTATGATATACTTCAATACGTAACTTTTTAGGGACTTCTGGAATTAATTTTTCTAATGCTTTTTCGCTTTCTAATCCCATTGTTTCCGAAAGTAATTCAATTGTTATTGTCCTATTTATATTTAATGAATTTAGAACATCGTTCCAGGCTTTTGCATATGTCTCTCTAGCATCCCAAAGAGTACCGTCCAAATCAAACAATATGCTGTCATATTTTTTATACATTATTTTTTAATTTTTTTAAATACTCAACACCTCTTAGGATAGAAAAGGCACTACCAAAATGAAAGTTTTTATTAATTATTTGTTCTATGAGATTAGAGTCTTCAATGTCAAAAAATTCTAAAGCTAAATCCTCATTAGAAGACTCAACTTCCCAGCTACCTTTTATACGACTCTTGATTTTAGAAATCAGACCTTCATCTTTAATTAAACAAAGGTATGATAATGTGTTTGTTGCGTTTAGTACGTCAATTCCAAAACCAGTATAAATAAGATCACTAGAGTTTTGTGCAAAGGAATCTATTAAATCTTTGATTTCTTCAATATCAATAAACCAAAGCATATCACCTCTTTTTGCTGACATATGTTGAATTAATTCTTCATAATCGTAAAGTTCCTCTGCAAACTCCTTAATAAAGTTGTAGAAGAATAATGATAAACCCTTGTTGTTAGAAGGCATTGGAGACAGCCCATAGCTAGGTATCACAGATTTATACCCCCCATAAGTAGCAGTTTCTGAAGAACGTCTTTGAATGAGAACTTCGAATCCATTTTTCGTTTGAAATGCTAATAAAATAACACAACCGACTGAAAAAGGATATTTGTGTAATCTAACCGCAGAATCGCAAGAAGATAAAAGGTTATCTCTTATAGGAAGATCATTAAATTTACTCCTTTTTATGGCGTTTAATGTTTCTTCTTCTAATTGTCCAATTGCAGTAATCATTTCAAAATAATCACATTTCTTTACTTCTAAAAGTATAGTATTGTTATTCTCAACAACCTGATCTATATATAATGTAGGTTCATTAAAAATTTTTTGATTTAGTTTTATTTTTTTTGAAATCAACGAATGATTAACTGGGAATTTTCTTCTGTCATCGAAATATTTTAAATCATGGTCTATATCAATTCCTACCTTTTGAAAATAATTCCAATTGTCTTTAGTTAAAAAAGGTAGAATTAGGGTTTGTTGATTTATTTCCGTTTGGAATAATTCTTTAAGGCTATTCTTTCTTTTATAGTATTCTAATATCCAATTGTAAATGTAACTTGGATTTAGGTATTTCTCCCTTTTTTTTCTTTTAGAATTTTGAATTTTTTTATTAATTAATGGAATTAGTATTGGTAGATATCCTAAAAAAGCTCCTACAATTAAAAGTAAAAAATCTTTCATAAAGTGTATAATTTAAAAGGTTTAAATCCTATTACAAAGCTTTCAAATTCGGAACATATTATAGAATGAAATGCATGATTTGGGTTTGAAATTCCCTGTGTAGAATACCCTTGTGATTGTATAATTTGTAAAATTTCATCTAAACTATTTCTAGTTCGTTTTAATACCTCAAAATGAATTACCTTAGGTTTTATATTGCTATTAAATATATCTTTTAATATATCAAAATCAATCCCTTCTAAATCTAACTTTAAGTAGGAGTTGTTTAACATATATTTCATATTTGGAAAATCAATAAACTCTTTGAATCTGATTGCTTTAGTATCTCTGATAGGAACTCCTATCGTATCAAACCCAGATTTAGAAGTGTCAATAGTGTTTAAAATAAATGGAGTATCGTCTTTTATATTTTCAGGAACTATCGCAAAATTATAAAAATGACTTCTGTTTAAATCATAACAATTAAATTGAGAGATATCAATGAATTTTTTTACTGCATCTACAGCAATAGCCTGAACAGAACTGTTTTGCTTCAAAACATAGTTTAATAAAATTCCATACCAACAACCGATATCAAAATAATAAGGTATTCTATACTTTTTAATAAAATTAGAAATTTGAACACTTTCTAAATAGAAATATTCTAAAATTTCTTTATCTAATAAAACTTTTACGTATTCTTTATCGATTATTTCCTGATGTAGTTTCATCACTATTATATTTTATTTTTATTAGACTTTTATCGTCTGAACGAATTTTTTTTTCTCTCTCTATTTCTTCGGATTTTAATACGATAGATTTTGCAGAGTAATGAATCAAATGATTTGTGGAAAGTTCGTTTATTGCTGGCTCACAACCATCACTGTAGATTATTATTATATCATTATTTAATAAATCAAAATGATTATACTCAATAAATTCAATGACACGTTCGTCTCCATTATATACACCAAAACTCATTGGATGTTGTTTATTATTCACTATGTTGTTTCTAATTTCATATCTTGATAGATTCTGTCTATTTTCTATAACTAATTTAGTTTGAGATTTCGAAAGCTGTATAATATTATTATCCCTTACTAATAGGCAACCGCAATCTCCATTATAAATTAAATGTAATTTATTGTTAAAAATGTGTGCTATTATTGCTACGGTTCCAGCTGGCTCAAAATTTATAGAATTATCTTTGTGATATTTATTATACCTATGCAATTTTTTATTAGCCTCTTTAGCAACTTTAATCATATTGTTTTTTATATCACCTTCATTGTATGAAGGAGACCAATTTGAATTAAAAAAATCACAAAACAGTTTACTAACTTCTGACGCAGGAGAAGGGTTTGGGTACATATTATTGACTATCTCTCTCGTAACGCCATCAGCTATAATAAATAAACAGTCTTTAAAATTACAGATAATGTAATCTTCATTGGGTTTGACGAATCTATTATCAGCATTTTTTTTAAGAAAAAAGGTAGTTGTTGTTTCTAAGGACATTTTGTAATATGTTTTTTTAACTTTTCTAAATCATCTATATTAGTAAGACCTAGACACTTATCTTCTAAATTTATTGAAGTTAAAATTATTTTATTTTCACTAATTAATAAATTAATCATATCATGAATAGTGATTTCATTATTTAAGTTTAGTTGATTATTTACGTGCTTATCCAATTCATCTAATATATTTTTTTTGAAGCCGTAGAAGTTCATGCAAGTTATTTCATCTCCTGAAAATTGTTTTGATTTGCTTTTTAAGTAGCCCGTTGTTATATTGTTTTTAATTTTTATACGTGTAGCAATGTCTATAAAAAGAATTTTGTTGTCAGAAATTTTACAAATCCCTCTATTTATATTATTTGATTCTTCGAATAGAGTATTCTTTAATTTATATCCAAGCATAAAGTGATTATTTTCAACATTACAATTAGATAATGCTTTAGTTGCAATTTCTATTGAATTGGAACTATAGTAGTCATCTCCATTTATAACTAAAAAATTATTATTTATTAGTTTTGAACTAATCCATAGAGCATAGCCAACTCCATATAGTTGCCTATTTTTTAACATATCTTCACCTTGTATGACATAAACAATTTTAATGTATTTTGAATATTTTGTAAGAGAGGATTTTAGTACCTCTATTATTTCACTTTTTATAACTATAATAGCTCGGTTTATACCAGCATTTATTGCTCCCTTTATAGAAAGTTCAATAAGCGACTCTTGTTTTTTAGTGACTGGTTCTATTTGTTTATATCTGCCAAAACGTTTAGAATTACCTCCCGCTAATATTATTAATTCAATACTCATTTTTATATTTTAGTCAAATCTTTTATTTTAAAGAGTTAATTTACCAATAATATCTTTTTAATAATATAACCGCTAACGATTCGGGGCTTTGCGAAGTGGCGGTAAATCGAAGACGAAAGTTTCGATTTAGACGATACGTAGCAAAAGCCAATTTCTATTTGCTAATTTATGAAAAAAAGCCAATAAAATTGGCTTTTGCGGATTACGAAGCGAAAACTTTCAACTTAGACGAAACCCCGCCATTTTGCAAAACCCTTGTTGGTGGCAGTTTTTATTTTTCTTCGTTTAGTGTTTTCTCTATTTGCTTATAGATTTCCACTAATTTTTGATGAGTTGGATTGTCTTGATGAAACATAAACGAGGTGTACATTTTCTGTGTTTCGGTTTCTGAGATTTTGAACTGAACAACATTATCTATTTTTACAATAAAGGATTTGTATTCAGATTTTTTATACCATCTGTCGAAAACTTTAAAACGAGTTTTTGCCTTGTCGTCTTCATCTGAACAAATGTAAATCATTGAGTTGAAAACATTGTGAAAGAAACGCTCTACAATGTCTTCAATAGTTTTTGAAACTTTTGCGTCATACGGCTCAAGTTCATCACTTGCTTTGTCAATTACTAACTGGAAAATATTCGGAATTTCTTCGTTTGAGATAGCACTAAAAGTTTCATCTACTACAAAGGCGACACGATACAGAATATTATTTTTGGTTGTGAAATTGTACGTGTTTGTAATGTTATCAAAAGCGTAATTATAGTGGGTCCGCAAGTTTGATGCCTTTTTTTGAAAGAGTACTTTTAGAGGTTTTACCTTTCATATAAGAACGTACAACTTCCTTGTCTGAAAGCATTTTGGCTACAGATTTGATAACTTTGTCCTTATTGATTTTAACCTTATTCATACTGCAAAGATAGTAAATTATTTCTTCATTGGAATGACATAACATTTTTTATTTACTATTTTCAGATGTAAGAAGTGTTTTTCTTCTTCATCAAACCAAATGTTTTTTTCTGTTACAATCTTGTGTTTTTCGTTCAAATTTTCAATTAACCAATCTTTTTGATATTTGTCAAAACAGTATCTAACAAAGCCAAAACTATCATTTTTTATGCTTTTGTCAAATTTTAAATAATCAATATAGTCTGTATATGGTGAAATTGCGTCTGCTGTATGAGCTATGAAAACTAACGAATTATCATACTTTTTCTTTAATTCATAAATATTAATTGTTTCAGTGTTTGCAAAAACTTTTTTGCCATCAGTCGCATAAATATATCTGAATGAACTTGCATTTTCTCCAAGAGCTTGAATAACATCTTTTAAGTCAGAAGCGTATTTGTTGTATTCTTCTTTTAATTCTGTTTTAAAATTATTTTTGACAGCAATTTCGTTATAGTGTTTTTCAAATTCCGAAAATAAATCACTTAACGTATGTGTTTTACTTTTTAAAAAAGGCAACTTGCTGTATTTTTTGAGATATTTTATATTTTCTTTTAAGCCTAACTCTATTGAATGTCGCATTAAATAGAGTAGAGGATGTGCAATCGTATCAATTCTGTGTTTTCCGTCTATGATTTGATTTATCAAAATATCTACTGCGTTTTCATACTGACCAACCAAATTCATATCGGAATAAGAATGACCAACATAAGCTGTTAACCTATCTAATTCACGGTTGTTAATTTGATTTGGAAATTCTTTTTTGTACCACATAAGCTATTTTACTTTGATGTAAACTACATAGTTTGATAACGTTTTTATTTTGTCTTGTAAAGTTGAAGAGTTGTTTAAACTTGATTTTGGCAATTCTATGTGGTCGTCAATTTCATCAACAAGCATACTTAAATATTTAGTTTTGATGGCGTAATTTGCATTATCGGCAATCGTTTTGTTAATTCCCGAAGATGTAATGCCGACTAAATTCCCACTTTCATCAAATAATGGTCCGCCACTATTTCCCGGTTGGATTGGAACAGAAATTTGATAGGTAGTTATACTTCCTTTGAAACCAGATTTTGAGCTGATTTTTCCGTCTGTATATTTGATTTCTTCTCCCATAATTTGGGTAAGTGGAAAGCCTAAAGCAAAAACAGAAGTTCCGACATCAGCTAAATCAGTTTTGAAATTGTAATTTAACGAGTTTAAAGGAATGAATGAATTATCAATAATTTTCAGAATAGCTAAATCGTTTTGTTCATCAGAAATAATGACTTTAGCATTGTATGATTTGTGATTATGATTGATTTCTATTTCTTTAGCATTTTTTATTACGTGGTAATTTGTGGTTATATAACCTTTTTTGTCAATAAAAAATCCTGTTCCTGTAGATTTCCAAGAACTTGTAACAGTATTTGAAGTCGAACTTTCGTCATAAGTAGGATACATTTTTAGATAAACATCATATCCACTTCCTGTTTCGGAAATGGTTTTCATCGAAGCATTTTCAAAGGTGATAATCATATCCTTATTGTAAGATTTATTCAACATATACCAACCTGACTTGAAAATTCCAAATTGGGCAGTTTTTTGTAATTCAGCTTTTATATCTCCTTCTTTCCAACCTGTCCCTCTTGCACCTGCTAAATAGATGATTTTGTAATCATTGTTTTCTTTTAAAACCGCAAGTTTATATTCAATTTGTGCAGAAATCCGCTCGTAAATACCTTCAATGTCGGAAATTCCATTTTGTTCCCAATGTGAAATAAGTTTTTCTCTTGTCCATTCTGTGTCTGGTTGATTATTTCGCTCGTCTAAAATAGTCATTCCCACATCAGATAAACTAATGAATCGTTTTTTGTCAAGTTTACTATCTTTAATAGGGATGTCCATTTTAGCTAACTCAAAACCTAAATATCTTGGAAACTTTGCTTTTGCATTGAAATAGTAAGTTTGTCCCTTTTGAGGTGAAATCATAATTTCATTTTTGTAGCTCGAACCGTCTGTAATTGTCAGTTTACTTTGTTTAAGGTTAAATATTTTTAATTCTAAATGACCCCCATTGTCTATTGGTGTGAGATAAGTGTCATTGAGTAATATTTTAACGCAATCATTACAAGCAATTGTAAATGCTTTTGTCCTGTAAATGTGAATAGTTGCGTAATCATTTTGAGCAAAAGCTAAAGAGGTAATGAAAAAAGAAATCAAGAAAAAGTATATTTTCTTCATAAACAATTGATTTTAGTTATTCGTTTCGTGTTTTTTAGGTCGGAAGTTCTTTATTTTACCGAGCGTTCTGATAAAATTGCCACCAACGTTTTGCAGCTATAAGAAGTTGGCGATTTCGAAGCACAAAACTGTCAACCTGCACGAAAGTTTGATTGAAAAACTGAACTTCATTTAACCACTGAACCGCCAATTTCTTATAGGTGCTGTTGGGTGCTGGTGGTGTGTCCTGCGTTACCACAGGGTACTAAGATATAAAAGTTCTTTGAAATGGTAACACAACTTTATCGAAGATGATAGGCTTTAGGCAAAGTCGGAAACGAGCTGTCCCCCAAAGAAATGGGC
>JAVEUZ010000049.1:0-13911 GCA_034005285.1 Flavobacteriaceae bacterium
TTATACTCTGTGTACTTGTCTAAGTAATCAATTAATTTTTCTGGAAGTTTTTCTTCTTGTTGAGGTGGGTTTATGAAGTCGTTTAGCCAATTTAAATCAATGGCTACCGTTCCTTTTATTTTGTTGTATTCTTTAAGGAGGTTGTTTTTTAAGTCTTGCAAATCTGTATCCAGGTTGGCATAGTCAATATCCTTTAAAGCTTTTTTGGTTGGTCTTTGCTCTACATCATCCCAGTTCAATGGATCAATAAGATAATTAGTTTTAGCTTTAATGTCGATATTTCTACCATCACGAAAGCGTATGTATATAACTGCCGGATTATGTTTGCTCTGTAAAAGGAGTTTTATTGAAGCCATAATTTTGTTATTTTGAATACATAAATATACAAAATCTAGCCCACATTTAGCCCACATTTACTAAAAAACATCCAATATAAATCAAATCTATCCAATAAAAAAAGCTTTACTTATTATCGTAAAGCCTTGATTTTGTTGAGGTTTATGTTATTTTGTAAAGGATTTGTGTTTTTGGGAATTAGTAAAATATAAGCCCCATCTTCTCCACTTATTAAAACCTCAATTGTTTGATTTTTAAATGATTGAGGTTTTTTTGTTTTTCAAATTTATAGGGTAGAAATTACGAAATGTTTTACCCACAAAATAAAAAAAGCCTCACATTTCTGTAAGGCTTGATTTTACTCGTGGTCCAACCTGGGCTCGAACCAGGGACCACCTGATTATGAGTCAGGTGCTCTAACCAACTGAGCTATTGGACCAATGGTTGTTTTTTAATTATTCTATTTCAATCTGTCTCAATACACCTGTCCAAATAGCTATTGGACTCAGTTTTGAGGATGCAATATTACTACAATTTTTCTAAACCATCAAAATTAATTTTTAATTTCTTGACAAAGTTCTATCAATACGCCATTGGTACTTTTTGGGTGTAAAAAAGCAACCAGTTTGTTGTCAGCTCCTTTTTTGGGTGTTTCATTCAATACGATAAAGCCTTCGGCTTTGAGTCTTTCTATTTCCGAAACAATATCTTCAACGTCAAAAGCGATATGATGGATGCCTTCCCCTTTCTTTTCAATAAATTTGGCAATAGGACTGTCTGTCGAAGTAGCTTCAAGCAGTTCTATTTTATTTGGCCCATTAATAAAAAAAGAGGTTCTAACACCTTCGCTTTCAACTTCTTCTTCTTTAAAAGGCGGAACACCTAATAGTTTTTCAAATAATTTATTTGATTCTTTAAGGTTTTTAACCGCAATGCCAAGATGCTCAATTTTTTTCATAGTGATTGTTGTGTCTTAGGCAAAGATATGTATTTGATATTTTATTTGTTGTATTTTTGTTGCATGGAAACAAATAGACAGAAAAAAATAGGAAATCTGCTTCAGAAAGATCTTGTAGATATTTTACAAGGAGAAATACGTAAAAATAATATAGCAAACCTTATTATATCGGTCTCAAAAGTATATGTCACGACAGATTTGTCAATAGCCCGTGTGTTTTTGAGTGTATTTCCTCCAGAAAAAGGAGCAGAGATGTTGGAAGCTATTCGCTCAAACAAATCACTAATCAAGCATGATTTGGCACAGCGAGTAAAAAACCAACTAAGAAAAGTACCCGATTTGAGTTTTTATATAGACGATTCACTAGAATATATTGAAAAAATAGATCAGGCTTTAAAAGGTGAGGAAAACCCTGTTGAAAATCCCGAATTACTTGTTCGTAGAAAAAAATCCTAATTTTGAATTTTCCGTTTTACATAGCCAGAAGGTATCTGATAAGCAGAAGTAAAAACAATGCAATCAATATTATTACGGGAATTTCTTCGCTCGGTATCATTGCTGGAGCAATGGCTATGTTTGTTGTATTGTCCGTTTTTAGCGGACTCAAAGAGTTCAGTCTTTCGTTTATTAACGATTATGACCCCGATTTAAAAGTAATTAGTAAATCAGGAAAAAGTTTTACCGTTGATAAAAATCAGATTGAAAAACTCTCAAAAATTGATGGCATTCAGTTTTATAGTAGTGTCGTCGAAGAGCGGGCTTTGTTTACTTTTAATGAAAAAGACCATTTGGCATATATAAAAGGAGTTGATTCCAATTATGTTAATGTAAGTGATGTTCAAAAGACAATTTTTCAGGGCGAATGGTTTGAAGAAGACACCCACCAGGTTCTAATAGGTTCGGGTGTTGCCCACAAACTTTCGGTGGGTTTATTCGACTTTAATAATGTTTTTGAAGCCTTTGTTGCTCGTCCAGGGAAAGGAGTTGTAAATAACCCTGAAGAAGCGTTTAACCGCATCGTACTCATTCCTGTAGGCTATTATTTTTTAAATGAAGAATTGAGTTATAAGTATGTTTTTTGCGATATTGATGTAGCACGAGATTTGCTCGAATTTAAACCCAATCAAGTATCGGCAATCGAGTTGAAACTCAATAAAGGTACAAGTGAAAAAAAAGTTGGAAAAGCCGTTTCAGAAATTTTCAGGAACGAGGTCGAGGTTAAAAACAGAACCCAGCTTAATGAGTCACTTCACAGAATGCTCAATACAGAAAACTTGGTGTTATACCTTATCCTTACTTTGGTTTTAATTGTAACACTTTTTACACTAATCGGTGCGGTTATAATGATTATTTTGGACAAAAAACCAAATTTAAAAACGCTTTACAATCTGGGTGTTGAAATAAAAGACTTGCGAAAAATTTTTCGTTTACAAGGTTTTATGATTTGTATAGGTGGTGGCATTATCGGGCTGATACTCGGACTTATATTGGTTCTCATTCAAAAAGAAAAAGGATTGTTTATGATAACGAGTACGATGCCACACCCTGTTTCACTAAGGCTTGAAAACGTGCTTGTTGTCTTGTTTACAATCGGAATATTGGGTTATCTGGCTTCGTGGATAGCTTCAAACAGAGTAAATAGAAAAATGCTCGAAAATTAAGACCTGTTTAAAATAATTTAAACAGGCTCTAAGAATCGCTTTATGTCATTTGATAGTCGGCATACACCTCTGAAATCTCCTCAAATATCTTCAAGAGTTCTTCAAAATCATCAGTGGTTACAAGTCGTTGTTTGTATTCTTTAAATCCGTGAATACCTTTAAAGTAATTCGTATAATGCCGACGCATTTCTACAATTCCGATGCGATCACCCTTCCATTCCATAGACCAGATCAGATGGTTTTTGGAGGCTTTGATACGGTCCTGAATAGTGGGAGCCGAAAGATATTCACCTGTTTTAAAATAATGTTTGATTTCATTAAAAATCCAAGGATAGCCAATGGCAGCACGACCAATCATAATACCGTCTATACCAAATTTGTTCTTGTATTCTAATGCTTTTTCAGGCGAATCGATGTCTCCATTTCCGAAAATAGGCATTGTGATATGCGGATTGTTTTTGATACGGGCAATATGTGTCCAGTCAGAATGACCTTTATACATTTGGGCACGAGTTCGGGCATGTATGGTCAATGCTTGTACGCCAATGTCTTGCAATCTTTCTGCAACCTCGTCAATGTTGATGGAGTTTTCATCCCAACCTAAACGGGTTTTTACGGTTACGGGAAGATTTGTGCTTTTGATTACGGCTTTGGTAAGCCTTACCATCAAATCAACATCTTTCAGAACGCCTGCTCCGGCACCTTTGCAAACCACTTTTTTTACTGGGCAACCAAAATTAATATCAACCAAATCGGGTCGGACTGTTTCTACGATTTTAGCACTTATCGCCATCGCCTCTTCGTCACCACCAAAAATCTGAATACCAACCGGACGTTCATAATCAAAAATGTCTAATTTCTTCCTGCTTTTAATGGCGTCCCTAATCAAACCTTCTGAAGAAATAAATTCAGAATACATTAAGTCTGCTCCGTGCTGTTTGCACAAACGGCGAAACGGAGGGTCGCTCACATCTTCCATAGGAGCAAGAAGCAACGGAAAATCAGGCAATGTTATGTTTCCGATTTTTAGCATGAATTTTTTTTTCAAAAATACGGTTTTTAAAAGAATAGTTGAAAGAGAAAAAGAATGTGTACTATTGCTTTTTAATAACAAGCAAATACAACAAAAATATTAAAAAAAATACATTCTTGATACTGAGAGTTTATGACAGTAAAAAATAGAATTAAACAGATTTTAGGTCTAAACTTTCCGCTATATTTGCAAAAAAATAGATGCTTTAACAATAGCGTATTTTATGAAGAACATCAGAAACTTTTGCATCATTGCCCATATAGACCACGGTAAAAGTACCTTGGCAGACAGGCTTCTCGACTCTACACAAACTGTTACGGCTCGTGAGGCTCAGGCTCAGTTGCTCGACAATATGGATTTGGAACGTGAGCGTGGCATTACCATAAAGAGTCATGCCATTCAGATGGAATACAATTATAAAGGCGAAAAATATATACTGAACTTAATCGATACTCCCGGGCACGTTGACTTTTCTTATGAGGTGTCACGTTCTATAGCCGCTTGCGAAGGAGCATTGCTTATTGTTGATGCGGCACAGAGTATTCAGGCACAAACGATTTCGAATTTGTATTTGGCATTGGAAAATGATTTGGAAATCATTCCCGTTTTGAACAAAGTAGATTTGCCAAGTGCCAATCCTGAAGAAGTAAGTGATGATATTATAGAATTGCTTGGATGTAAACTCGAAGATATTATACACGCATCAGGAAAAACAGGTTTCGGGGTTGATAAAATTCTAGAAGCTATTATAGAGCGTGTACCGGCACCAAAAGGTAATAAAGACGAACCGTTGCAGGCGTTGATTTTTGATTCGGTGTATAATCCTTTCAGAGGGATTGAAGTTGTTTTTAGAGTAAAAAACGGCGAAATCAGAAAAGGACAAAAAATCAAGTTTATGGCAACCGGCAACGAATATTTTGCCGATGAGATAGGAACTTTAAAACTGAATCAGGTTCCAAAAGAAGTGATTTCAACTGGTGATGTAGGTTATTTGATTTCGGGAATAAAAGAAGCCAGAGAAGTAAAAGTAGGTGATACCATTACCGATGCAAAAACGCCTACAACCAATATGATTCAAGGGTTCGAAGACGTAAAACCGATGGTGTTTGCCGGAATTTATCCTGTTGACACCGAAGATTATGAAGATTTACGTGCCTCGATGGAAAAGTTACAACTCAACGATGCTTCTTTAGTCTTTCAGGCTGAGAGTTCTGCTGCCTTAGGATTTGGTTTTCGTTGCGGATTTTTAGGAATGCTTCACATGGAAATCATTCAGGAACGCTTAGAACGCGAGTTTGATATGACTGTTATTACAACCGTTCCCAACGTATCATATCTTGCATATACCAAAAAAGAACCTGATACGCCTTTGGTTGTAAATAACCCATCAGATTTGCCCGAACCTTCCAAGTTAGAAAGGGTAGAAGAACCTTATATTAAAGCAACGATTATTACAAAATCAGATTTTGTCGGTAATGTCATGTCTCTGTGTATCGAAAAACGAGGGATGATTACGAACCAAACTTATTTAACGCCTGAACGTGTTGAGCTAAATTTTGATATGCCTTTGGCAGAAATTGTATTCGATTTTTATGACCGTCTAAAAACCGTATCAAAAGGATATGCTTCGTTCGATTATCACCCTATCGGAATGCGGACTTCAAAATTGGTTCGACTCGATGTGCTTTTGAATGCTCAGAATGTTGATGCTCTTTCCGCTTTGATTCACGAAGATAATGCATATCATATTGGGAAGAAAATGTGTGAGAAGCTGAAAGAACTCATACCGCGTCAGCAGTTTGACATCCCGATTCAGGCAGCTATCGGAGCTAAGATTATTGCCCGTGAAACGATTAAAGCCCTGCGTAAAGACGTTACGGCAAAATGCTATGGAGGAGATATTTCGCGTAAGCGTAAACTCTTAGAAAAACAAAAAGCCGGAAAAAAAAGGATGCGTCAGGTAGGAAATGTTGAAATTCCACAATCGGCATTTATGGCTGTGTTGAAGTTGAATGATTAAGTTTTATTTGAATGTCCGTAATGTGTCATAATGTAATGTTTATTAACCTGACAATTTATTTTCAAAAATCATATTATCACGTACTTACATTTTAAACACACCCATTACCCCTATAACTCCATCTTTTTTATTTGTTTTTTAAAGGAGTCGTTGAATCTTCGATTTTAAGAGGGGAACTGTTTCGGGTGTTTACTCAACGGCTCCCTCCTTGAGGAGGGTTGGGGAGGTGTTCACTCTTATTAATCAAAATTTTAACTGATTATGATTAATAACGGACATTCAGAAAGTTTTAAAAAAAAGTATCAAGCATTAAGATAAACCCATTAACAAATGTTGCCGGGTTTTTTTGTTTAGAATTAACGTACCTTTGCCAATATCATTTTGAATCAAAAAAATGTTAGAAGATAAAACACCTCAAAGAACGTCGTTATCTCAGTTGGGCGAGTTTGGACTTATAGAACACCTGACTAAAAACTTTGATGTAAAGCAACCATCAACCCTTAAAAGCATTGGAGACGATGCGGCTGTACTCGATTTTGGCAATAAAAAAGCAGTTGTTTCTACCGATTTGTTGATAGAAGGAGTGCATTTTGATTTGGCATATATGCCGTTGAAACATTTAGGGTATAAATCTGTGGTTGTAAATGTGTCTGATATTTGTGCGATGAATGCCACAGCAACACAAATTACGGTTTCTGTTGCAGTATCCAATCGTTTTCCGCTCGAAGCACTCGAAGAATTATATGAAGGAATCGCTTTGGCTGCAAAAATGTATGATGTTGATGTGGTAGGCGGCGACACAACTTCTTCACGAAAAGGCTTGATAATTTCAATAACAGCTCTTGGTCATGTTAACGAAGATGAAATCGTCTATAGAAACGGAGCCAAGGAAAATGATTTGCTGGTGGTAACCGGTGATTTGGGCGGAGCTTATATGGGATTACAGGTTTTGGAACGAGAAAAACAAGTTTTTCAGGTGAATCCGAACAGTCAACCCGATTTGGATAATTATTCTTATTTAATAGAACGCCAACTCAAGCCTGAAGCACGCAAAGACATTAAAGAACTTCTTGAAGTGTTAGAAGTAAAACCAACTGCTATGATTGATATTTCGGACGGATTGTCATCTGAAATAATGCATATCTGCAAACAATCGAATGTGGGTTGCAACTTATTTGAAGAAAAAATCCCGCTCGATCCACAATTTATAAATGTTTGCGAAGAGTTTAATGTTGACAGTACTACCATCGCCATCAATGGAGGAGAAGATTATGAATTGCTTTTTACCATTCCGATTGTAGATTTTGATAAGATAAAAGGCAACCCAAACCTTACGGTAATCGGACATATTACAAAAGCGGAAGAAGGCATACATATTATAACGCGTGCCTCAGAAAAAATTCCTTTAATAGCCAGAGGTTGGAACGCTATGAAAGAATCGTAACACATATTTAATTCAGCATAAAAACAATATCGGACAATTTTGTCCGATATTGTTTTTTTTTATTAACTTTGTTTGTGTACAGCAAAATAATCAATTGTTTCCAAAGACATTTGAACATGCAATTTTGTTGGCAATAAACAGATATTCAAAACATTAAAACAAAAAATCATGACACAAAATCAAGAAATATGGTTAGAAAGTCTGTTGACAGACACACCACAACAGGGGAGAGAACTTGCTATAAAATTAGCCAGAAGATCGGTTGCAGCCATACAGACTGATCCGGAAACCAGAAAACAGTTACGAGATGACTATGCCAAAGATACGCTACAACTTATTTTGTCAACACAAACAATTGCTGTTGAATTTCAAACAGTTGCAGCCGCAAACAATTATTGGAGAGACAAATAGGAAAAAAATGAATGGCATACAAATAAAACGCATTTATGAAAAACCGGACTCAGAAGACGGCTATCGGATTTTGATAGACAGATTATGGCCGAGAGGAATAAAAAAAGAAGATGTAGAAATCAACGAATGGAATAAAGAAATAGCACCTTCAGCCGAGTTGAGAAGGTGGTTTAATCATCGGCAAGAAAAATTTGAAGAATTTTCAAAATTGTATAAACAAGAATTAAGTAATAAAGGCGAACAATTAAGCCATATTCGTAGCATTGCAAAAACAGAAAATGTAACTTTACTTTATGCCGCAAAAGATAGAAAAATTAATCATGCGGTAATACTTCAGAAAATATTGTCAACCGAAAATCTGGAATGAAATGGATAGAAAACCCATTAAAAGACACAAATCACTACAACCTCTTAGTCGAGAACATCATTTTGGGTTGTTGCTCTGTTGGAAGATAAGAACCGGATTAAAACGCAATATCGAACCGTTGCGAATCAAAAAATACACGGACTGGTTTTGGAAAACACACCTTATTTTTCATTTTGAAGCAGAAGAAAAATATATATTCAGCATACTTCCACACGGTGACACAATGGTAAAACGTGCCATTACCGAGCATAGAAAACTCAGAAGACTCTTTGAAAACGAAAACGAAGTCGAAAAATCACTACACGCCATTGAGGAAGAATTAGAAAAACATATTCGATTTGAAGAAAGAATATTGTTTAATGAAGTCCAAAAAATTGCCACAGAAGAACAGTTGAAACTTATTGACGAACATCACAAACACGAGTTTTCTGATGATTGGGACGATGCGTTTTGGCAATAAATCACTTTAATAAGAAAAGCGACACTTAGGGCGGTGTCGCTTTTCTTTTAACTAACTCTAATGTAAACAGTTACGGTTATAGGTTCAGATCTTTGTTGTTGGGGCAAAAAAGGTGGTATTTCTGATGTTTTATTTCTGTTTACTAAACGTTCTTTGGTTAATATCAAAAGAATTCGGTTGTTTCTTTCTGATGATGTAAAATTATCACAACTGCATATTAAACCGAATACGGTTTTCCGTATATTGATGTGCGGTTTTACTCCGATTTGCTTACGGTTTTTTTCAGAATAAAAAAAAGTAACAGTTTGGGGCCTGTTACTTTTGTTTTTAATTTGCCGTTGGTTGTTGCAGTTATATGTAAACCAACATTTTGCGACAAAATTTTTATGAAAAACTACGGTGTAAAGGTATAGAAGACTTTATAAACTCAAATACGGTTTCCCGTAAAACAATCTGAGGTTTTCCGCCTTTTTTTGAGTTTACAGCAATCCTTTGTTTTTTGCTTCGCTAATAAGTTCCACATCACTACCGCCTTTCACATTCAGGGTTTCTTTTAAAGCAAGCTTTCTCTTTTCGATAGCACTTAAAGAAAGCGGAATATAATCGGGCAAATCTTTTGTTTTGATTCCTTTGGAGATATAACGCAAAATTTGTTTATCAAAATCATCAATCTGAATGTTGTCGTGTTGCGATTGGCTTACGAACTTTACCACGGTTTGACTGTAATAATTTTCGTTATTAATGATTTTATTAAATGCCAGAAGCAGTTCGTCAAACGTAAGGTCGTTCTTAATTATCAACCCCTGCGGATTAATCTCTTTGATGATGTTATGAATTTTTATCAGCTCGGTGTGCATCGTAAGCAGGATTATTTTACAATTAGGCATTACTTTTCTGATGGTTTTTGCCAAATCTTCACCCGACATAATGTTTTTTTCTTCATAAGGTGGCATGCTGATGTCTAAAAATGCAATATCAAAAGGTTCTTGGTCAGGATTTGTAAGTATTTCATATCCGCTCTTACAGTTATTAGCCTGAGTTGTTTTATATCTAAATGTTTCCGGCTGATAGCTTTTCAAGGTGTTTTTATAAGCTTCAATTATAAACGGATGGTCATCTACGATAAGAATGTGATAATTTTGTAACATAATTGACGTGTGTAAGGTGTTGTTTTTTTGATTATCCAAATATAAAAAAAGAAACTAACTTTTATAAAATTTTATCTTTTGGTTTTAAAGAATCTGGTTAACAAATCTGCACATTCATTTTCCAGAACGCCCTGAATAACTTCTGTTTTTGGATGAAGTTGTGTTTTCATGGCTATAAATCCGCGGTTTTCATCTCTTGTTCCAAAAACAATTTTAGAAATCTGGCTCCAATATAAAGCTCCCGCACACATTTGGCAAGGTTCGAGCGTTACATAGAGCGTACAGCCTTTCAAATATTTTCCGCCGATAAAATTGGCAGCGGCTGTAATTGCCTGCATTTCGGCATGGGCGGTTATGTCGTTAAGCATTTCGGTGAGATTGTGCGAACGTGCAATCACCCGATTGTCAATAACAATAACGGCTCCCACAGGAACTTCACCTTTGTCAAAAGCAACTTCTGCTTCCAAAAGAGCTTTTTTCATAAAAAATTCGTCTGTAAACAGATTTTTCATGTTTCAAAATTACGATTTCAAATCCGTACATTTGCCTTGTAATGGAAAATTTACTTTCTCATATCAATTCACCCGAAAATTTACGGGAACTAAACATCAATCAGTTGCCACAATTAGCAGCAGAAATGCGTGCTTTTATCATAGATGTCGTATCGGTAAAAGAAGGACATCTCGGAGCAAGTCTTGGCGTAATCGAACTGACAATAGCGTTGCATTATGTGTTTAAAACACCCGAGGATGTATTGGTTTGGGATGTGGGGCATCAAGCTTACGGACATAAAATTCTTACCGGTCGTAAAGACAAATTTTATACAAATCGACAACTTAACGGAATTTCTGGCTTTCCAAAAAGAACTGAAAGTATATATGATGCTTTTGGTGTTGGACACTCTTCGACAGCTATTTCGGCAACTTTAGGGATGGCATTGGCATCTAAACTAAAAAACGAGAACAGACATCACATAGCCGTGGTAGGCGACGCTTCAATTGCTTCGGGAATGGCTTTTGAAGGATTAAATCATGCCGGTGTAACCGATGCCGATTTGTTAGTGATTCTCAACGACAATGCAATAGGCATAGACCCGAGTGTCGGAGCTTTAAAAAATTATCTCACGGCGGTGAAAGAAGGAAAAAACCCGAGAGAGAACAACATCATAAAATCATTGAATTTTGATTATTCAGGTCCGATTAACGGACATGATTTACCAAAACTAATCACCGAACTCGAAAGACTTAAAAAAGTAAAAGGTCCTAAATTTCTGCATGTAATAACAACCAAAGGAAAAGGGTTTAAACTTGCCGAAGAAGATCAGGTGAAATATCACGCACCGGGGAAATTTAATAAAATTACAGGCGAAATAATCAAAAACAAGGAAGAAAACCTGCCACCAAAATTTCAGGATGTTTTCGGACAAACATTGGTTGAGTTGGCTCAACATAACAAAAGGATTATTGGAATAACGCCTGCCATGCCCACAGGTAGTTCTATGAAACTGATGATGGATGCTTTTCCTGAGAGAGCTTTTGATGTGGGAATTGCCGAACAACACGCCGTAACCCTTGCTGCCGGAATGACAACACAATGCATGACGGTTTTTTGCAATATCTATTCTACTTTTTTGCAAAGAGCCTATGACCAAATTATCCACGATGTCGCTTTGCAAAACCTGCCGGTAATTTTCTGTTTGGATAGAGCCGGACTTGTAGGAGAGGATGGTGCCACGCATCACGGCGTATTTGATTTGGCATATCTGAGGTGTATTCCGAATATGATAATTTTTGCTCCGCTTAATGAAATTCAATTGCGGAATATTCTTTATACGGCTCAATTAGGACTGAATAATCCCATTGCCATTCGTTATCCGAGAGGTAGGGGCGTAACAACAGATTGGAAGAAACCTTTTCAAAAAATCGAAATTGGCAAAGGACATTTACTCAAAGAAGGTTCGGATGTTGCTGTGATTTCGACAGGATTTATTGGAAATAATGTTTCGGAAGCGATTGGTCTAATCGAAGAAAAAGAGAAAATTTCTCATTATGATTTTCCGTTTGTAAAACCATTGGATGTTAAGCTATTAAAGCAAATATTCGAAAAACATAAAACAGTGATAACAGTCGAAGACGGAACAATCTTAGGCGGTTTTAGCAGTGCAGTAGCTGAATTTGCTACTACTTCCGGATTTGGAAATAAACTTTTCAATCTCGGCATTCCCGATAAGTTTATAGAACATGGAACCATCTTTGAGTTACAACAAATTTGCGGTCTTGACGTTGATAATCTTAAAGAATTTTTGAAGTCTTGTCTAAAATAATGATTTTTGCACAACTTTTAATGATTTTTGATTCATGAAGATTTTCAGAGACTTTCTCAGTCTATTTATTTTATTAGCATCAATGGGTTTAGTGGCACAACCAACAGATGCCCTTATTCAAATTCGCGAAAGCATAAAAGTAGATAAAGACACGGTCTTTTGGGAAGAAAAAAACAGTATTGGTCTTGATCTTACTCAGATTGCTTTTGTCAATTGGAGTGCCGGGGGAAACACCAGTATTTCAGGACTTTTAAAAGGAAATGCTACAAGGAAATATACTTCTAAGCATATTATATGGAACAACGAATTGATTGTTCGTTATGGTATTAATAAACAAGAAGGGCGAGAATTAAGAAAAACAGACGACGTTTTCTCTGTACATTCAAATTTTGGGTACAAAAAATTTTCGGATTCCAATTGGTTCTATTCGGCCCGTTCCAGTTTTAATACGCAGTTTACCAACGGTTATTCTTATCCGAATACGGATATTGCGATTTCAAAACCTTTTGCTCCGGCATATTTTTTTCTTGGAGGAGGTACAGAGTATAACCGCAAAGATTTGAATCTGAATTTTTATTTTTCACCGTTTACATTAAAAACCACGTTTGTCATGGATAGGAGATTAGCAAATTTGGGTTCGTTTGGGGTTACAAAAGCCACCTATGACGAAGAAGGAAACTTGATAAAAAAAGGACGTAAAACCCGTAACGAATTTGGTGTTTTATTGAGTAATTATTGGAAATACGAGTTTTACAAAAATATGTTTTTAGAAAACAGACTCTCTGTATATTCAGATTATATAAATAAATTTGGTAATATAGATATAGATTGGCAAGTACAGGTTGATATGGTTGTAAACCAGTATGTTCGTGCAAATGTTAGTCTTCACATGATTTATGATGATGATATTAAAGCAAAAGAAGAAATCAATGGCGAACAAGTTACAGTCGGACCCAAACTTCAATTAAAGCAGGCTTTGGGCATTGGTGTGGTATATCAATTTTAAAAACAAGAATGAGTTTTACAATTTCTGTATATTTTACTTTTTTGAGCCCCGTAGTTCAACGGATAGAATAGAAGTTTCCTAAACTTTAGATAGCAGTTCGATTCTGCTCGGGGCTACTATACAGAAAAATTGATTATTTCTAACCTGAGTTTGATTAATATTTTTCAGCAGAATTATTGCGTCATTAGAGAAACAACTGTATGTTTAAAATTATGACAATCAAATATTTAGGAACTATTTCTCATGATTAATTTTGATAAAATTATGGATATTTTTTACCGTAGTCTTTCTCAGAAAGCGTTCCACCATTGAAACAGTAAAGACGAACTAAAAACGTTTGCCAGATTGAACATTCCAGAAAGGGAATTAATCAATTTCATAGTAAGTTCTTTGCCTCCGGGTCGCAACACTTTTTTCACCCATTTTGGCTAAAACACAATGCCCGGGCACTTTGCTATAATCTTCAGTATTTCATCTTTATTAGATTTTAATTTTTGTAAGTCATTTGGATATTTTTTTAAAAAGTTTAAAACCAAATAAAGCTAAACAGATAACTTTTAAAATTTCCATTACTACAAAATAATAGTGCAGATTTGAAGGAGGCACAATTTGATTTTGAATGTGCAATTCTGCTCTTGTGTCCAACAACGGCAGTATCCATGTGGTTTGAACGAATAGCAACAACAACGGAATAAAGAACAATAAATTTCTAATTGAAAATAGTCGTGATTTTGTAAATAAAAT
>JAVEUZ010000090.1:0-2998 GCA_034005285.1 Flavobacteriaceae bacterium
TTCAATGGTTTCTCCCAGTTGTATCCAACTATCTTCCTGATTCGTTTCTGAATAAAAAGCAGCAAAAAGATTATCTTCCCGTGTTATTTTTATATACTTTGGTGTTCCAGTATTTCCTGTTGGACTCCGCAAGGTCGTCATATCCCCCTGTTTGGAAGTCCTGGCAATTAAAGATACCCTGTTATCCGGATGAACGCAAAGCATGAAACAGGGAGCATCAATTTCCAGCGATGCACGAACCATTAATCCGGCTTTAGTTTGTGCATTATTATTTTCAACACTATCACACACAGACGAAATCTCGCCATTCCCGTCCACTGCCCTATAAGCAAAATGGAACATGTCCTCTTTACCTCCTATTCCATCTCCAAAACCGGTAATGGTATATTGAGAATTTTTTAATTTCAAATCGCTGTTTATTCCTATTTTTCCGTAGATCCCATCAGCAAAACTACCTAAGTAATTTTGTTGATTCTCATCTCCAAAGACATGAAGAGCAATATTGTTCTGAGGGAGTGCACGTATTATCGTACCTTCATAAAATTGCGTTAAACGCATATTTTGTGATGTAAATACAGTATTAACGCTTACCTTATTCTTTAAACCTGTGCTAACAACAGCTGGCTTAATATTGGTAAAAACAACATAGGCATCGGGTGAACGTAATTCAATAGTCGTGTTTTCCAAACAGCTCTCATCGCCATCTAAGGTTAATTGAGAACGACCTTCCATCACAATGGTTGCATTGTGAATATATTGAGTCTGAACGTTCGCATTGTTGATTGTGAACAAAGTATTGCCACTCCCCAAATCAATTCCAGCCTTTTCAACTGAACCCATGTACAGGTTTGCATTTTCTATTGTCAACCCTCCAGTACCCATTAATAAAGACACGGATTTGTCGCTTTCCACTTCAATATTACCTGTTCTGATACAAATATCCCTGTTAACAGGCTCATTCACGTTGACTCCGTTTTCGACGGGCTCCTGACCAGTCAACTCGTCAATATAATTTTGCTCTAAAAACAAATCTTTCTTGTCTCCATTTCCCAACGTATTCCAAACATAGGATTGAGCAAAAAGATATGGTGTGATTATGCAAAATAATAACTGTACAGTAATTTTTTTCACTCTATGCATTTCGTATTATATTTAACTGATTAACTGCTGCAAAAATAAATTAATTTAATATCGGGTAAGGGTAAATTAAATTCAAAGAGGAAGACGAAAAAAGCAGCTTACTTGAGCATTCAACTTAAAGTACTCTGTCTGAAAATTTTACTTATCATACTTCAATTAAGATAATTATTCTGTATAATCAATATTACCACTTTTATTTACTGCATAACCCCAACGACGAATATATTCATCTCCCGGGAGAAATTCATCTCCTTTTTTCAATAATAATGAAGTCAACAATTCATCCAGTGATGTTAAAACATCTTTTTGTGACGCATCTGAAACTAAATTCTTCATTTGGAAGGGATCATTGACATTATCAAACAGCAACCAGGGGCCATTCAAATCTTTTACATAGGTATATCTTTTTGTTCTTACCCCTCTGTATTCCCTACCTCCACCATTCCTTGTAAATCCGCCAAAGGGAGTGATACATTCGATTAGCGTGCCTTCGATATCATCTTTTTTACTCCCTTTTAATATGGGGTAAAGATTTTTTCCTTCAACCGATTTTGGGATAGTTAAACCAGACATTGACAATAAAGTCGGCATGATATCAACAACATTTAAAAGCGTATCTGCAACACGACCTTTTTTTCCAAACGTATCAGGATACTTTAATAAAAATGGAACCAAAATTGACTCATCATACGGTCTTTGTTTTCTCATTTGTCCTTGCGAATAAAGCATGTCACCATGATCCGAAGTGAAAATAAAAATTGTGTTGTCTTCTATTCCATTGTTTGCAATTGTTTTCTGAAGTTCACCTATACAATCGTCCATTGCTGTAATGTGTGCATAATAGCCTTTTAAATCTTTTTCAGCAGCGTTTTTAAATCTTTTGGGTACATTCGGCCTCAATTTAATACTCTTATCTTTGTACATGTCATGGTATTTTTGAGGTGCGGTTTCGTATGGATTGTGAGGTGGTCCCCAGGATAAAATCATAAAAAAGGGTGATTCCTTATTTTCCTCAATATAGTGACAGGCATCTTTCGTCTGTTCAAAAACGTCATAGCCATTCCACATTTTCTTTTCTGTATCATCGTTATCATAGTACCATGAGTTATTATATTCATGGGTACATTCCAATGCTTTAAAGTAGTCAAAACCCTGCCTGTTTTCAGGTGCTATATAATTACTTCTTCCATTTCCATTCAAATGCCATTTACCTATATAAGCCGTATTATAACCCGCTGACTTGTAATGCTTCCCTATTGAGTTTGCTTTTGGATTTAATTGTAAATCATTTAAAAACAATCCGTTTGTCTGGGCGTATTGACCCGTCATCAAACTGGCTCTGTAAGGAGTAGATACAGGCATACATGAAACTGCATATCTAAATGAAATACTTTCACCGTATAATTTGTCAAGATTGGGTGTAATCACATCATCATTACCGGCATAACCAACCGCTTGTGCTCTCCATTGGTCTGCTAAAACAAAAACTATGTTCGGTCTTTTTTTTCTAAACTTATTAAATAGATTTGCCCGAATTTCACTTGAAAACAGTAATGCTCCTGCGGTAATTCCGGTTGTTTCAATAAATTTTCTTCTTGATATGTTTTTCATAACAACTAATTTTATTTACTTTTTCTACTCTATTAAACTCTTTCAATTTACTCACAACTGTTTTATAATATTCATCTTATTCAATAGCATAAAAACAATCGATAAACAAACTATTTTCCCTGATAATATTCCTGCATCACATACCAGGCTTTCTTGTAAAATCCTTTATCAGAAATTAGTCCTTTTCGATTCCAACCATTTTGATAAACCTGATGCATACGGGATGGGGACATAAAATCGAAAAGCA
>JAVEUZ010000011.1:0-59663 GCA_034005285.1 Flavobacteriaceae bacterium
TTTCAAGAGAAAAATTAGAAGCCCCTTTAGAAGACATTAAATTTAGTGGCATTGCCTGGAACGGATATGACGGTTTTTATTATTCAAGTTACGAGAAACCAAAAGGGAGCGAACTTTCAGCCAAAACAGACCAACACAGATTGTTTTATCATAAGTTAGGAACCCAACAAAAAGACGATAAAGTTGTTTTTGGCGATTCTGAAAAAAGAAGATATGTAAGTGCCAGCCTTACCGAAGACGGCAGATTCCTTGTGATTACTGCTGCCAACACTACTTCCGGAAACGAACTTTACATCAAGGATTTAAATGACCCTAAGGGTGAGATAAAAACAATTGTTTCAAATTTTGAGAATGACAGTCATGTAATAGATAATGATGGCACAAAACTTTATATTGTAACCAATCTGAATGCTCCTAACAGAAAAATTGTTACAGTAGATTTCAGTAATCCGTCACCTGAAAACTGGGTAGATTTTATTGCTGAAACCGAAAATGTTCTGAGACCTGCTACAGGAGGCGGCTATTTTTTTGCTAATTATATGAAAGATGCTGTCTCTCTTGTCAAACAATATGATTATAACGGTAAATTAGTAAGAGAAATTAATTTGCCCGGCATTGGAAGTGCTTCGGGACTTGGCGGCAAAAAAACAGAGAAAGAACTATATTATTCTTTTACAAATTATGTAACTCCCCCAACAATATACTCGTTTAATCCCGAAACAGGAACTTCTGAGCTATATCAAAAACCCGATGTGGACTTTAATCCGGAGGATTATGAAAGCAAGCAGGTATTTTATACCTCAAAAGACGGCACAAAAATTCCGATGATTATTACCTACAAAAAAGGACTTAAATTAAACCGAAAAAACCCAACCATGCTTTATGGATATGGTGGTTTCAACATATCGCTAACACCGTCCTTCAGCACTGCCAATATTGTATGGCTTGAAAACGGAGGTGTTTATGCAGTAGCCAATCTTCGTGGTGGTGGTGAATACGGAAAAAAATGGCATGATGCAGGAACACAGCAAAAGAAGCAAAATGTATTTGACGATTTTATTGCAGCAGCCGAATATCTGATTAGCGAAAAATATACTTCCACCGACTATTTGGCTATTAAAGGAGGTTCAAACGGTGGACTCCTGGTAGGGGCTGTTATGACCCAAAGACCCGATTTGGTTAAAGTAGCTTTGCCGGCTGTTGGTGTTCTGGATATGTTGCGTTATCATACATTCACGGCAGGAGCCGGATGGGCTTATGACTACGGAACGGCAAATGACAGCAAAGAAATGTTTGAATACCTAAAAGGATACTCTCCTGTACATAATGTAAAAGAAGGCATTTCTTATCCTGCTACATTGGTAACAACCGGAGATCATGATGACCGGGTAGTTCCGGCACACAGCTATAAATTTATCGCCGAATTACAAGACAAACACGCAGGAACAAACCCTGTATTGATTAGAATTGATGTCAATGCCGGACACGGAGCCGGAAAACCTGTTTCTAAAACCATTGAAGAGCAGGCAGACATACAGGCATTTACATTTTACAATATGGGTGTAAAATCCTTATCGAACAAATAATTTATACAAAAAAGAATAGAAAATGCCTCTGAGTTTTCAGGGGCATTTTTGTATAAATTACGAAAAACACTATATGAAAAAGCTGAGAAAAAATTTAAATTGTGTATATTTGGGTGTTGTGCGACATATTTAGAAGACGCTAAAAAAATATGAACAAGATTATTTTAATAATAGTATTTATTGCAAATATTTTTTGCTTTGGGCAAAATAAAACTCCAAAGGATTATGGATATAAGCACATTTCTCACAAATATAAAAATGATGTTATCGATATATTAATTAAATCTAAAGCAGGAGAAGAGAATATTGAAAAACCGATTTTTCTTTTTTGCCAAGGTAGCCTTCCACAACCTTTAATTAAATATGACGGTGATGATATCTATGGAGTTTTTCCTTTTAATCCTGAAATATTTACAGATAAATTTCATTTAGTTATTATAAGTAAACCATATATTCCTATTATAGCTGACATAAAAAACCTTCATAATAAGTCATTATATTTAGAAGGAGATGGTAATTTTCCTAAAGAATATTCGAAAAGAAATTTATTAGATTATTACGTAAATAGAAATATTTCTGTTCTAAAATATTTACAAAAAGAAAGTTGGGTTTCATCTTCAACGCTTGTTGTCGCTGGGCATTCGGAAGGAAGTACAGTTGCATCAAAAATGGCATTAAAAACAAAAAAGATAACCCATCTTATTTATGCTAGTGGAAATCCAATGGGAAGAATAATGACTATGATTTCTCAAAATAGAGTGAATGAATCATTTGAAGATAATATAAGTTTAGGAGAAGAAGAAATCAAATATTGGGAAGAAGTTGTAAAAAACAAAGATGATATGGATGCTTCACAAGGAGATACAAACAAGGCCTCTTTTGAATTTTCAAATCCACCTATTTTATATCTCAAAAAACTAAAAATACCTGTTTTGGTTACTTATGGAACAAAAGATTGGAGTGCTCCATTTAATGATTTTATGCGTGTCGATTTTATCAGGAAAAATAAACTTAATTTTACTTTTCAACCTTATGTTGGAACTGAACATAATTTTTTCCCATTAAATAAAAATAACGAGCCAAATTATGATATTTTTAATTGGGATAAAGTGGCTCAAGGTTGGCTAAAATGGATTTATAAAAAATAAATACGATTGCACAACAAAGTCTTGGCGAAATACGGGGTTAAGTGCAAAGTTGAACTTTTGTGCTTCGTAATCCGTAAAAGCCAATAAAGTTTGTTTTGTACTTTTGATTTTCGATGTTTAATCGAAAGTTTCGGGCTTACAAATCCCCAACTTCTTAAAGCCGCGAAACGTGGTTTGTCAAAAATCTCAAATAAAACTTTATGGAAGAAATTCTAAAAACAACTTTACTAATTAAGAGTAGCATCACACAACCCTCAATTTCTCAAAATCTTTACTTCCACCGCAAAGTTTCCATTAAATTTTGCACATCATTTTTAATATAACTGGTAGCAGGCATAATAGAATCAAAGTTAGGTTTGGCATAAAAATAGACCGAACCGGTAATAAAATGTTGCAGGCTATCGGTTACATAAAATTGCGTATTGGTTGCCGCATTTCCTCCTACCTGATAGAACATTCCGTAAACTTCGTCGTCTGAGTTTATAAATGGACGCTCTATGATGTCATCTGCTTTTACTACATGTTCATACGTGAGCTTCTGTGCATCGCGTAAGAGCGTATTCAAATCGTCTTCTACGGCTTTATAACTAAGATAAAGCGTAGCTTTCATTTTTGGATAATGAATCGTAATATCACAATCTGATGATTTAACTTTTGTGTTGGTATTGAAGTCAAATATAAAAGGACATTCGCTTTCAAAATCGGCATAGGATGCTTCCGGATAATCAAGTCGCAAATGAGCAGAAGGTTTGGGCAACGTTTCTTCTTTGCAACTTGTTAAAACAATTCCCATTATAAGAACAAATAGGGATGTTATTTTTTTAGACATTTATAATTACTTTAATTTGTTTTATACGTTTTTTATCGACTGCTTCTATCACAAAAAGACTATTTCCATAAGAAATTTTTTGTCCGATTTTTGGGAAAGAACCTAAGATTTCGAGAATAAGTCCTGCAAGGGTTTCTGCTTCTCCGTTATAAACTTCAAAAGATTCTTCGGCATCATTAACAATTCTGTAAAAATCTTTAAGGTTTATTTTTCCTTCAAATAAAAAGGTATGGTCGTCAATTTGCGAATAATTAATATTTTCATCATCAAATTCGTCGCTTATGTCTCCTACAATTTCTTCTATGATATCTTCTAATGTAATCACACCCGATGTGCCTCCATATTCATCAACCACAACAGCCAAGTGATTTTTCATGTTTTGAAATTCCTTTAGCAAATCATCAAGCTTTTTGTTCTCGGGCACAAAAAACGGATTTCGCAATAACGTATTCCAGTCAAAATCTTTTTTGTCAAGGTGAGGCAGCAAATCTTTGACATACAAAACGCCTACAATGTTGTCTATATTGTCATCATAAATCGGAATTCTCGAATATCCCTTTTCTGATATTTCTGAAAGAATATCCTGAAAAGAGTCGTTTTTTTCAATGGCAAAAACATCTATTCTCGGGCTCATAATCTGGCTTGCTTCTGTATTTCCGAAAGCTACAATACCTTCAAACAGTCTTTGCTCATCATCTGAAGTATCTTCTGTTGAGGTGAGTTCTAATGCCTGAGACAAGTGGCTAACAGAGAAATCCTGTTTTTGTTCTCCTATTTTTTTTTGCAAATAGACAAACAACTTTTGCATAGGAATACTTAACGGAGAAAGCAATTTGTATAAAAATGAAATGAATGAAATTGAAAATAATGAAATTCTGACATTGTTTCTGTTCGCATATACTTTTGGTAAAACATCTCCAAAAAGTACAATAATTAAGACAACAGAAGAAACTTCGACAATCCAACGAATCCAATATACAGAGATACCGCTAAACAGAAAATCTTTGATAAAGAAGAATAAAACAACGATGGCGGTATTTGTAAAGAAACTAAGAATAAAAAAAGTAAAAGAAAGTCTTTTAGGTTGTGTTAGCAGGTTTATTATTAAAGTTCCTTTTTTGCTGTTTTTTTCTAAAACATCGTCAAGGTCTTTTTGAGACAGAGAAAACAAAGACATTCCGGCTCCAGAAATAAACGCAGAAAAGAAGGTCAGGAACATTATTCCTATGAGTACAAAGAATAACCCGACTTGAATATTTTCAAAAAAACTTGGAGGCTCTATGTCCAAAAGCTACTTAAATTAGTTAAACATCTAAAACGGTAAAATTTCATGATCTTCATGAGATTTTCCATGAGATTCAAAATCTATATTTTTAGACGAATCGGTACCGGTTTGCATATTTGTTTGCTGCCTCACTGATTCGGAATCTTTCTTAGTGCTAAGAAAAACAAACTCTGTTACCTGAATTTCTGTGGTATATTTAGTTTGTCCGTCTTCTGTTTGCCATTGTCTCGATTTAATTCTACCTTCTGCATAAATCTTATCTCCTTTTGACAGATACTTCTCGCATATCTCAGCGGCTTTATTTCTTACAACCAGATTATGCCATTCTGTTGAGGTGATTTTTTCGTTTGTAGATTTATTGATATAAACTTCATTTGTTGCCAAAGGAAATCTTCCGATGCAATTGCCACCCTCAAAATAGTGCATTTTCACATCATCTCCCAGATGACCAATAAGCATCACTTTATTTAACGTTCCGTTCATAATTTAGTTGTTTTTGGATTAGAAATAATTTAGACTTTTTTCAATTGGCTAAAAAAGTTTAAATCAATTCTTAGATAAAGATACAAAATTAGAAATTCTTTTCAATAAAATTAAAAACTACTATTGGGAAAGGATACGATTTTATTTTGTCGTAAGAAATTGCGTGTTTTAATTCCCCCTTTGTGTGGATTTTCCAAAATCTTATCATTAATTGCTGATGGGTCAGTTTGTGTATTATGCGACTATCCGGAAACTCTTCAAAAGAAGTGATTTCATAGTTTTTGTATGCCGTGTTATTTATGTTTTTCTGCATATCTTGCCACTCATATTCCGATTCCGATTCCAGCAACGGAAACTGATATAGGTTTTGCCAAATATCTTTTTCATTTCTTTTTTCTAAAATAGTTTGCCCATTTGAGTCAACAAAGACCAAAAAGTTAAAAAACCGTTTCTTTACAGGTTTATTTTTGCTTTTTACAGGCAACATTCGGACTTTCTTTTGCTTTAAGGCAAGACAAGAATCATTAAAAACACAAATGCCACAATCTGGATTATGCGGAATGCACTGCAACGCCCCAAACTCCATAATTGCCTGATTGAACAAGTCAGGTTTATTTTTGTCAATCAATTCGGCTGCCAGTTCGGTAAATTCTTTTTTGGCAATTGAGGAAGAGATGTCCGTTTCAACATCAAAAAATCTTGCCAAAACCCTGTAAACATTTCCATCAACAACGGGCACAGGTTCTTTATAGCAAAAAGAAGCTATGGCTGCCGCCGTATAATTTCCGACACCTTTTAGCCTGAGAAGCTCTTTATACGATTTAGGGAAAATCCCGTTTAGTTCAAAAGCAATATATTGAGCTGTTTTATAAAGGTTTCTTGCCCGCGAATAATAACCGAGTCCTTGCCAGAGTTTGAGTACTTCTTGCTCTTCTGCTTTTGCCAAATCATACACCGTGGGATATGCTTCGATAAATTTAATAAAATAAGGCAGTCCTTGTGCAATGCGTGTTTGTTGAAGAATGATTTCTGATAACCATATTATATACGGGTCAGAAGTATCTCGCCAAGGCAGGTTGCGTTTATTTTGTTTATACCAGTTTATTATACTATCAGAAAAAAGCATCATTTAGAATTGACTACAAAAGTATATTTAGCTTTACAAACTTCCTAAATTACTTTATCACTATTTAAACCCAAATTACGCATTAGAAATCTATTGCGAAAAAATACTGCTTTAAATCTGGAAATGTACTCAAATTTACGTCCTCAAGATAGAATAACTATCTCTGCGGAATAAATTTTCCGTGCATTTACACCTTTTTTGTATTCTTTTTTCTCATAACGAATCCTAATGCGTAATTTGGGTTAAATGCGTTTTGACAAAGTTTGAATAATCGAAACTCAGGTTAATAAATTATTTGAGTTAGAGCCTGTTAAATTTTATTGTTTTACTAAAGTTTTTGTGTCAGCAATTTGTCCGTTTACAATTAGGGGAATGGTAGGGCTGTATTCTGGATTTTGATGCGTTAGCCCGTTATCATCTTGGTTGCGTATCCAAATATCGGGACTTGCCCAAAAATATTGCGTAACTGTATTGGGTTCTATTCCTAAATCTTCCTGTGAATCCTTTACCATTAAATCCAACGTAGCCATACTTTGGGCTAATTGTACTGCCGCATAAGCATCGACCAGCCCGTAGCCCATTTCTTCGTGCCACGTACCGTTGGGTCTGCCTGTGGTCTGGGCATAATCATAACCTCCGACTTTTTGTGCCGTTTGTTCGATAATATTATTGACTTGTACGGCTGTAAGGTTTGGGTTTACCGATAATACCAAAGCCGCAATACCTGCTACGTGGGGTGTAGCGGCAGAAGTACCATCAAAATTAGACCAGTAATTAGTTTGATTGATATAATTTGGATTTTGTTCTTGAAAACCGGGATTAGAACCCGCACTACCTTGTGCATCTGTTGTGGGTATTCTTACTCCCGGGGCAACCACATCTAACCGTGAACCATAGCGACTTTGCCATAAGCCAATTGAATAATCTGGGTTTCCGGAACCAATTTCGCAAGTATGAGGAGGTGATTTCCTTTCTCCACAAGGAGTTATTGCTCCAACTACCAATACGTTAGGAACAAGTTCAGAGCTGGCAGGATAGACAATATTGTGCGTGAAATCTGGCGAATTACCCGAACAGAAAACAACCACACAGCCTCTATGAACACCATTATAAAACCTACCATTAGTTAAGGCACTGTTTATGGCATTTGTGATTTGGGCAGATTCGATGCCTTCGGCATCCCACGAACAGCTGATGACATCTACATTTCCTTGACTGGGCTCTGCTGCCCAATTAAAACCTGCAGCTATTTGAGTAGAAGTCCTGTTATACTTGTCGTGGCTTATGGAAACTAATTTTGCCTGTGGAGCCACACCGCTGATACCGATATTGTTTTGTACAGCTCCCGCTATCCCGGCACAATGCGTACCGTGGTGCTGACCAGCTCTGAGTTTGGATGTCGTCAAATCATTAATATCATACCCGGAAGGTATATCTAACATATTTCCCATTAAATCAGGATGATTTGTGTCAAACCCTTCATCATAAATGGCTATTTTGATTGTTGCGGGAACAGGAACATTATTTTGTATAAATGCCCACGCCTGTTCGGCTTTGATGTCAATTCCGGGAGTACCGTTGTGCTGTCCTGTGTTTTTCAATCCCCACTGGTCGCTATAAAACATATCGTTAGGCGAACTGATAACTGAATTTGCCGATTGAGCCTTATTTTGTAAGGGTTCGGTACTGCCTGCATTTCCTCCGTGATAGACAAATTCAGGCTCTGCTGCTTCAAAAAAGCCCGATTCGTAGAACAGGTTGGCATATTCCAAAACACTTAACAGATTTTGTTTGGTACAGCTTACCGCATACCACAAAGGCATATACGGGTTTTTGCCGACAACTTCCAAATTATGGCTTTGTGCCAGAGTGTAAAGTGTGCTTTCGTCAGTAGCGGTATGCAGCTTTACATAAAAATAGTTGGTAAGCCCGACAAGACTGCCTCCAGCTGTCCTTATACAAGGCGAAACCTTAATGACATCGGGGTTTTGATGCAGGGTATTTATAAAGTTCTGATAATTCAGCGTATCGTTTTTAATGGCAGCTGTAAGCTGTAGCTCCAAATAATAATTTTGCAGACTAACCCTTGATATAGCAAGGGAATCGACAGGGGTAACGGAAGTCCGTACAGTACTTTTATAAAAGTCAGTTTTAGAGCTATAGCTTGAAGCATAGCTTTGCAGGAAGTTTTGGTTGGTAACTGCATTGACTGCTACAAACTCCCTGTCTATATCAATATACTTTTTTTGGTTGTAGTAATAATAATATGTTGTTTGTGCCGACAAGGATTGAAAGGCAAAGAACAAAAATACGAAAATGTAGTTTTTTAGTTTCATAAGGGTTGGTTTTAAGGTTAGAAAAAGAAAACTTAATATTTGTTTATGACCAGTTTTTTGACTGTTTGTTGTTGATTATTACTAACAAGCTGTACTAAATAGATACCATTGGCAAAATCTGCTATATTGATAACTGTTTGTGTATCAGTTTGTGAGGTGTAAACTAACTTACCTGTAATATCGTAAATATTTATAATTGAATTATCAGGAATATTGTCAATAATTACAACATCATTAGCAGGATTGGGATATAACAGTATATTACTGTGTGTGTGTGTGTCAACACTCATAGTGCTGTCATACTTCATTACGGTTATTCTATTGTCGTTTGCCATATCTCTAAATACTACATAAGGCACTCCATCATTATTAAAAGCAAGTGTAACATTATAGGCAATATCTTCTGAAAAACCTATTGTCCCCACAATCTGCCAATTGTTGGTTTCAAATTTTTTAACTGTGGCTTTGTCGTCATTTTCCCAATCGGTATAAGCTACATAAGGCACATCGTTATGTAAGCCAAAAGAGATAGAACCTACTCCTTCTAAAAATATTAATTCTCCTACTTGTTGCCATTCATTATTTATATATTTCTTAAATACAGCTATAGGAATATAAGAATTATCTATCAATACGCTTGACCGATATGCTATACAAGGAATGTTATCACTACTTATAAATATTTGGTTATTAATAGATGTCATTGTAGAAACCCCTGTTTCATCCCCTATTGATAACCAACTGTTGTTTTCAAATTTCATTACCGTAGCTTTAGAATTGTTTGCTTCATCCGAATAAATAACATAAGGTATATCATTATTGTCAAAAGCTAATGAAGTGAATTGTATAGCTCCACTCGAAAATCCTGCTACTCCAACGACCTGCCAGGTATTATTTTCAAATTTCATTACCGTAGCTTTTCCCGAATTGGAACCATCCCTAAATAAAATATAAAGTATGTCATTACTGTTAAAAGCTGATGAAGAATTTCCCGAATAACTTTCGGAAATAGGCGTACCTACTTGTTGCCAGCTTCCGTTTTCAAGTTTTTTCACAGTAACTTTAGCTAAATTTGACTGGTCTGTATAGGCTATATAAGGCACATTATCGCTGTTGAAAACTAATGAAGCACCAATAAATAAATTGCCCCAATTCATGTGAAATTCATCACCTATAGTTTCCCAAGTATTGTTTTCAAATTTTTTGACAACGCCTCTTGCTCCATCTTCTTCGCTTATGTATTCTGCATAAGCTACATAAGGTATTCCATTGTTATCCAATGCCAATGATTGCGGAAATAAAAAAGGTTGGGGCATTCCTTCAGAAAACCCCGGTTGTCCCACCACCTGCCACGATTGCTGGGCAGAGGCAGTAAATGTAAAAAGCCATAAAACAAGGGTAAATAATATATTTTTCATCTGTTATTTATTTATTGTTTTTTAATTGTCAGATGGAATCGCCTTGTTTTATTAGTGTTTGTTTAAACAAACGTCTTAACTGTTGGCGATTTCATAGCGTTTGTGTTTAATGGTTATTTTTCCGTACAATATAATTATAAATTATTGATAATCAAAACAAAAAGACGAAAATGTAGTTTTTTAGTTTCATAAGGATTGTTTTTTGTGGTTAGTAATAAAGTAATTAGTGTTTGTTTACAATTAATTTTTTTACGACTGTTTGTTGATTATTAATAAATTGTATAAGATAAATACCTTCTGAAAAGCCTTCTGTATTGATTATTATTTGTTGGTTAGCTTGTGTACTATAAATTAATTTGCCTGTAATATCAAAAACTTTTATGGTGGAATTATCAGGAACATTAGAGATAGTTACAAAGTGATTAGCAGGATTCGGGTATAATAAAACATTATTTAGCATAATATTATTATCAATATCCATAGTACTATCATATTTCATAACGGTTATCCTGTGGTCGTTTACAAAATCCCTGAAAGCCACATAAGGTATTCCATTGATGTTGATAGCAAGTTTAATATTAAAAGCAATATCTTCAGAAAAACCTGCCACCCCTACAGTTTGCCAGCTTTCATTTTCATACTTTTTTACTGTGGCTTTATTATTGTTTTCTCCATCAGTATAGGCGATATAAAGAATATCGTCATACATTGCACAAGAAACTGTACCAGATGTCTCCACAAATACTGTTTGTACTGTTTGCCATTCGTTATTTTCATACTTCTTAAATATTAGATTTTCTAAACTATAAGCAATGTAAGGGATATTGTTGTTACCAATGAATATCTGATTAATACTCGGTGCATTGGGCATAGAAATATCCGTTTCATTTCCTACAGTTTGCCAGCTGCCGTTTTCAAACTTCTTTACATAGATATTATTGACATTCTCTTCATCTATATACGCAACATAAGGGATATTATTCCCGTCAATAGCCATAGATGTAAAATGCAGTTGTCCCATTGAAAACCCTGCCTGACCCACAACCTGCCAGCTGTCGTTTTCAAACTTTTTTACGGTAGCTTTGCCTGAATCGGAACCTTCCGCATAGAACAAATAAGGCACATCGTTATTATCAAAAACCAATACACAACCTCCTGACCAGTTTGAAGAAACAGCTCCTGTTCCCACATTCTGCCATATTCCGTTCTCTAACTTTTTTACCATAATTACACTCGAATTGGAAAAATCTGAATACGCAAGATAAGGAGTATTGTTATTATCGAAAGCCATAGAAGCCGAAATAAATGAAGTATTTACATAGAACATATCCCCTACATACTGCCAGCTGTTATTCTCAAATTTCATTACAACAATATTGTATTCCGATGAAAGAGATGAATAAACGATGTAAGGAGTCCCGTTATTATCTATCGTAAATGCCCCCCCCCCCACAGTTAACCCGTAACCGGAGTCTTCGGGAAAATCGTTGCCTTCTCCCACCACCTGCCACGATTGCTGGGCAGAGGCAGTAAATGTAAAAAGCCATAAAACAAGGGTAAATAATATATTTTTCATCTGTTATTTATTTATTGTTTTTTAATTGTCAGATGGAATCGCCTTGTTTTATTAGTGTTTGTTTAAACAAACATCTTAATTGTTGGCGATTTCATAGCGTTTGTGTTTAATGGTTAGTTTTCCGTACAAGGAAATTATAAATTATTGATAATCAAAACAAAAAGACCGAGATGTAATTTTTATATTTATAAGATTTGGTTTTTAAGATTAGTAAAATCATTGAATAATTAACTTCTTAATTGTTTTTTGCTGATTGTCGGTAATTATCTGTACAAGGTAAATGCCGTTTGATAATTCTGCTGTATTGATTGTTATTTGCCGGTTAGCTCGTGTACTATAAATTAATTTGCCCATAATATCAAAAACTTTAATGGTTGCATTATCAGAGATATTATCAATATTTACAAAATCATTTGCAGGGTTAGGGTAGAACAATATATTACTGTGTGTATGTGTGTTAATACTCATAGTGCTGTCATATTTCAATACAGTAGCCCCATAGTTATTCGTAAAATCTCTAAAAGCTACATAGAGCACTCCATTGTTACTAATATCTAATGAGACCTGACTCCCGATACTATTCAAAGTGCCTACGCTCTGCCAATTATTGTTCTCAAACTTAACAACCGAAATTTCATTATTTTCAACTTTTCCATAAGCTAAATAAAGTATGTCATTATTATCAAATCGTAATGAGGGTGAATATGCTGAACCCTGTGAAATCCCCATTGAACCCACATATTCCCAATTATTGTTTTCAAATTTTAATACTGAAATTTCATTTAAACTACTTCCAAAACCTGAATAAGTTATATAAAGAATGTTACTATTAACAGCTAATGAGGAATGATATATATAACCTATGGAAAAACCTACTTCTCCCACCACCTGCCAGTTATTATTTTCAAATTTCATTACTGTGGCTTTACCTGCATTAGCACCGTCTGAAAAAACAACATAAGGAGTGTTGTTAGCATCAAAAATCAGTGATGTCTGGCTTATTTCTCCCGTTGAAAAACCTGCTTCTCCCACAAACTGCCAGTTATTATTTTCAAATTTCATTACTGTGGCTTCACCTCCATTAGCACCATCCCGAAATAATACATAAGGCACATCATTACTGTTAATAGCCAACGAAATATAGGCTACTGCCCCTAAAGAAAACTCTGCTTCTCCCACAGTCTGCCAGTTATTATTTTCAAATTTCATTACAGTAATCTTATTTGAGCCATCTAAATTTTTATAGGCAATATAAGGCATATTATTGCTATCTATAGCTAAAGCAAGGTCTAAAGTGGCTAAATACTCTGAAAATCCTTCATTACCTACATATTGCCAAACTTCATTTTCAAATTTCATTACTGAAATTTTCACGCCAATTCCGTCGAACTTAACATAAGCCACATAAGGCACACCATTGTTGTCTAATACCATATTTAGTCTACTTACTTCTTCTCCGGGAAACCCGGTTTCTCCGACCACCTCCCACGATTGGGCAGAGGCAGTAAATGTAAAAAGCCATAAAACAAGGGTAAATAATATATTTTTCATCTGTTATTTATTTATTGTTTTTTAATTGTCAGATGGAATCGCCTTGTTTTATTAGTGTTTGTTTAAACAAACATCTTAATTGTTGGCGATTTCATAGCGTTTGTGTTTAATGGTTAGTTTTCCGTACAAGGAAATTATAAATTATTGATAATCAAAACAAAAAGACCGAGATGTAATTTTTATATTTATAAGATTTGGTTTTTAAGATTAGTAAAATCATTGAATAATTAACTTCTTAATTGTTTTTTGCTGATTGTCGGTAATTATCTGTACAAGGTAAATGCCGTTTGATAATTCTGCTGTATTGATTGTTATTTGCCGGTTAGCTCGTGTACTATAAATTAATTTGCCCATAATATCAAAAACTTTAATGGTTGCATTATCAGAGATATTATCAATATTTACAAAATCATTTGCAGGGTTAGGGTAGAACAATATATTACTGTGTGTATGTGTGTTAATACTCATAGTGCTGTCATATTTCAATACAGTAGCCCCATAAGGAGAAGAAATCTCTTTAAGTGCTAAAAAAAGCATTCCATTGTCACTAATACCTAATGAAACAGACTCCCACCCGTTATAATTTAAAGAACCTACATTCTGCCAATTGTTGTTCTCAAACTTAACAACCGAAATTTCATAATTTTCAACTTTTCCATAAGCCACATAAGGTATGTCATTATTATCAAATCGTAATGATGGTGAATATGACGAACCCTGCGAAATCCCTATTGAACCTACATATTCCCAGTTATTGTTTTCAAATTTTAATACTGAAATTTCACTGAAATTTCCATTATCTGAATAAGTCATATAAAGAATATTGTTACTATTAACAGCTAATGAAGAACGATATATAGAACCTATGGAAAAACCTGCTTCTCCCAAAGTCTGCCAGTTATTATTTTCAAATTTCATTACTGTTGCTTTACCTGCATTAGTACCGTCTGAAAAGGCGATATAAAGTATGTTGTTTGCATCAAAAATCAGTGATGTTTGGATTATTTCTCCTGCTGAAAAACCTGCTTCTCCCACAGTCTGCCAGTTATTATTTTCAAATTTCATTACTGTTGCTTTACCTGCATTAGCACCGTCACGAAATGATACATAAGGCACATCATTATTGTCAAGAGCTAATGAAATATAGGCTGTTGCACCTAAAGAAAACTCTGCATCTCCTACAACCTGCCAGTTATTGTTTTCAAATTTCATCACAGTAATTTTACTTGAGCCATCTAAATTTCTATAGGCAACATAAGGTATATTATTGCTATCTATAGCTAAAGAAAGATAGCTTAAACCACCTATATATTCTGAAAATCCTTCATTACCTACATATTGCCAAACTTCATTTTCAAATTTCATTACTGAAATTTTCAAGCCAATTCCGTCGAACTTAACATAAGCCACATAAGGTACACCGTTGTTGTCCAATTTCATAGTAAGCTGGCTTACTTCCTCATTTGGAAATCCTGCTTCTCCCACCACCTGCCACGATTGCTGGGCAGAGGCATTAAATGTAAAAAGCCATAAAACAAGGGTAAATAATATATTTTTCATAGCCTTTGTGTTTAATGGTTAATTTCCGTACAAGATAATTATAAATTATTGATAGTCAAAAACAAAGACATTGAAACGTAATTTTTTAAGTTCATAAGGAGTTGGTTTTGTAGTTAGTAAAAAGAATATTATCTATCGGTTAATGACCAATTTTTTGACTGTTTGTTGTTGATTATTACTAACAAGCTGTACTAAATAGATACCATTGGCAAAATCTGCTATATTGATAACTGTTTGTGTATCAGTTTGTGATGTGTAAACTAACTTACCTGTAATATCGTAAATATTTATAATTGAATTATCAGGAATATTGTCAATAGTTACAACATCATTAGCAGGATTGGGATATAACAGTATATTACTGTGTGTGTGTGTGTCGACACTCATAGTGCTGTCATACTTCATTACGGTTATTCTATAACCATTTGTATAGTTAATGAATGCTACATAGGGAATTCCGTTGTTATTAATGGTAAGCCGTGCAGCTGCCATACCTTCAGAAAACCCTTCCTCGCCTACAGCCTGCCAGTTATCATTTTCAAACCGTATTACTGTATTATTTTCATTTTCATCATTAGTATAAGCCATATAAGGTATATCGTTATATAATCCAAAAGAAACTCCAACTCCCTGTACTTCCAAAATTAATTCGCCTGCCTGCTGCCATTCATTGTTGATGTATTTTTTAAATACAATTTCAGAAACATAAGGAGGTGAAGCTACATATAACTTGTAGGCAATATAAGGAGTGTTGTTACTGCCTATAAATAATGCGTTTTGATTCAAATAAGGTACTATAGGAATACCTGCTTCATCTCCTACAGCCGACCAGTTGCTGTTTTCAAACTTTTTTACATAAATACTATTGACATTTCCTTCGTCAGAATATGCCACATAAGGAACATTATTGTCGTCAATAACCATAGATATTGAAGATATCTGTCCTGTTGAAAATCCTGTCTGCCCCACAACCTGCCAGCTGTCGTTTTCAAACTTTTTTACGGTAGCTTTGCCTGAATCGGAACCTTCCGCATAGAACAAATAAGGCACATCGTTATTATCAAAAACCAATACACAACCTCCTGACCAGTTTGAAGAAACAGCTCCTGTTCCCACATTCTGCCATATTCCGTTCTCTAACTTTTTTACCATAATTACACTCGAATTGGAAAAATCTTTATAAGCAAGATAAGGGATGTTGTTACTATCGAAAGCCATAGAAGCCGAAATAAATATAGTATCTACATAAAGCATATTTCCTACGTACTGCCAGCTATCGTTTTCAAATTTCCTCACAAAGACATAATAATAATTTTCCTGCGTATATGTAGCATAAACAACATAGGGTATTCCGTTATTATCCAGAGTAAGTACCCCCCCCCTGGAGCTAAACCAATACCGGAATCTTCGGGAAAATCGTTGCCTTCTCCCACCACCTGCCACGATTGCTGGGCAGAGGCAGTAAATATAAAAAGCCATAAAACAAGGGTAAATAATATATTTTTCATCTGTTATTTATTTATTGTTTTTTAATTGTCAGATGGAATCGCCTTGTTTTATTAGTGTTTGTTTAAACAAACATCTTAATTGTTGGCGATTTCATAGCGTTTGTGTTTAATGGTTAGTTTTTTATGCTAGATAATTGTAAATTATTGATAATCAAAACAAAAATACCGTGATGTAATTTTTATATTTATAAGATTTGGTTTGAAATTAGAATGTGTAATTATGGTCAAATACTATTCGAAAACAATAGGCTTTTCTGTTTTTGGGATTTTTACAATAATAAATGGTCGTGACGGCATTGTTGCCACTCCACCATTACCTTCATATTTTATACTAACAATAACTTCATTTTCATATTCAATTATGGAGTTAAAACCAATTGAATAACCAAAAGTAGGTTTTGTATAATCCACACAGACAATTACTATATCGTTATTAAAATCGATGTTTCCTATTTCGGGATAAAAACTTAAGGCAGAATTATTGTTTAGAAAATTTTCCCAATCATTTTCGTTATTAAAATAATTATTATATTGGTCTTCATCAGGTATAGAAAAAATAGCAACCCCTAAGAGGTCACTTAGTGCAATTAAAACAGGCGTTATTGTTTGTGGAATAAAACTTTGTTTCCCGTTATCATCATTATTGCAACTTACCAACACTATCGATAAAATTGCCATTAAAAAAACCTTTCTCATAGTTTTTAAATTTTATTGTTTTATTCAAACACTATAGGCTTTTCTGTTTTTGGGATTTTTACTGCAATAAAAGGACGAGAAGGAGTCATTGCCCCTCCTCCATAAAGAACTTCAACATCAACAACTATGTTGTTTTCATATTCGGTTACAGAGTTAATGTTTATTACAAAACCCGAATCAGGTCTTGATTCGTCCATACAAATAATAGGGATATGCTCCGTAAAATCTACAATTGCTTCTGGATAATTTGTTGATTGCCCCCAGTAATCTGTTTTAAACTGTTCCCAATCATTTTCGTTTGTAAAATAAATATAAGCTGGATTTGGAAAATTAAAATATGGACCACCAGATGGTGATTGAGCAATTAGAACAGGCGTTATTATTTGTGGAGTAAAAATTTCCTCTCCATTATCATCATTGTTGCAACCTATAAATAAGATAAATAGGGTTGCTAAATAAAATATCTTTTTCATAGTGTTTGTGAGTTTACAATTATACTCAATAGATGCTTAAACATTAAAAAGGTTGCCAGTAAAGTTAAAGCTTTCTTAAAATAAAGCATATTTTACATAAAACTAAAATCTCTTTAGTTAAAAAATTAAGGATTATGCTGTTTATCTAACCTCTTAATTGTTGGCGATTTCATAGTGTTTGTGTTTAATGGAACTAGGGACTTTGATTTCCAAATTAAGAGTAGATAAAAGATTATGAGCCTGTTTAAAATTTATCTAATAATTTTTCGGTGTAATTTGGATTAAAAAACACTACGTTAATTCTAAAGCTTTCTATCGAAAAGCCCAAAAAACAACTAAGAATTCATTTTAAACGGATTTTACATTTATATGATTAAATTTTAATTGATTATGCTTGAATTATTGTTTTTTTAATTCTTATATTTGCACACTCAAATTTTTAGAAATAAATTTAAATTTTAATTAAAATGACGAAAGCAGATATCGTAGCAAAAATTTCGGAGAAATTAGGTCTTGAGAAAGGTGATGTTCAGGCAACTGTTGAATCTTTCATGGAAGAAGTAAAAGCTTCTTTAGAGTCAGGAGACAATGTTTATTTAAGAGGTTTTGGCAGTTTCATCATCAAAGCAAGAGCTGAGAAAACCGGAAGAAACATTTCAAAAAATACCACAATCAAAATTCCGGCACATAATATTCCGGCTTTTAAACCCGCAAAAGTTTTCGTAGAGGGCGTCAAAACTAAAACGGAAGTTGCAGTATAAATAGATTTATTAATCACAAAATAGCACACTATGCCAAGTGGAAAAAAGAGAAAAAGACATAAGGTGGCTACTCACAAACGTAAAAAGAGAGCGAGAGCTAACCGTCACAAAAAGAAAAAGTAGTTAAACACTACTTTTTTCTTTGTTTTTAAGAAACTTAAAAAAGTTCATTGACAACGGGTAAGTTTATGAATCGGGTTTTGCACAAGTTTTTATATTGTGCTTCAAAAAACCCAAAGATTTCAAGATTTTCCCGCCGGGTATTATGCCTGTAAAATATTGTTTAATCCATCCTTACAATTCAGTTATAAGTTGTGATTTATGAGTTTGAGTATAAACTCTGAACCATAAGCCGTTAACTAAAACGTTCGGATAAAAATTTGCAACATGAATAAAGAATTGATCATTAGGTCAGGTTCAAATGCTGTAGATTTTGCCTTGTTAAAAGATGGAAAACTAATAGAATTACACAAAGAAGAAGAAAGAAAAGGTGGTTTTCAAGTGGGCGATATTTTTATTGCCAAAACAAGAAAACCGGTTTCCGGACTGAATGCTGCTTTTGTAAATTTAGGATTTGAAAAAGATGCTTTTTTACACTATCACGATTTGGGTCCAAATCTTCCTTCTTTGTTAAAATTCATTAAACTTGTAAGCACAGGTAAACTAAAGGATTTTTCCCTAAAAAACTTTTCTTTTGAAGAGCAAATTGACAAGAATGGCTCTATTACAGATATATTGAGCCATAACCAGTCTATTTTAGTACAAATTGTTAAAGAGCCTATTTCTACCAAAGGGCCGCGAATCAGCTCAGAGCTGTCGCTTGCCGGAAGGTATATAGTGTTGGTTCCTTTTTCTGACAGAGTTTCGGTTTCTCAAAAAATCGAATCAAAAGAAGAAAAAGACCGTCTTAAAAAATTAGTACAATCTATCAAACCAAAAGGGTTCGGTGTTATCATCCGTACAGTAGCAGAAGGCAGAAAAACAGCCGAGCTGAACAAAGACATGCAGCATTTATTTAACAAATGGATTGCCATGTGTAAAAAATTACAAACAGCACACCACCCTTCAAAAGTATTGAGTGAGCTTAACAAAGCTTCTTCAATTCTAAGAGATGTGTTTAACGACTCATTTACGGGTATTCACATCGATGATGAAGAACTGTTTGATCAAACCAGAGAGTATCTCGAAGAGATTGCTCCCGAAAAAGTTTCGATTGTCAAGCTGTATCAGTCCAAAGAACTGCCTGTTTTTGAGAAATATCACATAGAGAGACAGATAAAAACCTCTTTCAGCAAAACGGTATCTATGAGCAAAGGTGCTTATCTGATTATTGAACACACAGAAGCTCTTCACGTTATAGACGTAAACAGCGGAAACCGTTCTAACAAAGCTCAAAATCAGGAAGACACAGCTCTCGAAGTCAATCTTATTGCCGCTTCAGAAGTGGCACGCCAATTAAGACTTAGAGACATGGGAGGCATTATCGTGATAGATTTTATCGATATGCAAAATCCCGAAAACCGAAAAAAATTATATGATTTCCTAAAACAGGAAATGAGTGACGACAAGGCAAAACACAAAATATTACCGCCAAGCAAATTTGGACTCATCCAAATTACTCGGCAAAGAGTGCGTCCGGAAGTAAACATCAAAACTCGGGAAGAAGACCCAAGTAATGGAAATAAGGAAATAGAAGCTCCTATCCAGATTATTGATAAAATTTCGTCGGATGTAGAAAGACTCAAAGACCACAAAAAGTTAGTACTAAACGCACACCCTTTTGTGGCATCATACCTTACTAAAGGTTTTCCATCATTACGTTCAAAGTGGTTCTTTGAACATAAAAAATGGGTGAAAATCATACCTCGTGATGCTTACACGATTTTAGAATATCATTTCTTTGATAAAGAAGGAAATGTTATAAAAGATTAAAAAAAATGCCTGTTGAAAAAACGGGCATTTTTTGTTTATCCCAAATTACACAGTAGATTCGTAATAAATTTCTACTATGCAATTTGGGTTTATTGATATTTCAATTTTAGCACACACTAAAAATAAAATCTCAATTACTTCTTCTTGATAAAGCTAATCAGAAAAAGTAAAACCCATGCTCCTCCGGCAGCAATTAAAATTTGCCCTACAAGTCCGGATTCTCCTAATCCAATCTGACTGGCTAACCAGCCACCAAACAAACCACCTAAAATTCCAACAATTATGTTGCCTAAGAGTCCAAAACCTGAACCTTTCCATAGCTGATCTGCCAACCATCCGGAAATTGCTCCAACTAATAAAAAATATAAAAAATTCATATCGATAAAGTTTTTTTACCCGAGTTTGGTTATTAAAACAAAATTAGGCTAATTGGTTAATATTGATAAAGATATGAAAAAATATTTTAAAGATTGGATGTTTTTTTGAAACTTATAGCAATGGTAGTGCCTTTCCCTAATTCTGAGTGCTCTACCTTTATTTTACCTTTATGATATTCTTCTACAATTCTTTTTGTAAGTGACAATCCCAATCCCCAACCTCTTTTTTTGGTGGTAAAACCCGGGTCAAATATTTTTTTAAATTGGTTTTTAGGAATTCCTTTTCCGGTATCGGAAATAAATATTTTTACATATTTTTCGTCAGCCAAAATATCCAAAGTCAACTTCCCTCTTCCTCTCATGGCATCTACTGCATTTTTGATAAGATTCTCTATAGTCCAACTGTGCAATGCCGGATTTAACATTACATCGACCGAATATTCGGGTGCGGTAAATGAAAAATCTATCTGATTGGAAAATCTTGACCTTAGGTAATCAAAAGACTTTTGAGTTTCTTCAACAACATCCTTCTGTTCCAACACAGGTTCTGAACCTATTTTTGAAAATCGGTCTGCAATGGTTTGCAAACGAACAATGTCTTTTTCTATTTCGACAACCATATTGCTGTCTATATTTTCACTTTTCATGATTTCGAGCCATCCAATCAAAGATGATAAAGGAGTGCCAATTTGATGTGCCGTTTCTTTTGCCATACCAGCCCAAAGCTTGTTTTGAGCAGCAATTTTTGAGGTTTGATAAAAGTTGTAAATCAACAATCCGAAAAGAACAATAATCAAAAGCAAAGCAACCGGATAATATTTGAGCTTGTTGAGCAAAGAAGAATTGCCATAATAGAGATACTGAAATTTACCTTCGTCATATTCAATCACAACGGGGTCGTTTTCTCTTTTCAGTTTCTGTAAATACGTTTGAATTGCCTTTTGATCTTCGGATATATTTTTATCCAGATTACTGGTTCCAATGATACTGTCATTAGCATTGGTCTGAATGAGCGGAATCGTCGTGTTATTACTGATAATTCTGAAAGTCAGCTCTATTTCTGTTTCGTTGGTAGAATTTTGCAGGGTTTTTTGAGCCACAGCCCACAACTCCATTTTGTTCCGTTCGTCTTCTTTAAAAATTTGAAAAAAAGTATAAGTGTTCCAAAGTATCAGTGAAACAATAATAAAGGAAGCAATAATGAGTATCCCTCTGACTACATGACGTTTTTCTGAAAATCGCATAAAACAAATTTAGGTTTTAAAGGTAATGATTCCTTTGATAAATGAAAAAATTAGTGTTTTTTCCGCTATAAATTTTGAATGAGATTTTTATCTGCTTGTATATAATTGACAGATTTAATGTAAATTTGTAAAAATCCTTTTTTCAACATGATTAGTATTGACCCGAACCAAATTGCTCCTGCCAAATTGCAAGGATATTTACAAAGTTCTGTAGGCCCCAGACCCATTTCTTTTGCCAGCACAATCAGTTCAGGTGGCATACCAAATCTGTCGCCTTTCAGCTTTTTTAATGTGTTCAGCTCAAATCCGCCTATATTGGTTTTTTCACCTGCAAGAAGGGTTCGCAATAATACAATAAAACACACGCTTATCAACTGTCATGACACACGCGAAGTCGTAATCAATGTAGTCAACTATGATATTGTCCATCAAGCGTCACTTTCCAGCACAGAATATCCCGATGGCGTAAACGAATTTCTGAAATCGGGTTTAACGATGCTTGAATCTGATGTGGTAAAACCCTATCGCGTAGCCGAAAGCCCGGTACAGTTTGAATGTAAGGTCAATGATATTATTTCGCTCGGAACAGAAGGCGGAGCAGGAAACCTCATCATCTGTGAAGTCGTAAAGCTCCATATTTCCGAAAATATTCTGGATGAAAACGACAACATCGACCAGAAAAAAATCGATTTGGTATCACGAATGGGAGGCAATTGGTATTCTCGCTCCAACCAAGGACTTTTTGAAATCCCCAAACCATTGGTGTCACTCGGAATTGGTGTTGATAATATACCTGATTTTATTAAAGAAAGTACTATTTTTGACGGGAACGATTTGGGAATGTTAGGAAATATAGAAGCTATTCCGACAGAAGAAGAAATTGCTATATTTGTAGAGCAGAATTTTTCGGTAAAAGCTGTTTTGAGTAATGCAGACGAAGATAAAATTCACCATAAAGCCAAAGAATATTTAAACAATCAAGATGTTCTTTCTGCCTGGAAAATATTACTGGCAAAAAGAGTATAACCGTACATAAACCTTATTATTAATCAAAAAAACAACATCAGTAATGGAAATAGTTGGAAAAGTCAGAGTTATAAATGCCGAACAACAAATCAGTGCGACATTCCGAAAAAGAGAATTGGTAGTTACTACAGATGAGCAGTACCCACAGCATATTCTTATCGAATTTACGCAGGATAAATCCGATTTGCTAAACCAGTACAATCCCGGTGATGCTGTAAAAGTATCAATCAACATCAGAGGTCGCGAATGGACAAATCCGCAAGGAGAGACAAAATATTTCAACTCTATTCAAGGTTGGAGAATAGAAAAGTTGCAATCTGACGTTCCTGCTCCTGCCGAAAACCTGCCACAGATGCCTGCCGCAGATGCATTTGAACCAGCAACAGACCTGAACGAAGAAGAACACGACGATTTGCCGTTTTAAGCAGACTACAATCACGGAAAAACCGGATTAATAAGATGAAACTTCAAAAAATATTTTTATATACTTTCCTGTTGATTCTGGGATTGTTATTTTTTTATGGCTTACTAATGACAGCAGGTTTTTTAGAGAGTAAAACTTTATTTGCCTCACAAGACAACATAGGTATTTATTATTTATTGTTTACCGTTTTGTCAGGTTCATTATTTACACTTTCAATAGTACGGGCAAATAAAAAACATAGATAAAGAAGTGATTTAAACTTTTTTCAATTGGCTAAAAAAATTTGTGCCGAAAACTGATTTTAATCTGAAATCTTGTTTTCGGCATATTTTTTATGTTTAGCTATTAAAAACAATGGATATTTTTGTGAAATAAACATTTCAAGAAATGTACTTCCTTACAAAAGAGCTTTATTTTCCTCCTATTGAAGAATCTTCAATTGACGGATTATTGGCGATTGGCGGCGATTTATCTCCCGAAAGGCTTATGCTTGCATACCGTTCCGGTATTTTCCCATGGTATAATGAGGACGAACCTGTTTTGTGGTGGTCTCCGCCAAAACGAATGGTTATAAACCCGCACGATTATAAAGTTTCTAAAAGCCTGCGAAACATCATTAACAGAAATATTTTTAAAGTTACTTTCAATCAAAATTTCAGGGAAGTAATTACAAACTGTAAAATGATTTCGAGGCAAGGACAAGACGATACCTGGATTACAGACGAAATGCTCGAAGCTTATTGCCTGCTACACGAACTCGGACAGGCAAAATCGGTCGAAGTATGGCAAAACGAAACCCTCGCCGGTGGATTATACGGCATAGATTTAGGTCTTGTTTTTTGTGGCGAAAGTATGTTCTCCAAAGTTTCCAACGCCAGCAAAGTAGCTTTTGTTTCGCTTATCCAAAAACTTCGGGAAAAAAATTATAAATTGTTAGACTGCCAATTGCATAACGACCATTTGGAACGATTGGGGGCTTTTGAAATTTCCCGAGAAAATTATATCAGGATTTTGACTACTTTCTCGTCCAGCAGTCCATAATATGGTCGTTTACCATTCCTGTTGCCTGCATGTGGGCATACATGACCGTAGTGCCTACAAACTTAAATCCTCGTTTTTTGAGGTCTTTGCTTATTTTATCCGACAAAGGTGTCGAAGCCGGAATTTCTTTTAAAGACATAAACTTGTTATCAACGGGTTTGCCGTCAACAAAATCCCAGATATATTTTGAAAAAGAGCCAAATTCTTTTTGAACTTTCATAAAAGCAACCGCATTGCTCACTGTTGCCCGAATCTTTAACTGATTTCTTATAATATCGGCATCCTGCATCAATTGCTGAATCTTGTCTTCGGAATATTTTGAAATCTTTTTGTAATCGAAATCATCAAAAGCTTTTCTGAAACCCTCTCTTTTCTTCAGAATGGTATGCCAGCTCAATCCCGCCTGAAAGGTTTCGAGAATGAGAAATTCAAATAATTTTTCATCATCATAAACCGGTTTTCCCCATTCTTCATCGTGATATTGACGGTATAAATCGTCTTTTTCGCACCAGGAACATCTTATTTTATTTTCTGTACTTTTCATCTTTTATGTTTCTTGGCAAAGAAAAATTACTTCTTTTTCTTCGTTTCTTTATCTATCATTTTCAAGCTTTCCAGATAGTTTTTTTCTACTTCGCTTAGTGTCTTTTGCTGATACTTTTTGTATTCTGTCGTGGCTTTTTCAACAGCTTGTTCGTGACTGACAATTCCTGCTCCTTGCAATAATTTTTCTCCGCTCATTGTCAGGATTCGGTCTAAATGTTCCGCCCAATCTTTCATGGTCATGGTCTGTTCCCGTTCGGCTTGGCGTTCGGCAAAATCCAAATACCCCGAAACGATTTGTCCCAACGAACGCAGTTCTTTTTCGTCTAAATAATTCTTTGCCACAACCACGTCTTTCAAATACGGACGGCTGCCAGGGAAAGTCATCAAACCCATAAATTCTTTTTCAGAATCGGCTCGGTTGAAGATGACTTCTGCTGCCGTTTGCCCATGAACGGCATAGTGAATTTTGTTTTGCACTTTCTTGAAAAATGCCAAAGAAACATCGGCTTTGGGGTCGTAATCAACACTTGTGGCATAAATATCTAAAACTTGACGATAAAATACTTTTTCTGACGAACGAATGTCGCGTATGCGTTGCAACAGTTCTTTCCAGTAACCGCCGCCACCCAGATTTTTCAGACGTTCGTCATCCATTGTAAAACCTTTACGAATGTATTCGTTGAGGCGTTTGGTTGCCCAAATTCTAAATTGTGTAGCGATTTTTGAATTCACACGATAGCCAAGTGAGATAATCATATCAAGACTATAATGTTTTGTGTTATATTGTTTTCCGTCTGTGGCAGTTCGTAAGAATTTCTTACTAACTGAATTTTCATCTAATTCGCCTTCCAAAAAAATGTTTTTAATATGCTGTGTTATTCCCGGTCGTTCCACACCAAACAGCATAGCGATCTGGTCTTGTGTCAACCAAACAGTTTCGTTTTCAAAACGAACATCGACCGAAATTTTTGCATCTTCGGTTTTGAATAGAATAAAATCTGAATTATTGGTGTTCATTGGCTTTTATATTCTATATTTTGGGGTTCTGACACGTTGTAAAGATACTCAATTTTTCTGTCTGAGAACCGAAATCAATAAGCCAATTCTCACAATCATATCTACCACATTCCAAAGTTCTCTACCCAACGCTACTTTGAAAAACGGTTGAAATAGCAATGCAAGTACACCGTAAATTATCATTCGTGTCTGCGTGCCTTGTTGGTTTGCCTGATAAGCTAAAATTGTAAATCCGATTAGTCCTGCGAATCTTATAAACTGATAAAAACTGTAAGGCATATCAAGCAAGCAAAGGAAAAATGAAACCGCAAGAATTCTTTTAAAAGCTAATCGTTGTATATATTTCAAACTTTTTCAAAAATTAATACCCGCCATAAAAATTCATATAATCATATAAATCCTGTTCGCTTTCCTTGCCAAAAGAAGCTCTTCTGTAATGGCTGTTTAACGATTCGTCTATTATTTCATTATATTTTTCGGGCAATTCGTCATCGTCAAAAATATTTTTAGGTTTCGAACTATAAAAAGCCTTATAATTAAGATTACCACTTTTGGTTTGGACAAAAGCAATACTTACTATTTTTTCCTGATAATCTGAGTAATATAAATTGTTGTTTTTTGACGGTAACAGTTTGTAAAAGAAATAAGTGATTTTTTTTCTGTTGTGTTCTATCGTTTTCATCTCTTTCAATTCGAGCTTGGCATTCGACTGAAGATTGTAAAGATAAAACAAAGATGATGTGCTAACATCATGATTATCAACATATTTAGGAAGCACATAGTCTGGTTTATTGTCTAAAACAACTTGTATAAACGGAAAACAAACCTCCTGATTTTTTAATAATTTCTGTTCAATCTCTTTGTCTATATTTCCGGTTTTTGACAACTCTTGTTCCGCCAATTCAAGATGTAGTTTGTCTATATCGAGAGCTTTAATTTTGCTTAATAGAGATGAAAATTCTTTTTCTTTTCTGAACGGATAAATGAGCTTTATATAGCTTTTCAAATCGGCAATTGCTTCGTCTGTATTGTCATATCCGTAATCTTCGTATATGTTTGTCTGTTTTTGTTTGGACTTCCATCCGGCAACTCTTTTTTGTTCGAGTTTAGCATTTACTAAAATTGTTTTTTTGTATTCTTTTAGTTTTTTGCCTTGCATTAAATTGTTTCCGACCAAGTGAGAAGACAAAGAAATGATAGGGTCATGATATTCTTTGATGCTGTAAAACTGAAATATGTCAGGAAATAATGCTGTGCTGTTTTCGGAATCTCTTTTAAAGACTTCAAAAAGATTGTGAATTTCATATCGGCTGTCTGAAAGCGGTAAGTCATAAGCCAGAAGTTTTGCAATTCTTTTATATGCTTCTTTCGTTTTTTGTGCGGCAAGAGCTCTCAAGATGGCTAACTGTATTTGCGGACTGTTATTTTCTTTTTTATAATTAATTTCCAAAAAATCCACAATAGACGCATCTTTTATCTGTCCGGTTTTTTCATAGAGTTTTTCCAACGCTTCTATTTCATCGGAGCTAAAGTCAAATGAATTAATGAATTGCTGTAACGTTGATAAATCTTCTTTTTGAACCGTGAGATAGTGTGCAGATTTGAATGCCGAAAAACGAATTGTGTCGTTTTCATCTTGAGCATTTTCAATAAATAGGCTTAGTTTATCATCAAAAACACTCCCTTCATAATCTCCTTCTTCTGCTTTGAAAGAATTGTAAACTTTTTCTATAAACACATTGTCATCGCTATAATTTTTTGGCACCAATGTTCTGAGTCGGTAACTGTAACCATCCTGAAAAACAACCTTGTATTTAATCGCCTGATTTGAATTTTGCTTAGAAATCAGTGCTTCATACGAACAATAATTATTTTTTGGGTCTTTTGTCGTTTTCTCATCCAAAACTATATAACGTTTTTTTTCATTGCTGTCAAAACCAAGCTCTTTTGCCCAAAGAGATTCGGATGTTTGCTTTTTGCCATATTCTGAAAAACCTGTTGCTAATTCTAATTCTTCATAGATTTCTTCTAAATCTTCTGCAACATTTAATTCGTCTTGTTCATCGGTTTCATTTATTGCTTCGTTTATATTTTTTCCATTTTGAAACCATTTTTTGAAACCTGTCAATATTGAATCGATACTTTTTTCTCCAATATAAGGATGATATTTATACGCATGAAAGTCAACCGAATGTCCCGACGGGGAAGTAAAGGAATAGTTTTGGCTTTCTGAGGTGAAAATATTTGTTTTTTCACTTTTTCTATTTATCGGTCTCTTCTTCTGATTACTTAAAAAATAAAATTCATTCTGATTTTTAGGAATTTCAAGACTAAAAGACAAAATACTGTCATGGTAAACTGCAAAATCTTTTGGAGCGATATCAGGGATTAATCTGAAGGAATCAAAAAACTTTGAAGCGTCTTCTTTGTCCGCATTAACTGTTCCTAATAGATAGTATTTTGAGCCTGAAACGGTTGTTTTCAGAAATACCGGTTGGTCATAGATTATCGCACCCGAAACATATTCGTTTAAGGCTTGTTCGGGTTTCTCTTCAATGTCTTTTGCATCATATTGGGTGTAAAATTCTCTTTGGATTCTTTTGAGTTCGTATTCTGTATCTTGTAAATCAATTTCTATATCGATAGACCGTTCAAGAAGAAAATAATAGGCGTTTTTGTTTTTTTCATAAGCATAAATTTCTGTGAGTTCGGGTATTTTAGCATCAGACCTGTTTCCGTAAATGATATGATAAGACGGAACAAAAACAGAAAAACCACCTTTGTTGGGTGTCAGAGTTTCCCAATTATCGGTATATGGCTTTAATTTTATTTTATCAAAAACCTCGCTTTCATACATTCTTACATAATTGCCGTTTCCCACTATATTAACGGCAATAATCTCTAAAGGAGTTATATAAAACCGATAACGCTGGGCATTTGCCGTTTTGGTTCTGTTTTTTATATCGTAATAGACATAGTTTTTTTCTGTATAAAATTTTTTCTCCAAAATATTTCCGGGAATATTTTCATAGAACAAACTGTCTAATGTTAGATGGGTATAATAGTCTTTTTCTTTTCTGAGAAAATTATGAATGGGCCTTCTTTTGATGTTGATATAACCTCCGTTTGCCAAATCGGGACTATTCAGGTCGTTTTTATCGAATAGAACCATGTCGTTAAGCGGTAATTCAACAAAATTATCTTGGGTTGTATGGCTTTTGAATTTGGGTCTGATAAAAAATTCTTCTATTTGTTTCTTAGCCTGTTTGCCCACTTCTGTATATGAATCAAAAACCGGTTTGACCACATATCCTTTCATTCTCAACAATTCAATCATGCCCTTCTGTCCGGGTAAATGTGCCGCTCCTACAGTCGCAAAAATGCTTCCGTGTTTGGCAATAGAGTCAAAAGAACGTGTCATAATGCGGTTGCGTTTATACAAAATAGCTTCAAGATAAGGTTCCGGTGACGAAAGTGTCAGCAAAGAATCCATCATGTCAAGGTCTTTTTCGCGATAATAGTCCATCAACGCCTCTTCTATAGATTTGTTTCTGAGCATTCTGACCAGTTTCTGATTATTTTCATCATCGGGTGTCGCATTAGAATAATCTATGTTCATAATGAGAGCCATCGATTCTTTTGCATCTTCGAGTCCGACAGTTTTTTTGCCATATTTGCGTCCGGTCTGATAAATAAACATATCCAAATAGGTTTCTTCCTGAAAATCTTTTCTGAATTCGTTGGTTCTAAAAAGCAAATCGTTCATTGTAAAGTTTCTTGATGCGACCAATTGTGATGTTTTTTGCTTTTCAAAAGGTTTTAAGTAAAAACGACTATAGAGTTTAGTTTTCTGATAGTTGTAATCAAAATTGAACATTTCTATAAGCTCTGACCACTCGGAAGGCTCACTTTCGTTGGCGACAAAATCTGCTTCTAACAAATGATTAAAAAATGCGTCTGATAAGTGATATGATATTTTTTCGCTTACGTGCATGGAGCCGTATAGGTATGAGTTTTTTTGAAGTCCGTTTCCGGAAATTTCCCACAATAAACTCTGATATTTCTTTTCCTGGGCAAATATTATACTCGAAATAAGAAGCGAAAGCCAAACTAATTTTTTCAATGTAACATCGGTTTTTATAAACCCAAATGTAAAGCATTTTATTTAACTCTATCCTGACTTTTTTTGATTGAAACGAAAAATGTTATTTTTGTTTTGTTTGAGGTCTTTTTTTATCTTCTCTAATGATATAGAGAAATAGAAGAACCAAATTATATGTTGAATTCTATCACGAAAAAGTTTAAATGATTTCTATAATTCATTGGTTTCATTCGTTAGTTGAAACTATGCACTCTCAGCACAAGACTTTTAGTTTCAAAATTTAACATTCATACCGAGTAGGTAGAAGCGACCCAAAAGAAGCATAGATAAATTTTAAACAGGCTCTAAGTGTCAAACCATAATTGTTGCAGAGATATTTTCTAAAAAAAAATCCCGCACCTTACAAAGAGCGGGATTTTTTATTTGACTTATTTTTTAGATTAGCCAAGAGCAACTCTTTTGAAACCTGTAACTTTCAAGTCTGAGTTTACAGTTTTCACATAAGCTGAAACACTCATAGAGCTATCTTTGATATAATCTTGATTTACCAAAGTATTGTCTTTAAAGAAACGGTTTAATTTACCTTTTGCGATATTGTCCAACATAGCTTCAGGTTTTCCTTCTTGACGTAACTGTTCTTTGGCGATTTCAATTTCTTTTTCAACAACTGCAGCATCAACACCTGCTTCATCCAAAGCAATTGGAGCCATTGCTGCGGCTTGCATTGCAACATTTCGAGAGGCTTCTTCTGCTCCGTCAACGTTGGCAGACAAAGAAACAATTGTAGCAATTTTATTACCTGCGTGAATATATGAACCTATAAAACTTCCTGTTAGTCTTTCGAACGAAGAAACTTCTATTTTTTCTCCGATAACTCCGGTCTGTTCAATCAATTTTTCAGCTACTGTAAATGATTCAAATGAAGCGTTCAAGAAGTCTTCTTTTGTTTCATATTGCAATGCCAATTGGGCAAAGTCTGTAGCTAATTTTACAAAACCTTCATTTTTTGCCACGAAGTCAGTTTCGCAGTTTAACGAAATTACAACACCAACTGTTTTGTCGGCATTGACAGCAGCAATAACAGCTCCCTCAGAAGAGTCTCTATCGGCTCTGTTTGCGGCTACTTTTTGTCCTTTTTTACGAAGAATCTCGATTGCTTTATCAAAATCTCCGTCAGCTTCGGTAAGGGCCTTTTTACAGTCCATCATACCGGCACCTGTAACTTGTCTTAATTTGTTTACGTCTGCAGCAGTGATTGTTGCCATTTTATGTGTTTTTTAGATTTTTAAACTTGTAAAAAAATAAATTCCTGAGATAAAATCCTAAATTCCAACTTTAACAAATTATCAATCTTTTTGACAATTTACGGAACTTGGAATTATTATATCAGGAATTTATATACTATTTATTCTTCAGAAGTTGTTTCTTCTGCTTGTGCAGTTTCTACAACCTCTTTAACTGTATCTTCTATAACCGGTTGTTCTTCTGCTTCTTCTTTTTCAGAACCTCTTTGAGACAGTCCATCAATGATTGCAGCAGAAACCAATGATAAAATTTTGTCGATTGATTTTGAAGCATCGTCGTTGGCAGGAATTACATAGTCAACCTCACGTGGGTCTGAATTTGTATCTACCATAGCGAAAATGGGAATGTTTAATTTTTGTGCTTCTTTTACTGCGATGTGTTCAGCTTTGATGTCAACGATGAACAAAGCAGCAGGTATTCTCGACATTTCAGCAATGGAACCAAGGTTTTTCTCTAACTTGGCACGCAAACGGTCAACTTGCAACTTTTCTTTTTTAGAAAGTGTGTCAAACGTTCCGTCTTTTTTCATTCTATCGATAGAAGCCATTTTTTTAACAGCTTTACGAATAGTAACAAAGTTTGTAAGCATACCGCCCGGCCATCTTTCTGTGATGTAAGGCATATTACAAGCTTTAGCTTTTTCAGCTACAATGTCTTTGGCTTGTTTTTTGGTTGCAACAAACAAAACTTTTCTACCTGAAGCGGCAATTTTCTTAAGAGCCTCATTGGCTTCTTCAACTTTTGCTGCTGTTTTGTACAGGTTGATAATATGGATGCCGTTACGCTCCATATAGATATAAGGAGCCATGTTTGGATCCCACTTGCGAGTCATGTGTCCAAAGTGAACACCAGCCTCTAATAATTCTTTTACATTTATTTTACTTGCCATTTTTTTACTTAGTTTACGTTCCGTAGTTAGCAATGTTGGGTAGTTGCCTTCCGGCTTGTCCCAATCATTTAGATGCTAAACTAAAATTTCTTTGTTTAGAAAGAAATCCGGGCAACTTTTATTAGATTAATTAATTTCCGGAAAGGATTAACGTTTAGAGAATTGGAATCTCTTACGAGCTTTCTTCTGACCGAATTTTTTACGCTCAACCATTCTTGAGTCTCTTGTTAGAAGCCCTTCTGGTTTTAGAATGCCGCGATTTTCAGCATCTACTTCGCACATAGCACGAGCAATAGCCATTCTAACAGCCTCTGCTTGTCCGGTAATACCACCACCATAAACATTAACTTTAACGTCAAAACTTTCAGCGTTTTCTGTCATTGTTAGAGGTTGTTTTACTTTGTACTGTAAAGCAGCTGTAGTAAAATAATTACCAAGCTCTCTTTTGTTTACAGTAATGTTTCCTGAACCTTCTGTTACATATACTCTTGCAACAGCGGTTTTTCTTCTACCGATTTTGTGAATTACTCCCATTACTTCAAATCGTTTAAATTAACTGTTTTTGGTTGCTGAGCAGCGTGTTTGTGCTCTACACCTGAATTTACATTCAAATTGCGGAAAAGTTGAGCCCCTAATTTGTTTTTAGGCAACATTCCTTTAACTGCTTTTTCTACTATTTGAGCAGGATTTTTCTGCATCAATACTTTAGCAGTTGTAACTCTCTGCCCTCCCGGATAACCTGTGTGGCGAACATACGTTTTGTCGTCCAACTTGTTACCAGTCAGGTTGATTTTGTCTGCGTTGATAACAATCACGTTATCTCCACAGTCAACGTGCGGGGTATAATTAGGCTTATATTTCCCTCTTAATAGCATAGCTACTTTTGAAGCAAAGCGACCTAAGTTATGACCCTCAGCATCCACAACAATCCACTGCTTGTCTGCAGTAGCTTTGTTGGCTGAAACTGTCTTGTAGCTTAATGTGTTCACAATAATTTATTTTAATTAAACATTCCATCCCCAATTTAAGGGGTTGCAAAAGTACAATTATTTCTTTTAAAAGCAAATAGCGTTTTAATAAAATTTTTTATCCAATTATAGAATGTCTATTCATGGTCTAAATTTATTATTTTTACGTCTAAAAATTGTTACATGAAATCTAAAACTACTTTAAAACAAATTGCAAAAGATCTGGGGCTTTCTGTTTCTACCGTATCAAAAGCCCTTAGCGGAAGCCCTGAAATAAGTGATGCCACCAAAAAACGCGTAAAAGAATACGCATTGCTTCAAAACTATAGGCCTAATACCATGGCTAAAAACCTAAAAAACCAAAGAACAAATACTATTGGTGTAATCATTCCTAATATTTTGAATCCTTTTTTTGCTAAAGTTTTTAGTGGAATCGAAAAAGTAGCCAACCAAAAAGGTTATAATCTGATTGCTTGTATCTCTAATGAATCTATAGAAAAAGAAAAACAGGTGATTGATTTGTTGAGCAACGGCACCGTGGACGGGTTTATTCTTTCTATAGCAGAAGAAACCCAGAAACAACAAGACTATGCACACTATAAAGATATTATAACAAACAAAATGCCTATTGTTATGTTTGATCGTGTTACAGACGAAGTCCAGTGCGATAAAATAATAGTAGATGATTTTGAGTCTGCCGTAAACGCCGTAAATCATTTGGTCTTATCGGGATGTAAAAAAATAGCTCTTTTGTCATGTATCGATAATATTAGTGTCGGAAAACTAAGAGCCGTAGGATATGAAACATCTTTAAAAACACACGCAATAGACATTCAGGACAAGCTAATCATCAGAACAAATTCTGAAGAGGATTATGCAAAAAGACTTGCCGAATTACTCGAAACTCAGAAACCAGACGGTATTTTTGCCGTTGACGAATATGCTTCTACAGTCGCAATGAAGCAAGTTCTCAAAAAAGGATATAAAGTTCCCGAAGAAGTAAGTATCATCGGTTTTGCAGATGGTGTTTGGTCAAGAAGACTTACCCCCTCTATGTCAACTGTAAGCCAACACGGACCCGAAATTGGAGAACAAGCTGCGTTGAAGCTTATTGAAAAATTAGAAAATAAAACAGATAAAAACGCTTATACAACAACAATAATTAAAACCGAACTTCGTCAACGCGATTCGACAAAAAGATTATGAAGTGATTTAATAGATGGTGTGATGAGATTTAATCATCAATTCTTTTAAACTCACCTTTCGAATTAAACTCCAGCTCCAAACCGTTTGAGAGTTTTACTTCCTGCTTTCCAAAACGACCTTTTTCAATTTTTACGATTTGAGCATTCGAAAATTTTTCTCCTATATAGCTAAGAATGTTTTTTTGGATAAATCCTGTCGGAATTGCTGTTTTATTGCCATCTACTTCCATCCACTCCCCTTTTGAGTCAAACTCTATTTCCGAACCATCAGTAAATTTCACCGTATAATCTGTCGAAATTACTTCTTTGTCCATTTTTACATAATCAATCGTGTTTTTGGAGAAATTATCTAAAATGAACTTTTGAGCTTGTTGAGGCAATTTATTTTTTTCAATTATTGATTCCTGTGCATTTAACCCTGTTCCGACAAATAGAATAAAAATGGTTAAAAGGCTGATTGATAATTTTTTCATGTTCGATAGTTTTAAAATAACACAACAAAGTTCAGAAATAATCCGGAAACCGAGCAACACTTTTACAGAAAAATAACATATTCAGAAAAGTTTTTTCCTTCTGTAACCAATGTAACTGTACAGCCCGAACATAAGTCGGAATTTTGCATCAGAAATTAAACTTATTCGTTTATGAATGCAAAATTTATACTACTTACTATTTTCGGATTTTTGACAGGCAGTGTCTTTGCTCAACAGCCTTTACAACTTCAACAGGCTATTGACCTTATGAAAGAAAACAATACACAACTCAAAGTCCAACAACACGAAATCGACTTTTCAAATGCGGAACTTTCTGGAACGCTTTCTGGATTTTTACCTAAAATTTCCGTAAGCCACACAGGTTTTTATACGAATGACCCTCTGAATTCTTTCGGATTTAAATTACAGCAAAAAGTCGTTACCCAAGCCGATTTTAATCCTATTTTGCTAAACAATCCGGATGAAATGTATCATTTCAATACTAAGTTTTCTATTCAGCAACCGATTTTGAATTTTGATGTTTTTTCTGCTCGGAAAGCACTCAAAGAAAAAATCAAAGCAACCGAATACCAAAAGCAGTTTGCCGAAGAAATGCTTGCGGTCGAAATCAAAAATGCCTATACGAATCTGCAATTTTTGTACGAAGCCAAAAAAGCAGTTCAAAAAGGAATTTCGGCTTATCAGGAAGTTTTGCGAAATACCCAAAATATGGAAAAGCAGGGCTATGCAAAACCGTCAGATGTGCTGATGGTACAGGTCGGACTGACCGAAGTCCAAAACAGGGAAATCGAAATCGACAACAATATTTCCAATTTATCGGATTATTTATCGTGGTTAATGGGAAAAGATTCCGTTGAAATTTACATTCCTACGGAAGCATTAACTCAAAATGTGCTGTTTAGCGAAAACTCAAATTTCTCTGAAAACCGAGCGGATATTTTAGCAATGAAATCAGGATTGGAAGCCCAAAACAAAATGGTTTCGATGAATAAAAAAGGATTGCTTCCGAGATTAAATGCTTTCGGAGAATACAACCTAAACGATAAAGATATAGTCGGATTCGGAGCCAACGGATTTATGGTAGGATTGTCGCTTTCGTGGGATATTTTCAACGGAAACGAAACATTCAACAAGATAAAACAAAGTAAAATTTCGGTCGAAAAATCCCAAACCGAAATGCAATTGTATATCGAAAAAAATCAATTAGAATTACAAAAATCAAAACGGGATTTAACATCAAACCAAGCTAAAATTCAGTTAGCCAAAACAGCCAAAGAACAAGCAGGAGAATCGTTACGGATTTTTGAAAACCGCTATACACAAGGCTTGGAAAAAACTTCGGATTTATTGGTTTCCCAAGCAACCGACCTCGAAAAACAGGTAAATTATTTAGAGGCAGTCAAAGACTACAATCTGTCTGCCATTCAAATCGAATTTTTAACACAACAATCAAAATAAATCATACAAAATGAAATCGCCAATAAAAGCAAGTTTGTTGCAAACAAACACAGATAAAAATAAAGCGATTCCATATCACCTTTAAAAAACAATAAACATTTAGATATGAAAAAGATAATAACATCAATAGCTTTTCTTTCGCTTATCGGATTGACCATTTCGTGTTCCAAAAAAGAGGAAAAACAAATTTCCGAACTACCTGCAATTTCGGTGACTATCAATGAAACAGCAGGAAGTAATTCAGGAAAATACGTAACAGCAAGCGGAAAAATTGAAGCTGAAAACAGTGCGAATATCAGCACCCGAATGATGGGTTATGTAACTTCGGTAAAAGTAAAAACAGGACAAAAAGTAAGCAAAGGACAGCTTTTGGCAACCATTAGCAGTACCGATTTACAAGCCAAAAAAGCACAAGCAGAAGCAGGAGTCAATCAGGCAACAGCGATGTACAACAGTGCGAAAAGGGATTATGACCGTTTTGTGGTTTTGTTTTCGCAAAAAAGTGCTTCCCAAAAAGAAATGGACGATATGACGACCCATTTTGAAATGGCAAAAGCAGGTTTGGAAACAGCCAAACAGATGAAAAACGAAGTGATGGCTCAATTTTCTTATACGAATATTACAGCTCCATTTTCGGGAACGGTTACGGGAACTTTCGTCAAAGAAGGCGATATGGCAAACCCCGGAATGCCGATTGTAAGTGTGGAAGGATCATCAAAATTACAGGCTGTGGTAATGGTTTCGGAAAGTGAGATTTCCAACATCAAAAACGGAATGACAATTGATGTAAATATCAAATCTTTAGACAAAACCATAAAAGGAAAAGTAGCCGAAGTAAGCACTTCTGCCCGAAACACAGGAGGACAATACATCGTAAAAATCGACTTGGATAAAACCGAAAACGTTTTGTCGGGAATGTTTGTAAACGCCGTTTTCCCGATTGGAAAACAGGTAGAACAAACACAAAACAATTTAGTGTTGATTCCACAGGAGGCAGTTATCACACAAGGTCAGCTCAAAGGAATTTACGTAGTAAACGATGATAATACAGCTATTTTGAGATGGCTTCGATTGGGAAAAATCTATGGAAACGATATTGAAGTTTTATCAGGACTTACTTCGGGAGAAAAGTATGTTCTCCAAGCAGACGGAAGATTGTTTAATGGAGTAAAAGTGACCTTTTAACGGTGCATGGTCTTATAAAAAGTCCTTTTTCATGAAAAAAAACAAAGAAACTTTCAAGATTCCGTTAAACTTTTAATAAATAGAGTTATATGTGTGAAATGATGTTTTTACTTTGTAAGTAAAAAATAATGTTACTTCGTGTTATAATACTTATATTTCTGATGATTTTGGTGGAAGTGTATGCTTTTCAGGCATTCACCACTTTGTCTAAGATTAAAAGAATACAATTTGCTTATATTCTAATAAGTGGTGTAATTTTTATTTATTTATTGTATTCGTTTTTTCAGTTTGATAGTACTGCAGGACAGACAACAAAAACACTTTCGACAATAGGTCTTTTATTAATAGTTTATATTCCAAAAACGGTTCTGACTTTAGTGATGTTTGGAGAAGATTTTTATCGGATTTTCTCAAAATTATTTACTTCAATAGCCGGAACCACAAGCCACGCTTCTTTTTTGCCTGAACGAAGAAAATTTGTAAGTCAGGTGGCTTTAGGTCTGGCAGCTGTACCATTTTTGTCGCTTTTGTATGGCATGACAAAAGGGAAATACAACTTTAAAGTAATCAAACAAACGATATTTTTTCCTGATTTGCCCGATGGGTTCGACGGTATGACAATAACCCATATATCGGATATTCATTCTGGTAGTTTTGACGACTCGGAAAAAATTGAATATGCAATAGATTTAATCAACGAGCAGAATTCGGATTTAGTTTTATTTACCGGAGATATTGTAAATACTCATGCTTCAGAAATGTATCCGTGGGTTGAAACTTTCAAAAGGATTCATCAGCCAAAATTCGGGAAATATTCGGTTTTGGGCAATCATGATTATGGAGAATATATAAATTGGTCTTCCGAAGAGGCAAAGCAAGAAAACTTTGAAGCTATTAAGGATTTGCATCGACAAATAGATTTTAAATTACTGCTGAATGAAACTGTGAAAATAAAAAATGGCTCAGATGAATTAACTGTGGTTGGAGTTGAAAATTGGGGTCACAATTTCAAAAAGGCAGGAGATTTGTCCAAAGCTTCAGAAGATTTATCCAAAGAAGATTTTAAAATTTTGTTGACACATGACCCAAGTCACTGGGAGCATCAGGTTAAGGACGACCCTAAACATTTTCATCTTACTTTGTCAGGTCATACACATGGTTTTCAATTTGGTATAGAAATACCGGGGTTTATGAAATGGAGTCCGGTACAATATGTCTATAAACAATGGGCAGGATTATACGAAAAAAAGGGTCGGTATATTTATGTAAATCGGGGTTTTGGGTTTCATGCTTACCCAGGAAGAGTTGGAATTTGGCCTGAAATTACAGTTATTGAATTAAAAAAAGGTGAAAAAATAGTGTAATTCGTTAAAAATACTACATTTGTACTATCTTTATTAAAGAATAAGTTTATATATATAATAAAATCGTCGGTATATGTCAAAATTTGGAGAACTTATTAATGCTTCTGTTCCTGTTTTAATAGACTTTTATACAGAGTGGAACGAGTCATCTGTTTCGATGCATCCTGTTATCAGAGATGTAGCCGCAGCATTGGGAGACAAAGCAAAAGTAATCAAGATTGATGTGGACAAGAATCAGGAACTCGCAGAAGCATTAAGAATAAAAGGACTTCCGACCCTGATGATTTACAAAGGAGGTCAGATGGTTTGGCGTCAATCAGGAGAATTGGATGCCAACACTATAATAAGCTTGGTGAAAGAGCAAATTTAACAGATAGTTGCACAACTATAATTATTTTCTTTCAGATACTCAAGGGTTTCTGGCAATACGGCTTTTAGTTTTTCATAAGCTTTAAAACTGTCGTGAAATACTATAATACTTCCTTCTTCAATATTATTAATCACATTGTTCAAACACTCTTTATTCGTTATTTTTGGGTCAAAATCCATACTGATTATATCCCACATAATAATCCTGTAACCCAATTTCTTAAGACCCTTTGCCTGAGAGTTTTTGATTTTCCCGTAAGGCGGACGAAAGAGGTTGTTGCGTTTAAAACCTGATCTATCGCTGTCTTGCGAATGTTCAATACAGATTTCAGAACATTTTTTAACATTTTCAATATATGTTTTGGTATTCGTTCTCCAACCTTTCAAATGGTTAAAAGTATGATTGCCAACGACGTGTCCGCCGGAAATTATTTTTCTAAAGATTTTCGGTTCAGACTTAATGTTTTTACCGATACAGAAAAATGTGGCTTTGGCATTATATTTTTGAAGCGTTTCAAGCACCCATTCGGTTACTTCGGGTGTAGGTCCGTCATCAAAAGTGAGAAAAACTTTTTTTTCTTCATTAGAGATTTTCCAGACATAGCCCGGATAAATGAATCTGACTAAAGAATTTGTTTTAACCCAAAATTTATTCATAATAAAAAATGAGTCGGTGTTGTTGACTCATTGTATTATTCGTCATTTCTTTTAAATCTTTCAAACCGTTTGTTGAAACTGTTAAATGTTAATCGTTCTTTTTGGAAGAACTCATCATCATATTTTTTTATAACAGTAATCAGAGAGCGGTATCTTTCTATATTAGTAACAATATCTATAAACAAATCGTCTTGTTGTGAAATTTTAATTCCAGAGAAATAAAGCAAGTTTTCCTGATATTTATTTATGACTATCGAAAGTAGTTTACGAGCATTTTCTTTCTCACCAATTTCATAATATCCCTGAGCAAATGGCTCTACCATCGTATAATAGCCATATTGTTCTACGGGCATTTTGTCTATAGCAAGTTCGATGATGTCTTTTGCTTTATCATTATTTCCTTCGTTGATGAGCTGTTCCATGAGTCTTGCAAGGTTAGACCTAATCGCAATACTGTTTTTTCTGGTTTCAGGGTCAAGATAAATATCGGTTCTGTCTCCGTTGCCCCAATCCCATTTCATAACAGTATTATACATTTTTTCAGAATCTATCATTCCCATATCGGTCATACTTGGCTGCTTGTCGATTGGCGTTTTTATTGGAACTAATTTGTAAACCAATCCTTGAAGTTGCAGATAATCTTTCATCCATAAATAATCCTCATCGCTAAAGCTTCCGCCGGTAAAACAGATGGGTCTCTCCCAATTATTGTTGTTGATTATATCAAGCATAATTGTTCTATTTTTGTACAAAGTGCGTGATTTTATGTTGATTTCCATAGCCGAAACGATTGAATCATAATGTTTTTCAGAAACAACCTTGTGTTTTTTAACGGCTTCTACATCAACTGGGATTGTAATTTTATTGGTAGGAAAATAATGTATTTTTTGTCCATTAGGCATTTCTACCATAGTCCGATCGTCATCAATAGCAATAAACTCCATAAAAGAAGCCAAGTCTAAAGAACTTTCGGTTTTTGGATTATAAATACAATAATCCAATTTGTCTCCTACATACTGTTTTCTGTCAAAGGAAATTGGTAGTGGTTCAGACTCATAAGCTTTTGCTTTCATTTGGTCAATATACCAATCAGTCATTAAAAGACTGGTGTTTACAATTCTAATATCTCTTCTAATACCTTCTATTTCTTGTGCATACCATAGTGGAAATGTGTCGTTATCACCAATGGTAAACAAAATAGAATTGGGGTCACAAGATTCAAGATATGCTTTTGCATTTGCCAATGCTGTATATTTTTCGGAACGATCATGGTCATCCCAATTTTGAGTTGCCATAAGCACCGGAGCAGCGAACATAGATATTGCAAGAGTTACCGGAAGTGATATTTTTGGTTTAAGGAATTTCTGTAAGGCTTCATATATTGCATAAACCCCAAAGCCAATCCAGAGTGCGAAAACATAAAATGAGCCTACCAAAGCATAATCTCTTTCGCGGGGTTCAAAAGGTCTTTCATTTAGATAAATTTTGAGAATTAGACCTGTAAACAGGAACAGTACCAAAAGAACATAAAACATTTTTAAGTCTTTTTTGGCTAAAAACACCACTCCGATAAGACCTAATATAAAAGGAAGGAAAAAATATGTGTTTCTACCTTTATTATTAAGCATATCAGAAGGCAGATTTTCTTGAGGTAAAAGTCGTATTTCGTCTATGGCGTTAATGCCACTTATCCAGTTTCCGTCAAGCTGGTCATATCTACCTTGATTATCGCTTTGTCGTCCAACAAAGTTCCACATCAGATATCTCCAATACATATATCCGAACTGATATTCAAACATAAAACCGATATTTTCAGCAAACGATGGCTTTTCTACAATCAGGTAGTCTTTATATGCTTTCAGAAAAGCAATGTAGTCTTCGTTGTCAAGCCTTCCGGTTGCATAAGCCTGATTAAACTCCATTACAATATCTACTAAGTCATCTTCATGTGCATAATCAGGGTCTATCTTAAACTTTGGAACAGAAGTAAATGAAACATAATTATCTATATGATCGGTACTCCACAATCTGGGTAAGACAGCCATGTGGTCTGAGTGACTGTTTTGTACGGCATTTATGTAATTATTCGTAATAATATATTTTCCGGTCGTATAATCTCTTTCATAGTTAGGAGCTTTGTCCAAATAGGGTTTATCCGGGTCTAATCCTGCAAATATATCTGTGTATTGCGGGCCATAAAACAACGGATTGTGTCCGTATTGTTCTCTGTTGTAATATGCCAGAACTTCACGGGCGTCAGATGGGCGATTTTCGTTGATAACTACATTCGCATTAGCCCTAATAGGAAGCATCATCCACGAAGAAAAACCAACAAACACAAAAAGCACACATAAAATTAACGTATTTAGGTGTGGCATATCTTTGTTATGGGTATATTTCAAACCAAAATAAAACAAAACAACCAACAATAATGCGACGAAAATGGTTCCGGAATCAAACGGAAGCCCGAGTGAGTTTACCATAAAGACTTCTGTATTTCCAAAAAGAGCCATTGTCCACGGAAGCAATAATTTGAAAATAAAAAGTAATATGGCAACTACGGCAATATTTGCTATAATAAAATTTTGCAGCGTAATGGTTTTGTAATTTTTGAAATAATAAAGCAATCCGATTGACGGAATAGTAAGTAATGCCATAAAATGCACACCAAACGAAAGTCCAACAACAAAAGCTATCAGCAATAACCATTTGTTTCCGCGAGGGTTATCCATATCCGATACCCATTTAAGCCCAAGCCATACAAGCAAGGAAATGAGTAGTGACGCCATCGCATAAACTTCGGCTTCTACCGCACTATACCAAAAACTATCAGAAAAGGTAAATGCCATTACGCCAATAAAAGAACTTCCGAGAATAGCAATATCATTCGTTTTACTCTCATTTCCAAAACCATATACTATTTTTTTAAGTATTATTGAAGACGACCAAAACATGAAAAGTATTGCAAAAGCACTCGAAAAGACCGACATCATATTCACCATAAGTGCTACTTTTGAGGCATCTGTGGCAAACATTGCAAAGAAAGCACCAATCATTTGATACAGCGGAGCTCCGGGAGGGTGTCCTACTTGAAGTTTTGCAGCAGTAGAAATGTATTCTCCACAATCCCAAAAACTAACGGTGGGTTCTACGGTGAGAGAATAAACAACAAGAGCAATTGCGAAACTAACCCAGCCAATGAGGGTATTCCATTTATTAAAATTGAAAGTCGTCATTAAAACAGATTTTAATCAAATGCAAATAAACTGTTTTTTTGCCAAAGCAGCGGTTTCTTAACAAAAATTTCTGCTAAAATCAAGTCTTTACAATTAAGTGATTTTTACGGGATATAAATAATTTTGGTAAATTTCAATTAAATATTTGCGATTTTTAAAATATGTATTAAATTTGCACCCGCAATCAACCCATTGGTCTATGGTGTAATGGTAACACTACTGATTTTGGTTCAGTCATTCTAGGTTCGAGTCCTAGTAGACCAACAAAAAAAACCTCTCTAAAAATGAAGAGGTTTTTTTGTTATCAATCTCGTGTAAATATTAGATTTTAAAAGTTATTACGGGTTTGGTTGCGTGATTAACCAAGTCTTCGCTAATACTTCCGTTAAAGAAGTGTGCCAAACCTTTACGTCCGTGCGTACACATACCTATTAAATCGGCATCGACGCTATAGGCAAAATTCAAAATACCTTTTTCTACATTGGCATCATTAAAAATGTGTGTTGAGTAGTTCTCTATCGAAAACTCTTTTACGAAATCATCTATAATTTCTTGAGCAACCAAAGTTGATTTGAAATTATTTGGTGTGTTAATCATTACGAGATTAAGTTCTGCACCAATTATATTTACAAAATCAACAACTTTTGCAAATGGTTTTTTGATTTCTTCTGCAAAATCTGATGCAAAAACAAGTTTTTTTACATTGAAATCAGGAATTTCCTCTTTAATAATTAGCACAGGAATCTCAGAATTTCTAACAACTTTCTCGGCATTTGAACCAATAAACATCTCTTTAAAACCACTTGCACCGTGCGAACCCATTACAATCAGGTCAACATTGTTTTTTTGGCTTATGTTCATAATACCGTCGAATGCCATTTCAAACTGAATAATTTCTGAGACATTAAGCCCTTTCAGATGCTCAGATTCTGCCAATTCGTCAAGTTTTTTCATAGCGGCATCTTTAAAAAACATAATCTCCGGAATATCTCTGCCAACACTAATAGCATCACCTGATTGTCCTGGCAATTCTAACATGTGAAGTAAAAAAATCTCGCCATCGTGTCTTTTAGCAATTTGTGCTGCTACTTTCAAGGCATATTCGGCATGTCGTGAAAAATCTGTCGGGATAAGAATTTTTTTCATAAAAAAGTTTTAGTCTAAAGGTTTAATACTCGATTGAAATTTAATAGCATAAAAGTACAAATAATTTTAAATAAACAACAATGATTTTATTTTAAAAAAAATAATTATATTTGTGCCGTTATTTTTACAGCGAAAATACGAGGGGAGTGAGACTCCCCTCTTTTTATACAGTATGGAATTTAAAAATTTGGTTTCAAGCCTTGTAGAAGAATCACTCACAGAGAGAAAACATCTGTTCTTAATAGACCTAAAAGTTGCAGAAAACAAAAAAATTGTTGTAATTTTAGATGGTGATAACGGGGTTACTCTTCAAGATTGTATTGACGTAAGTAGAGATATTGAACATAATTTAGACCGTGAAGAGTACGATTTTGCACTCGAAGTTTCCTCTGCCGGGCTTTCTTCTCCGCTAAAACTGATAAGACAGTACAAAAAAAATATCGGAAAAGAGCTTGATGTAGAAACACAGCAAGAAAAAATCAGAGGTGTATTGCAAGATGCCAACGACGAGTTTATTACGTTGATTTGGACTGCACGAGAACCCAAAAAAGTTGGAAAAGGAAAAGAAACAGTCGAAAAACAAAAAGAAATTAATTATTCAGATATAATAGAGGCTACTATAGCTCTTACATTTTAGAAAATTTTGTAGATAAAATATGGAAAATTTAGCATTAATAGAATCATTTTCAGAATTTAAGGACGATAAATCTATAGACCGAGTAACGTTGATGGCAATCTTGGAAGACGTGTTCAGAAACGCCTTAAAGAAAAAATATGGTTCAGACGATAATTTTGACATCATTATCAACCCGGACAAAGGAGATATGGAAATTTGGAGAAACCGTGTTGTTGTTGCCGACGGAGAAGTAGAAGACCCAAATCAGGAAATCTCACTTTTTGAAGCCCGAAAAATAGAACCTGATTTTGAAGTAGGAGAAGATGTGTCTGAAGAGGTAAAGCTCATAGACCTCGGAAGAAGATCAATTCTAGCGTTAAGACAAAACCTTATTTCAAAAATTCATGAACATGACAGCACAAATCTTTATAAACATTTTAAAGATTTGATTGGAGAAATCTACACGGCAGAAGTACACCACGTTCGCCCAAAAGTAGTTATCTTGATAGACGACGACGGAAACGAAATAGTTCTGCCAAAAGAAAAACAAATACCATCAGACTTTTTCAGAAAAGGAGATAATGTTAGAGGAGTTTTAGAAAGTGTTGAATTAAAAGGAAACAAACCACAGATAATTATGTCTAGAACTTCGGAAAAATTTCTAGAAAAATTATTTGAACAGGAAATCCCTGAAATTTTTGACGGACTTATTACAATAAAAAAAGTTGTTAGAATTCCTGGAGAAAAAGCAAAAGTTGCCGTAGATTCTTATGACGACAGAATCGACCCAGTAGGAGCTTGTGTGGGGATGAAAGGTTCAAGAATTCATGGAATTGTACGTGAATTGGGCAACGAAAACATAGATGTTATAAATTATACCAACAATAGCCAACTATTTATAATACGTGCCCTGAGTCCGGCAAAAGTTACGTCTGTTAAAATTAATGAAGAAACAAAAAGAGCAGATGTCTATCTAAAACTCGAAGAAGTTTCAAAAGCCATCGGGAGAGGAGGATATAATATTAAACTGGCAGGGCTTTTGTGTGGATACGAACTCGATGTAATAAGAGAAGGCAGCACACCCGAAGAAGAAGACGATGTAGAACTAACAGAATTTTCGGATGAAATTGATGGGTGGGTAATAGAAGAGTTTGCCAAAATAGGACTCGATACTGCTAGAAGTGTTCTAAAACATAGTGTAGAAGATTTGGTCAGAAGAACAGACCTTGAAGAAGAAACAATTCTCGAGGTAATAAAGGTTCTTAAAGAAGAACTTGAAGACTAACCCGTTTGATTGTACTAATAAAAATATATGTCTGAAGAAAAAAATATAAGAATTAATAAGGTTTTAAGAGAACTGAATATTTCTCTCGAAAGAGCGGTCGATTTTTTGAAAGATCAAAACATTGTTATTGAATCTAGTCCAAACACAAAAATCTCGTCTTCCGAGTACGATATTCTCTGCAATGAATTCGCAGGAGATAAAGGAAAAAAAGAAGCTTCTAAAGAGGTTGGAGAAGAAAAAAGAAAAGAGAAAGAAGCTCTTAGAATTGAGAGGGAAAAAGAACTTGAATTAATTCGGAAACAAGAAGAAGAACGCCAAAATCAAGAAGTGATAAAGGCTAAGGCCGTCCTAAGTGGTCCCAAAGCCGTGGGTAAAATAGATTTGGACGCTAAAAAACCCGAACCTAAAACAACCTCTGAAAAACCGGAAGAGAAAAAACCGATTGTTCAGAATCCAGAACCTATAAAAACTACTAAAGAAGTAGATACCAAGCCCCTTGAATCGTCTTTAGACGTAAATCCGGTTGAAGAAAAAATCACTACACAATACCAAAAACTTTCAGGAGCAACTCTAACTGGTCAAAAAATAGACTTATCTCAGTTCAATAAACCTAAAAAGAAGAAGGAAGAAAGTTCAAAACCTCAGCAGCAGCCAAAAGAGGGACAAAAAAGCGAAGCTGGTAGTAGTAATAAAAACAGAAGAAAACGAATTCAGAAGCCTGGTATTGCTGGTTCGTCAACTGGAAATTTTGCACACGGAAACAACAAAGGAAACAGAGGAAGAGCGGGAGCAAAAACTAATCGTCCTGTTGCAAAAGTTGAGCCAACCGAAGAAGAAGTTCAAAAACAAATTAGAGAAACCCTTGAAAAATTACAGGGTAAAGGAAATAAAAGTAAAGCTTCTAAATACAGAAGAGACAAGAGAGATTCTCACCGTCAGAGAACCGATGAAGAAAATCGTGCAATAGAAGAAGAAAGCAAAATCCTTAAAGTTACAGAATTTGTAACTGTAGGTGAGGTTGCAACGATGATGGATGTTCCTATTACTAAAGTAATTGGTACTTGTATGTCTTTGGGAATCATGGTAACAATGAACCAAAGATTAGATGCAGAAACATTGTCTATTGTAGCAGACGAATTCGGCTATGAAGTAGAATTCATTACTACAGATATAGAAGAAACAGCAGAAATCATTGAGGACAGTCCGGAAGATTTGAAAACAAGAGCCCCTATAGTAACCGTTATGGGACATGTTGACCACGGAAAAACCTCTTTGCTGGATTACATTAGAAAAACGAATGTAATTGCCGGAGAATCAGGAGGAATTACGCAACATATTGGTGCATACGGATTAAGATTAGACAATAATCAAAAAATAACTTTCTTAGATACGCCCGGACACGAAGCGTTTACTGCGATGCGTGCCAGAGGTACACAAATTACAGATATTGCCATTATTGTCATAGCCGCAGACGACGACATAATGCCACAAACCAAAGAGGCAATCAGTCACGCACAAGCAGCAGGTGTTCCAATGGTTTTTGCCATTAACAAAGTAGATAAACCAACTGCAAATCCTGAGAAAATTAAAGAACGATTAGCAGGAATGAACCTTCTTGTAGAGGAATGGGGAGGTAAAATTCAATCTCAAGACATTTCTGCCAAAAAAGGAATAGGAATTAAAGAACTATTAGAAAAAGTTCTTTTGGAAGCCGAATTGTTAGATTTGAAAGCCAACCCGAATAAGCCGGCAACAGGAACAGTAGTTGAGGCATTCCTTGACAAAGGAAGAGGATACGTTTCGACTGTACTTGTACAAGCAGGAACATTGAAAGTGGGAGACTATGTTTTGGCTGGTAAACATCATGGAAAAATAAAAGCCATGCACGACGAAAGAGGTCATCAGGTTAACGAAGCAGGACCCTCTACACCCATTTCAATTCTCGGATTGGACGGAGCTCCGACAGCCGGGGATAAATTTGCCGTTTACGCAGATGAAAAAGAGGCAAAACAAATTGCAACAAAAAGAATGCAGTTACTTAGAGAACAATCTGTAAGAACTCAAAAGCACATAACACTTGCAGAAATAGGAAGAAGAATCGCTTTAGGACAGTTTAAAGAATTAAACATTATTCTTAAAGGAGACGTTGACGGCTCTGTTGAAGCTTTGTCGGATTCGTTCTCAAAACTTTCTACCGAAGAAATTCAGATAAAAATCATTCACAAAGGAGTTGGAGCTATTACAGAATCTGACGTTTTGTTAGCCACTGCTTCAGATGCAATAATCATTGGATTTAATGTAAGACCAGCCGGAAGTGCAAAACAATTAGCAGAAAAAGAAGAAATAGACATTAAAACATATTCTATTATTTACGATGCTATTGACGACTTGAAAGACGCTATGGAAGGAATGCTTTCTCCGGAACTTAAAGAAGAAATTACCGGAACAGCAGAAATCAGAGAAACTTTCAAAATCTCTAAAGTTGGTACAATTGCCGGATGTATGGTTGTGGATGGAAAAGTTTTCAGAAATTCAAAAATACGTCTTATTCGCGAAGGAGTTGTTATCTATACGGGTGAGTTGGCACAACTAAAACGTTTTAAAGATGATGTAAAAGAGGTGTCAAAAGGTTATGATTGTGGAATACAGATTAAAAACTATAACGACATAGAAATTAATGACCTAATAGAATGTTATCAGGAAGTAGAAGTTAAAAAGAAACTTAAATAAAAATAGGCACCTAAAACGTCTGAAAGAAATACAAATAGGTGTTACATAAAAAGAAAAGAGTATTGAAATCACTTTCAATACTCTTTTTTATTATATAAAAAAACCGCTTCATAATTGAAACGGTTTTAGTGGAATATATAATATAATTTATAGTACACGACAAAAAACATAAAAAAATCAAAATAAGTAACTTGACTTTTATTATTTGTGTTTTTTTCGACCTCAAAGGGGGCAAATATTTATAGAAATAATAATTTCCAATAAATACGATTCCAGCCAGAGTCAAGCAATCAAATTCAAAATTAATGCCTATATACAACTGAATCCCATAGATTCTTTAGAATATAAAAAATAATCGTTTGAAAATGAAATGTCTATGATTTTTGTCGAGTACTAATAATATAACGGTAATCTATTTTTTCAACAAATCGCGAATTTCTGACAATAATTCTTCCTGAGTAGGCCCAGCAGGTTCTGGCTCCGGTTCAGCCTTTTTCATTTTATTAATACCTTTTATAATCATAAACATGACAAAGGCTACAATAATAAAATCAATGGCAACAGTAATAAACTCACCATACTTAACGACAATAGGTTCTGCCCCTTCAGTAGTAACGACACCTGCTTCGTCAATGATTTCTTTTGTTCCTGCTTTAATTTCCCATACAAGCTTAGAAAAATCTTTACCCGCAGTAAGCAAGCCAACAAGCGGCATTACCATTCCATCAACAAAGGCGGTAACAATTTTACCGAAAGCACCACCCATAACAAATGCAACACCCATATCTACCAGATTGCCACGCATTGCAAATTCCTTAAATTCTTTAATCATACCCATATTTAATAGATTTTAATTGATTTAGCCAAAAATAGTTAAATTCTTTAACACTTCCTTTATTCCCGATAAAAAATTCTTTTCACTCGATGCGAAATTCCCGTAAGTATCTCATACGGAGTAGTTTGCAATGCCTCAGCTATTTCAAAAACAGAAGGCAAAGATCCTAAAATAATTGCCTGATTGCCTTCTACACACGGAATATCGGTTACATCAACCATCAGCATATCCATACAGATACTGCCAATAATAGGAGCTTTTTGTTTCTGAATGGTTACATATCCGCCGTTTGAACCCCACATCCTACGGATACCGTCTGCATAACCTATCGGAATGGTAGCAACACGGGTTTCTCGCTCTGCTATAAACCTTCTTCCATAGCCTACACTGTCACCTTTCGGGATTGTCCTGATTTGAGAAATGACAGATTTGAGCGTCCCTACCTGTTCGAGATGGTTTTGCTCCTGAATATTTCCTGAAATCCCATAAAGACCAATGCCCAACCTAACCATGTCGTATTGATGTTGCGAATAATTTGAAATACCAGAAGTGTTCAATATATGCCGTATCGGGGTAATGTTTAGTTCAGAGATAAGTCTCGAAGATATTATCTCAAAAAGAGATATCTGTTTTAATACAAAATCTCTTTGTTTTAAATCATCGCTTGTTGCCAAATGCGACAGTATGCTTTTTACTAAAACATAGCTATTGCTGTTGAGAATAGAGATTAATTCGTCTATCTGACTTTCTTCAAATCCCAAACGGTGCATTCCGGTATCTATTTTTATATGAATGGGATAGTTTTTTAGCTTTTTGCTTCTAACAATTTTTAAGAATGCCCGAAGACTTTTTAAACTATATATTTCTGGTTCAAGATTGTATTGAATAAGCGATGAAAAACTACTTGTTTCAGGATTCATAATCATAATAGGGGTTTGAATCCCGTTTAATCTTAGCATAATGCCTTCATCAGCAAAAGCTACACCCAGATAATTTACTTTATGATATTCTAATAATTTAGCAATTTCGGGACCACCACTTCCATATCCGAAAGCTTTAATCATTGCCATAATTTGGGTTTTAGGAAAAAGTTTTGCTTTGTAATAATTCAGATTGTGAGATAGGGCGTTGAGATTTATTTCGAGTACTGTTTCGTGCGTTTTTTCTTCAAGCAAAGCAACAATTTCTTCAAAATGAAAACTTCTTGCTCCTTTGACAAGAATAGTTTCATTTTCAAAAGTAATTTTTTCAAACTCTTCTACAAAATCCTCGATACTTCCAAAGGTCAAACAGTTCGGAAATTTGTTTTTAAACTTAGATATGGTTTTTCCGACACCGATAACCCTTGTTATTTTGTGGGCAATAATAAGTTGAGAAATTCTCGAATAAAGCTCTTCCTCCGAAAGTCCGCTTTGAAAAATATCCGAAAGAATAAGGGTCTTTTTAGAGTGCTGACTTTGGTTCTCCAAAAAATCTAACGCTATTTTTAATGACTGAAAATCAGAGCTGTAACTGTCGTCTATTAAAGTTGTTTTGTTTATTCCATTTTTTACTTTCAATCGCATTTCTATAGGATAAAGCCATTCTAGCCTTTTCTGAATCGTGTCAAAATCATACTTAAAGTAAAGCATTAACATCATACAGTGAATGGCGTTTTCTATTGAAGCTTCGTCAGAAAATGGAACTTTTATTTTGGTACAGCTATCTTGATAGGTAATGTTTAGAAAAGTGTTTTGATTTTCGGTTTTAAAATGAATCAAAACATCGGCTGTTTTGTCGTTACTGCTCCATGAAAAAGTTTTTATGCCGGATGGCAAAAAGGCATCTACCGTTTTGTTTTTCGGATAAATAAGCAAACCGACTTCTTTAAAAAGTTTTAGTTTCTCTTTGATTTTCTGACCTAGATTCTCAAACCCTTCATCGTGTGCCGACCCAATTCCGGTGAGAATTCCAATTGTTGGCTTGATAATCTTTTCAAGTGATTTCATTTCATCTGTTGTAGAAATACCCGCTTCAAAAATGCCTAAATTATGACCTTCATTGATTCCGAGAACAGAAAGCGGTACACCCACTTGTGAGTTATAACTTTTTGGACTTCGGATAATATTATACTCGGGACTCAACAAAAAGTTTATCCACTCTTTAACAATGGTTTTTCCGTTGCTTCCTGTGATTCCAATTATTGGAAAATGAAACAAACTCCGATAATATGCTGCAAATCTCTGTAGAGCTTTGAGGGTATCTTCTACAACAAGAAAGTTCAAATCGCCATATTCTATTATAGGAACTTCTGAAACCACAAAATTGCGAACACCTTTTTTTACCAATTCGGGAATAAAGATATGTGAGTTGTAATTGGGTCCTATTATAGCAAAGAACAAGGTGTTTTGATTGTTTTGAGGCGAACGGCTGTCTAATGAAACATTATCGATTTGAACGGTTTCGTCAAAACCTAAAAAACGGGTGTTTATATGGCTAATAATGGTAGATAGACTTAGATTCACGATTTTTGAATGTTTTTGTTTTCTGTTTCAGCTTAATTTTCTTCTTTGGCTTCATGCATAGCTTTGAAATAAGCCGCCCGACTCAGTGGCTCATATTCCTCTGTTTCTCCGAGCATAACTAATTTATCGTCTTTAGATTTTCGGAAGCTGTAATGAGCAAGATTTCCCGTGCGTGTACACACGGCATGAACTTTGGTTACATATTCTGCTGTTGCCATAAGTGCCGGCATCGAACCGAAAGGATTGCCTTTAAAATCCATATCTAGTCCGGCAACAATTACGCGTATTCCGGAATTTGCCAAATCATTGCAAATAGAAACTATTTCGTCGTCAAAAAACTGTGCTTCGTCAATGCCTACCACATCACATCCCTGAGCCAAAATCCTGATATTAGCGGCAGCCGGAACGGGCGTAGAACGTATTTCGTTAGCATCGTGCGAAACTACCATTTCTTCATGATAACGTGTGTCTATAGCCGGTTTAAAAATCTCAACTTTTTGACGGGCAAACTGAGCTCGTTTTAACCTTCGGATAAGTTCTTCCGTCTTGCCGGAAAACATCGAACCACAAATAACCTCAATCCATCCAAACTGCTCTTTATGATTAACCGTATTTTCAAGAAACATAACAACGTTTTTATATTATTAAAGCAACCAAAAATTGTGCATAACTTTGTGAACTATATCCTGAAAGCCAATATACATTCCGTTGATATAGTTGTAATTTTAAAACCAAAAATCAATAGGAAGTAACGCCGAATGTAACTACCTTTGAACAAAAACAAAATTATTAAAAAACCATTGCTTTATTCACAACAACCCCAAAAGTTATGAAGAAAAAATTAGAGGCTGAATTAATCAGCATTGCCCATCGTATTTTAAAGCTAAAAGGAAAAGAAGATGTCATAAAATTACATCAGGAAACACAGAACCTTTACGAAAAACTTTCAGTTTTACGGTTTTATGAAGAACATATAAACGTAGTAGAAAATGAAATTCCTGCAAGTGTACTCGAAGAAAAACTGTTTGAAGAAAAAGCTCCGGCGATTGTTGTTGAAGAAGTAAAAGAAGAAATTGTTTTGGAAACAATAGAAACTGTTGAAGAAGCGGTTTTGGAAGAAGAAGTGAAAGAGAAATTTACAGCAGAAGTCATCGAAAAATCATTGCCTGAAAACGAAATTGTTGAAGAAAAAATTGAAGAAATGTTTGTGCCTGAGTTCGAGTTAAGCCATGAAGAAGAACCAGAAATAACCGAAGAAAAAACGGTTGGCAAACAAGTTTCGCTTGAAGACTTTCTGCATGAAGATTATAAAGACCCCGAATTTGTAAAAGTTGACGATGTTCCTGCCGAGTCTGTAAAATCTACCAAAATCACATTTGAGAAGACAGAAGAAGTCGTTTTTACAACTCCAAAAAGTGATGCTTTCCAAGCAGAAGCCAAATCTACATTGAACGAAACCCTATTAAAAGGAATTCATATTGGTCTAAACGACAAAATAGCTTTTGTAAAACACCTTTTTAACGGAAGCAACGAAGACTATAACCGTGTTTTATCACAATTAAGCACATTTGATACATTTGGCGAAGTTCAGGATTTTATAGAAGACATAGTCAAACCCGATTATAACAACTGGCATGGAAAAGACGAATATTCTGAGCGTTTACTGGAAATCATAGAGCGAAATTTTCATTAATAAATGGGAAAGCTGTTTATTGTCCCAACACCAATTGGTAACCTCGAAGACATGACTTTCAGGGCTGTAAAAGTTCTGAAAGAAGTTGATTTAATCCTTGCCGAAGACACCCGAAACAGTGGGAAACTTCTAAAACATTTTGATATAAATACTCCGATGCAAAGCCACCACATGCACAACGAACACAAAACCGTTGAGCATTTGGTTTTGCAAATAAAAGCCGGAAAAGTTATGGCGTTGATATCTGATGCCGGAACGCCCGCCATTTCCGACCCGGGATTTTTGCTCACTCGTGCCTGCGTAGAAAACGGCATTGAAGTAGTATGTTTGCCCGGTGCGACGGCTTTTGTGCCGGCGTTGGTCAACAGCGGTCTGCCCAATGACAGATTTGTCTTTGAAGGTTTTTTACCCGAAAAAAAAGGACGACAAACCCGATTTCTACAATTGGCAGAAGAAACCAGAACAATGATTTTCTATGTTTCACCGCATAAATTGGTAAAAACTTTGGCGGAATTTGTGCAGTATTTTGGCAAAGAACGACAGGTTTCTGTTTCCCGTGAACTCTCAAAACTGCACGAAGAAACCGTTCGTGGAACTGCCGAAGCCGTTTTAAAACACTTTGAAGCCAAACCGCCAAAAGGCGAAATTGTTGCGGTTGTTAACGGAAAAAAATAAAGCAAAGTGCGATTTACAATTTACGAAGTACAAAATTAATAAATGAAAAAACTACTTTACATATCGTTTTTGCTTGTGGCTGGTTTTGCTTTTGGGCAAGAAACCAAAACAATTATAGGTGTTGTTATTGGTAATGATGACTATATACCTTTGCCTTTTGCTACAATACAAGTAAAACAAAAACGAAAAGACGCACCAAAAAGAGAAACCAAAACTGATTTTGACGGAAAATTTACAATAGAAGTAAAAAAAGGCGAAATTTTAGAAATACATTTTACGGCTTTTTATAGTGAACAAATTACCATTTCAGACCAAAATGAATATAAAATCGAGTTGTCGCCAAATGACGGAAGCAGAGATAAAAAACTTCAAAGACATTATAGACGAATGGTAAGAAAAAACGGTGGTTCTTATTCAATTCCTGATTAAGCACATACATTTCTACAATATACATTATACAAAAATCATTAACTTCGTACTTCAAACTTTATAAATCGTACTTCCGTATGCGTTGGACTTTAAAACCAAAACCCAATCTTGAAAAAGGAAAAATAAGTATTTAGACAAATAAATTTGCAGATTAGGAATCCAATTCCTAATTTTACAAAATGATACAACGGATTTTAGCTGAAAAAGTTTCAGAGCTTGTCGATAAGTTTCCTGTTATTGCCATAACAGGACCGAGACAATCGGGCAAAACCACTTTGTCAAAAATGATAAAGCCAAATTATAAGTATGTGAATTTGGAAAATTTATCAGACAGAGAATTTGCCCAAACCGACCCGATTGGGTTTCTGACAACCTATCAAAATGGTGTTATCATTGATGAAATTCAGAATGTTCCCTCGCTGTTTTCTTACTTACAGATTGTTACGGACGAACGTAATATAAACGGAGAATATATCATAACAGGGTCGCAGAATTTTTTAATGATGGAGCAGATTACACAATCTCTTGCGGGTCGTGTAGCGTTGTTTACGTTACTTCCGTTTTCGTATAAAGAGCTTGAAAACACTGATTTTAAGCCCGAAAATTGGGAAAAATACGCTCTTTCGGGGTCTTATCCGAGAAAGATAATTCAGGATATTCAACCTGCTGATTATTACGAAAATTATCTGAAAACCTATGTAGAACGTGATGTCCGTTTGCTCAAAAACATTACCAATCTGGATTTGTTTCAGAAGTTTATCCAACTGCTTTCGGGTCGTGTCGGACAGCTTTTTAACCAAACAAGTCTGGGCAATGAACTCGATTTAGACAACAAAACCATAAATTCGTGGTTTACGTTGTTAGAGGCATCGTTTATTACGTTCAAACTGCAACCGTATCACAAAAGTTTTAACAAGCGTATTATTAAAACACCAAAAATATATTTTAATGACATAGGTTTATTGTGTCATTTATTGGGTATCAGAACACTTAACGATTTGGAAAATCATTATGCCAAAGGAAGTATTTTTGAAAATCTGATTATTTTGGAACTGATGAAAAATGCCATTAATACATCGTCAAAATCTAAATTCTATTTTTGGAGAGATGCTTCTCAAAACGAAGTAGATTTAATTGTCGAAAACGGAAATAAAATTGGAACCTTTGAAATAAAATCAGGCAAAACCATAAATCAGAGCTTTTTTAAAGGTTTGGATTATTTCCGAAAAATAAATTCTGATGCAAATTTGTCCGTTGTTTACGGAGGTGCTGAAAGCCAAAAAAGAACGAATTATACTATATATACGTTAGAAAATTTGCCTGATTTATAAAAGAAATCAATTTCAACATTCAAAAATCATTAACTTCGTACTTCAAACTTTGTAAATCGTACTTCCGTATGCGTTGGACTTTAAAACCAAAACCCAATCCTGAAAAAATAAAGCAATTAGCATCTCAACTTAATATAAATGAACTGATTGCATCGCTTTTGTTGCAAAGAGGAATCGAAACTTTTGAACAGGCGAGGCAGTTTTTCCGTCCGAGTTTACAGGATTTGCACCATCCATATCTAATGAAAGATATGGACAAAGCCGTAGCACGAATTGAAAAAGCGGTCGCAAACGGCGAAAAGATTTTGGTTTTTGGCGATTATGACGTGGACGGAACAACGGCGGTTTCGCTCGTGTCAAGCTATTTAAAGAGTTTTTACCCAAACGTCGCTACTTATATTCCTGACAGATACAACGAAGGTTATGGCATTTCGTATCAAGGCATCGATTTTGCCGAAGACAACGGATTTTCGCTGATTATTGCGTTGGATTGCGGTATAAAATCGATTGAACATATTGCTTACGCCAATGAAAAAAATATTGATTTTATCATTTGTGACCATCATAAACCAGACTATAAAATTCCCGATGCGGTTGCAGTTTTAAATCCAAAACGAGAAGATTGCCATTATCCGTATGACGAACTTTGCGGTTGCGGCGTAGGTTTTAAGCTCGTTCAGGCATTGGCACAAAACCGAGACCAAACCATTGATGATTTAAAACCGTATCTGGATTTGGTCGCAACGGCAATCGGTGCTGACATTGTCCCGATTACGGGCGAAAATCGGGTTTTGGCAAAATTTGGATTGGAAGTGATAAATTCAAATCCACGTGCCGGAATTAAAGCGTTAATCCAGAATGTAAAAAAGAAAACACTTACTATAACCGATGTGGTTTTTATCGTTGCACCAAGAATCAACGCCGCCGGAAGAATAAAGCATGGCAACGCCGCAGTAGCTTTACTTACAGAGTTTGATTTGGAACAAGCCGAAATTTTTGCTTCGGAAATCGAACAATTCAATTCTGACAGAAAAGAGTTAGACAAGCAAATCACGGTAGAAGCACTGGAACAAATTACCGAAAACAACGAAGAAAAAAATTTTACTACCGTAATTTATAACGAAAACTGGCACAAAGGCGTTATCGGAATTGTGGCTTCTCGATTGACCGAAACTTATTATCGACCGACAATTGTTTTTACCAAAAGTGGCGACAAACTTGCTGCCTCAGCACGTTCAGTCAGAGATTTTGATATTTACAATGCTTTGGAAGCGTGTGCGGAACACCTTGAACAATTCGGCGGACACATGTATGCGGCGGGAATGACTTTAAAAGAAGAAAATTATCAGAATTTCAAAAATACTTTTGAAGAAGTAGTTGCCAAAACCATTCACCCTGATTTGTTAATTCCGGAAATATCAATTGATGCAGAAATCAACCTAAACGATATTGACGACAAATTAATTCGGATTCTAAACCAATTTGAACCATTCGGGCCCGAAAATATGACACCAGTTTTTTTAACTAAAAATATAAAAGACACTGGTTACGGCAAGGCAATCGGTCAAAATGAGGAACATTTAAAATTGTTTGTCAAACAAAATAATTCTGACGGTTTTGGCGTGATTGGCTTTGGTTTAGCAAATAAATTGGAACTTACAAAAAACAAAAATCCATTTGAAATTGTCTATTGTATCGATGAAAATGAATTCAACGGAAATGTCAACGTTCAGTTGAGGTTAAAGGATTTGAGGTAAAAAAATGTTATAATGCCCAATGAAAGATGAAGTATATTATGAAAGCTATAATTAGAAAAAGTATTAAGTCTACAATGGCAAAATTACCTTTCTTTTTATAATACATCCATACCATTTCAAAAAATAAAAAACAGCAAAACGCCATAGTAGTCATTAACAAAGTAATAACCATTCCTAAACCGCCATCTACATGCCGGTGGTCATCACCAACACAATATTTGTGAGGGTCAAAAGTTAAAACCCACAAAAGTACTATTAGTAATAAAACCAAAATTAATGCAATAATACGTTTTGTCAGATAACGAGAAATCATTTTGTATGACATTGTTGAATTTAATACTTTTTCAATTCAAAATTTGTGCCTTCAAAAACCCCATAAGTAAAATAAGTAATCCAATCGCCTAAATTTATATAAGTAGAATTTTCTCCAATTTCTATGCTTAGTGGCAAATGTCTATGACCAAACACAAGGTAATCATAGTGCTTAAAAGTTAGTTTACGTTTGGCGTATTGCACCAACCATTCGTTTTCTTCGCCAAGAAATTTCACATCTGCATCACCAGAAATCAGCTTGTTTTTTACCGAAAGATATTGTGCCAATTTAACCCCTAAATCCGGGTGCAACCATCTAAAAAGCCATTTAGAAAACGGATTGGTAAACACTTTTTTCATCCGTTTGTAACCTTTGTCGCCCGGACCCTTTCCGTCACCGTGACCAATTAAAAACGTTTTTCCGTTGAATTCAAATTCCTGATTATCGTGATAAACAGGAATATTCAGCTCTTTTTCAAAATAATCATTCATCCACAAATCATGGTTTCCAACAAAAAAATAAACCGGAATTCCGCTGTCACGAACTTCTGCCAGTTTGCCCAAAACCCTTACAAAACCTTTTGGCACAACCGTTTTATACTCAAACCAGAAGTCAAACAAATCCCCTAAAAGGAACAAAGCTGTTGCATCTTTTTTGATTTCGTCAAGCCATTGAACAAATTTTTGTTCACGAGGAAAACTCTGCTCAGGTGTGGGAGCTCCAAAATGCTGATCGGATGCAAAATATATTTTTGTATTCAAGAATATTATTTTTTCCAAATTTATTTAAAATTGATGAATTTTAAGACCAATAGACTATTGATTTTTTGAAAGAAAAAACAGCCGTTTGTCGTTTTTTTGTTAATTTCATCGATTATTGAATTTTTTAACTCATAAATATAAGTTAACAATTAATATTTTCTTTACTTTGGGGTCATTATTTTTTTAAATGAAATTATCTTGACTTTTTGGTTTCACCTAAGAGTTTTGTCCGAAATAGAGAAGCAATAATAAACGTTAAGATAAAATCAATAACAACTAAACACACTTTTTATGAAAAAAACTACTTTACTGTTTGTTGCAGTTCTTTTTTCATTTTCGAGTTATTGCCAAATGGCATTAGAACGATTTGAAGGAGTTGCCTTTCCGCCACCGGGCTGGGCTGTCGCAGACAA
>JAVEUZ010000012.1:0-59203 GCA_034005285.1 Flavobacteriaceae bacterium
TAATTTTATCAAAATTAATCATAGAAATAGCTGTTAAATATTTGGTATTCAGAACATTAAATATACAGCTATTTCTTGTTTTATCCTATCTTTTTATAAAAAAATATTAATCGAATTCAGGTTAATAGAAACGTTATCTGGGTGCAGCGTTTTGACAAAGAAAACAACCCTTTTGAAGTTTATGTTAATCCGAAAATCTTATGGAAGTCTCAACTGTTGCGAAAAGGTCGTGAAGGTTGTCTTTCAATTCCCGATATTCGTGGAGATGTTTACCGACATTATGCTTTAGAAATTGAATATTTTGACCAAAAAGGAAAAAAACATATCGAAAAGATTGAAGGTTTTACAGCCGTAATTTTTCAGCACGAAATAGATCATCTGAACGGAGTTTTATTTACCCAACGGCTTGAAGAGCAAAAAGAAGAGCAATATCATTCGATAAACCCAGAGGTTGATTTGTTTTTAAAAAAGAAATAAATCTTGGATTAAAAATAGAAACCAAAAGAACCTTTTACCGTAAAATTATTTGTGTCCGGGATGTTTCGGTAGTTGGCTCTCCAAGAAAAATCTATTCTGAATACTTTAAATATATTGCCAATTCCGGCACTATATTCCCAATACGCTTTTTCGGGAGCCAGATAATCTATATTTGATGCATTGATAAGTCTGTTTTCGTCTGAAACCGACCCTACAACTCCTTTAATTCCCACGATTTCTCTAAGGTTTAAATCCCTAAACCACGGAATCCTGGAGAAAAGTCTTCCATTAAAATGGTGTTCTAATTGAAGTGTTGCGTATTGGTCTGTTACAAATTCATAAAAATTTAGGTTGTTGAAAGTGTTTTCAATCAGAAAATAAGATTGGTTTCCGGGAATTACATTCATCAATCCTAATGGTACTTCTCCAAAGGTTTTTCCTAATTCTGTTATAAAAAACAATCTTCCAAAACCGCCAATAAGAACGGGTTGTCTATAATATAATTGTAGTTTTTGATAGTTAAAATCACTGTCAAAAACACCTTTCATGCCTTGGCTATATCCTAAATAAACCCGAGTAAAATTATCATCTACCAAAGTACGCTCTACCCCATAACCTATTGTTTTTCTGCCGGGAGTATAATCTACCGACATGGTTATTTCTGCTTGTTTTACCTGACTTTGTACAGATGTTTGCGAAAAGTTTGTATAATAATCAAGACTGAATCCTGAATGTGCAGATTTTAAAGTTCTGAAAGAAAATCCGGATTCAAAAGTGAGGTTTTTTATTGGCTCAATATTTAGGGATATTGTACTCAGGTTTAAGCTGGTCAGGTTTTCGTTAGAACCGGACATAAAAAGCCCCGACGAAGCAAAGCTTCTGCCCAGAACATTGTTGGTTGTCGTGAGGCTCGCCCCAATTTGTTCTATATCTCTACGATTTCCGCCTTCTATAATGAGTCTGTTTTTTTTGTTGAGAAGCCATTTTCCCGAAACGCCATATTTAAATTGATTATCGTCAAAACCATAAGCTCCATAAAACTGAATTCTCCACGGGTCGTTTTGCCCAAAATAGGTTCTTCCGCCGGCTCGTATTCGAACGCCTTCTACTTCGTTAAACCCAAAAGTAGAAAAAATTGGCCCGTAATCGAAATTGCCTTTTTCTATATATCCGCTTCCTAAAATAGAAACCAGATTATACATCTGTTTGAATTTTTTTACGGTTTGCAGCGTATCCAACATTTTGTAAACTCCCCGTTCGTCTTTATTTAATCTTTCAAAGCGGTTTTCTTCCCAGAATTCATCAGATCGGGAATATACTTGATTATCTATAAAGTTGATTTCCTCTTTATAAAAATTTTTTGGTTTCGGGATGTCAAATAGGTGGTTTCGATAAAGTGTGGTTCTTTTGCCATAAACACCTCTGGATTCATCTTTTTTGCTAAACGCAAAATCCGACATAAAATGGTCTCTCGTAAGTAAAAAGACTGAATCGTTCAAAACCTCAAAATCCTGCTCTATATAAATTTCTTTTACCCAGTTGATGTTGGCACTTTTTGATACTGCCATATTAATGTTTTTGATGGCAAATGTGGAATCATTAACCCAAAAATCTCCTTTGAAGGTGAGTTCACCTTTCCTTCTAGGGTAAAAAACGATGTTATAACACCATTTGTCTTCAATAAAAGTACTGTCAGTCAGAACGTAATTATAGACATCAATGCCGGTTCTTGACAACGGACTCACAAAATCTTTGTCAAAGAATTTCAGATAATTATTGTAAATGTCATAATCGGCATACAAATCTTTTACAAAAGCAATAATTTGTTGATTGTCACTAAATCCAGAATTTTTGTTTCCTTTCAGGATTTCTTTTTCTTTGTTGGAAGGATTGTCTCCGTATACTTCAGAAACAGATTCATTGATAAAGATTGGCAAATAGGTTTTACCTGTAACCCGTGAGGTATCTACCTGGTCAAAGATAAATTCCATTCCTTTAAAAACTTTACTCTGTTTAAAAGCACTGTCGATGGTGTTAAGGTCAAACTCAACTTTTTCGTATTTATCATATTGATATTGGTCAAACATCTTGAGTCCGTTTTTTCTTCGTCGTTCCCAAATTTTTCTGAGAATATCGATTGCCGGATTGTTTTTTTTGGATGTTTTACCTGCGTAGATAACCACTTCTTTGAGCAATTCGCCTTCAGATAAAATAACTTTAAGGTCATATACAACCTGTTTTTCTAAGGTAATTTCTTTGGTTTCAAATCCCATAAAAGAAACCACCAGCGTTTTATGTGTGTTTTTTGACTCTAAATAAAAGCGTCCGTTTTCGTTTGTTATCAATCCTTCACTTGAGTTTTTGAAATAAACGTTGGCATAAGGTATCGGTTGGTTTGTATCATCCAACACAATGCCACTCACTTTGGTTTGGGCAAATACAGCAGCAGAAAAGAACAAAAACAGGTTAAGTATGTATTTTATCTTCATGGGAGGCAAAATATTCATCTTTTTTTGATGAATTTTCAAATATAAAAAATTTTAAATCACTTCATTGACTGAATGTAAAAAAACCTACAAACTAATAACGGTTGTAGGTTTTTGAAATTTTATTATCTGAAAAATATTAGTTTCTCGTGAACTTAACTCTTGTTCCGTCAAGTTCTTTAACAATAAGAGAATTATCATTTAAAGTTTGAACTGTCCAAATAAGTTCTGCATCTTCTCCAGCTTCGCCTTCATAGGTAATATAGATTTTATTTCCAGAAACATTATAAGAGGCCGGGTCGTTATATGGAATACATACAAAAGAAGTCTCATCATATTCATACATAATATTATCAACAAAACCGGTGCTTTTAAAATTTAAGTAATCTTTCATATCTTCACAATCATTTTCGTAAAGGTTTTCTGTTCCATTTTCTGTTATGGAATAAATATACCATTTTCCTAATAATTTGCTTGTGTCAATACCATTATCATCATCAGATGAACAAGAAAACAAAAACAAGACTGATAATAATGATAATAATGTAAATTTAATTTTTTTCATTTTTTAATTATTTAATGTAAGCCACTTTTTTAACCGCTTTGACAACATCCGAAGCATTGGGCAACCATTCTTTCAGCAGTGCAGGCGAATACGGTGCGGGTGTATCGGCAGTCGTGATTCTCTGAATCGGGGCATCGAGATAATCAAAAGCTTTTTCCTGAACCATATAAGTTATCTCCGAAGCCACACTGCCAAAAGGCCACGCTTCTTCAAGAACAACCAAGCGGTTTGTTTTTTTAACCGAATTCAAAACCGTGTCATAATCAAGTGGTCTTACAGTTCTTAAATCGATAATTTCGCAAGAAATTCCTTCTTTTGCCAACTCGTCTGCAGCAATAAAAGCTTCTTTGATTATCTTTCCGAAAGATACTATTGTTACATCAGTTCCTTCTCTTTTAATATCTGCTACACCAATCGGAATTGTGTATTCGCCTTCTGGCACTTCACCTTTGTCACCATACATCTGTTCAGACTCCATAAAAATAACAGGGTCGTTGTCTCTAATGGCAGACTTTAGAAGACCTTTGGCATCATAAGGTGTAGAAGGTACTATCACTTTCAATCCCGGACAATTGGCATACCAGTTTTCAAAAGCCTGTGAGTGTGTTGCGGCTAATTGCCCGGCCGAAGCTGTTGGACCTCTGAACACAATAGGCATAGAAAACTGCCCGGCAGACATCTGACGCATTTTGGCAGCATTATTAATAATCTGGTCTATACCGACCAAAGAAAAGTTAAAAGTCATAAACTCGACAATCGGACGTAAGCCATTCATGGCAGAACCTACTGCAATTCCGGCAAAACCTAATTCGGCAATCGGAGTATCAATAACTCTCTTAAGACCAAATTCGTCCAGCATACCTTTTGAAGCTTTATAAGCTCCGTTGTACTCGGCAACTTCTTCGCCCATCAAATATATGTTTTCATCACGACGCATTTCTTCGCTCATCGCTTCGCATACTGCTTCTCTAAACTGAATTGTTCTCATATAAAGACTTTATCTAAAATTTTATGAATGGCAAAAATAGATATTTATAATCACTTCTCATACAATTTTATTCTCAAAATAGGCAGTGTCGATTCAAAAGTATCGAGTAGATTTTTTTTTGTTGTTAAACAACAATAGCGAAATCGATTTAGAAACAGAAAAATATTATGCACGCATATAAAAAATAGAAATATATTTTATATTTTTACGGACAGAAATTTTTTAATCTATATATAATGAAAATATTAGTTTGCATCAGCCATGTGCCTGATACTACTTCAAAAATCAATTTTGTAAATGGTGATACCGAATTTGACACCAATGGTGTGCAGTATGTAATTAATCCAAACGATGAGTTTGGTCTAACACGAGCCGTATGGTTTCAGGAGCAACAAGGGGCGTCTGTTACTGTGGTTAACGTTGGCGGAGCCGACACAGAACCTACATTACGCAAAGCATTAGCTATTGGTGCCAATGATGCTATCAGAGTAAATGCCCAACCAACCGATGGATTTTTTGTGGCTAAACAACTTGCAGAAGTTGTAAAAGAAGGCAGTTATGATTTAATTATTTGCGGAAAAGAATCTCTTGATTATAACGGAGGAATGGTTCCTGGGATCCTTGCTGGACTTTTGGGTTACAACTTCGTAAACTCATGTATTGGGCTTAAAGTAGAAGGAAACAAAGCAACCGTAACTCGTGAAATTGATGGTGGAAAAGAAACAGTATCTGCCAGTCTTCCGTTGGTTGTTGGAGGACAAAAAGGAATAGTTGAAGAAAAAGATTTAAGAATACCTAATATGAGAGGTATTATGACCGCAAGAACTAAACCGTTGGCTGTAAAAGAAACAACCAATGTTTCTGCTTCTTCAAAATCTGTAAAATTTGAAAAACCTGCTCCAAAATCGGCTGTAAAGCTTGTGAGTGCAGACAACTTGGACGAATTAATCAACTTATTACACAACGAAGCAAAAGTAATTTAGTGTTCAACTGACAGTGTGTCAGTTCGATTTTTTTATGAAAATGTAGTAAAAAATATATCGAGAACAACTTTAAACAATTTTAAACTTTAAATTAAAAGAAAATGTCAATATTAATATATGCAGAATCAACAGAAGGGAAATTGAAAAAAACAACTTTTGAAATAGCTTCTTACGCAGGAAAAATTGCCTCTCAAACAGGAAAAACGGTTACAGCCGTTACGATAAATGCTTCAAATACATCAGAATTGTCAAAATATGGTGTCAATAAGGTTTTGAATGTTTCAAACAGTCAGCTTTCTTCTTTCAATGCCAGAGCTTATGCAAGTGTTATTGCTCAGGCTGCTAAATCGGAAGGTTCTGAAATTGTAATATTACCATCCACAACAGATAGTTTGTATTTGGCTCCTTTGGTGGCTACCAATCTCGAAGCCGGATATGCTTCAAATGTTGTAAGTCTTCCTGAAAGTGTTTCGCCTTTCAGAGTAAAGAGAAATGCTTTTTCAAATAAGGCTTTCAACATCACAGAAATCAGTACTGATGTGAAAGTTATTGCTTTGGCAAAAAATTCTCTCGGATTGCATGAAAATGAAGTTTCATTAAGCGAAGAAGTGTTTAGTCCGTCACTTTCTGATTCAGATTTTGGAATTCAGGTCGAAAATATCGAAAAAGTGACTGGAAAAGTAACTATTGCAGATGCCGAAATTGTCGTCTCTGGTGGTCGTGGTCTAAAAGGTCCTGAAAATTGGGGAATGCTTGAAGAGTTAGCAAATACTTTGGGAGCAGCAACCGCTTGTTCAAAACCAGTTTCAGATTTAGGGTGGAGACCTCACAGTGAGCACGTAGGTCAAACAGGAAAACCTGTCGCTACAAACTTATACATTGCAGTCGGAATTTCCGGGGCAATCCAACATATCGCCGGAATTAACTCTTCTAAAGTGAAAGTTGTGATTAACTCAGATTCCGAAGCACCATTCTTTAAAGTTGCCGATTATGGTGTCGTTGGTGATGCTTTTGAGATTGTTCCTAAATTGACTCAAAAATTAAAAGAATTTAAAGCTCAAAATTCATAATTTTTTATAATTTGTGCCCAAGGTTGGGCTATCCGAATCAAGATAGTTGTATCTTTGTTCGGATAGCCCAATTTATTAATCTGAGTTAAATTATTCAAACTTTGTCAAAACGCTTTTAAAGTGATAAAGTAATTGTTAATTTTGTTCCAATAGCTATCGGAATTGTTTTAAAAACCGACTTAGGTTAATTATGTATTTCAATTTTTTGTAGTGTATTTTTTATATATGAGTCTTGTTAAGCTAACCATAAAAGGCATATCATACAGCCAAACACAAAACGGAGCATACGCCTTGATTCTGAGTGAAGTTGACGGAGAAAGAAAGTTGCCTATTGTAATTGGAGCATTTGAAGCTCAGTCTATTGCTATTGCACTCGAAAAAGAAATAAAACCTCCGCGTCCACTTACGCACGATTTGTTTAAAAGTTTTGCAGACCGCTTCGATATTGTCGTAAAACAAGTCATCATTCACAAACTGGTGGATGGTGTGTTTTATTCCAGCATTATTTGTGAAAGAGATAAAATTGAAGAAATTATAGATGCAAGAACTTCAGATGCAATTGCTCTTGCTTTAAGATTTAATGCTCCCATTTTTACCTATAAAAACATTCTGGACAAAGCCGGAATTGATTTAAAAGGTAATTTAGATGATTCAGAGAATCTCGAGGATGAAAATGAAGGAATTTTGTCAGAACCGGAAAAATTTGAACAGAAAGAATCTGTTAAACAGGAAAATTTCAGCGGAAAAAATATTCAGGAGCTTTATAAATTATTAAATGAAGCCGTATTAAATGAGGACTATGAAAAAGCCGCCAAAATACGAGATGAAATTTCCAAAAAAGAATCATAGATTTGTTTTCCTAACACTAACCAAAACCATTATATGTCAGTAAAATTACGTCTAATTATTATGAACTTCCTACAGTTTGCCGTGTGGGGAGCCTATCTTACTTCTATGGGTAACTATTTGGCATCTATAGGAATGGCATCCAAAATAGGGCTTTTTTATGCTATGCAGGGAATCGTTTCTATTTTTTTACCGGCTGTAATGGGAATTGTTGCAGACCGATGGATACCGGTTCAAAGACTTTTAGGTTATTGTCATGGGCTGGCAGCTCTATTCATTATTGCTGCAGGATATTACGGAATGACAACCGGCTCAGAAGCAGAGTTTTCTGTTCTGTTTTTCCTGTATTCGTGCAGCGTAGCCTTTTATATGCCTACGATTGCCCTTGCCAATTCGGTTTCTTATACGGTTTTGACCAATAATAATTATGATACTATCAAAGCTTTTCCACCTATTAGAACATTAGGAACAGTAGGATTTATTTGTGCAATGTTGTTTGTGAACTTTACCGGAATCAAAGATGGTGCTTTGAGTTTTAATCTGACTAACGAATTGGGTTTTCCGAGTTTTCAAAACAGTTATGCTCAGTTTTTTGTGTCAGGAATTTTAGGGATTATTTTGTTCTTATATAGTTTTGCTTTGCCTCACTGTCCTATTAATAAAGATGAAGAGAAGAAAACCCTTGCTGATGCTTTGGGACTGAAAGCTTTTACTCTTTTTAAAGAAAAAAGAATGGCGATTTTCTTTATTTTTTCGATGTTTTTAGGCGTTTCGCTACAAATTACTAATGGTTATGCAAATCCGTTTATTGCAAGTTTTAAAGAAATTCCTGAATTTGCAAATACGTGGGGAGCCAATAATGCCAACGCATTGATTTCACTTTCTCAAATATCCGAAACACTTTGTATTTTGCTGATTCCGTTTTTCCTAAAAAGGTTTGGAATCAAAAAAGTAATGTTAATGGCAATGGTAGCATGGGTTTTGCGTTTCGGATTGTTTGCAACCGGAGATCCCGGAAACGGCGTATGGATGTTCGTACTTTCGATGATTGTTTACGGAATTGCCTTTGACTTCTTTAACGTTTCAGGCTCTTTATTTGTTGACCAAGAAACCGACAAAAAAATACGTTCTTCGGCTCAGGGTGTTTTTATGATGATGACTAACGGGTTCGGAGCCACCATCGGAATGCTCGGGGCACAAGCAGTGGTTAATCATTTTGTTTATGCTCACACTACTGCCGAAGCTCAGCTTACTGGCTGGCAAACTTCGTGGTATATATTTGCAGGATACGCTTTGGTCGTAACCGTTATGTTTGCCATTCTCTTTAAATATAAACACAATCCTCAAGAGGTAACATCGATTAACCATTAAGAAATGAAACAATATCATGATTTAGTAAAACACGTTTTAGAAAACGGTCATCAGAAGGGTGACAGAACCGGAATCGGAACTATTAGCGTTTTTGGTTATCAAATGCGTTTTGACTTAAATGAAGGTTTTCCAATAATTACAACTAAAAAACTGCATCTGAAATCTATTATTCACGAACTTTTATGGTTTTTGAAAGGGGAAACAAATATTGGTTACTTAAAAGAAAACGGTGTTAAAATTTGGGACGAATGGGCAGATGAAAACGGAGATTTAGGTCCTGTTTACGGTCATCAGTGGCGAAACTGGAACAGCGAAGAAATTGACCAGATTCAAGAACTTATAGAAACATTAAAAATAAATCCGAATAGCCGTAGAATGTTAGTTTCTGCTTGGAATCCTTCTGTGTTGCCAGATATATCTGTTTCTTTTGCTGAAAATGTAGCCAACGGTAAAGCCGCTTTACCGCCTTGTCACGCTTTTTTTCAGTTTTATGTCGCCGACGGGAAACTGAGTTGCCAGTTATATCAGCGAAGTGCCGACATATTTTTGGGCGTTCCTTTTAACATTGCATCCTATGCTTTACTAACGATGATGATTGCTCAAGTTTGCGGACTGAAACCTGGAGATTTTGTTCATACCTTTGGTGATGCCCATATTTATAACAATCATATAGAACAGGTAAACCTTCAGTTGAGTAGGGAACTGAGACCGCTTCCTAAGATGGTGCTTAACCCGGAAGTAAAAGATATTTTTTCATTTACTTTTGAAGATTTTACCTTAACAGATTACGACCCGCATCCACATATCAAAGGAGCAGTAGCAGTATAGAGAAATATTTGCTTGAAAAGTTGAGTTGTGTTTATTGGTGTTATTTTTTGCCACATTGTCTTTTTCACAATCAGATAATTTGGGTTAAATTCCCGTTCTGATAGCTTCAACAGGGTCAAGTTTTGAAGCGGTAATGGCGGGGATAATACCCGAAATCAATCCAATAAAGGCTGCTAATGAAGTTCCTAAAATGATGTTTTTAGTACTCAGTACAAATTCAAAATCTAATACATTTGTCATTAAAAGAGCAATAAGCCATACCATAATTAGTCCGATGATTCCGCCAATAACAGAAAGAATAATAGCTTCAAACAAAAATTGAAATAGGATAAAACGGTTTTTTGCTCCCAAAGATTTCTGAATTCCTATAATATTTGTTCGTTCTTTTACTGATACAAACATGATATTCGCAATTCCGAATCCGCCGACAAGGAGAGAAAATCCTGCAATAATCCACCCGATGATGTTCATTTGTCCAACAATATTGTCTATCATATCGGTAAATCCGGAAAGCACATTGATAAAGAAGTTGTCTGTTTCGGTTGTTTTGAGTCCGCGATAAGTTCTGAGTTTGTATGTTATCTCTCCTTTAAACTCATCCATATCAATACCTTTTACAGGTTTTATAATGATGGCTGGTGTTAGTATTGAACTTTTTTCGCCATAGAGTTTTCGCAAAAAATTCATCGGGAGAAAAGCTGCATCATCTCGACTGTCGCCAAAGGTTGAAAATCCTTGTTTTTCTGTTACGCCAATAACTGTAAATCGTTGACCGTATAGCCTTATTCTTTTTCCGATAGCCATTTCGGGCGAGTCAAAAAGTCCGTTGGCAACTTCATATCCCAATATAATAACGGCTGTTCCTGAGTTAGATTCCGCTTCGTTAAAAAATCTTCCTTGATTTATTTTTATACCGTCAATACTTTCATATTCGTTGGTAGTAGGCGTTATTCTTACAGAACTCACAGTGCGGTCTTCAAACTTGATGTTTTCACTTCTGGTAAACAAGTTAAAAGCTATTTTGTCTGCACCATTTAATGAGCGTTTCAAATATTCAAATTCGTCATACGTAACATCGGGGAACTGTTCGCGTTTCCAATTTGGTACATCTGTCGGGCCAAACGAAAATCTAATTAAATAAACAGTGTTTTTGTCTAGGTCTGTTAAATCGGCTTTTATTTTTCTATCTAATGAATCTACCGCAGCTAAAACCGCAATAATCGAAAAAATACCGATGGTTACTCCCAAAAGAGAAAGAAACGTACGGAGCTTGTTGTTTCGCAAAGCGTTCAATGCAAAACTCAAACTTTCTCTAAGCAACCTGAAATATAACAGCATACCGGATAATTTCTTTTCAGAAATGTTAGTGTCAAAAACAAAGAAAATGTTACAGTTTCAGACGAAATCATTTTAGCCAATTGAAAAAAAATAAATCAGTTCGACATCAAAAACAATATTCATTCCTTTTGAAAGTTATAATTTCAAATAGTACCTTTGCAACTTTCTAAAAAACAACAACACAACACCATGAATGCAACTAAAAAAATTAAGTCTGCTCTGATTTCAGTTTTTTCTAAAGACGGATTAGAACCGATTGTAAAAAAATTACACGAGCTTAACGTAACGCTCTATTCTACCGGAGGAACAGAAGATTTTATTAAAGCTTTAGGAATTCCGGTAGTTCCGGTAGAATCTGTAACAGATTATCCTTCCATTCTAGGAGGAAGAGTCAAAACACTACACCCTAAAATTTTTGGAGGAATCCTCAACAGACAAGACAATTCTTCTGATGTTCAGCAAATGCAACAATACGACATCCCTCAAATTGATTTGGTAATTGTAGATTTATATCCGTTTGAAAAAACAGTAGCTTCGGGAGCTTCTGAGGCAGATATTATCGAAAAAATAGACATAGGAGGAATTTCGCTTATCAGAGCAGGAGCTAAGAATTTTAAAGATACCGTAATCATTTCGTCTGTTGACCAATATGCTGGTTTTCTTGATTTGTTGAACCAGAAAGACGGAACTACTTCTTTGGAAGACAGAAAAGCTTATGCAGGCTATGCTTTCCATATTTCGTCAAATTATGACACTGCTATTTTCAATTATTTTAATACCGATGATTCGTTTTTAAAAATAAGTCAAGCAGGCGGAAAACAACTTCGTTACGGAGAAAATCCACATCAAAAAGGATTTTTCTTCGGAGATTTTGACGCAATGTTTGAAGTTTTAAACGGTAAAGAACTTTCATATAACAATTTGTTGGATGTAGATGCGGCTGTTACGTTGATTTCTGAATACAAAGAAAATCAGCCTACTTTTGCCATTCTAAAACACAATAATGCTTGTGGATTAGCTACTCGAAAAACGCTTAAAGAAGCTTATCTTGATGCTTTGGCAGGTGACCCGACTTCGGCTTTTGGAGGTGTTTTGATAGCCAATACAAACCTTGACAAAGCAACAGCCGAAGAAGTGAACAAATTATTTTGTGAGGTGGTAATTGCTCCAAGCTATGACTCGGAAGCAGTCGAAATACTGAAAGAAAAGAAAAACAGAATTATTTTAATTAAAAAACCGGTCGCTCTTGCTCAAAATCAGGTTCGTACAGCCTTAAACGGATTTTTGGTTCAGACAAAAGATAATATTACCGATAATAAATCGATACTTACAACCGTTACAACTTTTGCTCCAACCGAGCAGGAAATAGAAGATTTGTTGTTTGCTTCCAAGCTTTGTAAAAACACCAAATCCAACACGATTGTTTTGGCAAAAAATGGTCAGCTTATCGCTTCTGGAACAGGACAAACCTCGAGAGTGGATGCCCTACGTCAGGCTATAGAAAAAGCACAAAGTTTTGGATTTGATCTAAATGGAGCTGTGATGGCAAGTGATGCTTTTTTCCCTTTTCCTGATTGTGTTGAAATTGCCTATAATGTTGGAATTAAAGCTGTTATTCAGCCCGGAGGTTCGATAAAAGACCAATTAAGTATTGATTTTTGCAATCAAAACAAAATGAAAATGGTATTTACAGGAATTCGTCATTTTAAACACTAATTTTTATACCTTTGTACGTTAATTTTTTATAACCCTAATAAACCCTCAGCAAGCGTATGGGATTTTTTGATTTCATGACCGAGGATATAGCTATTGACCTCGGAACGGCAAACACATTAATAATACACAATGACAAAGTTGTTATTGACAGTCCTTCTATTGTAGCACGCGACAGAATGTCGGGAAAAATAATTGCCGTTGGAAAAGAAGCCAACCTGATGCAAGGAAAAACTCACGAAAACATTAAGACCATTCGTCCTTTAAAAGACGGAGTTATTGCTGATTTTGATGCTTCGGAAAAAATGATAAATATGTTTATCAAAAGTATTCCGGCATTAAGGAAAAAACTTTTTACACCTGCTTTACGAATGGTGGTTTGTATTCCTTCCGGAATTACAGAGGTGGAAATGCGTGCTGTAAAAGAGTCGTGTGAGCGTGTAAACGGAAAAGAGGTTCATTTGATTCATGAACCCATGGCTGCGGCAATTGGTATTGGTATAGATATCATGCAGCCAAAAGGGAATATGATTGTAGATATAGGAGGAGGTACAACTGAGATTGCTGTTATTGCTTTGGGCGGAATTGTTTGTGACAAATCAGTTAAAATTGCCGGAGACGTTTTTACCAACGATATTATTTACTATATGCGTTCGCAGCATAATTTATTTGTTGGTGAAAGTACTGCCGAAAAAATAAAAATAGAGATTGGTGCAGCCATCGAAGATCTTGATTCTCCACCGGACGAAATGTCTGTGCAAGGTCGTGACTTGCTAACCGGAAAACCAAAACAGGTTGACGTTTCTTATAGAGAGATTGCCAAGGCATTAGACAAGTCTATACAGCGTATAGAAGATGCTATCTTAGAGACGCTTTCTCAGACTCCACCGGAATTAGCTGCCGATATTTATAATACGGGTATTTATCTTGCCGGAGGTGGTTCGATGTTGCGTGGTTTGGATAGACGTATTTCGTTAAAAACAGATTTACCTGTTTATATTGCCGAAGACCCATTGCGTGCAGTAGTGCGAGGAACCGGAATTGTGTTGAAAAACGTTAACAAATTCAGAAGCATCCTCATCAAATAAATCGAAGGATTCAATAGAATTTAATGTTATTACCGAGTAGGGCTTATGCAGCAGATTATAAACTTCATAATTAAAAACAGTACCAAGCTACTGTTTTTACTGCTTTTAGGCATATCGCTGATACTCACTATACAATCTCATTCTTTTCACAGAAGTAGATTTGTTAACTCTGCCAATTCTTTAACCGGTGGCGTCTACAGCAGGGTGAGTGCGTTTAGAGAATACTTAAATTTAAAATCAGAAAATGAACGGTTGGCTGCAGAAAATGCGGCATTAAAAACCTTACTTTATAACCAAGCTGACACTTTACAAAGCACCTTACAAATACCGTCTAACCTTAAAGGTCAGTACCGCGTAACACAAGCCAAGGTTATTAAAAACTCGTACAACGTTCACGAAAATATTCTAACTATTAACGTAGGAACCAAACAAGGAGTCAGACCATTTATGGGTGTAGTTAATAGCAAAGGTATCATTGGTATTACAGATATTGCTGCTGACAACCATGCCACAGTAATAAGTGTATTAAATATCAAATCTAAAGTTAATGCCAAGATTAAAAAATCAAATCATTTTGGCACCTTAACATGGAATGGTAAAAATGCCGGTATAGTTCAATTAATCGATATCCCTAGGCTTGCAAGCGTCAGAAGAGGTGATACAATTGTTACAGGTGCTCAATCTGTATTTCCAGAAAACATCAATATAGGTACCATTGACAAAGTTTATGAAGATTCGCAAACCAATTTATTTACTTTAGACATTAAACTTTTTAATGACATGACCAGTGTTGGTCATATCTATGTTATAGAAAACAAAGATCGTGAGGAAATATTAGAACTTCAAAAGCAAGCAGAAAATGAACAGTAATTTGTTGGTTATAAATAGCATCCGTTTTGTTTTGCTAGTATTGTTACAGGTGGTTTTGTTTGATCACATGTCATTCCTAAAATACGTAACTCCGTATCCCTATATTTTATTTATTATTTTATATCCGGTAAACAGTAATAAAGCCGGACTTATTGTCGCCAGTTTTTTTCTCGGATTATTAATAGATATGTTCAATGATTCCGGTGGTGTTCATGCGGCTGCTTCTGTTGTTTTGGCTTACTTTAGACCTGCATTTTTCAGGTTTTCGTTTGGGTTAAGTTACGAATATCAAACAGTTAAAATCAGTGATAAGTTAACACCCGAAAGTTTTTCTTTTTTATTGATAAGTATTTTAACACACCATATTACCTTGTTTTTTCTCGAAATTTTCAGATTCAGCTTTCTAACAGATATTTTATTGCGTACTTTGTTAAGCACAATTTTTACACTAATTTTATGCGTTATTATCATCTATCTGTTCAAGCCCGCTAAGTCATGAGAAAATTACTTTTACCGGTATTAATAGTTGTTGGTACAATTTTAATTCTTGCCCGGCTATTCTACTTACAAATCATTGATGACGATTTTAAGCTAAAAGCACAAAACAATGCGATTAAAATTGTCTATGAATATCCCGAAAGAGGATATATTTATGATCGTAACGGTCAGCTTTTGGTTGCTAACCAACCTTCTTATGATATTAATGTAATACCGAGAGAAATAAAAGATCTTGATACACTCGAATTCTGCAATTTTTTAGATATTAGTAAACAGGAATTTGACAGATTGCTCAAAAAAGCTACCAATTATAGTTGGAGACTTCCTTCACCGTTTTTGACACAATTGAACAGAAAAGATTTTGCCGCTTTTCAGGAAAAAATTGGAAAATATAAGGGGTTTGAGATTCAAAAACGAAATTTAAGAGACTATCAAGTAGATGTTGCTGCCAACGTTTTCGGTTATATTACACAGGTTAACGAAAACGACATCAAAAAAAATCCGTACTACAGGAGTGGAGACCTTATCGGTAAGCAAGGTGTAGAACAGGAATATGAAGAATATTTGCGAGGACAGAAAGGTGTAAAATATTATCAGCGAGACAAGTTTAATCGCATCATCAATTCATATAAAAACGGCATATATGATACAATCTCAGTTCGTGGAAGTGATATAACCCTCACTTTAGATGCCGAACTTCAAAAGTATGGAGATCAACTCATGGTAAACAAGCGGGGAGGCATTGTTGCGATTGAACCGAAAACAGGCGAAATCTTAGCTCTTGTTACTGCTCCCGGTTATGATCCGGCTTTGCTTGTTGGTCGCCAACGGTCTGCCAATTACAGCAAATTGGCTGCGGATACGCTCGGTGTGCCGCTCTTTGACCGTGGTTTGTTGGCAGAGTATCCGCCGGGTTCTCCTTTCAAAATACTCACGGGGCTTATTGGGTTGCAAGAGGGCGTTGTAGATGACCACACGTCATTTCTTTGCCGAAGAGGATTTAGTTACGGAAATCGGTTTATGAGATGTCACGATTCAGGTAATATACGATTTCATGAGGCAATATATAGGTCTTGTAATACTTATTTTGCCCAGACATATAGAAAGATAATTGATAAATATTCTAAACCCGCACAAGGTGTCGATGCTTGGCAAAAACACCTTAAAAGCTTTGGACTTGGTGATTATCTTGGGTATGACCTTCCACCGGGGAGAAAAGGAAATGTTCCGTCTTCAAAACTTTACGACAAATATTACTCAGCCGGAGGATGGCGAAGTACAACCATTATTTCAAATTCTATTGGACAAGGCGAAATTTTGACCACGCCAATCCAATTGTGTAATGTAATGGTTGCTGTAGCCAATCAAGGATATTATTATACACCACACGTTATCAAAAAGATTAACGGACATGAAATAGACGACAAATTTAAGACCAAACACCAGACAACTATTGACAAAAAACATTTTCAACCTGTTATAGACGGACTTTTTGATGTTTATAATATGGGAACGGCACGCAGGTTGAAAGTAGAAGAAATCGATATCTGCGGGAAAACAGGTACTGCTGAAAATTTTACAAAAATTGACGGTAAACGTGTGCAACTTACGGACCATTCTATTTTTTTGGCTTTTGCACCAAAAGATGACCCAAAAATTGCTATTGCTGTTTTTGTAGAAAACGGATATTTTGGAGCCAGAATTGCCGGACCTATTGCCAGTTTGATGATTGAGAAATATATTAAAGGACATATAACCCGTAAAGACTTAGAAAAAAATATGCTCGAAAGAAGTCTTGAAAGCGAATATGCCAAAGTTACAAGCGGATTACCTTTTAGAATCAATCAATAGATATGAAAAACCAAAGTGTCTCGGCAAATTTAGACTGGATTACTGTATTGATTTATTCGATATTAGTAATCATGGGATGGTTGAATATATATTCATCATCCTTGCCAACAGATGCCATAGGGTTTGACATGAATCAGGAGTATGGCAAACAACTTTTATTTATTATTTTAACAATACCTGTTATCATCGTTATTTTGTCGGTAAATGCGAAAGTCTTTGATAAATATTCTTCTATTTTCTATATCATTGGAATTTTGTCCTTGTTGGGGTTGTTTATTTTTGGAAAAACTGTAAAAGGACAAACAAACTGGTACGGAATAGGTTCGTTTAGTATTCAACCTTCAGAATTTGTAAAAATATCTACAACATTATTGCTCGCTAAGTTTTTGAGTGATACTCAGATAAATCTTAGAGATACCCAAAATCAAATGAAAGCATTTGTTATTATCGGTCTTCCTATGTTGCTTGTTTTAATGCAACCCGACGCAGGGAGTGCTATGATTTTTCTGTCATTGATTTTGGTTTTAAATCGTGAAGGTTTGCCTGAATGGTATCTTTGGACTGGTTTTTTTGCTATTGTGTTGTTTTTTAGTGCTTTGTTGTTTGAACCTTTATATATCGTTATCGGAATTGTTATAGTGATGATTTTTCATTTTTTCAATACCAAAAAAGTTCATCGCAATTCTGTTGGTTATCTGCTTGTTCTCATTGCCTTAGTATCCTTTGTTTTTTCTGTAGATTCTATTTATGACAAGCTTGAGCCACACCAAAAAGCCCGTATCAATGTGATGTTCAATGACGACGTAGATTTGAAAGCAGAAGGATACAATCTGAATCAATCTATGATTGCGATTGGTTCTGGAGGTTGGACGGGTAAGGGATTTCTGGAAGGAACCCAGACAAAAGGCGGTTTTGTTCCGGAACAGCATACAGATTATATTTTTACTACGGTAGGTGAGGAGTGGGGATTTGTAGGGGCTTCTGTCGTAATTCTGTTATATGTAGCATTGTTGATTAGAATTGTGTTTTTGGCAGAAAGACAAAAGACAAAATTTAGCCGGGCTTATGGATATGGCGTTGCTTCCATTCTGTTCACACACTTTTTTGTAAATATTGCAATGCTTATAAAATTATTTCCAACGATTGGTGTGCCACTTCCGTTCTTTTCATACGGTGGCTCAAGTTTGTGGGCATTCACAATATTACTTTTTATTTTCCTGAAATTAGATGCCAATAAAGTGAATGAGTGGTAATTAACGAAAACTCCATTCTTTATAGCTGTCAGAACTTTCTAATTTTGTTTCTAAAGAATCCGGAAGTTGATGAAAAAAATCAATGCCGGTAAGTTCTTCTAATTTATCAACCGAAACAACAAAATTATAGAGAGGTTCTTTACTTTCACGATGCGGAATCAAGAAAGCAATCATTCTTGGTTTTTCTGTCGAAGTGTCCAATAAAATTTTATAAAAATATTCAGGAACGGCAACTTTTTCTTTGCCAATCGTCGGAAGTTCATCTTTCAACACACAACCGGTAATCACATAAAGCCCGTTATATTTGTCTGCCCAATATCTCACTTTTTGTTCGAGTCTGTGCCAGATGCCATTGTTAAACGCTCTCTTTTGTGGTGCAATATTTGAGGTATAGAAAGTTTCATTATATGCTTTTTCCGATTTTTTCATGTCTCCTGCCGGACATAAATGCCCTCTGTCATATCCTGAATTTTTATAATTTCTCCAATCAGCAGAACCGGTTGAAACCTTGGGGTCTTGTATAAAATACGGACGCTCATAGCTGGTGTTTTTAAGGTGTTCTGAAGTTAGTTCATAAGCCACCCATTCTGCCAATTCATATTGTTCTACATAAGAAAGACTATAATTGTCATGATGAACAACCACACCTGAAGTTGATGTTGGGTAGAAGTCATAGTCTATTATGTCAAATGTTTGAGATTTAAAAATTTCGGAATCTGTTATTTCAGAAATGTTTTTGTTTTGATAGCAGCTATTCAAAAAAACAAGTAAAAATAAAGCAAGGCACGCTTTTTGAGAGTTGAGAATTGTTTTGAAAAAAATCATACGAGAAAATATATTTCATACCTTTGTAAAGATAAACGAATTCTGAATAAAAACACCTAAATTAATACCTATGAAAACTAAATTTTTTATTTTATCTATTTTGTTTATAACAGGTTTTTCTCTTTCTGCACAAGAAGTATTAACAACGGTAAAAGACAGCCTTAAAGTCACAATGCCGGTTTTTACACCTGAAGAAGAGGAAGCTAAAAAAGCAGAAATTGAAGCTGCCAGGATAAAAGCCGAAAAGGAAGCTGAAGCAGCAAGAAAAGAAGCCGAAGCAACTAAAAAAGAGGCTGAAAAAGCCGTAAAACAAGCGGAGAAAGAAGCTCAGGCCGCAAAAAAAGAAGCTGACCGGATTGTTAAAGAGCAAAAAAAGATTGAAAATGAAAAACTAAAAGTTCAGAAAGAGCAATTAAAACTCCAAAAAGCAGCTGAAAAAAGAGAGAAACAGGCTCAGAAAATGGAAGAAAAAAGAATTAAAGAAGAGCAGAAAGCTATAAAAGCTGAGGAAAAAAAGAAGAAAAATATTCTAAAAGCTGAGAAAAACTTTTCTAAAACTTCCGACCGAGTTGCTAAAGAAAAATTGTCTTTAGAAAAAGCTAAAAATAAATTCAACAAAAAACAACTCAAAGGCAAGTTGACTCCATTAGATATTAGCAAGGAAGAAATAAATTTCAACAAACAAGAATTGAAAATAAAAGAGTTGGAATTAAAACTTGAAAAAGAAAAAAGAGAATTAGAACGCTTGAAAATCTAAGCCGTTAACTCTAACCATTTCTATAATTTTATCCTATAATATCCGTCTTCATTGGTTATGTGTAACGGGATGTTGTGTTTTTTGCAATATTCTCTCCAGATTTCTGTATAATTTGAAAAATTACTACCATCAGCAATAATCTGTTTCGGATTTAATGTGAGTATCATCCTTTCAAAATTAATTTTTGGGGACTGTGTTATTAGCACAATATCTGGTTTTTCGTTTAAATTATAAAACCCTCGTTTATCGATAATCAGCAGTGTTTTATTGTTAAAATTATAAGAATCCGACAGATTTTCAATGTTTTCAAGGCTTGAAAAACTACCCTGTAAATAATTTTTCAAAACATAATTTCTATTAATCAAAGAGTCATTAGTATAAACAGAAACTTTGTTTTCATGTTTTACGGCTATAATAGTACGTTTGGGATATTGAAATATTATAGCTTCGTTCTTTTTTGAATGATAATATTTTGTGCCGAAAAAAGTAAGTTGTAGCAATATCACAGAAAACAGTACTCCGAAAAATCTCTTGGCAGTGGTTTTTTTTAACCACAATACTACGGCAACAATCAGTATAAAACTTGCAATCAGCAAATAGAGATTAAACGGAATTTCGGCAATTATAAATTGGTCATAAGAAGCTATAAACGCCACATAGTCGCACATGATTTTTGTTAAAAAACTCAATATTTTTGCAGGAAAAACGAAGGTTATTCCCATTAAGTAAATTAAAATGACTGAGATTCCGAGTACAAGAATTGCGGTGAGCAACGGTATAATAAGAATATTTGTCAGTATGAAAAGTCCTGGAAATTGATGAAAATAATAGATGCTCGACGGCAAAACTCCAAGCTGAGCAGCACAAGATACCGCAATTACATCATAGAAATACTTTACAATTTTGTTTTTAGGTTTCCACCAAGAAGAAAAAACAGGCATTATCCAGACAATGGCAACAACAGCACTATAACTAAGCTGAAAGCCTACGTCAAACAAAAAGTTGGGTTTAAAACAAAGTAATATCAGTATTGATGCCGCCATGGTGTTATAAATATCTCGGGTTCTTCGATAATATAACCCCACACTTACGAAACTGAACATAGTAACGGCTCTCACAACCGATGCAGACATTCCTGCAACCAAAGCGTACCCCCATAAGATAGCAATAAGAAGTATAAGTTGAATAATTCTTCCGTTTTTAATGGACTTAAGCGGAGAGAGTAAGGTTCTGAAAAACATCATCAATATTCCGATGTGCAAACCCGAAATAGCCAGGATATGAATGGCTCCCGATTTTGAAAATTCTTGCAATGTGTTTTCATGAATATCCTGCCGCTGTCCAAGTAACAGAGCTTTGATGATGTTCATTTCTGTTTCGGGTATTTCATATTTTTTCAATCCGTTGATAATATCTTTACGAAATATATCGATGTGATAGTTTGAATTTTTGTTAATATCGACTACTTTAAAATTGCTGTTTTCAAGATAAATCTGATGAAAAACATCTTTTTTTTCCAAGTAATCTGCATAATTAAATTGGAATGGGTTGTTAGGTTTTATCAATGCTTTTATCTTGCAATTTGCATATATCTCATCGCCTACATCTAAAGGAGGTTCCGGATTTTTCTTTGAAAAGTTTACCAGTAGTTTTCCTTTTACAGCAACAGAATCAATGGTTTCTATTTCAAGATAATATTTAAACGAATAGGGGTTGGGTCTTAACACTTCGCTAATAGTTCCTTTGAGCAGAGCGTCTTGGTCAACAGCTATGTTATTGCTGTAATGATTTTGGTGATTTGGAGGATAATGAAGACAAAAAACCAATGCTCCGGCAGCGATGGCACAAAGTTTTGAAGTGATTCTGAAAAGTACTTTTCCTAAAGTATTTTGATGCAGGACTTTGTATGAAACAAACAAAATAAAGAGCAAAATTATACATACAATCAGGATAAAAGGGATTTTGGGCAACAGTTTGTCTGCCAAAACAACTCCGCTCATAAAGCAGAGTGTAAAATAAATAACAGGGAATTTTACTACATTATGCACGAGGCTAATATAGGAAAAATATTTATAAAATATTTTTATGATGTCAACTAAAAGGCTTAATAAGTTGCGTTTGTTTTGTTATTTAACGAATTTGATAAGAAAAAATCAATCAATCACTCTGTTGGCTTGTGCAAAAGTCCGTTGGTAGTAAGCTTCGTTCATCGAAGAAATGATGACACCTCTTTGCACTGAAGCGTGAATAAAAAACACCTCGCCGTTTTTTATATCAGTAACAAGTCCGACGTGATTGATGACGCTACGTCCATTAGTTTTAAAAAACACCAAATCGCCTCTTTGAATTTCTTTCTTTGAAATTTTTTTACCAATAGTTGACATATCCCGAGAGGTTCTGGGTAGTGAAATTTCATGCTTTTTGAAAACGGTACAAACCAAACCGGAACAATCCATTCCTGCGGAAGTTGTACCACCACCTTTGTATCTAACGCCTTCGTACTGCAAAGCGGCAGAGATGAGTTGTTTTGTCAGATACGATGTAGTATTGTCAATCTCGATTTTGTAATCAGAATCATCATTGGATCGATATTTTCGTTGCGATGCCTTTGAATTTGTGCTTTTTTCTGAACGCGATGTAGCTGTTGATTTATCGGATGCCGTTTTAGAAACAGAAACTCCGGCATAAGAGCCTCTTTTTTGAGCTGCTTCTTTAGATGTTACAATAGGCGATGAAGACTTGCAAGACACAAGTAAAGATATGGCAAATAGTATGATTATAAATTGTTTCAACAGAAATGGATTTTTGCAAATTTATAAAAAACGGGAATATTATGAAACAGATTTCACTATTAACCTTGCTGCTTTCTCGCTTGCTCCTATTCCGCCTAATTTTTCTTCTAATAAATCATATTCGTGTAAAAGGTTTTTTCGGTATTCGGGATTGAGAAGCTTTTGCAGTTCGGTTTTAAGGTTTTTAGTATTCAGCTCGTTTTGGATAAGTTCTTTTACTACCTCTTTATCCATAATCAGATTGACAAGCGAAATGTATTTCAATGTGATGATTCTTTTGGCAATTTCGTATGAAATCCGGTTACCTTTGTAGCAAACCACTTCGGGAATTTTAAAAAGAGCCGTTTCCAAAGTAGCTGTTCCGCTGGTTACTAATGCAGCATACGAATTACTTAATAAATCGTAGGTTTTATTACTTACAAAATGTACGTTTTTCTTTTTCAAAAAAGTTTGATAAAACGAATATTCTTGACTTGGAGCTCCGGCAATTACAAACTGATAATCGGAAAAATCATCAGAAACCGAAAGCATTATCTCAAGCATTTTTGAAATTTCTTGTTTTCTGCTTCCGGGAAGTAAAGCGATAATCGGTTTGCTGTCGAGGTTGTTTTCTTTAATAAAATCTTCTCTTGAAATGTTGTTACGACTTTGAATGGCATCGATAAGTGGATGTCCGACAAATTCCACAGGGAAATTGTGTTTCTTTTCGTAAAAATCTTTTTCGAACGGGAGAATCACGTACATTTTGTCCACATCACGTTTGATGTCTTTGATACGGTTTTCTTTCCAAGCCCAGATTTGAGGCGAAATATAATAATGTGTCGGAATTCCTTTTTGCTTTGCCCATTTGGCAATTCGCATATTAAAACCGGGATAGTCAATAAAAATAATCACATCCGGATTGAACTTTTCGATGTCTTGCTTGCAGAATTTTATGTTTTTAAAGATGGTTCTAAGGTTCATCAAAACCTCTACAAATCCCATAAAAGCCAAGTCTCTGTAATGTTTTACTAAAACTCCTCCTGCACTTTCCATTAAATCGCCTCCCCAAAAACGAATGTCAGCCTTTGCATCTTCTTTTTTAAGTGCTTTGATAAGATTCGACCCGTGCAAATCTCCCGATGCTTCACCTGCTATGATGTAATACTTCATTATTTTTAATTACGAATTCTAAATTACGAATTACGATTTACAACTTAATCCCATTTTTTGATGATACTGTCTATTTTTTCTTCGATTACTTCTTGATTAACTATTTTTTGATACTTTTTGAAAGTAGCCCAAGTAGTATCTTGTTCTACTTCATAATCAGAATAAATTTCAGTAAATTTAACTTTGCCAAGTTTATCAAAACTACGAATTATACTATCTGTGCCAAACCGATAATGATTACGCATAATAAGTTCTTTGTTTATACTGTCTATATATTCTATATGACTATCTGTTAATTCGTCTGCATACTCAAATACTTTTGTTTCTTTGTTGAAAAGGTAAAAATGAGTTAAACTATTCATTCCCTGTCCACTTGTGAAATGATAATCTTTATATCCATCAAAATTTACATCTTCAAAATTATCGGTAATATTAACATCAAAAGAAGTGTGGTGTAAAATATCTTCAAATTTTAATAAAATTCGGTTTGTTCGGTATTCTTTTAACTCTACTGAAAAAATATCGGGAACACCATCAATAATTGTATCATTTAATCTAAAAAACATATTTACTCCGTTGATTGTAAATTTCTTACCTGTTTTCGGAAGTGTGTCGTTTTTTTCTGTTATGATGTTTTCTACCGAAATATTAACTTCTTTTGAGTTTCTGCAGCTCAAAAAAAGCATAATCAGTAATGATATGTAAAGTAGGTTTTTCATTTAAAAGCCCTTATATTCCGTAGCTTTCATTCCCACATTTTTTGATTTTTCTTTTGCTGACTTTTTCAAATTTTCCTGTTTTTCGGTTAGCTTTCCAAGCTTTTACTATTTCTGTATAAAATTCAGAATCAGAATCTTTGACAATGGCAATTATCTCGGAATCAAAACCATTTTTTGTACTACAATATTCTGTTGTTTTTTTGTTCTGCAAGTCTTTTTTATCAATTTCTAAAACATTGGTTATGATTTGTTTTGAGTCATCGATTCTGAAAAACAGCAAAAACCGCTTTTCGGAAGACCAAAATTCTGCAATTCCGAAATCTGCATCAAAACCATCTTTTGGCAATAAATAACCTCCAATATTTTTTATGGAATAATCTTCAAATACAACTTCATTTCCAAGTATAGAATAGTCCTGACCAATCAGGGAATTGATGTTTTTCGGTTGTGAATAACCAAAAGCTGTCAAAAACGTAAAAAATAAAAATATTAGTTTTTTCATTTTTCTGTTCTCTATTTTCTGTTCTCTATTCTCTATTTTCTTTTTCAAAATCAGAGGTTTTTACACAAACAATGTAATTACCGTAAGCAGTATTGTGGCGAGTACGATACCTCTGGCAATAAGCTCATTTTTGAGTTTTAGCATGATAAAGAACATAATCAGATTCAATAAAGTACCTAAAGCAATAAGTTTTCCCAAAGAGTTTTGTGATTTTAAAATCCTGAAACCTTCGGCAATTTCATAATTTGTATTAAAATAAATAAACAATACCGATCCTAAAAATGCACCCGTCAAACCGATTAAAATCCCGATAAGTAAATTAATTCCCGTATTCATTTATTGAATTTATAAGTGTTTAATCTCTGAATTGTATGATGAGCCGTTAGGTCAAATTGTACGGGAACTACCGAAACATAACCGTTCTTCAAAGCCCATTCGTCTGTGTCTTCACCCAAATCCTGATTGACAAATTCGCCCGTAAGCCAATAATAATCCATGCCTTGTGGAGTTTGTCGTTTGTCAAATCTTTCAACCCAAAAAGCCTTTGCCTGTCTGCACACTTTGATGCCTTTTATCTCATCTTTTTTTAGTTTCGGAATGTTTACGTTCAGGATGACACCTTCGGGAAGTTTGTTTTTTATTACTTCCTGAATAATATTGCTCACAAATTCTTTTGAAGATTCAAAATCGGCATCCCAATTATAATCGAGTAGCGAAAAGCCTATTGCAGGAATTCCTTCAATACCCGCTTCGACCGCAGCACTCATTGTTCCTGAGTAAATCACATTGATAGAAGAGTTAGACCCGTGATTGATGCCTGAAATGCACAAATCGGGTTTTTTCTTTAAAACTTCGTGAATGGCTAATTTTACACAATCTACCGGCGTTCCCGAGCAACTATAAGAAAGTATTTTGTCTTGTTTTGACGATGTTTTATATAAAAACAGAGTGTTGTTTACTGTTATGGCGTGTCCCGTGCCACTTTGCGGACTGTCAGGAGCCACTACGACCACTTCGCCTATTTCTTTGGCAATATCAATTAAAGTAAGTATTCCCGGAGCGGTGATTCCATCATCGTTGGTGACCAATATAAGAGGTTTTGACATAGCGTATAAAAGTTTAAATATACAAACAAAAGCAAAATTAACGAATTTTAAAGGGTTTTGGTAACTTCATTTTTATAACTTTGTTTGTTATTCGGACTTTTCAGTGCCGAAAAAGAAATTGGCATAGTTTTTATGCTTATTATTTATAAAAATGAATACATTATACCTTTTTATGAAAAGAAATTATAAATTACTGTTGTTAATTGTAGCAGTATCTGCCACACTTCTGGCTTTTACCGCAAGGGGAGATTTTGGAAGAAAGAGCTTTGACAATCCCGATAAAGATAAACTGCTCATTGAGCTTCTGACATTTGTAATAGAACGCGGTCACTATGAGCCGACTAGTATTGATGACAATTTTTCGAAAGGAGTTTATAAAGATTTTATAGACGCATTAGATCCTTCAAAAAGATTTTTTCTGCAATCTGATATAGACTTATTTTCAATATTTGAAACCCAAATTGACGACCAGATTAAAACAAAAGAATTTGACTTTTTTGATTTGGCATATACTACTTATGTTAAAAGAATGAAAGAAAGTCGGGATTACTATAAAGGAGTTCTGTCAAAACCTTTTGATTATGAAATTGACGAAACCATCGATACAGATTATGATAAGCTTCCGTATGCCAAGAATGTTAGAGAACTGAAAGAACGATGGAGGCAACAAATAAAATTGGTTGCTCTTTCTTCTCTAACAGACAAAATAAAGTTGGAAGAGGATAAGAAAAAAACGGATTCTCTCTATGTTGTTAAGAGTTTTAAAGACTTGGAAAAAGAAACCCGCGAGAGTTCTTTAAACTCTCTTGAAGAACATTTTAACTTCATACAAGATTTGGACAGGAATGATTGGTTTGGCGTTTATATAAATGCTATTTCATCCCGTTTTGACCCGCACACCAATTATATGGCACCAGATGACAAAGAACGTTTTGATGTGAGTATGAGCGGAAAATTTGAAGGAATCGGTGCCCGTTTGCAAAAGAAAAATGATTATACAGAAATTACAGAGCTTATTTCGGGAGGACCGGCATGGCGAGGAAAAGAATTGGAACCCGGAGATGTAATTCTCAAAGTAGCTCAAGGCAACGAAGAGCCACTTGATGTGGTTGGGATGAGGTTAGACAACATCGTTAAAAAAATAAAAGGTCCAAAAGGAACAGAGGTGAGGCTAACTGTTAGAAAAGTTGATGGCTCAATTTCAGTCATTTCTTTAATTCGTGACACAGTAGAAACCGAAGAGACCTATGCGAAATCAAGTGTGATTGAAAGAAACGGTATCAAATATGGCGTTATCAATCTTCCAAAATTTTACATAGATTTTGAAAACAAAGACAGCCGTGATGCAGCAAAAGATGTGGCTATCGAAGTAGAAAGACTTAAAAAAGAAGGTGTTAAAGGAATGGTACTCGATGTTAGAGATAACGGCGGAGGTTCTTTAAAAACAGTTGTTGACATAACAGGTCTGTTTATAGAAAAGGGACCTGTGGTTCAAATAAAATCTGCCGGAACCAGAAAAGAAATACTTCACGACCGTGACTCACGTGTTCAATGGGACGGACCGCTCGTAGTGTTGGTAAACAACTTTTCGGCTTCTGCATCAGAAATTCTTGCAGCTGCTGTTCAGGACTACAAAAGAGGTGTGATATTAGGAAGCAAACAAACCTACGGAAAAGGTACAGTACAAAATGTAATCGACCTAAATCAGTTTGTTCGTGGAAATAGTATTGGTGATTTAGGAGCTTTGAAGACAACAACTCAAAAATTCTATCGCATCAATGGTGGTTCTACGCAATTGGAAGGCGTCTCGAGCGATGTGGTTTTGCCCGATAGATATTCTCATATCAATATAGGCGAACGAGATTTGGACAATGCAATGCCATGGACAAAAATAGACGCAGCCCATTATGAAGTCTGGGACAAACCCGGAAACATCAATCAAGCCATTGAAAAAAGTAAACAAAGAGTGGCAGAGAATGAAGTGTTTAAACTGATTGACAAAAATGCCCAATGGACAAAAGAAAGAAGAGATGAGTCAACTTATAACTTGAAACTCGAAACTTTTAAAAATGAGCAAAAACTCTATCAGGAAAAATCTCAGGAATTTAAAGTGCTATCAGATTATAAGAACAATTTGGTTTTTAAACCACTTTCAGAGGATGCTGAATTAATGAAAAATGATGAATCGCATAAAGAAAAAAGAGAACATTGGTTTGAAAGCCTTACAAAAGACATATATGTGGAAGAGGCATTGAATGTCCTTGATGATTTGCAGGAAAATCCGATAATCAAAAGTAAGGTAGATTTGAAGAAAAAAGAAAACGTAGTTAAATCTAAATAAGTCTGAGTTTTTGAAAACAGAAAGACAGACTTTAACTTATCTGGCACTCCGAAAATTCCGAAAGAATCTCTGGGGTGCTTTTAGTTTTGGAGTTATACTGGTGTTTATTTTTATAGCTATTTTTGCGTATGTGCTGTCCTCCGACAATTCTCAGAACGCCAACCAAATGCATCTTACAATACATTCAAAACCACCCGGATTTGAAGTTTTAATGTTGAAAATTCCGTTAGACGATAATCAAAAAATCAAATTCCGAGATTATTTTTTCGGACACAACAGTCAGTTTACAGAAATTCCGTTGCAAAATTACAGAACAAATAATGATACCATATATTATAGAGAGTATTCTGAAGATTTTGCGGACTTGCCCGAAAAAAGCATCCTCCTAAATTCATTCAAAGGATATGATTCTATAGAAAAGGTGGTTGAAGATTGTATTGTGAAACAGAAATTCCATTTAGGAACAGACAAATACGGAAGAGATCTGTTGAGTCGTATGCTTGTTGGCTCGAGAGTGTCACTTTCTATCGGTTTTGTAGCTGTTTTTATTTCCCTAATTGTTGGGGTTTTTTTCGGAGCATTGGGTGGATATTACGGCGGAAAAACCGATGCATTTGTTATGTGGTTGGTCAACGTTATATGGTCTATTCCGACTTTACTATTGGTCATTGCCATTACATTAGCTTTGGGCAAAGGTTTTTGGCAGGTTTTTGTAGCAGTAGGTTTAACCATGTGGGTAGAGGTTGCAAGAGTTGTACGCGGACAAATAATAAGCGTTAAGCAAACACAATTTGTTACGGCTGCCAGAGCTTTAGGGTTTTCAGATTTCAGAATTATTAAAAATCACATACTCCCTAATATTATAGCTCCGGTTATAGTAATTTCAGCAGCAAATTTTGCCTCTGCTATATTGGTAGAAAGTGGTTTGAGTTTTTTAGGATTAGGAGCCCAGCCACCTGTCCCAAGTTGGGGCGGAATGATAAAAGATCATTATAATTATATAGTTTTAGGAAAACCTTATCTTGCTTTGATTCCCGGAATGGCAATTATGCTCGTAACTTTGGCATTTATGATGACCGGAAATGCCCTGAGAGATGCTTTTGATGTGAAAGCAAGTTAAGTATGCCTTTAACTCAATCTTTAAAATATGCTCAAAGGGTTTGAGGTCGTTTTATTACCAGCTTCCGCCAGCTCCTCCTCCGGAAAATCCTCCTCCACCAAAACCACCACCAAAACCACCGCCTCTTCCAAAACCGCCAAATCCACCGCTACCAGAATTTCGACCCATTTTACTCAGGATGATAATATCAGTTGGGTCAAAACCACCCATGCCTCTTCCGCCACTGTTTCCGCTTTTGCCTTTAGAAGTCAAAGCAAGTAATAAGATAATAAAGAAAATGATTATAATAATTAGCCCTATAGGTATGTCTTCTTGCTTGTCTTGCCGCGTACCTTTATAGGTTCCGCTGAATAGTTCGATAAGTTTGTCGGTTCCTACGTTTAATCCAGCATAATAATCACCTTTTTTAAACTCAGGAATAATATAATTTCGGATAATCTCACCATTTATTCCGGCTGTAAGTATATGTTCTAAACCATAACCAGGTGCAATCCATATTTTGCGTTCTTTTTCTGCCAGCAAAATAAAAACGCCGTTGTCTCTGTCTGCGTCTCCAATCCCCCATTTGTGTGCCCAACGAGAAGCCAAAGTACCTTCATATTCTCCTTTTAAACTCGAAATGATTGCAATAACAATCTGGGTAGATGTCGTGTCTGCATAATTAATGAGTTTGCGTTCGAGAGTGTTTCTTTCAACCTCAGATAATAAGTCGGCATAGTCATACACACTGGTTTGGGCTTCAGTTTTTCGTGGTTTTTCGGGAATGTCATATTGAGCACGTGTTGCTGTTGTCGTGAAAATCAACAATAACAAAACACCAAAATAATATGATTTGCAAAAAAAGTTCAAGTAATTAGCTTTTAGAAATTTCATTAGAAAGTTCGTTGCGGTCTTCATCTAAAATAGGGAAGAAAGTTTTTAGTTTATCTCCTGTTTTCAGAATGCCTTCTACCAGTCCTTGCTTGAAGTTCTGTTTTTTAAAATGCGAAATAACTAAATCTCTGGTTTTATCCCAAAATTTATCTTCTACAATTTCGTTAATTCCTTGATCGCCTATGATGGCAAAAGTATGGTCTTGTACGCCCACATAAAAAAGAACTCCGTTGCGTTTTGTTGTGTTTTGCATTTTTAAGAGAAAAAAAACCTCTTGAGCTCTTTCGAGAGGTTTTTTTTCTGTGTGATTCTCGATATGCACTCTGATTTCTCCCGAGGTGTTTTTTTCTGCCACAATAATTGCGTCAATAATTTCTTGCTCTTCCGAGGCGGTTAAGAAATCTTCAACAATCGACATATTGTTATTTTTTAAAAATTAAACTGCACTTCGGTTGGTGTATCTGCTCCTTCAACCGATTCAAAATAAGCTTTTTCTTTAAAATTCAAAATTCCTGCCAGAATAGAATTAGGGAAAATCAATATATGATTATTATATGGTTTTACCGCTTCGTTAAATCTGGTTCTGGCTGTCAGAATCTGGTTTTCTGTACTTGTCAATTCATCTTGCAATTTCAGAAAATTCTGATTGGCTTTTAAATCCGGATAATTTTCGACCGTTACCAACAATCTCGACAACGCACTACTTACACCGCCTTGTGATTTTTGAAATTCTGCTAATTGTTCAGGCGTAATGTTTGAAGGGTCAATGACTGTTTTGGTGGCTTCGGCTCTTGCTTTTACAACAGCTTCAAGCGTTCCTCTTTCAAAATCGGCGGCTCCTTTTACGGTATTTACCAAATTGTCGATGAGGTCATTTCTGCGTTGGTATGCCGTTTGAACATTGCCCCAACTTTCTCTGATGTTTTCGTTAAGAGTCACGGCATTATTGTTAAAACCTTTTACCCAAGAGTAAAGTGCAAATACGATAACCGCAATAATTCCGACAGGGATTAACCATTTTTTCATAATTAGTGTTTTTAGATTTTACTTAAATAAGTGTCTATATATATTAAAATGTTACAGTTGCTCTTTAATTGCTACAAGTTCTGCTCTAACAGTTTTGAGTTTGGCAATGATTTCAAATTTATCCAAAGTCTTTTTTTGATTATCTTTCAGGTGAGTTTTGGCTCCATCGAGCGTAAAACCACGTTCTTTGACCAAATGATAAATCAATTGGAGATTCTTCACATCTTCGGGAGTAAACATTCTGTTCCCTTTGGCATTTTTTTTTGGTTTCAGAATGTCAAACTCTTTATCCCAAAACCGTATTAATGAAGTGTTTACGTCGAAAGCTTTAGCGAGTTCGCCAATGCTATAATATCTTTTTTCTGGTAACTCTATGTGCATTAGTCAAGTGATTGGTTTTCTTGTGATGCTATTTTTGAAATGGCGACATATTCTTCGGCAGAAATACTTCCATAATAAAAATTGATGGGGTTTACGGGATTTCCGTCCTTATGTACTTCATAATGCAAGTGCGGAGCTTCGCTACGTCCCGTACTTCCCACATAACCTATGATATCGCCTCGTTTTACTTTTTGTCCGGCTTTTACCTTAAATTTGCTCAGGTGGGCATAATAAGTTTCATAACCAAAACCGTGCTTTAGAATAATGAGATTGCCAAAACCCGACATGGCATTGTCTGCCCTTGAAACAATTGCGTCTCCCGATGCGTAAACAGGCGTGCCTGTCTTGGCGGTAAAGTCCATGCCGTAATGAAATTTTCTTATTTTTGTAAATGGGTCGTTTCTGTATCCATAGCCCGATGCCATCTGTTTCAAATCTTCATTTTTGACAGGTTGAATGGCAGGAACAGCTGCAAGAAGTTTTTCTTTGTCTTCGGCTAAACTTAAAATTTCGTCTAATGATTTTGATTGTATTGCCAATTGTTTTGAAAGAACATCAAAGCGTTTGGTTGTATTAATAATTAATTCAGAATTGTTAAAACCTTCGAGTTCTTTATACCTGTTTACACCACCAAATCCGGCTTTTCGTTGCTCCGGCGGAATAGGAGAGGAGTTGAAATAGACACGATATAAGTTGTTGTCTCGCTCTTCGATGCTGACAAGAACTTCATCAAGCAAATCCATTTTTTTGTTTAAAAGCTCATATTGCAATTTTAGAATTTCTATTTCGCGAGCCTGCAAACGGTCTTTGGGAGTTTCAAAAAGAGAAGTGTTGATTAAAATTACAAAACACAGAAAACCAAAAAGTGCCGCCGCCAAAAAGAAAAGAGCTATATAACCAATCTTTTTTCCTTTTTTAGGAACAATTTTTTTATACGCAAGACTTTCAGTGTCGTAATAATATTTTACTTTCTTCGCCATTCGTTAATTTATATTATTTTTGTGCGTTAAAATATTAAACAAACAAAGATAGAATTTATTTGGAATTTAAGATTGATGATTAACGATTTTATAACCGACAATAAACAACAAACAAAAGACAACCAAAATAACAAAATGAAATCTTCTGAAATAAGAAACCAATTTTTAACATTTTTCAAAGAAAGAGGACATCTGATTGTTCCCTCTGCACCTATTGTTTTGAAAGACGACCCGACTTTGATGTTCAACAATTCGGGAATGGCTCAGTTCAAAGAATATTTTTTAGGGAATGCCACTCCGAAAAGCAAACGAATTGCAGATACGCAAAAGTGTCTTCGTGTTTCGGGAAAGCATAACGATTTGGAAGATGTTGGTTTTGATACCTATCATCACACAATGTTTGAAATGCTTGGGAATTGGTCTTTTGGAGATTACTTCAAAAAAGAGGCAATTGCTTGGGCTTGGGAATTTCTGACCGAAGTGTTGAAAATAGACAAAGACCGTTTGTATGTTTCTGTTTTTGAGGGAAACGAAACGGAAAATGTTCCGTTTGACAAGGAGGCTTGGGATATTTGGAAACAATACGTACCCGAAGACCGAATTATTTTAGGAAATAAAAAAGATAATTTCTGGGAAATGGGAGACCAAGGACCTTGCGGACCTTGCTCGGAAATTCATATTGATTTACGTTCGGACGAAGAAAGAGCAACCGTTTCGGGAAAAAGTTTGGTTAATGCAGACCACCCGCAAGTAGTGGAGATTTGGAACAACGTATTTATGGAGTTTAACCGAAAAGCGGACGGTTCACTTGAAAAACTTCCTGCCAAACACGTAGATACCGGAATGGGATTTGAGCGTTTGTGTATGGCTATGCAAGGTGTAACATCGAATTATGATACTGATATTTTCACGCCTTTAATCAAAAAAGTAGAAGAAATTTCTGGGTTGAAATATACTGATAATTCCGTTAAAAATATTTCGGAAGAACAGAACAAAACCAACATTGCCATTCGTGTGGTGGTTGACCACGTTCGTGCTGTGGCTTTTGCTATTGCAGACGGACAACTTCCGTCAAATACAGGTGCGGGATATGTAATCCGTAGGATTTTACGTAGGGCTATCCGTTACGGATTTACGTTTTTGAATCTGAAAGAACCTTTTATTTATAAGTTAGTTGAAGTGCTTTCTGACCAAATGGGAGAGGCTTTCCCGGAAATCAAAACCCAAAAATCATTGGTTGAAAACGTAATCAAAGAAGAAGAAAATTCGTTTTTAAGAACCTTGGAGCAAGGGCTTCATTTGTTGGAAAACGTAGTAAAAGAAACCAAAGGAAATATCGTTTCAGGAGTTAAAGCTTTTGAATTGTACGATACTTTCGGATTTCCGAAAGATTTGACAGCTTTAATTCTGAAAGAAAAAGGACTTTCTTTTGACGAAAAAGAATTTGAAACTTCAATGCAGGAACAGAAAAACCGTTCTCGTTCTGCCTCGGAAGTTGCCAAAGATGATTGGGTAATGCTTATTGACGGAAACGTAGAAACTTTTGTAGGGTATGACCAATTGGAAAACGAAGTAAAAATCACTCGTTACCGAAAAATTGATTCCAAAAAGGACGGAGTTCAGTATCAAATTGTTTTGGATAATACTCCATTTTATCCCGAAGGAGGAGGACAGGTTGGAGATAAAGGAAGCCTCACCCCAGCCCTCTCCAAAGGAGAGGGAGCTATCGAAATTCTTGATACGAAAAAAGAAAACAACCTGATTCTGCATATCACTAAAAAACTTCCTGAAAATTTAGACGGAAGTTTTACAGCAAAAGTTAATTCGGATTTGCGTTCGGATTCTCAAAAAAATCACTCGGCTACACACTTGTTACATCAGGCTTTGCGAACGATTTTAGGAACTCACGTAGAACAAAAAGGTTCGCTCGTTGCACCGAATTATTTACGTTTTGACTTTTCGCATTTTTCAAAAGTAACCGATAAAGAACTACAACAGGTTGAAGATTTTGTAAACCAACGAATTGAAGAACAATTACCTTTAATAGAAAAGCGTTCTATCCCTTTCCAGCAAGCTGTTGATGAAGGAGCAATGGCACTTTTTGGAGAAAAATACGGAGATAATGTAAGAGCAATCCGTTTTGGAGAAAGCATCGAGCTTTGTGGAGGAACTCACGTGAAAAACACAGGAGATATCTGGCATTTCAAGATTACTTCGGAAGGAGCCGTTGCAGCAGGAATCCGTAGGATTGAAGCTATTTCAGGAAATGGAGTTAAACAATATTTTGCCAATGAGGAAAATACGCTAAAAGAAATAAAGCAGTCTTTGAAAAATCCTCAGGATATTTTAAAATCCGTAACTTCATTACAAGAGGAAAATGCCAAACTCAAAAAACAAGTCGAGCAACTCTTAAAAGACAAAGCTAAAAACCTAAAAGGAGAGCTTTTGGCTGAAATTGAAGAAATAAACGGAATAAAATTCCTTGCCAAGAAAGTAGATTTAGATGCCAACGGAGCCAAAGATTTGGCTTACGATTTAGGAAATAACCAAAATAATTTATTTTTGGTTTTCGGTAGCATTACAGATGATAAGCCAATGCTTACTTGTTATATCTCTAAAGAACTTGCAGAAACCAAAGGTTTAAATGCCGGACAGATTGTTCGCGAACTTGGGAAATATATTCAAGGAGGTGGAGGAGGACAAGCGTTCTTTGCTACTGCAGGAGGAAAAAATCCAAACGGAATGGACGAGGCCTTAGCTAATGCAAAGAATTTTGTTAAATAAAATTAGTTAATGCCAAAGATTCAGGTTTAAAAGATTTTTTATAACTTCGTAAGTCAAATAAATAAAGAAATGAAGAAAATATTTTTATTTGTTGTAGCATTGGCATTTATTACAGGAATTTCTTCTTGTTCAAGTGACGATGGCAAGAGAGATTCAGTATTAAAAGTAACCATTGACGGAGAAGAGAAAACTTTTAATGTTATTGTTAATAAACTGGAAGGTTCTAATGAACAAGGAGACTCGTGGGTAGAGATAGAGGTAACCGCTACGATTAACAATGACCCTACCGAAATGCTTGTGTTTGGAGTCGATGAAGGTGAGTTGGGTTCTCATGTGATATGGTACTTTGGCTATGAAAACGACGGTATAGAATATTATGATGATACCGGCATTAATTATGTAGTGGAAATAAACGAAAACGGACGACTTAAAGGAGCATTCGTGGGGATAATAGCAGGTGAGGACAATCAGGGCAATCCTGTAGAGGTTGTTTTTACAAATGGCACATTTGATATTTTTCATTATTAGAAACAAGAATAAAGCTACATTACAAAAACGGTAGATTATTATAATTTGCCGTTTTTTTATTTTATCACTATTTTTGAAAAACTATTTTTCGATTATGAATTTTCGCACCCCGATATCTGTTTCCAAAAACGCTAACCGGCTAGATTATTATTCAAAAGTGGTTTCTGTCGGTTCCTGTTTTGCGGTTAATATGAGCGAGAAGCTCGAATATTTTAAATTCCGGCAATACACAAACCCTTTCGGGATTATCTTTAATCCCGTTTCTATAGAAAAACTGTTGAAACGAACCCTAAACCAGCAGTTTTTTACTTCATCAGATTTATTTTATGAAAATGAGCTTTGGAATTGTTTTGATATTCACTCAGAGTTAAGCAATCCCGATAAAGAAGATATGCTCATAAACCTGAACGGGATTCTGGTTTTTTTGAATGATCAACTAAAGGAAGCCTCCCATTTTATTTTAACCATCGGTACGGCATGGGTATATCGTTATAAAGATTCGGGCGAATATGTGGCAAATTGTTATAAGGTTCCGCAAAGTCAGTTTTCAAAAGAATTATTGAAACCCCGGGAGATAGAACATTCTTTGGAGAATATTTGCTTATTTCTAAGAGAAATTAATCCCGATATAAATATAATTTTGACAATTTCACCCGTGCGTCATATTAAAGACGGATTTACAGAAAATCAAAGAAGCAAAGCTCATATTATAACGGCATTGCATAAATTTATAGAAAATCAATCAGAAACATTACGTCATAAAATAAGTTATTTTCCAGCTTATGAAATTATGATGGACGATTTACGGGATTATAGGTTTTATGCCGAAGACATGTTACATCCTAACAAAATAGCCATAGATTATATTTGGGAAAAATTTTCCGAGAGCCATTTTTCTAATCATATAATACCCATCATGGAAGAGCTGGACAGCATACAAAAAGCCTTTGCACATAAACCCTTTAATCCTAATGCAGAACAGCATCGGCATTTCCTTAAAAAACTTAACGAACGTGTCCTTGTTCTTCAGGAAAAGCATCCTTTCTTAAAGCTTTCTTAAAAATACGGCAAATGCCGTATTTCATTTTTTGTTTGATTAGGTCAACTTTGCCCTGTCAGACAAGATGATTTTTGTCTTTCATAAAATTGAATTAATTAACCTTTAAATCTATACATTATGAAAACAATCAAATTTTTTGCGTTACTGTGTTTAATTACCATGCCTTTTGCCATTACTTCCTGTAGTAGTGATGATGACGGTGGCGGTGGTGGTGGAAGTGCAGCTTTGAATACCATAAAGGCAAAAGTAGATGGCAATTGGGTAACTACTTTAGAGATGGTAACATTTGCCAATCAAGTAGGTTCGATGCTGGCTATTCAGGGAAATACAGGAGGAACATCGAGCGAGGCTTTTGTGTTAAATGTTATTGCGTATGACGGAGTCGGAACCTACGATATAGGTGGCGGTTCAACCGGATTAGGACAAGCCAATGCGAGTTATACAGAAATACAAGTTGACCCCTCCAATCCTATGGATTTTCAGCAAACGATATGGTCGGCTCCCTATGAAGGTGGAGAAAAAGTAGGAGAGATTAACGTGTCTGAAGTTACGGATGATTATATCAAAGGTACTTTTCATTTTACAGCAAAAAATCCTGACAACGGAAGTACTGTCAATATTACAGAGGGTTCTTTTAATATAGAATTCTAACATAAAGAGACAAAATACAAAACCGGAATCCAGAAAGCTGTTTTCCGGTTTTTTTTAGATGAAAAGTTCAATATACGGCAAATGCCTTATTGTTCAGATTCGTTGTTTAACAGAACTTTGAAATCAGATAACTTTTACTTTAAACCTGTTTAAAATGAAAAACTTTATAATAGCGGTTATTAAAATTTTAACCATTACAACGGTTGCACTCAATGTCTATATTTTGAGTGCTCAAAAGACAGAAGCAAATCATACTTACAATCTTGGAGGCAAAATCAATTTGATGAAACTTACAGATGCTGGTGTATTGGTCGTGGCAAATGGTGACGGACTTGTAGGAGTAAAACCCGGAGCAAACGAGCCTCATTTTAACTTCAAAGATTATGGGAAAGTAAAACCCGAAGAACTAGAGTTTGTTCCTATGTCGCCTTATCTGGTAGTAAGTCAGGGTGGTTTTATGACATCCAAAAAAACGGTAATCGATTTTGTGTCAGGCAAAAAAATGTTTGGAACAGAAGATAACGGCTGGAAGTTTACCAATCGTTGTGATGTGATGTTACCACAAAACAAATTGGTCGTATTGGGGCAGCGTAAGGGCGGAGCCATGGCGGTCGGTGTTTATGACCTTGCTACCGGCAAAGAAGAAGGTTTGGTAGAATTGAACGACCCTAAAAAAGTGGGCTCTGTGGCTTCTATCCCGCAGTTTTCAGGAAGACCTGTTATTGTAGATGGAGGCTTGCTCGTGCCAACAACCAAAAATCTTATGAGAATTGATATGACCAACGGTACGGTTCTGTGGACAAATAAGGATATTGATAAAATTACGTGGCTTACTTCAGACGAATCGGGTAAAGAAATTTATACTTTTGAAGAGAGGCAAAATGGTGATACTCGTATTCATAAAGTGAGTAGTGCCGGAATTCAATTGTGGGACAAAGAACGGAAGATAAAAGGAAAAGTGAGCCGTTTTGAAATTTTACCCCAAGGTCTTGCCGTTGTGAGCGATGTCGATAATTCAGGTAAAAGCGGTTTGGCAAAATTGGCTGCCGCAGCATCAGAGTCTAAAATAGCTTTCTTAAATGCGAAAGATGGTTCAGATTTATGGGAAAAAGCACCCAAGACAAAGGGTTATATACAACATTTTTATATCATGGATGACGGAATCTTGTTCGGACTTCATGAGGGCGGGATTAATAAAGTCTCTTTTGACGGGGTTCCGCTTTTCAAAAAACCTTTAAAGACCGGAGAGAATATCCACACAATGGCTTTAACGCCAAAAGGGATGATATATATCACAGATACAGATGCTGATATTATCAACCTTACATCGGGCGAGTCTATTTGGAATAAACCTATAAAATACAAAAAAGCCAAATCTGTAGCCAGTACCTATGATTCAAAAAACAAACGTTATTTGATTAGTACTGGAGAAGAAATGGTTGCTATCGATGAAAATTCGGGTGATATATCGACTTTGGCAACTTATAAATTTGATGGAAAAGAATCTCCCGCTAACGTAATTATGAGAAACGGAGGAATATTGTTGTCATCAGACCAGAATATGATGATGCTTGATTTTGATGGTTCCCAAAAATTTCATGAATATTATAGACCACCCGGAAAGAGTGCTGCCGGAGCCATTTTTGCAGGGGTAATGGGGGTTGCTGCAGCAACCATGTCTGCAGCCACAGCAGCAGAAGCAAATCAACATAGAAACAGGTTGGGAAGTTATACAAGTTACGGAGAGTCATTGATGGACAGTTCTCGTGATTTTGCCAATATTGCTTCGGCATCTTTTGCCGAAATGGGTAAGAGGTTCAAGGCAACTTCTGCTACCGAAAATTTCCAGTTCATATTAACTAAACTTGACGAAGGTGTTGGTTTGGTGAAAGTTAGTAAGGATAATGGAAAGGTTGAAAAAGAAATTATTCTTAAAGATAAAAAACCTGAGTATGAAGTCGATGAATTCGGAGGATTTCTATATTACCGTGCAAACGACAGAACTATTCAGGCTTTCGATTTGAAAATTTAGAAAATTTAGAAATTTTAGGTTTTATTTAGTGGTTTTTTTCAAAAACTCCCCGCAATCTCAGATTCGGGGAGTTTTAGGCTTTGACCGAAAGACATATTAAGTTTATAATACATTTTTAATGCTTAATTTAGTATCCGTGAAAATAAGAAATACGACAAATGCCTTATTGTGTTATATTACCAATAAACAGAAATTTGATATGATTTTTAAAGTACTTAAATTGAAAAGACATTTGTTTTTGATATGGTTTTTTATCTTGATTTTTCAAGCAAATTTTTCTTTTTCTCAGGAACAAGAGCAGATTCGGGAAGTAGATTCGATAAATCAATTACCGTATGAATATAAAGTAGCAAATGCTTCCTCTTTGCATCATCTTTATATTAAAAATGCCAATGTCTCAAAAGAAATAAATTACCTGAAGGGAGAAGCAGATTCCTATGGTAATTTGGGACTTATTTATAACTATCAGGGAAAATATGATAAAAACACGGAGGCAACACTCAAAGCCATCGAACTCTATGAGAAACTCAATGATAAAAATAAGTTAATTGCTACCTATGGAGGTTACGGCTATCAGTTAAAAAGACGTGACATGACCAAAGCTCTGTACTATATGCAAAAAGCACTTAAACTGGGTGCAGACAGCGACACAGAAGAGCTTACTCCGGTTATAGATAATTACGGGGTTCTTAAAGAAATGCTGGGAGAGCTCGATAGTGCCGTTTGGTATTATCAAAAAGCCCTGAAACGAAAAGAGAAAGTAAATGATGAGCACGGAATTCCTTACAGTCTTTCTAAAATTGCCGGTGTCAAATTGATGCGGAAACAATTTGATGAAGTCAAGCCATTGTTGGATAGAGCTTTTGAAATACGCAAAAAAATAAATGACCGAATCGGAATTGCCGAAACGTATAGTTTTTATGCCGATTTTTATGCCGAACAGGGACAAAATGAAAAAGCTGCCGAATATTTCAGACTTTCCAATGAAGAGGCAAAAAAGCACAAGTATATCAATCTCATTCAATATACTTATAATAGGCTTTCCGAAGTCTTTGAAGATAAACACGATTTTCAACAGGCATTATATCATTTTAAAAAACACACACAGTTTAAAGATAGTTTGCTGAACAGTCAAACCAATACAAAAATTGCCGAACTCGAAGTAGAATTTGAAACCGGGCAAAAAGAAAAAGAAATCTTGTTGCAACGTGCCCGTTTGGCAGAAAAAAACCTTCAGTTGGGTGGAGCCGTTTTTTTACTGCTTTTTTCTGTTTTTGCAGGATATTTATTCTGGAACCGGCAGAAAATAAAAACCGTTCAGTTAGAGAAAGAAAAAGAACTTCGTGAGGCGTTGCTTAAAATAGAAACTCAAAACCGTCTTCAGGAACAACGCTTGCAAATCTCACGTGATCTGCATGATAATATCGGTTCTCAGCTTACTTTTATCATTTCGTCTATAGATAATCTTAAATTCGGATTTTCCAAAAAAGACGAACAACTGGTAGATAAACTCAGTAATATAAGTCGTTTTACCCGTGATACGATCTTGGAGCTCCGTGATACTATTTGGGCAATGAACAAAGAATATATAACTGTTGAAGATTTAGAATCGAGAGTAGCAAACTTTATTAATCAGGCAGGGCAGTCGGCATTACAAATTGATTTTGTGTTCAGAATGGATTCAGGTCTGCCGGAACAGTTCCAGTTTAGTTCACAAAGAGGAATGCATATTTACCGTATTATTCAGGAAGCTGTAAATAACGCTATTAAGCATGCTGACCCGAAAAATATTGAAGTGTGTTTTACGCAAAGTGCTCAAAAGCAAAATATAGAATTAACCATTAAAGATGACGGAATAGGTTTTTCAGAAGATGTGTCACAAGATGGAAATGGTTTGCAAAACATGAAAAAAAGAGCGGCAGAACTCAACGGAACACTTGTGATAACTCCGTCAGAGAAAGGAACAGAAGTAAAACTTGATTTTCCTGTGTCGTTATAATTGTGTTAGAAGAATCAAATTGATAAACCCCAATAAATTGAAAGATAAAAATATGGCAATCAAGATAGTGATAGTTGACGATAATTCTTTTCTGATAAAAGCCATCGCAGAAAAACTGTCTTTTTTTGAAGATATATCGGTAAAATTTACGGCTCTGAACGGTAAAGATTTGTTGATGAAATTAGAATCAAACACTTTGGTAGATTTGATTCTGATGGATATAGAAATGCCGGAAATGAACGGTATTGAAGCTACTTTTCAAGTAAAACAGAAATATCCGCAGATAAAAATAATTATGCTCACAGTTTTTGATAACGATGAGAATATTTTTAATGCCATCAAAGCCGGAGCCGATGGCTATCTGCTCAAAGAAGTAAATCCCGATGAGCTGCATCAGGGCATTATCGAAACTCTCAATGGCGGAGCTGCCATGAATCCGTCGATTGCATTGAAAACATTAAAGCTTTTACGAAATCCTATCAATTTTGAAACTACAGAACAAGAAGACATCAAACTGACCTCGCGAGAAATAGAAGTTTTGGAACAGTTAAGCAAAGGATTGAATTATAATCAAATAGCCGATAATCTTATTTTATCACCTTCAACTGTTCGCAAACATATCGAAAATATTTATACCAAATTACAAGTTCATAATAAACTTGAAGCTATTGAGAAAGCGAGAAATAACAATCTGATATAGAATTTAACTTATAAGCACACTCGTCATCGATAACGAACCTCCAACCGCTTTGTCGTTAAACAAACTCACGTTGTCTTTTTTATCTTTTAGCGAAAGAGCATAAATCAACGGCAAATAATGTTCGGGAGTAGGAATGGCAAGCTGAAAAGCCTTTCCGTTTTTCTGATAATTTATTAAGGATTGATGGTCGCTTTCCAAAATAAAATCATTCATTTTTTCTTTGGCTTCAGCCGCCCAATCATAAGCATGACCAACTTTATCCATGTTCTGCCAATCGACCATTCTCAGGTTGTGAACAATATTGCCGCTCCCGATGATAAGCACGCCTTTTTCACGCAAAGCCGAAAGCTGTTTGCCAAGTTCATAGTGATATTGGGCAGGCTTGCTGTAATCGATACTCATTTGAATAACAGGAATATCAGCATTAGGATACATGTGTTTTATCACAGACCATGCTCCGTGGTCGAGTCCCCATTTGTCATCGAGTTCAATATTTGTAGTGGTTATGAGTTTTTGGGTTTGTTTTGCCAAATCCGGACTTCCGGGTGCGGGGTATTGTACTTCGAAAAGCTCTTTAGGAAAACCGCCAAAATCGTGAATTGTTTTTGGATGTTCCATGGCTGTAACAAATGTTCCTTTGGTTTCCCAATGAGCCGAAACACAAAGAATGGCATTGGGTTTGGGTATTTTGGTAACAATATTCCTGAAGCCTTGTACAAACTCGTTTTCCCGTATGGCATTCATAGGATTACCGTGTCCTAAAAATAATACCGGCATTTTAGGGGATTTTGTAAATGAATCAGAAATTTTAGATAAATAATTAATGTTCATAGCAAAGTTGGCTAATGGTAAAAAAGCAATTGTTTTTAAAAATTTCTTCCTGTTCATAAAAAACAAAAATGTTGATGGTTTTTTATACGATTTCCTTCTCAAAAATCAGTTCTAAACCATCGTTTATTAAGTGTGCGACTTCGGTTCTTTGTTTTTTTACATTTTCCAAATGATTTCGAACTTTAGAAATCAAATCTTCATGACCATCCTGATAAGCCAATTCCAATATTTCAACCGAGAGCAACCAATCGTTAGGGTGATTGCCTGAAACTGCTCCGAAAGCCTCTTTTAAGGTGATCTCGGCGGGTTTGTTTTCCCGTATCAGACGGACGTTTTTGTATAGGTTTTCCAGTTCTTCCCGCTCTGCTGATTTTTTTGGTTTGATTGTTTTTGACGACGGCACGTGATTAATCATGTCAAAACTTTCCACATCGGCAGGTCCCGAAAAAGCAGAAACTACTTTTTTGCCTACTGCCATATCATACGTACCCCATTCCGGTCTAAAAAGTATATTGTCACCGTGTTTCACCGTACAGTTTTTGAACTTAATCAAAAGGATTTTTCCTTGTATATTTCTCGTTCCTGTTACGATTTCTCCTGTTACGGTTATATCGCCTTCAAATTCAAGTGTGATGATTTCTCCTTCATAAATGTCATAAGCCCTCAAATCACGCGGACTCATATCTTCGATAGTCAAATTGATGCCTTTGAGTCTGCCAATGGGCGAACCAAACCCTTCTGCATGATATTCTGTTCCGTGTCCTACGAGTTCTTTTTCACGATATGCCAGAGCCGTTTTTCCTGTGGTTTGAATGTAAACCGCTTTTCCATCCTTTTCAATTACATTAGCAAAAACACCCGAAATTTGCAATCCTGTGCTTAATTCTATTGTACCGAGAGCTTTTGAATTTATTAATTTTTCAACTCCTGTTAATCCACCAGTTCTAAGTGCCATTTTATTCGCAAACTCTTCTAATATTAGGCTTAGGTGAGCAAAATCGGGAGTTACATATAGCTGAGGTTGGGGTTTTGTAATGTCAAAATCTTGCTCTGCAGCCGAAATGTCATACGGTATTTTTTTTACATTATCAGTCATACACCATGCACTCTCTCCAATTGAAGATAGTAAGCCGGCACCATAAATTTTGGGTTTTTCTACAGTCCCGATAAGTCCGTACTCAACTGTCCACCAATGCAAATTCCGGATACGTGCCATTTCAGACGGTTCGCCCATATTACTTTGAAGAAAGTTTACTTGGTCTTCGGCATCTTTAATGTCGTCATCGGGAGTGCCTTCGGCTTCTTTGAGAATAGACAACAACCTGATGGCTTCATACAGTTCGTAATCTCTGGCAGAAGAAATGGCTTTGCAACCTATTTCGCCAAAACGACGCAGATATTCGGCATATTCAGGATTGGCAATGATTGGAGCGTGACCGGCACCTTCGTGAATGATGTCTGGTGCAGGTGTGTATTCAATATTCTCAAGTTGTCTGATGTCTGATGCAATGACCAAAACATTATATGCCTGAAATTCCATAAAAGCATTGGGTGGGATAAATCCGTCAACGGCAACAGCAGCCCAACCTATTTCTTTCAAGATGCGATTCATTCCATACATACTTGGGATATAATCGATGTCTATTCCGGTTTTTCTAAGTCCATCTAAGTATGATTCGTGAGCCACTTTAGAAAGATAATCAACATTTTTACGCATAACATAACGCCAAACCGCCTGATTAATTGGGGTATATTCGTCATAGTCTTGCGGTTTGATAAACTGTTTTAAATGAGCAGGCAGTCTGTCAATTAACGGATTGCTTTCATAAGAGGTATTCATAATGTTGTAGTTGTATGGTTTTGTGTAAAGCTACAAATAATTTATTAGTTGAAAAGTTGTTTTTTTACCCGGGTTGCTCTTTAGGAATCTAATGAGTAATCTGGGCTTAATGTCTTAGGTGCTAATTTTATACCTTCAAAAGAAGAAATTTTAGATTATTTTTTTTCCTTTGGGGGATATTGAGATAAGATTCTTGCAACAAATTCACGAATTCGCTCATCTTTCTTTTTGGTGTTTTTGGATAAAACGCCAGAGCCTTCGCCTTGCCAAACAAGTTCTTTCTTTTGAGCATCGATGATATCAATGTATAAAGTGCCTTCATTGACAGTACTTACAGAGGTGCGACCACCCCACATCCACGGATTCCAACCCCAACCCCAACCCCAATAGTAGCTGTTGTCCCAAACTTCTACACGTTGTGAGTCTTTGGTAAAGATGCTGACGAGTACATCAGGTTTTTCACTCTTAGAGAATCCTTTAGCGAGAAGTTCTTCATCTATTGCTTTGAGAATACGTCGTTTATCCAAATCCGATATTTCTACTTTGTCAATGCTGGGTTTGTGATATGCAAAAGTTTTGTATTGGTCAAAATTTGCAGATTTATCAAAGTCTGAAGCTATACGCACAGAACTGCATGAAGTCAAAAAGAAGACTGCAAGAACAGGAATAAGTTTTAGGGTTTTCATATTTCATTTTTTTGGTTATAAATGTTTCATGTGGTTTAACTCGATACTATTAAGTTCTGCTTTAAACTTTTTTCAATTGGCTAAAAAACGCTCTTTTAGCCCTGTTTTCCGTCTTTTTCTCACTCCGTAGCTCTGCTATGCAGTACAAAAAGCACTTAAACAGAATAAAAATATTCATTTTTCGCTTCACCCGAAAGCCTTACTCGAACTGGCGAAGCAATCAAAAAAGTTTAAATGACTTCTATAATAACGAATCATCTACCATATTAGGGATGGTAACATTTAATAATGGTTGCGTTTCCATAGCTCTTTTTATTGCAAAAATAGCTCCTTCATTTCGTGCCCAGTTACGGCGAGCAATTCCGTTGTTTACATCCCAAAAAAGCATCGAATTTAATTTGCGGCTACTTTCTTCAGAACCATCAAGAACCATACCGAAACCACCGTTTATAACTTCGCCCCAACCAACACCACCACCGTTGTGAATTGATACCCATGTGGCTCCTCTAAAGCTGTCGCCAATCACGTTATGGATAGCCATATCTGCTGTAAAACGTGAGCCGTCATAAATATTTGAAGTTTCTCTATAAGGCGAGTCTGTTCCTGAAACATCATGGTGGTCACGTCCTAAAACAACATAGCCGATTTCTTTATTGGCAATAGCATTGTTGAAGGCATCGGCAATTTTCATTCTACCTTCTGCATCGGCATATAATATACGAGCTTGCGAACCAACTACCAATTTATTTTTTTGTGCTTCTTTAATCCATTTAATGTTATCCTGCATTTGTTGCTGAATTTCAACCGGTGCGGTTTTGGCTATTTTTTCCAGAATCTGACAGGCTATTGCGTCTGTTTTTTGTAAATCTTCCGGTTTTCCCGAAGCACAAACCCACCTGAAAGGACCAAAACCATAATCAAAACACATAGGTCCCATAATGTCCTGAACATAGGATGGATAAGCAAAAGCTTCTCCCGACCCTTCCAAAGCGGAGTCTGTAAAAGCTCCGTTTTTATCTCTATAAATTTTAGCTCCTGCTCTTGAAGCTTCTAATAAGAAAGCATTTCCATAGTCGAAAAAGTACGTTCCTTTATTTGCATGTTTGTTGATAGCATCTACTTGTCGTCTCAAACTTTCCTGAACTTTTTCCTTAAATAATCCGGGGTTTTCACTCATCATTTCATTTGATGTTTCAAAAGATTGTCCGACAGGATAATATCCGCCTGCCCATGGGTTGTGAAGTGAAGTTTGATCTGAGCCTAAATCTATGTGAATGTTTTCTGTATCAAATTTTTCCCAAACATCAACCACATTTCCTAAATAGGCAATAGAAACAATTTCTTTGTTCAACAAAGCTTTTTGAACTCTTTTGACGAGTTTATCCAAATCTTCAATCACTTCATGAATCCAGCCTTGTTCGTGTCTGATTTGTGTAATTTTCGGATTCACTTCTGCACAAACTGTTACGCAGCGGGCAATGGTTCCGGCTTTAGGTTGAGCACCACTCATGCCACCTAATCCTGAAGTAACAAAAAGTGAACCTTCGGGTTGTTTTTTTATTTTTCTAAAACCGTTAAGTACGGTAATTGTAGTGCCATGTACAATGCCTTGCGGACCAATATACATATAACTTCCTGCCGTCATTTGTCCGTATTGTGTTACGCCAAGAGCGTTAAATTTCTCCCAATCATCGGGTTTTGAATAGTTAGGGATCATCATTCCGTTTGTTACTACCACACGCGGTGCATCTTTATGAGATGGAAATAACCCCATTGGATGTCCGGAATACATGACCAAAGTTTGCTCGTCTGTCATTTTAGACAAATACTGCATAGTTAAAAGATATTGAGCCCAATTCTGAAAAACAGCTCCATTTCCGCCATAGGTGATGAGTTCGTGAGGATGTTGTGCTACGGCATAATCCAAGTTGTTCTGAATCATTAGCATAATGGCTTTTGCCTGTTCACTTTTTCCGGGATATTCTTCAATAGGTCGAGCGTACATTTTGTAATCGGGGCGAAATCGATACATATAAATTCGACCATATTTTTCGAGTTCTTCTTTAAATTCGGGAATTAAGACAGCGTGGTGTTTGGGTTCAAAATATCGAAGAGCATTTCGTAAAGCTAATTTCTTTTCTTCATCAGAAAGTATTTCTTTTCTTTTAGGAGCGTGATTAATATTGGTTTCATAAGGTTTTGGAAATGGTAATTCTGAAGGAATACCTTCCAGAATCTGCTCTTGAAATTTTATGATTTTGTCCATAGAAAGAATTGTGTTGTTTATGATGTGTTTGTTTTATCTTTTAGAATTCTGATTTTTTCTTTTACGAAGACTGTCGGTCGTTTTGTCAAATCCGTAAGGGCAATGACGACATCCACTTTTACAACAGTATCCTCGTTTTAGATGGAATTTTTCCGTAAAACATTTATAACCCTCGGGCGTAAAATAAAAATCTTCGCCTTCAATTAATTTATTTCCGGAATCTTGTGTGTTCATACTTGCAAAATTAGCAACTTTGCAGTTAATGATAGTCGTTGTTTCTAAATATTTAACGCCTCGCGGTTATACCGGAATCGCTTTGTTCCCATTTGTGTTTTTGAAAAGCAAAAAATTTGTTGCTGATAAAACCATGATTAACCATGAGCGGATTCATTTAAGGCAACAAATCGAGATGCTTGTCATCCCTTTCTTTTTGTGGTATGGGATTGAATTTTTATTCAGATATTTTCAATTCAAAAATTTTCAGGCAGCCTACAGAAATATATCTTTTGAACGGGAAGCTTATCAGAATGAAAAAGACCCCGACTATGTAAAGAAGAGGTCTTTTTGGAGTTTTTTGGCTTATTTAGGATAGAAACTGTGATTAAAAAATCACTTTTTCATTATATATCTGATTGGATTCTGTTTCTATTCTAAGTATCAATGCTTGATTAAATTTATTAATTCCGTATAGTGTATATGTATTTTCGTTTATTGAAAAATATTGTGTTATAAGTCGCCCAAGCATATCATAAACCTGAATGTTCTTAATTAATTCTGAGCCAGAAAAAACGGAAATATTCTCTTTGACGGCAATCTTTATACTTTGAAATTCAGAATCTGTTATGCTTAGCGTTTCATTAGAATATCTTAATTCGAATCTGTCATCAAATGTACCTATATCTGATGTAAAAAGATAAGGAGATTCTGTAAGATTGTGAGTAATGTTTAGATATTTGTCTTTCAGATATACGATTTGATTTCCTAAGAAAATCCCGTCGGCATGTCCAATTGCAATATGATAGCTTCCTGATGTGGTAGTTTTCATTCCCAAAGGCACAATATCATTACTGTCAAAAGGCAAAGGTCGTCCTTGAATACAAGTCTTTTCTTCTCCAATTAGAGAATAAACCGAAAGACTGTTTTCTATTTTAGCATAAGCGTCAAACAATCTGTCCTTTCCGTAAGTTGCTTCGGCTGTATAACCGACCAAAGTCCTGCATACAGTTCCTGATTCTGATACGATGTCGAGCCAGATTCGGTGTTTTTCAGAAATTTCTTCTTCATCGAGATAATCAGACTGAACTCTATAAAACTGTGTGTTATTGTTTTTTACCCTCATGCTATTATTAAACACAACATCTATATTGGCAGCGGAGCCGTCGTTTAGAATTACAAAGAAACCTTGTCCAGCTGGAATAAAACCGTTATATGTTTCAGGTCCGCTGATAGTGCCGAGGCTATTGTGTACTATATAGTCTGAAAGGGAATAGTTATATCCGAAACTTCCGTAAAACGGATTTCCGACAGATTCAAGAGGAAGTGCTCCATGAGTCCAGATTCTTACAGAACCTTCCAACGCTGGATTTGCAGCAATAAAATTTGTGAAACGAATAGCAGAAGGATACGGATTTCCGATAAGGTTTAGATTATCATCCATATTGGTGATGATAATTCCGTTGTTTCCTGCATAAGGTGCTCCGGTATAACTACCTCGTTGTGTAGTGACAGTAATGTCTCCGTTTCTGAGTGTTCCAGAAAAAACTGCAGTAAAATCTTGTGGAATGGTGTTGCTATAAGAACCAGGTCCTCTTACGATATAGCCTTTTCCTTTTGCCATAATTTCGTTTGTGTTCTGCCAATTTCCAAGGCCACCATTTCCGTTAGAAACGGTAGGATTCCAATGAAATATGTTTGATGCCGGAGTCCCCGGAGAAACCTGATTAACTACGAAGTTTTCCACCGGAGATGACCAATAGACATAGTCTAATCTTCTAATCTGAGTAGTACGAAACATTCTGGCACTTCCTGTGTTAGCATTGTTGTTTATCTGTATAAGGCTTGCATTATTCTCAATGTCAAAACCGCCTCCTGAGTTGATGTCAATCCAGTCGGTTACAATTAAGTTGTTGTTTGATTGTAATTCTAAGTTTCCAGTAGGTTTCACAGTAATGTTTTTTGCGTATGCATCATACCCTAAACCTGAAATAATTGTATTGTCGGGAATTATGACACAAGTATTTGCTGTCGGAACTCCTAAAGGTCGCCAATTTGAAGCACTATTCCATTCAGTTGAAAAACCTTGCCAGATTTTAGTGTTATTAGTTATTGTGACATCGCCGCTTACATAGCATCCACCACTTAAAATAGCACTGACGGTATAAGTGAACATCGATTGTTCTAGTTGTGACAATGTTGGTTTTATATATACGGTTGTGGCAGGCGTGCCTGAAATGTATGGTGTGGTGCAATCAAAATCTTCATAGGCATCAATTACAGACACACTATCCCATTCAAAGGCAGTACTTAGGGTTTTTGTTCCAAACAATTCAACGTTGTCTATTGCTACACCTCCCGGTAACCATCCTGTTGCCGATGACCACGAATAGTGTCTTACTCTAATTTTGAGGGTTGGTTGGTTTATGTAAGCAGATAAATCAAATGATACCTCTTCAAAATTTGTCCCTATGCCGACATCTTGAAGATAATTATGAATAACTGTCCAACTGCTTCCGTTGTTTGTTGAGACTTCTATCGAGACATAATCATCATACGCGGTGCTAAAGTCAGGTAGATAACGAGCATAATACATTTTCATCTTTAGGGTTAGGTCTAGAAAATCAACAGAACTTACGTTACTTGTCAGTGTTAGAGCATTTTCTACGGGATTGGGAGCAGGATTGGGGCTGATGTCTGAAACTGCCATGACAAATTGATTTCCTGCCAGTCCTGATGACACCGCTGGAAACCAAACAACACCGGAAGGTATAACGGGGCTGACTCTATTTTGCCATCTTGTTTTGCCATCTACCGTGTTTGAATTCGGGTCAAGGTTTACATTTGTAAAAACCCCTAATCCGGTTCCTTCAAAGTTTTCGTTTATTAAATGGACCAACTCGGTGTCTCCTGCGGCTGTCAGGGACAACACTACGTTCTCTCCGCATACTATAGGGTTTTCCGGTGTAAAACTTAAGTTTGGCAGAGGTGTTACTCTTGCAACAATAGGTGTACGGGTTAATGATTCGCAAATTCCGTTTGTAGCTGTAACATAATAAGTTGTGGTTGTATTTATCACAGGGGTTGTCCAATTTTCTGAAGATGTTGTAACGGGAGTTCCGCCTGTAGGGGTTGTGTACCAATTATATCCGGTTACACCGGCTGTTCCTGTAACATTTAACTCAACGGTTCCTGACCCACATATTTCACCTGGAGTAACGCCTGTAATATTGGCGGAACAACTTGGTATTACGGTAAACAAATAATCTTCTGCTTCGCCAAAATGGCTATATCCGAATAGACCCCCGTTTGTAAAAGCTTCACAAGGGTTGAAGTTTACGCCCCAGTCTATGGTTCCGAAAAAATTGTCGCGTCGCACTTGATTGCGTATTCTTATCCGGTAGTCTCCGGGAGGTGTATTGGCAGGAATTATAAATCCGAATCCGGCACTCGGACCTCCATAAGCTCCCGGATTGTATATTTCCTCGCCTGCATCGTCAAAATCACCGTCTTTGTTCCAGTCAATCCATGCTTTCCAACGAGCTTGTCCCTGACCTTGCACATAAAGGTTGACTCCTTCTCCCTGTGCTTGTACGGCTTTGTTTGGCAATCCGGTAAAGTTTTGATATCCCGATGGAGATGTCGAAAAAGTTGAAGTGTTGGAAACATCATTCAGCGTTCCCACAAAGTCAACACGGTTTATATACATTTGGTTGGCAGTAGCTGTAGAAGGCGTACAATAGGATATTGTGGGTTCTGTGATGCAGATTCTGAAAGTGCCGACAGCAGAAGTGCCTTTTGACCAAATCCTGATATATAATGTTTCTCCGGGAATCCTATTTGTCAATGTAATCAACGACATGTTACCTGAACTACTGTTGTCATCACATTGTATTTGTGTTAAAGAACCGCAGTTTCCGCTATAAATCGACATGCCGCTATCGGTAATGACCCCCGTGTTTGTATCAACGGTTATGTTTCCGCTTGGCGGCACAGCTACAGAAAACCAAACATCTCTTCCTTGATAATTGGCACAAGTAGGGTTTGCTACTTCGCTGCTTGAGGTTGCCTGATAATTTGTAAAGCTCGAATAAGTACAGGTTGCATTTATAGTCAACGGAATGGCACCGGCACACTCGTCATTTATAGCAGAAGATGTGTTTATGCACAAGCTTTGTAATGTCATGTTGTTATTGTTGCCTGCATTTACAACTTTTAGGTAATAAGTACCGTTGCCCAGTGTGGTTGTTATGATTTCTGTTTGTGTACTATTGTTGTTATTGTCATCATTAGCACAGGCTATTTGTGTTAGCGTTCCGCCACAGTCGTTGGTAGATGAGCTTATCAACTGAAGGTATAAGTTTCTATTTGCTCTCGCTGTAATGACAACATCTGTAGTTCCTCCCGTTATCTCAAAAGAGTACCAGCCTTCTCTTCTGAATGTTCCTGCCGAACATCCTGATATGTTTGGAGCATCTTGCGTGTTGTCACTAATAGTATGACCAATAGCACAATCACCGTTTAGGCTTAGAGGTGTTGCTGTTGCACAATTTATACCTTGTGAAAACGAAAGGTTTTGTGCCAAAGTAAAAATCAAAACAATTAGAACTCTTAACTTGATGTTAAAGTTCAAAAGTGCAATATGATGTCCGGGTTTTTTTCCTAAAAAAAAGTATTTTTTTAACATAAGCTATTTCTTTAAATTTTACAATCTGTTCATTGTTCTCATTTCTAAGTTTGATAAGGTAAAGTATTTAATTTTCCTTTGTATTCACATTTTTGTTTTAGAGCTTAGTTAAATTTGTTTATTGACAACTGAGACAAAGGTATTTTTAATAGAAACTGTTCCACAATATAATTGACAAACGACTTCTTTTTTCGATAAAATACTGAAATAGGGTTATAAATGAGTTGAAAAATTGGTTTTATTGCTATTAAAAAGCCCCCAACTGTTTAAAGAAGGAGGCTTTTTGGATGTTTTTGAGGTATTTGTGAGTTTATTTAATCTTTTCCAGAAAACAGAGAATAAAATTGGAAATCGTTATAATTCCTTCAGTATTTATTTTTTCAAAATCATCTGAAGGTCTGTGGTAATCTTCATGAGTACCTGTTGTAACGTTAAATGCGGGGATTTTGTTGTCAACAAAAATTTTATGGTCAAGTGGTAAAATATTTGTAGTGTCAAGTTCGATTTTTAGTTTTTCACTTTTTAATTTGTTCAAATAATCCAGGTCAAAATCTTTACCATTTATTTTAACGGATGAACTGTCGTTTAATCGACCTACCATATCGAAATTTATTACAAGGGTGTTGTTTTTTATAAGTTTTTGATGATTGTTAAAGAAATGTTCAGACCCAAACAAACCTAATTCATGACCGGATGTTGCCAGAAATATATAATTATATTTTTTGTCGTTTTTTAATTTTTTTGCGAGGTGTAATAACAACCCGATACCGCTTGCATTGTCATCGGCTCCGTTATGAATTAGGTTTTTTGAAAATCCGAATGATTTGTATTCGCCCAAACCTACATGGTCATAATGAGCCATTAAAATGATTGTTTTCTTTTTTGGTCGTGTTTTATTTTTTGCAATAATGTTCTGACTGGTATATTCTTTTTCGTTATATAAAAAACTAAAGGTATCAGCTGATACCTTTAGTTTGTATTTTTGAAATTCTCTATAAATATATTCTGAAGCAATTTTTTCTTCCTGTGAACCTGTTTGCCTGCCCTTCAAAGAGTCTGAAGACAAGAAGCGAATATGCTCAGATATGTCATGGGATTGTCCAAAGGATTGAGAAAAAAATAAAATAATGATTACCAAATACAAATTATTCATTTGAACTTTCATTACCTTTTAACCGCTTTGTTTTCTCTGTGTTTGTATTTACGTCTCTGTTTTCCCATTTTCGGGTGTTTTTTAATTCATAGCTGTCAGGCATTAAATCAAATCTTAATTTTTGACCATCATACCATAATTGGACATCAGTATTGTTTTCATCTGTTTCGTTCGTCATGGATTTAATTACGTTTTTATCGAATGATTTGTCCAATATTTCAGGTGATACAAAATGATTTTGCCCGTCAACCCTGTTAGCTATTAATATCCAGTTAAAATCAACTGTCGAATTCATATCTCCATTTTCCATTACGGTAAATTCATCGCCTCTGAAACTGTCAATATAAAGCACTCCGGATTTTCCCATAGCTGTAACAGTTATTACCGGAGCAGATTGTTTGTCTATTAATTTTACAAGTCCGTTATCCAGTTTAATAACAGCTTTACCGTTAACCAACTTGGCAGTTCCCGACTTATAGATTTGGTTTTCTGTAGAACTGGTTGTATATACAGCAATCCGTTCGTCTTGGGTCTCAACAATTTCTATGTTTTTCCCCGATGTGATTTCATTTCCGATATTAAGGGAAGATATCATTTCTCCGTAATGAAGGCTCCCAATGATATGTCCTCTGCTCCAAGACCCCAACAGCCCGCCATATCCGGCAACTCCTACACTATAGTTAACGTTTCCTTCAGAAAATCCTGCGGCAGCTCCTGTTTGTGGGGCTATGCCAAAACCATACACGCCGTAGAAAGTATTGTTGCTTGCTCTGTATCCTAAAGCACCCATAGCACCCATAGTGCCGGGAGTAGTAGATGTATTCATATAAGCCCCTATTGTTCCTCCAGACCTGTTGGCGTTTGAGGATGTTTGATAATACCCTGCCTGAGCAAACGAATAAGTTCTTCCGGTTGACCCGAATATTTGTAAATCGCCATAGTTTATTTCTGCACTTCCAAGACCGTTTCCGTTTTGGGTGTTAGTTGTCGAGCCAAAAAATGCCCCTCTGTTTCGGGTTGTCTTATTGATTGCCTCAATATATACATGGTCATCATTTGCAGGGCCATTTACAAACCACCATGAACCATCAAACCAAACGGCTCCTCTTGGAACTCCTCCGGTAGAGAAAAGCATATCATCTAAACCGGAAGCATATAGCCCGGTGTTAGGGTTACTGGCCCACGAATAAAAAGGAGCGGCATCCGTTCCGTTAGCCATGGCATGAACTTGATTGGCGTTTGCAACACGAAAACGTAAAGTGTTATTTGTTCTGAAATCAAGAGCCTGAGTATTCGTAGTCCCCAAAAAATGAATTCCGGAAGTTACGTTGTTGTTTCCCATTATTTCCCAACCGTTATTTGGGGTTGCAGTGGCAGCAGCCATTCTTACCCAAATACTTCCGTCCCAATAATAATACCCCGGTGTAACGTCGTTTGCAGTGTTTGTGTTGTAAACAATAGTTCCTGCGGCTAATGCTCCTCCCTGCGGATTTATGACCGGTAAGGCGGTTCCTGTGTCTGTCAGAGATGCCTGAGGGGCAATAAAACCTGTGTCGGAAGATGTTACTTCCAAAGCTCCTCTTGGAGAGGTATTTCCTATACCTACTTGTGCAAAAGCATGAGGCGTAAGAATAAACAAAGAGAAAATAAGAGTAATATTTTTCATAAAATGAGAATTTTTTTTAAAAAACTTGACACTAAGTTAGTATATTATTGATAATATTATTTATTGTTTGTGTTTTTTCGTTAAAACACACAAAAAATCGACAAAATGCTCAAGTGCGTTTTGTTTTTAGAGCCTGTTTAAAATTTTTTAAACAGGCTCTAAAAGAAATAATTTTTTTTTGTAAATTGATATTTAAAACAGAGTTTTTTTGTTAATAATTGCTCCGTTTTCTAAAATAATTTGAAGTAACAAGGTAGAATTATTTTTCAGTAAAGTTTCAAATACAACTTCTGTGTTATTTATGTTATCTTTATAAATAAGATGTCTTCCTAAAACATCAAATACACGAACCGATTTGATTTGTTGGTTTGTTGAAATCACTGATAATAAATCGTTTCGGATGATTTGTATGTTGTTGACAAATTCTGTATCAGGACTGTTTAAGATGTTATGGTTTTTATAACGAAGAACAAAACGATTGTCAAAAATTCCAACTTCTGTGTTAAATGCATAAGGAGATTCTCTTAAATCGTGAATGATGTTTGTCTCTATATCTTCTAAAAAAATGTCTTGGTCAGTGTTTTCAAACAACCCGTCTAAAGCTCCTAAAGCAATTTTGTAGGCTCCTGCTTGAGGAATTGATATTCCTAAAGGCACTGTATCATTAATGTCAAAAGGAACGGCTCTCCCTTGAATAGTCATTTTTTCTTCTCCAATTAGTGAATATAAATTGAGGGACATTTTTTTATCTGTGACAGCATCAAACATACGATCTTCTTCATAGGTTGCATTTGTAATGTATCCCACAAGAGTTCTTACGTGTGAATCATTCACAGCAATTAAATCTAGCCAAATTCGGTGTTTTTCTGTATTGGTAATTCTGAAAAACTCTCCATTGTCAAAAGAGTGATGTCTCATGCCGTTATTGAAAGAAATATTTTGAGATGTTGTTCCTGCATGATTCATTAGAACAAAAAATCCTTGTCCCGATGCTATCTTCCCGTTGAATATGCCAGGTCCGGATGAAGTTCCTGTGGCATTATATGTAATATAATCTGCTATGGTGTAGTTGAAAACGTAATCATCGTAAAAGGGGTCAGGAATGGCTGTTGAGGGTAAAGTGCCATGAGTCCATAGTTTGATAAATCCGGCAATATTGGTGTTTGCTGTAAGGAAATCAATCGCATCTACAGATGATGGATAAGGGTTTCCTACAAGATTCCAGTTGTCATCAATTTCGGTTGCTAGGGTAGAAGAATAAGGAGTTAGGTAATCTGCTCCAATATAGGTTCCTCTATGTATAGAGGTTGTTTTGTTTCCATTGTTTGGCGTACCCGAAAAAATTGTGGTAAAGTTTTGTAATGTATTGTTAAAAGAGTTCGGACCACGTACTATATATCCTTTTCCTATTACCATATTTTCATTTCCGTTTAACCATGTTCCTGCATTTCCAATACCATTTCCTGCAACTGTGGGTTCCCATTTCCAGATTAATCCGGTTGGAGTTCCGGGAGAAATTAGACTCGATGAAAAAGAAGTTACAGGTGATGACCAATATACATAATCCAATTTTCTGATATTAACATCTCGATACATGTGCATTTGTCCCGTTCCTAAATTTAAAACATCATTAACCTGAATTAAACTTGCCGCATTATCTAAAATTAAGTCCCCATTTGGGTTTATGTTTATCCAGTCTGTAATGGTAACAGCATTGTCTGAGTTAACAGTTAAAGAAGCATTGTCTTGAATAATCATATTCAGTCCGAGTCCGTTATAATTAGTGCCGGAAATGATTGGGTCATTTGCGGTATCGGGTATGACAACACAGTCAAGAGCGGTTGGTATGCCTGTTGGAGTCCAGTTGTTTGCTTTATCCCAGTCGGTATCTATAGAACCGTTCCAAACCTTTGCTCCGTTTACGGTTACGGTGGTTTCGTCAATTTCGGTTATGGTTCTTCCGTCACATAAAGTATAGGTAATTTCGGCAGTATAGACGGTTGTGGCTGTCGGGCATACATTTATTACGTCAGAAGTTCCCACAACAGTCCCCGAAGTGCCGGAGCCTTCATACCATGTCAATGAAGTAATAGACGTACCAGCCGGTGTAAAACGCCAAGCTTCACCATTAGCAGGTAAAACTGTCCAGTCTGTGTCTAAAGAATTTCTTCCCGGAGCGACTACTGCTTGTGTTCCGGCAGCATTCTGGATGCCTACTGCGGCATTACCGTCATTCCAAGAACAAATACGTTTCTCTTTAATATAAACTTCAATTACGTTTGTGTTTTCGTAGAGAACCATCATTCCTGTATAGAGTAATGAATTACAAGAAAACATGGGTACATTATGATAAGCCACAACAAGGGCCCGGCAGCCGGTATTTAAGGTAATGAGTTCCCATCCTACTTCTCCACCAAGAGCGGGGTTAATGTCGTGGTGTACGCCATAAATTGAAGGTCCGTAAAAATATGTTGTGCCAAAAAACTCTGCGTTTATTGAAGAATGAGGTATGTTGTAATTAATTTCATATCCTGAATCTGAATTTGCTAATGAAGTAAGAAACGAAATAACCCCATTTGACCCGACAACGCACGAGTTATAAGTGTTTCCATAAAAGCAAAAATCAAAAGGAAGATTTACTGTCGGAGACCAAACATCATCAATATTAACGCTTACGGGATTTTGAAGACAGTTAAACTGATAAGGCGGATTATAAGGAATAGGCGCTACAGTGTATGTTGATGTGTTGCCAAGATTCAGGTAATTGGCTTCAAGTTCTACGCAGGTAGAAGTGGCTGTACAGAAAAAAGGATCGGGGTCTGCACCATTAAGGTTCAGTCCTCCGGAAAGCACATTGGGGCATCCCAAATCTGTTACGCCGGTTCCTGTTCCGGGAGTACATGGGTCTGGCGGGCAATTAATAACAAAACTTATGTTACCTCCAGCGGTACTTTCGGGGTCAGCCAAAATATAATACTGGACACCGGCAGACATAAAGAAAGTTGAACTTGTTGAAGAACCCAATAGGTCATCAATACAACTCCAGCCGGTAGTATTACATCCTGTAGAAGCAGGTTTATATTGATAATCAATAAATCCAAAAGAACTGTTTTGTTGAATTGTATATTGCCCTGATACAGATGGCGTAAAAGTGTAAATTACTTCATTTCCCGGGGTTGACCACCCACAGGAAGAAGTGCTAATGACGCTTTGGCTTGATCCGGAAGGAATCGTTACATTTATTATAGAGCCACAGGACGAGATGTCTGTAACAGATGAACAAGGGGTTGCAGGAAGTGTTCCGGGTG
>JAVEUZ010000091.1:0-2939 GCA_034005285.1 Flavobacteriaceae bacterium
AAAAATAAGAGCGTCCGTAACCAAGCATTATATTGCTCGATGAACCTCCGTGTGCTTGTCCTCCGATTCCTTGAGTAGTCGCTGTTATGTCTGTAATATCCAATAAATTACGAGCTCCTGCCATCAATTCAAATTTTCCGTCATAAAAAGTTTTTCTGATTGAAGCGTCTAACCAGTTATATGATTCTCTTTCAAAAAGAATAAATTCCACGTTTTGCGATGTATCCGAGACTGCCTGATATTGTTGGGTTTTTCCATTATGTTTGAAGTATAAAGACAATTGGGTTTTCCATTTTTCTACATTATAATTTACCGATGTATTAAAATTAAAAGTATATAGAAAATCTCCGTCAGAGACAGCATTCAAAGCTCCCGTATCAATGATTTGGGAAATTCCGATAAACGAAAATCCTGCCGAAATATTCCAGTTTTTGTATCCTATTTGGTTAATGGTCGAAATATTCCACATTTTATATTTATCAAGATTCATATATTTATATTGCTGAATCGGGTCGGTACTTATCAGAATCATATCAATTCTGTCATTAACAATCATATATCCCGAAGTAATGCTGTTGTAAAGCCGTAATCCCGAATCAAAATAAGTGTGTTTTTTAAGATTAGCCTCCGTATAAGTGCTTTGTTCCGGTGTCAAATCGGGATTTCCCTGCATATTGTGATTGGAATCCACAAAATATGTGAACAGTTCGTCAAAATTGGGTGTTCTGTAACCGAATCCCGAAGATAAACGAGCCTCGATTCCTTTGTCAAACAAATATCGAAATCCCATAGAATACGAATACTGATTTTCAAATAATGACTGAAACGAATATCTGAATCCGGGACGAATCGAAAATCTTTCTCTAAAGCTAATTTCAGAAGCTATAAAAACATCATAGTTTTCGATGCGTTTACGAACATCTATTACCTGTTGGTTATCATCTCTGAAAAATCCTGTTGAGGCTCCTGCAAAACTGCTTTCATTCGATAATTCGTATCCCAGTTGAATATCAAATTTTTTATTCTTAAAAAAGTTCGTAACGGTTCCTGTAGAATAAAGAACTTCGTTAGAAAAAGCCGTTGCTTTCTCGTTATTCCTTTCTTCTTCCTCCAAAATGTAATAATTGAAAGTTTCGTTTTGTCTTTTTTGCTTTTGATGAGAGGCTGAAACATTGAAAATCAAATCGTTAAAAAGTCTTCCGTAATAATTGAGATGATGAGAATATCTGTTGGTCAAAAAGCGTCTGTCGTTTGAATAATACGTTTCGGGAAACGGATAATTATTGACAGGATTTACAATCGGATTGTAAAATGAAACGGTTTCGTCAAAATAATCGAACTTATAGAAAATCCTTGTGTTTTCTTTTTGATAACCAAGCATTGCATTTCCTGTATATTGCTCTTTCGGAAGCCATTTTGTTCCTCTTTTAGTATGAACATCTTTTCCCTCTCTTTCTCCAAAAAGTCCTCTGAAATCGTTTCGGTTAGCCCCGACCGAAACATACCAATTATCGGAAATACTATGTGAAACATTCAGATTCTGAATATGTCTTCCCTTATCGAAAAACGCAAATTCTTCTCCTACCGTTTCCTCCTGAACACTTGCATTGATTTCCCATTTATGTTCGGAATTTTTCTTGGTTATGATGTTCAGAATTCCCGAAACAGCGTTAGCACCGTGGGTAACTCCCATTGCTCCTTCGATGATTTCGATTCTTTCGACATTGTCCAGATTGATTTGAGAAAAATCTGCTGATTTTCCAAGTCCAACATCAGTAACCAAAGGAATATTATCTACCAAGACCTTAAAATACTGCGAATCTAAACCAAAAAGAGAAACCGAAGACCTACCCGATTCCCCATTCGGAGTAACCGTAATATTCAAGTATTGATTCAGGACATCTCCTAAATTATTTGCCGCTAAATTCTGAATATCTGCTTTTGAAATTACCTTAACATTATGAACCGATTTTTTTATGGATTGCGGTTCAAATTGCCCGGTTATGACAACTTCGTTCAGATTTATTGCTTTTATCGAATCTTTATCGGTTTCCTGTGAAAATGCGACAGTACAAGTAATTACCAAAACAAATAGCACTAATCTGCTGATATTCACCACAATTCTTATTTAGACTAATTTTAGACTGCAAATGTATAGCAAGAAAAATTATTTTACAAATTATTTTTAATAATTCTAAATAAGAGTAAAATTGATAATGCCACAAAAATTTTGTGGCATCGTTTTTTTGTATAAAGTGTGAGGTTGTTTTGTTGTGTATTCTCGCGAGGGTCGATTCACAAATTAAAACCTAAATCTACATTGAGCTTTTTAGCAATCAACTTCATAATTCTTTGCTGTAAAGACGAAATTTTTATACTTGAAATTACATCGTTAGTAAAGGCATACATCAATAATGCTCTGGCTTCTTTTTTCGGGATTCCTCTCTGTTGCATATAAAACAAAGCACTTTCGTCTAGCTGGCCAATGGTACATCCGTGCGAACACTTTACGTCATCCGCAAAAATTTCAAGTTGAGGTTTTGCATTGATAGTCGCTTTTTCGCTTATCAACACATTATTATTCTGCTGGAAAGCATTGGTTTTCTGAGCAATCTTGTCCACATAGATTTTTCCGTTAAAAACCCCTATGGCACTATCTCCGTAAATTCCTTTGTAATCCTGATGGCTTTCGCAATTCGGTTGAGCGTGGTGCACTAACGTATAATGGTCAACGTGTTGTTTACCTTCGATAATCGTAACTCCTTTAAGTGTAGATTCGATTCTTTCTCCGAAGTGATAAAAATTCAGATTATTTCGGGTTAAATTTCCTCCAAACGAAAAAGTATGAACCGAAGCATTACTTCCTTGCTGTTGCGAAATATAGGTATTGTCAATCAAATTAGCTTCTAACTCGTCGTTCTGAAGCTTGTAATAATCCA
>JAVEUZ010000092.1:0-2924 GCA_034005285.1 Flavobacteriaceae bacterium
CAATTTTTCAAAACGTTCGGGTCAACCATGCCACATCCCATAATTTCAAGCCAGCCGGTTCCTTTGGTAATCCGATGGTCTGTTTCTGTTTTGAGTCCCCAATAAATATCCATTTCTGCACTGGGTTCTGTAAACGGAAAGTAGGATGGTCGCAATCTTATTTTTGACTTACCGAACATTTCTTTAGTAAAGTATAAAAGTGTCTGCTTCAAGTCCGCAAACGAAACATCTTTGTCAATATACAAACCTTCTATTTGGTGAAAAATGCAGTGTGAACGGGACGAAATGGCTTCGTTTCTAAAAACTCTCCCGGGTGAAACTGTCCGGATAGGTGGTTTGTTTTTTTCCATATAACGCACCTGAACAGACGAAGTATGTGTACGCAATAGTACATCGGGATTTGTCTGAATAAAAAAGGTGTCCTGCATATCTCTTGCCGGATGATATTCGGGTAGGTTTAAGGCAGAAAAATTATGCCAATCGTCTTCAATTTCCGGTCCTTCAGAAATATTGAATCCTATATTAGTAAATATATCGATAATTTGATTTTTTACCAACGAAATAGGATGGCGTGAACCAACTGTAAATGGCACACCGGGGCGTGTCAAATCCCCATAAATACCCTTGATTTCTTCTTTGTTGTCAAGGTTTTCTAAAATTGATTTTACCTTTTCTTCGCAGATGCTTTTTAATGTATTAATCACCTGTCCGAATTCTTTTTTCTGGTCATTCGGCACATTTTTAAACTCGGCAAACAGGTCTTTCAGAATCCCTTTGCTTCCCAAAAATTTAATCCGGAAAGCCTCAAGGGTTTGTTTGTTATCTGTATCAAAGGCTTGTGCTTCGCCAATATATTCTTTAATCTTATCTATCATCGCTCAATGCAAATTTTTGTGTGTAAATTTAGTTAAAAGTCGGCAAACAGATATTGCAAGACTGAGTTTTTACTTTTTTGGGTGAAAAAATGTAATGTTTATTAACCTGAGATTCTATTCTCAAAATATTTGCATCTGTTTTACACACACCCGATTTCCCTAAGAGGGAACTGTTTCGGGTGTTTACTCAACGGCTCCCTTCATGAGGCGGGTTGGGAATGTGTTTATTATTGAAGTGATTTAAACTTTTTTCAATTGGCTAAAAAACATTCCTTTTTTATCTGACAACCAAATTATTTAGTTTTCTTAACGTATTGTGTCAAAATATAAATACTTTGATTTTCTACTCTTCCTTCTATAAGGGTTGCATCGTCCCAAACCAGTTTTATGTTATGAACGGCGGCACCTCGTTTGGCTGTAAATCCTGCTCCTTTTACATCTAAGTCCTTTATTAACACAACCGAATCTCCATCTTTCAGAATGTTTCCGTTTGAGTCTTTATGTATTATTTTTCCTTCTTCATCTTCACCTTCTCCAGTGGCTTTTGCCCATTCTAATGCTTCTTCATCGAGATACATCATATCGAGCATATCATAATTTTTTAACCGGGTCAACATTCGCCAAGAGACAATTTGCACCGGCAGATGTTCGCTCCACATACTTTCGTTAAGTCCTCTCCAATCGTCCGGGTTAGTAGTCTCCGGATTTTCGATTTGATTTTTTAATTTTTGTGAAATTAACAAGCTGTTTTCTGTACTTTCTTCTGTTTTTGGGGCTACGGTATAAACCACCAAATCGTCTTCTAATCCGCTAATTTCACATTTAGAACCGCTTCTTTCTTTTAATTTTTTTTCGACAACACTCATATTATATACAATTAAAATAGAATCTGTAAAAATCTATATCAGACTTTTACAGATTCGTTTTGAAAAATTATTTTTGATTTTTTATCAGGATTACTTCCTTCAAATTAAAATCTGTAACCAAATGCAAATCCGGCATTAAACTCTATCGCTGTAAAGCGTTCGTTAGAATCTTCATTAAAGTTTCTGCCAACATTTACATAAGGTCCAAATACAAATTTGTCGTTAGTATTCCATTTGTATCCTGCACCAATCCCGATGATAAAACCGCTGATGTCGGTTTTTCTTTTTACCGGAACATCTTGAACAGTAATTTCGTCAAAGAAATCTCCCCAACGGTATTTGAAAAACGGGTTTGCATATAACCCCGATCCAGCATTTTCAGTTCCGAAATAATAGTTATAACCTATTTTGAAACTGTTGGTTTCGAATTTTCTGGCTCCTTTTTCGGTGTGATAATTCACCCGGTCATTGATTAAAAATTCGGCATCAACAGATTGGTTATCATCTATAAAACGTTCATAACCTATTTCTACAGAAGCTTGTATTAAAAGGTTTAAAAAATTCATTTTTACCTCATTTTGAGGAAAATCACTCTGTGCAAATGAAGGCGTGAGTGTTAATGCAAATATTCCTAACAATATTTTTTTCATAAAATGACTATTTAAAATCTGAACAAAGATAATGAAGTGATTTAAACTTTTTTCAATTGGAAGTGATTTAAACTTTTTTGATTGCTTCGCCAGTTTGAGCAAAGCTCTCGGGTGAAGCGAAAAATGAATGTTTTTGCCCTGTTTTTATATCTCTTTAAAACCTCTATTTTGGTTAACCCAAATTTAATTTCTTCCTTTTTCATCCGGGTATAAATCGGTCAAAGTATCCGATTGCCAGAACTCTTTTGTGTCGGTATCCATAATGGTTAATCTACCTTTGAAAGCTGCTCCCGTATCAACATTCCATACATTTGCTTTTTGTACCGGTGTGGTTTTGTTGATGCGTGTAACGGGTGTGTGACCAATATAAATTTCTTTGTAAAGTGTGAGCCGTTTCGGAAAAAAAGGGTGATTGGGAGATAAGTTATTATGAACGCTCATCGCTGTTTCCCACAGGGTTCTGTCCCAATAAAGCATTTCTTTGAAATATTCGTTTTCTACACCATTTATATTGGTAAAACCGGCATGTACAA
>JAVEUZ010000050.1:0-13434 GCA_034005285.1 Flavobacteriaceae bacterium
TTGAGCCTGACAGCCACACAGAGTTTGAAGCCAATAATTTATTGGGGCTAAATTGTTTGTCGATAAAAGATTATGACAAAGCACAAGAATATTTTAATAAAGCATTAAAATTAGCTCGTGAGACAGAATTGCCCGGAATATTTCAGGCAGAAACCGTTTGTCTGAGCAATCTTGGTTTGGTATATCAGAAACAAGAAAGACATGATGAAGCCATCAAATATTTTGATTTGGCTCTAAAATATCCGAATCTCTTCGATGAGAATTCTTCTCTATATGCCGATGTTCTAGACAATTTGACCTATTCAAAATTTAAACTGAATCGTAAAAACGGAGTTCCGGAAGATTTTTATAAAGCATTAAAAATAAGGGAAAGTCACCAAAACTATAATGGAATCGTTGAAAATCTCATTCGACTTTCAGAATATTATCAAAGTGAAAGAAACACAGATAGTGCTGTAAAATATGCCGTGAATGCTCATGATTTGGCACGAAGGACAAATATCCTGAACTTGCAGCTCTTAACCTTGAGACAGTTGAGTGCTGTTATTCCGGAAAAAAGCACTGAATATTCAAAAGAATATATTAAGCTTAATGATAGTCTCCAAAATGCAGAAAGAAAGGCTGCAGAAAGATTCGCCCGAATAGAGTTTGAAACAGATGAATTTAAAAGACAAAAAGAACGACTCGCAGTACAGAATAGGAATATTTTATTTTTCTTAGTACTCATATCTTGTATAGCTCTGCTCTTATATGTTATTCGCGAGCAACGAAGTAAGAACATTCAATTTCGTCTAAAGGAAGCTCAGCAAAAAGCGAACGAAGAGATTTATAATTTGATGCTTGTACGACAACAACAATTGGACGAAGTTGTACAAAAAGAAAAACAGCGTATTGCCAGAGAACTACACGATGGTGTGTTGGGCAGATTGTTTGGAACTCGTATTAATCTTGACGGGCTTAACAATTCCGATGATGAAGCCTCAAAACAAAGCAGAGAGAATTATATCAATGAACTAAAAATAATTGAGCAAGATATCCGCGAAATTTCACATGAATTAAACCGTGAAAACCTGAATATTATCAACAATTTTGTTGCTATTCTTACAAACTTGCTGGAAGAACAGAAAGAGGTTTCTCAGGCAGATTTGAAATACAGGATTGATAGCAGGATTAAATGGGATAAGATTGATAACAATACAAAGATTAACGTATTTAGAATCATCCAGGAAGCACTTCAGAATATCAACAAATATGCGGAAGCTAAAAATATTGAAATCATCTTAAATCAGGAAGCAGAAACAATGATGCACCTAACTATTTCAGATGATGGTGTTGGGTTCGATACAGATAGGAAAGCCAAGGGAATTGGAATAAAAAACATGGAGTCCCGTGTTAAATCATGTAACGGAAGCTTTGAAATAAAATCGAAAAAAGGAAAGGGTACAAAAATCAGTATAAGTCTCGGATTTTAAACTGGATTTCACTACCGTGTAATAAGAATAAAAGCTGTTTGTTTACAGAAAATCTGTTTACAAATGACTTTTTATCTTTTCGACAATTGCTTCAAATTCATCTTTATTCAGACTGACTTTTCGTTGAAAACGCATATCATCCATATCGTTCAAAGGTATAAGATGCACATGTACATGAGGCACTTCTAGCCCCACAACAGCTACACCTACACGAATGCACGGAACAGATTTTTTTAGAGCAAGAGCTATTTTTCTTGAAAAACGCATCAATCCCATATAATGCTCTTCTTCCATATCAAAAATTTTGTCAATCTCTTGTTTTGGAATACATAGCGTATGACCTTTTGCGTTTGGATTGATATCCAAAAAAGCAAGGAAGTTTTCGTCTTCTGCTATTTTATAGCAAGGAAGTTCTCCGCTGATTATTTTTGTGAAAATACTTGCCATTAGTTACGAGTTATTTCAAGAATTTCAAATTTTAAAGTGCCGTTTGGAACATTAATCTCAGCGATGTCTCCAACAGATTTTCCCAATAAACCTTTCCCGATAGGCGAGGTTACAGATATTTTTCCGGATTTTAAGTCGGCTTCACTTTCAGCAACAAGCGTATATTTCATTTCCATATTGTTCGCCTTATTTCTGATTTTCACTGTAGAAAGCACTAATGCCTTAGACACGTCTAATTGCGATTCATCAATGATACGGGCATTGGCAACCAATTCTTCCATTTTGGCAATTTTCATTTCCAAAAGACCCTGAGCCTCTTTGGCAGCATCATATTCTGCATTTTCAGACAAATCTCCCTTGTCGCGAGCTTCTGCAATAGCTTCAGAGGCTTTTGGACGTTCTACGCTTTTTAAAAACTCTAACTCGTCTTTTAGTTTTTTTAAACCCTCAGCGGTGTAATAAGATACTGTACTCATAATCTAAAATATTTTATAAAAACAGAAAAAATCCCACTCACATGGGATTCCTTTTCTGCAAAGATATGTTTTTTACTAATATTAGCCTAAATGTGTTAAAAAACACTTATGGGCAAAGATAATTAATTTAATTTTGTTTCCAATTTGATTTAGTAATAAATATTTATGAAGAAGTTTCTTTTTATAGTTTTTGCTTTGCCCTTTATCACGCAATGTAGCAGTGATGGTTTTAATAATAACAATCCGTATTTGCCAAATTACAGATTCACCTATGACATTAATTTGAGTTTGCCTTCATATAGTCAGTTGAATTATCCCGGCAATGCTATTGTAATTAATCAACCCGGAATAGGGGTAAGGGGTTTAATTGTTTTTAACGGGGGAGCCGGATTTAACGCTTATGACGCAGGTTGTCCCAATCAACCGTTAACCGATTGTTCTACTTTGCAAAGAAACGGAATCATGGCAGTTTGTCCGTGTGACAATGAAGAATATAATCTATATACAGGTTTAAGTGAAGGCGGATTGCCTTATCCACTCAAACGTTACCGGGCAGAGTTAAACGGAAATATACTAAGAGTTTATAATTGATTCTATTTGTAAAACTGTGAAGTGATTTAAACTTTTTTTGATTGCTTTGCCAATTCGAGCAAAGTTTTTAGGTGAAGCGAAAAATGAAAAGAGCATTTTTTTAGCCAATTGAAAAAAGTTTAATGGGCACAAAAGTTCAACTTTGCACTTAACCCCGCATTTCGCCAAGCATTGTTGGCAGTATTATTATAATTTTTCAGTTAGTTCCTGCGGTAAGATTTTTTCCAAAATAAACTTTTGTTTAGGCTCTACAATTACAAATTTCCAATCAGAGATTCCATTTTCCGAGATTCCGAAAGCATTTTTCCTTGAATGAATTTCATAAAATTCGGTTTCTTTATTAAAATTTACGTTTCCAGAACCAAAAGTCTTTTCTAAACTCAATTTTGTTAGATTTCTGGTCAATTCGTTTTGCTCGTCATCTTCACTTTCCTCAAGATTGTTGAATTTCATTTCAATGTCATAAGAGTAAATTATTTCAGAGTAATATTTTTCCCCAATCTTTTTCGGGTTTCCGTATCCAATGTCCTTTGGTTTACCCATTTTAAATTCTAAGTCAGGATTATTATAGACTTGTTTCATTAGTAAAATCATTTGATTTTTTGGGATAATTTCAAAAAATTCAGGAAGCATAAAATTCATTGCTTTTTCAAAATCTTGATTCAAAATCAAGCCATTATACTCAATGAAATCTTTATTCAAGTTTTCTTTGTGCTTTTCGTCTGTTTGCCCAAAAGTTAAATTTGAAATTAGAACCAATAATAGTAGTCTTTTCATCCATGTCGTTTTAAACTTGCAGCTAACTTCTATATATGAATAAACAAAAGAATTATTCTTCCTATTTATTCATATTCTGCATTTCAAAAATAAAAGTATCCAAATCTACATCCAATACCAATAGTGAAAGGGCTTTGTCAACAATATAATTGACATTTGATGGCGTAAAACCAAGAGCTAAAGCAAACTTTTTTAAAAGCTCTTTTTGTTTTGGTCCCAAAACATGATCAATATAAACCATTCTTGCAAGGTCATATAGACGCTCTAATCTGTGAATATACAAATAGGGGGGATTTATAGGATATTTTAAAGGATTCTCTAAAATCTCGTCATACTCTTCGGATGTGATTTCAAGGTTTTTTGCCAGTTTGTCAAGAAATTTTTTCTCTTCTTCTGATAATTCCCCATCACCTAAAGCAACTCTTACTATGGCAGAAAAATGACCTTTATTACGGTTTTTAAATCCACTGTCAAATAGTTCAGAAATAGACATAAGTTTTGTGTTTGAAATTGTGTGGCAAATATAGCGTTTTTTCTCTTTTTTTGACAACCTATAAATTAATATTGTCCATTGTGTCGCTTATGTCTCAAAACGTATGACTATATGGCTTACCATTGCTTTTTTGAACAACGATCATCGAGGTTGTTTATGATAATGCATTTTGACAAAGTTTGAATAATCAAAAAAGTTTAAATCACTTCAATAAATAAATCGTAAGTTTGAAGACCTCAAATTTAAAACCTTATTGTTATGTCCGGATTCTGGTTATATTTTAATTTAGGCTTAAAATATGTCTTAGACATAAACGCCTATACCGGTGCTTTACTTCTTTTAGCATTGGTTATACCGTATTCTTTTAAAGATTGGAAAAGAGTGATTTTACTTTTATTCCTATTTGCCTTGGGTTATACCCTTTCTTTGATTTTGTCTGCCTATCAAATTGTTTTTATAAAAGAAAGTCTCGTAAAATATATAATTCCTTTTGCAATATTAGCGACCGCATTATTTCATTTGTTTAAGGCGGGAAAGACCACAAAAAAAGAAAGTTTAACCGTTATATCTTTTGTAACCATATTTTTCGGAATTATTCACGGACTCAGCTTTTTCAGCTATTTTGGTAGTGCTATAACAGATTCGGCATCTCAAAAGATATTGCCGCTAATACAATTTGTTTTAGGAATTCTGACGGCACAGATAATTATCGTTTTTGTGGCATTAATTTTGTCATATATTGTGCAAACCTTTTTCAGGTTTTCAAAACGCGACTGGACATTGGTTGCCTCATCACTCATTATAGGTGTTATAATCCCCATGATTATCTAATAAAAGATTTATCATTTATGAATAAAAATAAAAGAAATAAATATGACAAAGCCTATCTTCGTATAGCCAAAGAATGGAGCAGGCTTTCTTATTGCAAACGCAAACAAGTCGGAGCTATTATTGTTAAAGATAGGATGATTATTTCAGACGGATACAATGGCACTCCGTCAGGATTCGAGAATTGCTGCGAAGACGAAGAAGGACTTACCAAGTGGTATGTGTTGCATGCCGAAGCAAATGCCATTCTGAAAGTTGCCGGTTCTACACAATCCTGCGAAGGAGCAACGCTTTATATCACACTTTCGCCTTGCAAGGAATGTAGTAAACTCATCCACCAATCCGGAATTAAACGAGTGGTTTATCATCAAGGATATAAAGATGAAAGCGGGATACAATTTTTGCAAAAAGCAGGAGTAGAAATCGAACTTATTGAAAATCTGGAGTAAAAATCCGTGAAAATAAACAAAACATATTTACCTATTATTTTGTTTTCTGCAATTGCCGTAGGCATTATAATTGGAGGAAAACTTATTTATCCTTCAGGAAACCCTATATCTTCGGGAAACAGCTACAAATCAAAAGTAAACAGGCTTATCGATTTTATTGAGCACGAATATGTTGATAATGTTGATACAGACAGCATTGTTGATTTGGCTGTAAACGAAATTTTGGAACGCCTTGATCCTCATTCAGTCTATATTTCTCAAAACGAATTTAGAGAAGTGGCAGAATCCATGAAAGGGAATTTTGTCGGAATTGGAGTCAATTTTTATATGTATAAAGACACCATTGCAGTCATAAAGCCCTTGACTGAAGGACCATCTGAAAAAGCAGGAATTCTCTCGGGTGACAGAATCCTCTATGCCGATGATTACAGACTCTATGGCAAACAGCTTTCTAATGATAGTTTGTATGGCAAACTAAAAGGCAAAGTAGGTTCTGAAGTTACGCTCACTATTTTTAGAAAGTCTGAAAAAAAGAAAATAAAAGTAAAAATCAAAAGAGACATAATTCCGTTAAAAAGCGTAGATGCAGCTCTTATGCTTAATTCGGAACTTGGATATATAAAGATAAATCGCTTTGCCGAAACGACTTATGACGAATTTAAAAAAGGACTTAAAGACCTTATTAAAAATGGAGCAAAAGGCATAGTTGTCGATGTTCGGGATAACAGCGGAGGCTACCTGGAAAAAGCTGTCCAGATTGCGGATGATTTTCTCGAATCGGGTGAAATAATTGTTTACACGAAGAACAAAAAGGGAAGAACAGACAAAACAAAAGCCACTTCGAAGGGATTGTTTGAAAAAGGAAAAGTATTTGTATTAATCAATGAAAATTCTGCTTCTGCTTCAGAAATTCTTGCAGGAGCCATTCAGGATAACGACAGAGGTGTGATTGTTGGCAGGCGTTCATTTGGTAAAGGATTGGTACAAAGAGAAATGCCTTTGGGCGATGGTTCGGCAGTTCGATTAACCGTTGCGAGATATTACACACCTTCGGGACGTTCTATACAGAAACCTTATGAAAACGGAAATGCAGATTATTATAGCGAATTTGAAAGAAGATACAGAAACGGTGAATTGTATGAAAAAGACAGCATCAAAGTAGCCGACAGTCTCATATTTAAAACAACAAATGGTCGTACAGTATATGGAGGTGGCGGAATTGTGCCTGATGTCTTTGTGCCGCTGTCAACCAATCATGGCGAAGAAGGACTTGAGCTGTTAATGCAGTCGGGAATGGTAAGTTATTTTGTTTTTGAGCAGTTAGATTCTGATAGAAACAGATTTAAGGATATGGGTATCGACGATTTTATTGTCAAAATAAAGTCTAACGAAAAAATCTATAACGATTTTATTGTTTATATTACTCATTCAGGAATCTCTTTACCATTACATAAATATAAAACACTAATTCAACATCGTTTAGCGGCTGAATTTGTTAGACAGCTTTACGACGATGACAAGTATTACGAAATACTGCTTCAAGACGACACAATGATTCGGAAAGTTCTAAGTCTGAATGATATGGATTTAGACTAAAATCTCTTATAGAATTTCTTTGTAAAAAAAGAATTTTTGAGCAAATCCGATTTTTTTTAGTTTTTATCAGACAAAAACGCCTTGTCAGCACTATTCTTTACATCTGAAACTTTATATTCATCTGACATATTTTCTACTGTTTGAACAAAAACTTCGGGAGTCTGCTTATTGGCATCGTAAGAAATAGTCGCTTTTTGTCCTTCAAAATCAACACTCACTTCCTGAACACCTTCAAGTTTTGCTAATTTTTTTTCAATGCCTTTTGCACAACCAAATTCGCAGTGCATTCCTTCAACTGTAAAACTTGCGGTTGCTAATTGAACCGGAATTTCTTCAGTGTTTTCTGTAGTTGCCATTGTTGTTTCTTCTACTTTTTCTTTGCAGCTTACAAAAAGTAACACTGAAAAAGCAAAAATTAATAGTGATTTTGCTATTTTCATAACGGTAGGTTTTAATTTAAACATTGATAACAAAAGTTATAGTTTACAAAAATAACAAAATTACATCATAAATCTGCAAAATTTAACGGAGTTTTGTGTCGGCATTTGAACTATGGAAAACAAACGAGTTAAATTCTTTTATCTTATCATTCTTGCATTGGTTTGGGGCAGTTCATTTATCCTTATAAAACGCGGATTAACTGCCTTGACACCCTTTCAACTTGGATCTTTGAGAATGTTACTGGCAGCATTGTTTCTGGTTATTATAGGTTTTAGAAGCATACGACATATTCAGCTCAGACATTGGAAATATCTCGTTCTTACAGCATTTTTTGGAACATTTGCCCCTGCTTATCTGTTTTCCTATGCTCAAACAGAAATAAGCAGTTCGATAAGTGCCATTCTAAACTCTTTAACACCGCTCAACACGCTAATTATCGGAATTATTATGTTTCAGTTAGATTTTCAACGTCGTCAAATAATCGGGGTTGGTATAGGTCTTATTGGGAGTTTGCTTCTCGTATTAAATGGTGCGAATAACCACCCCGAACAAAATTATTTTTATGCTTTTTTCGTTGTAATCGCTTCGGTTTGTTATGCTTTTAATGTAAATTTTATCAAAACCTATCTTTCAGATTTGAATCCGCTAAGCATTACTACCGGAAATTTTCTGGTTTTGTTAATTCCTGCGACAATCATTCTGTATTTTTCAGGCTTTTTTGAAATATCCCATCAGCCTCAAGTGAAAGAAGCCATAGGATATGTTGCCCTTCTCGGAATTGTAGGAACGGCATTGGCAAATATCTTGTTTTTTAAACTAATCAAAATATCGTCGCCTGTTTTTGCCTCGTCAGTAACCTATCTGATTCCGGTTGTTGCCTTTCTATGGGGATTACTCGACAATGAAAGCCTTACGTTTATACAACTCATAGGAGCAATGATTGTTTTGGCAGGGGTTTATCTGTCAGCAAAGAAGTAAAATCCTACTCCGCAACATTTTTTTCCTGATTTAAAAATCATAACTTTACAGAATGGAAAAACTCGAACAAATAACAGAATTCAGTTCTTCGCCTGAATTGATACAAAAACTCTATGAAAACGGAATTTCTAAAGAATACGAAGCTGGAGATATTCTGATGAGTGAAAACTCATATATTCGTTCGATTCCGATTGTTACCAAAGGGAGCATCAAAGTTATCCGAACCGAAGAAGACGGACGGGAAATTTTGTTGTATTACATCAAAGCAGGAGAAAGTTGCATTATGTCTTTTTTGGGAGGATTGCATAACGAAACCAGCAAAGTCAAAGCCGAAGTGGAAGACGATGCAGAAATTCTGTTTTTACCGATGGATAAAGTTTCGCTTTTTATCAAAGAATATCCCGAGTGGTTGGATTATATTTTCCGTTTGTATCACAAGAGATTTGAAGAACTGTTGGATATTGTCAATGCCATCGCTTTCAAAAAAGTGGACGAACGACTACTGAATTTACTCCACAAAAAATCCGAACTCAACAACTCAAAAATCATTCAGACCACACACGAACAATTAGCTAACGAACTCGGAACAGCACGAGTTGTGGTTTCTCGACTTCTGAAACAATTAGAAGAAAACGGAGAAGTGCAACTCGGGAGGAATAAAATCACACTTATGTAACCAAAGTAACTGTGTGGTTATATCTAAATCCTGAACTTTGCCTCTGATAAATCAAAAACACATTTTAATATGTTCGGATTTCTTAAAAATCTATTCGGAGGAAATTCCGAAAACCTATCAGAAGCTATCAAAAACGGAGCTACACTTATTGATGTACGTTCTCAGGGAGAATTTGCATCAGGAAATGTAAAAGGCTCGGTAAATATTCCGTTAGACAAATTGTCCAGCCAATTAGGAAAACTAAAAAAAGACAAAACCATTATCGTATTTTGTGCCAGCGGAATGCGAAGCAGTCAGGCCAAAAGCATCTTAAACCGAAACGGTTTTGAATATGTAATTAACGGAGGAGGTTGGAGAAGTGTTCAAAATGTAATTAATGGATAATTGACCTGACAGGTTTTGAAAACCTGTCAGGTGTGTAAATCCATATTTATAACTCACAATTATCAACTAATGAAACAATTTTGGGACGAAAGATATAGCGATTCGGAGTTTGCTTACGGAGAAATTCCCAACGAATATCTCAAAGAAAAACTGAAATCTATTCCTATCGGAAAAATCCTTTTTCCTTGTGAGGGAGAAGGGCGAAATGCAGTTTATGCTTCTAAATTAGGTTGGAATTCGTATGCGTTTGACCAAAGTAAAGAAGGAAAAAACAAAGCCGAACTTTTGGCTCTTAAAAAAGAAGTCAAGATAAATTATTTGGTTTCTGATGTGGAAAACATTCCTTACGAAAAAGAATCTTTTGATGTTTTGGTTTTGGTTTATGCTCATTTTCCGAAAGAAAACAGAAAAGAATTTCACCAAAAGTTAAGCTCATTATTAAAAAAAGACGGAACTTTGATAATTGAGGGATTCAGCAAAAAACATTCAGAATTACAGAAAGAAAACCCAAATGTCGGAGGACCTAAAAATATAGATATGCTTTATGATTTGGAAGAATTAAAATCAGATTTTAAAGATTTCGAGTTTGTAGAAGCTTATCAAGCCGAAACAGAACTCGAAGAAGGTTTATACCATAACGGAAAAGCATCGGTTATCAGAATTTTAGCAAAAAAAGGAGTATGAAAAATTATTTAAAAAACTGGAATATTATTCGTTTTTTACGATTGATTGTAGGTGTTTTTGTCGTGGTTCAGGGAATTATATCTAAAGAATGGATGTTTGTATTTCTGGGAGGATTATTCGCTTTGATGCCCTTGATGAATGTCGGTTGCGGAGCTTCGGGGTGTCAGACTCCACGATATAAAAACACAAAAGAAGAACAAGACGAAATTCACTACGAAGAAATAAAATAAATGAGAATTTTACTTTTCATATTGTTTTTACTTTTCCTTGTCGGATGTACTAATTCCAAAGAATTAAGTGTGTCGGAAAAGGAAGATTATTTGGCTTCGGGAGATAGTATTTCTAACAATGCTCAAATGGTTTTGCTGTCCAATGTCGGAAGGCAAATTCAGCAAAACGGAGTAGTCAAAGCCGTTGATTTTTGCAGCGAAAAAGCGATTTTTCTAACGGATTCTTTATCGAATAAAAGCATAAAAATTCAACGTTTATCAGACAAAAATCGAAATCCGATAAATGCCCTAAAATCCGAAATTGACAAAAAAGCGTGGAACGAATTACAAAAAAATCCCGATAACCAACAGTTAGTTTTACAGGAAAATAATACGGTTTATTATTACAAATCTATTTCAATCGGAATGCCAACTTGCCTAATGTGTCACGGAAACAAACAAACCGATATTTCGGCTGAAACATTAGAAATCATCAACCTGAAATATCCACAAGACCAAGCAATCGGTTATAAAATGGGAGACTTCAGAGGAATGTGGAAAATCAAGTTTTGATTTACTGTATATTGTAAAATTGTATATTGTAGAATGTGAACATAATATACAACAATACAATATACATTATATAGCAATACATTATACAAAAAAGAAAAAAAATGAATTTTATCAAAAAGAATCTATTGATTTTTGTGGGAATAGCCATCGGTGCAATTGCAGGCTATCTGTATTGGAAATATGTGGGTTGCCTTTCGGGAACTTGTGCCATTACGTCAAATCCGACAAACAGCACGATATACGGTTCTGCAATGGGAGGATTGTTGTTTTCAATGTTTAAGCCTGAAAAGAATAAAAAGTGATTTTTTTCATATTTTAAGTGAATATTATTTTTTCCCTTTGTGAAAAATCTATTAAAATGTTTACACTTGTAGTTCTGTCATTTTTATCTGTCATTTTATCTGTGATTGCGTATTTAATAAAATACAAGAAAAAATATAACCTAATTGCAGGTTACACCAATTTTGAAAAAAATAATTTTGAAAAAATAAGTACTAAAGCAAATTTGATTGCTGATTGCACCTTTTTATTTTCTTTTTTACTAATTGTTTTTTCAATTATAAATCTGTTTTCAGATTGGTTTAAAATCATAACACCGGATTTAGACGGAATGATTATCTTGTTTTTTTCATTTATATTGACTGTGTTTTTTTATATATTATTGAGAATAATAAACTTAAAAAAGCAAAAATGATGATTTATTTTTTTCTAAATAGCAACAAACCAACAAATAAATATCTGTTGGTATTTTTACTGTTTTTATTGTCAAACGGAGCTTTTTCCCAAACTAAAATCAAGAATGACAGTATAAAGCCTTATATCGAATTTTTGCAGAAAAATAAATTTCCGACTGCCAAAGATTATATTTTGGAGAAATTTAAAACACACAATATTGTGATTCTTTCCGAAAGACATCACGCAGATATGACACAATATGAAGTGATTATCGATGTTATAAAAGACGAAGATTTCAAAGGAAACGTATATACCGAAGTTGGAGTTTCCAATATGTATCAGAAAATCAATCATTTTCTGCTTAATGATAAATTATCGGAAGAAGAACAGGAACAAGAATTACTAAATATTTACAGGGATATTGATTATACCGTAGTTTGGGAAAAATACAATTACTATTATTTGTTGAATGAAATTTACAACATCAATAAAACCCGTAACCTAAAAGATAAAATCCTGCTTTTTCCGACAGATATAGCTTTTGATTGGAACGATTTTACAACTTCTGAAAAATATGCTTTTTTTGATAATCTAATTGAGAACCCGTATTTTGGAATTGACAGAAATGTGATTATGGGAAAGAATTTTGTAAGTTTTTACGAATTTTCCAAACAAAGAAATCCACAAAGAAAACAGGCTTTAGTTATTCAGAATACATATCACGCTTACGTTAGGATTCCGACCTATTTACCGTTACCTTCAAAACCTGATATTTATAGTACGGGAGAATATATTTATAAAACTTATCCTGAACAAACATTTTGTATTTATATCAATTTCCTGAAATCGGGAAGTTTTGATTCTTTGTCAAACAACGGAATCATAGATGCTTCTTTCGCATATACCAAAACGGATAATATAGGTTTTGACCTGAAAGGAACACCTGTCGGAAATACGGTTTTTGATTTGTATAATTTTGGGGAAAATTATGATACTGTAAATTACGATTATATTTTTGACGGATTGATTTTTTATAAACCTGTAACAGAAATGGTTTTAAAGTGGAATATTCCAAATATTTATCCTAAAGAATGGGAAGAACAATATTTTAAGAGAATTGTTGTCTCTTCTGATTTGACTGTTGAAGAAGTCAAAAAAGACAAAAATTATTCGGATTTAAAAGCTGTAAATATTTCGTATGAAAACAAATTAAACGAAGACGCATTACAAAAAATAGGTCATCAAATAAGCAAATGGATTGAGTGATTAACGTATAAACTTAAAAAAAATGACATTTCAAGAACTTATCAATCAGGACAAACCCGTTTTGGTAGATTTTTTTGCCGAATGGTGCGGACCTTGCAAAATGCAAGCTCCCATTTTGGAAGAACTCAAAGAGCGAATCGGAGATAAAGCCCAAATCGTAAAAATTGATGTGGACAAAAACCCACAAGTGGCTGCTCAGTATCAAATTCGGAGTGTACCCACACTTATTATTTTCAAAAACGGAGAAATCAGATGGAGACAATCAGCTGTGTTTTCGGCTAATGAATTGGAACGGCTTATCAACGAAAATGAAGTGATTTAAACTTTTTTGATTGAAGCGAAAAATGAATATTTTTGTTCTGTTTGAAGGCTTTTTTGCACTGCATAGCAGAGCTACGGAGTAAGAAAAAGACAAAAAA
>JAVEUZ010000001.1:0-186196 GCA_034005285.1 Flavobacteriaceae bacterium
TTTGAAAATGTGAATACCAATGCCATTTATCATTTTTGTCCCAAATAATATCTAAATTATTGTAGTTTTTTGCTACTTCATCAATATTTATCATAAGCCATGATAATATTTAGTTATCCTTTATTGGTGTTAAAGATATGAATAAGTATTTAATGATGAACACTCTGCAAAAAGCAGGGCAATTTGTGACATCGCTATAAATAAAACCATATTCTTAAAAACATACTAGTTAATACTGCTTAAATCGGGTACTCAAAAACTTTCTCGGATTATCACTGGCAATCATTTCAAACAATTCATTTCCCAGATAACCCCGCAGGTTCAGGTGTAGATCTTTCTCCGTATTTTTTTGGCTCACTACATAATAATCGGATCCAAACAAAATTTTGTGCTTCACTTTATCATCTTCTAATAAGAAACGTAACAGAGGAAATAGATCCTGGTCATGTAAAATAAATGAGATATCTGCATAAACATTCTCATAGGCAACCATTAGATCATAAATGACAGATAGCCAGCTCGCATTCCACCAAATGGTTCTTGGATTTCCGTGGGTCAAAGTGTTTTTATACTTCAAATAGGCTTCCTTCGAATCATGGTTGATGTTTTTATTATAATTGTTCCAGCCGTCATTCATATACTTTTTCCATTCCTCTTCACCGCCAAAATGAGCCAAACAGATCTTCAGCTTACTCAGATCAGGTGTTTCTTCCAAAGTTGTTCCCAGATAATCCTTCAGTAAATCTTTATTCATCAAACAATGATAATTTAACGGATGGGTAAAATTGGTGGTATACTGAAAACCACCTTTTTGAGGAAGAGGTATAGGCTCAAACTGTCCGCCTTTTTTATTGTATTTTAGGATAGGATGGCTTGACCATTCTTTTTTCTTATCACCCCTGAAAAATACGGTACCTTCAATGCAGTGTGTGATAATGGGAATTTCATTTTCCTGTGCAAACCGGTACATCTCGATCAGGTTTTTATCAAAAGGATAATAACCTAAAGCAGGATAAAGTTTGATCCCGTCAAATTGTTGTGTATGTAATAAATGCTTCGCATAATTTTCATAATTACTGTTTTTCAAGGCATGGCGGGTAGCCTCTATCCTTCTGGGGTCTAAAAATAAAAAAGGCAGTAATTTATCCTTTCTCCGCTGCTTCATCACCCTCAATTCTTCCAGCTGTTCCAAATAAGGAATTTTGGGTTTGCCTGCCTCCATATAATCCATATCCATAGACAGGACGACAAATCTCGTGTTGGAATCATAGCTCTTGGATAACAAATCGAATATTTTCGACTGATTATGATACAGAGAATATCTGCCCAGGGTCAAAAAGCGTTTTGCCGCTTCCCGTGTGGCTTTACTGAAAACAAAGTCAATTCTAAAAAAATTGGTCAGAATTTTAAAGACCCAGCGAAAAACGAAAAGCAATAGTTTGTTAATGAGTTGAAGTATAATGGTCCACTTCATAAAATCCAGTATCGCATACCTGATTTTGTCCAGTTTATTTTTAAACACTTTAAACTTATAACTGCCTCTGGATGTGAAATTTTTATAATACCATTTAATAAACCGCATGGTTATAATGTGATATAGACCAAGAGGCATCAACCGTTTTCCAAACTTGTTCGGAACATGGTCTATCGTAAAAATATGGGTATGTACATTATATAAGCTTTTCTTCATAATGATAGTATTTTTAGCTCTTGAAGACGATGATACAGCAACCTTACACAACTTTGACCGTTTGAATCGGTATCCCAATATAAGCGGTGCATACGGATACCATCCATAGTTATAAAATTGATGAAGTTTTGTGATTTATCCGCAGATATCTCATAATTCATATTATAAGGTCTTAAAGTGGATTTTGGAATACCAAAAAGCGATTCCCCGCGTGTGGGATCATTTCTGAAATTTGATGATAATGCGTCCGAAATAGAATAGATATTGATCCATTTCAGTTTTTGCTCCATGGTCAGATCCCGGTTTAGGTAATACTTACTGTAATAAGAATTAATGAACTCATACGGATTACCAATCGTGATTAGCGTATCGGAAAGTAACCGGGTATTTGTGGAAGGAATGTTTCCAAGCGGAAAAAGAAAATCCATGGCAATAAGCGACCCAAAACTATAACAATGGAAATGAATTTTAGAATCCGGCTCGTTTTCTGCTATATACTCAAACAGCATATCCAGATTCCCAAGTATAACCTGGCTCTGAATTCCGTCATTTAAATAACGGTCGGCACAGGCAAATTCGGTGGCAATAGAGGTCACAATTGTTTTGGATTCAGGTACGGTTAACAAAATAACCGTAGTGAAAGGAACTGTCCATTTATAAATACTCTTAATAACAGGATGAAATTCACCTGTAATCTTCTCAAAAAACTCCAGAATTTTTTTTGCTCCATGAAACCCGCTTACCATATCAATGGTAGCAGGTATTAATAATAAAACGGCTAGTGAAACAAATGCCAGAATAAAAAAGGCATAAAAAGAAAGATAAGGTCTGTTATAGTGATCATGTAAAAATATTCGTTTAAAAAGCTGTGGAAGTTTTTTTGCGACCAACCAGAATAATATCAGATTTTTTACCAGGATATTTTGACTCTTAAATCGTTTGGTTAGCAGTTCATGATATTCAAACTCATAAAACGTATAAACGACTTCATCGGCAGATTTGTTTGTATTTTTAACAATACGTACCACTTTAGCCGTATTGTTTACAGAATAATTTATTATTTCACTTTTCAGCTCAAAAGAATTGCCCTTGTCGTTAAACAACAGCTCATTTTTAAAGCGTTCAGCATATTTCAGCACATTCTCTTTATGAAAAGATTGTCCTAAGCCGGAAATATAAATACCTGTATTTTTCATTTTTAAACTGCCTTAAAAATTAAGATAAGCTTTACTCACCCATTTCTCTTCCAGCCCTATTTTGCACCATTGGTTCACCTCTTCAAAAACAAATACCTCATCATCTTTTAAAACACTGGCGGTCTTTGGAAAATTTGTTCCCGGACCGGTTCTAACGTTTAAAACCGTGGCATTTACAGTAGCTCTTTTTACCTCGATAGTATATCTCCCGGCTACCCAATGTTCTAAAGAATTGGATATTTTAAACCAGTTATCCCTTTCTTCATAAACCCTTAAGATAGCTCCCATTTCAATACCCGGTCTTTCTTTCGCTTTAGGGCTGCTTGCTTTAGGCTGCGTTCTGACATTTAATACATTTGCCGTTACACATACATATTTGAGAATAGCATTGTCATCTGTTTTTATAGTATGTCCGCTTAATTTAGCAGTAACCAACGGGGCAAAATGCTGTTCAAAATCAGTGACTTTATTTCCTCCGAAAAAGTTAGTTCCCGGACAGGATTTGTTGTTTCCGGCTCCATTGTTCCGTACGCCGTTATCCAACCGGAACCAATGATGATAAATTATGGTGTTTGAATTAACGGGAAAATTAAATTTTTTACACAAAGCAGCCGTCACAGCTATAATGGCATCCTTTTGAAGATTGGTCATCGTATCACCGTTACTGTCAAAATTTCCAAAATTCTCGATACAAACGGAGTTTGCATTTTGATTGGTAATACAGGCAGGGGATTTTTCGATGCTTCTGCCGGTAAGGATAGTGCCATCCGGAAAAATAGTAAAATGCTGTCCGATATCCTGCCAACCGTTTTGGCTCACATGATGGTTTTTCATGGCTAATTGCCGTTCAAAATGGTTGGTTCCCGTGAAATGGACATAGCTGGGAATATAGGTGTGGTGCTGCTGTATTTTTAAAATAGTCCTGCCTATTCTCAGATTTGAAATCCAGTTTTCAAATTCAGGAACGGTCATTTTTGTGAATCCGTATTTTGTTTCCATTGTATTGAATTTTAAATTCCTAAGGTCGTTAAAGTTAGAAACTTAAAACTAACTGGTCAATACGTGAAAACACGTAATTTTAAACAAAAACCATATTTAAGGTTTACAACAGATATATCCTCTCACTCCTTGTTCGCTACATACGGACAAAAAAGAAGATAAAAACCATAATATTTGTATTACCTCATTACGTTCTGCAAAGGCTATTCCATCTCTTAAATCTTCTAATTTTTGCTGTAATCCTGCCTTGGAAATAAAGTTTACAACAAGATAAATCTCTCTTGTAAAGTTTGGATTCTTTATAGTGTTTTTAAATTGAATAGAAGCATCAGATACAGAATTACCTCGTCTTAATCTTATAATGTCGGTCTGAATTCCATTATTTCTATAATTGCTTTCCCAGAAACCAATTTTGCTATCAATCTGATAACCTGCCGGACTTAAATTTGAAAGGTTTTTCAATCCCTGTCCAACAATATCCTGAAAAGCAGAAGCAGAATAATTTGTGTCTTTATATTTAGAATGGTAAAACGTAATTGTATCTGTATTGACTCCTATGTGGTCTGCCCATTCTTTACCTAAATCATCGCAAATGAAGTAATCAAAATTACCTTTAAAAGTATTTTCTACAAACCCAAAAACCGATGTGTCTTCAAATTCTGTTGAAGTAGTTAAAAATGTTCCTTTTTCACTAATTATAGTTTCAAGTTCCGGATAAGGTTTGAATGCGTTCAGAAAATATTCAATATTGCCAAGTAGCTTACTGTCTCTGAATAATTTTCTGTTAGTGTATATTAAATCCAAATGATCGAAATTGACAATAAACTGGTTAGAAGTGTTTATATATTCAGTAATACTTCTTACTTGTCCGGAGTCCATTACCAATTTTACTTTATGTAATTTTCTTGAAAAAACAGTAATAGATTTGGAATTGATTCTAAATTCCAAATCATTTGTTAAAGTAGTGTCCGCAAAATAATGATTATCTCCATTATCATTCTCTTCCCTGCGAATCTGTAGCAGACTCTGAAAAGATTTCAAATAAAAAAATATATTTACTTCCCTTTGACCATCCTCCGTAATATACATGCAAGAAGTAATTCGTCCGTTTTCAAAATCTTCATATAGTTTAGTAAATAAAAATAATGCTGCTATGGGAATTAGATCATGTCGATTACGTTCAAAACTTATAGGTTGGGCAAAAACGGTCAGAAATGTTTCCTGTTCTGTATAGTTTTCAACTTTTTCTACAACATTGCTAGCCCATTGGAAAAATGTATGTAAACTATTTTTACTCCCGAATTTATTCACCCGTGAAGTATTTAAGGACAAAGCTACTTTTTCATCTCCATTATTTACCCGTAAGTTATCCACCACATAACTGCCTGCCCCAACAGTCGAAAAATTCTCTTTTAAATCAACTGATTCCATTGTTTTACTACGTATCGCCTTATCGGAGATATTCATGTTTTTTAACCCGAATTTTTCGAATTGGGTACCATCATCTATAAAAATTGTTGAAAGAATATCGTAGTCTATTGGGTCTAATTCTTTAAAAAAATCATTCATACCGGAAACATTCTTTTTTGTAACCACCAAATAACCCTCAAATTCAACAATAACCAAATATGCTAACTTTGTTTCGATCCAGCCATCAATAGGTTCAGAAATAAAGGAAGGGTATGAATTGAATTTAAAAACACAAACGGAATAGTAGATCTGTCCCTCTTCTAGTAAATACGATGAATATGGATTGTTAATGAGATAGTTCCCTTGTCTTTCCGACTTTCTTGAAATCTGAGCGAAAAGACTTTTCATTTTACTTGTTGTTAGAGTAAAATCATCCGGTTTTTTAAAAATATAGGCATTTTCGTTTAATAATAGTAAGTCCTCCATTTTTAAAATTTTAGGTCATAAATTATTTTGTGACATTTTAAGAATGGAAAGTAAAGCAATTAATAAACGAGAATCAATACGTGAAAACACGTAATTTTAAATGTAACTACATAAATAAGAGATTAACCCACCGTTCCAACTGCCTGAACAGTATTACTTCCGATTTCTGTGAACCATATAAAACTACCCGCTTTCATCTGATTTGTACCTCCTGGTGCAGCAGAAAACTTTATTTGCGGGGTTAATTTTCCTCCGTTGGTACATCTTAAGATGCCTTCAAATTCTATCGTTGTCGTTACCGCTGTACTGGCTGAATTTATAACTTTAACAGCCGTTCCGCTGACTTGAGTATTGGAAGCCGCTGCAACTACACCATTTAAAGCAGATGAGAATGACCTTGTAACATATTCCATTGAAGTTATCATTAGTCCGGAAGCCGTAACCCAGCCTAAAGCAGTTGTATGGCTTGCTGCTCCGTTAGCTATAAGGAATCTCCCTCTAAAGTGGTATGTTTTGTTTGCTGTCAGGGTAAATTCATCACAAGCCACCGGAAAAGCATTCTGAGCCGTACTTGAATCTGATAAACTATAGGCAGATGATAAAACTCCCATTAACATATTTGAACCTGAACCGGCAGAAATGTCTCCACTTCCCAATATTGATTGTCCGTTGACGGTTTTAATGTTAGTTCCGCTTACTAAAACATCTTGTTTTGCATTCAGGTCATTTTCCAGACCGGTAACCTGATTCTTATTTATGGAACCTGTGATTGATGAAGCTGTACCCGTTATATTGGTTACGGTAATATTCCCGTTACTGTCAGGAGATATGTTGTTCACTTTTTTTACGGGAGCAAAAGCTTCAACACTTTTCTTAGCGGTTTTGGGAGTCAGATATTTATCATCAACCTGGTCATTTTGGGCGTCAGATTCCGATGCTTTATCGTTCAGTATGTTCAATTTGCTGTCTATCAAATCTGAAAATTCTTCCTCGACAGGTCTTTTTCCTGTTTCAAAATAAACCTTTAATTCTGCTCTGTTCTTTGTTGCCATAACTTTGTGTTTTTATGTTTTTGTTTCTATCTGATATAAAATGTTCCGCCGATAATCATCTCACCGATTCCGCCGATATCCTGCCAATCTGCTTCATTGTAAACTGTCAGGATATGTTCTTCCTTACTCATCATACCGGCTGTATTTTCGGCAATGACCTTGAAATGATGGTAAACGGGCTTTTGGTCTTCACTTTCTACAACCAAACTATGATCTTCCCATTGAGTTTCCATAAGTGGGACAATAAAACTTTCCTGGTTTCCCGAAATTTCAAATATCTTATTCCATTGTCCGTTTTTAGTCATCTTATATAGATGATAGGTTCCCTGATAGCATGTTTTATTCCATTGTAAATGAACCTGACGGAGTTGTCCGTCTTGGATAGGTTCCGAATATAAATTAAGTGAAGGTGAAACAGGTGCATAGGATTCCGGTAAAATCACAGCCAGCAATTTAGAGGAATAAGAAGGGGCATAATCAATAATTGTATTGTCATTCAAATCACTATATTCAATAATTCTTTTTGCAACTACCCTATAGTATATTGGAGTTCCAAAAGGAACTTCAATTAAATCTGAAAAATCATCTGTCAAACTCCAAATAGGATAATCTTCCCATCCCATTATTTCCACATCAAATGTCAATACTTTTTCCATACTTAAAACCGAAGAGGATTTAGAAGGATCAAAAGTCCTGTACAGTTGTATTTTTTTAATATGATGTATTTTATCGTAACTATTTATATTTAATTGTACATGAGGATTGATACTGAGAACTCTGTTTTCGAGTACAGGAAATACTTCCACAATTTCAGGTGCATCTGGCGGATTACTGTTGACTAGTTTAATCGGACCGATAGAAGTACTCATTTTGCCTAATTGCATCTGTATATTCATCTCTTTAACTCCATAGAAATATAGGTTTTTAGAAGTTCCGTCCAAAGTAAAATCAGTAAATAATACAGTATTGGTTTGCGAATTCTTTCTTTTTGCCATAGGAGCAATATCAAAAGCTTCATCATTAGGGTCTAACATATGACCTTGTGAATTTCTGATAACTTGTTTACCGGGTCTTGGCTCATAATTATGCCTGATATATTCATATATGACAGGAACTTCAGTCAATGGAAAAAAGGTGCTTTCAATAGTCTGCTCTATAAAGTCAACAACCAGTAACGGATGCTGAACACCATGAATAATACCTATAACCTCTTGATTCAAACTAGTGATTTCGGTTAATATAGAAGCATCAGGTGAGTTTCCGTTATGCTGATTATGCCATTGAACAAATTCATTGATAGCTTCAATGAACTTTGGGTGATTAGGCATAGGGAATGTATAAGCATCTTCATGGTCTGGCGGAAGAGTTAAATAGGTGCCTTCTGTTTGTAAGGTTTCGAAATCCAGAAAATTCTCCCATCGCAGCCTTACAAATTGCTCATCCAATCCCCCGATGACATCTAAAGATTGTCTGATTTCATAAACTGTTTCCCTGTCGTATAAGGCATTGAGAAAGGCATCTTCATTACTTCTTAAAAATAATAATCCGTATGGTTTATAAGATGATTGTGGTCCGGTTCCAAAAGAAACTTCAAGGGTATAAGTAGATTTTCCTTCGGTATCGGGACGGGTAGCATACAATACTCCTTCTGGTTTCAGCGGTTGTCCGGGTTCCTGATGCTTCTGACCATACATCATAGCCGGAATACTGAATTTTGAAAGATACTCCAATTCGGTATAACGTGACCGTAATCCGAACAGGGTATATTTTACCTCTTCAACACTCTCGGGAAGGGTTGCTTCTTCTGTTAACTTCAGAGACGGTTGAGTATATAAATATACTTTATAACCGGGATAAAAATTTACTTCCTGTAATCCTTCCTGAACAGCATCATACTCTTCTTGTTCCTCTATAGTCAAGGGATATTGTGGGTCTTCAAAATATAAAACCAAATTACCGAAACTGTCTTGACCGATAGTAAAAACATCCAATGATTTACGGTTTCCTGAAGAAGCGAAGTTTGACTGGGTTTTTAACCGGATACTTCCTCTGTACCATTCTACGGATATACCATTGGTGTTAAACTGCTCATGTGAGGGTAATTGAAAATTAACAAATGTGGCTTTATATACACCTCTGAATCCGTAAACCTCTTCTGTTGTGCCGTCAGGGTGATGAATTATATCTACAACTTCTTCATGAGGTTCAATTAGGGCATCTCTCCAGAAACCCCTTGTTTTTTCAAGAAACCGGGTCTCATTACCTTCATCATCGGTCACATGTATAATTTCTCTGTGCACTTTCCATAGATTGTTGTCCGAATGTCCGATTTGTACCTGAAAAGAGTGTGGATTATTACCACCTGCCTCATGAATCGGGTGATTCCAGGCAGAGGGTTCTTGTAAATTTTCCACAACTATAAAAAGTCCGTCGTTCTCAATCATTGGCTCCTCTATGTAATCATCTTCATTTAAATTCGGATTGTCAGGATGTTGAACTACTATAAAAGAAGGATAACTCCCCATTGTATCAATGGCTTGTATTAAGAACTGTTGGCTCCCCATAGATAAAACAGATCCTACAAAATTACCCTGATGGGAAGGACTTACATAGGGTGTTAAGATTTCAAGACTATCTGTAGATGAAGAGGAACTTGGTATAACAAAAGGTCCGGTTTGAAAAATATATTCTAACGGGTTTGACAGATTTGATTGTATTTGGGTAATTCGACCTCTAACGGCTTGTGGAGTTTCCGGTCTGAAGTAAATATCTATCAAATCTGCATAAATCTCTTTTTCATCCGGATAATAATGATTGGGAGTTCCAAGTAATACTTCCGAAGTAAGATCCTGATCGCTGACGCCGGTAAACTCTTCCTCAACCTGATACGATTTTAAGTCTTGAACGGCATTAAATTCAAAGATCAGTCTTACAAGGGTTTTATCCTCATTTTGATTCAAATCAAAACGATTTTGTTCCTCTGAAGTGGTAAATATTAGTGGTTGTTCTTTTACGATTAGATGGGCTGAAACCTGATGAGGAGGCAATAACGTATTTTTTGGAAGCAATTCTGTATTAATAGATCTGATATCTGAACCTATTGAAGTTCTCGAAAATAGATTTACCCCATACAAGGCATAGTGATGGTCTCCGCTCTCTCCTTGTTTGTGGATATATACTATAGAATGATCATCATCTACATAAATAGGGATTGGCTCAAAACTTCCGGGAAGCTGGTTATAAAGGGTTCTGTATTGTGTATTACTGCCCAATTCCGGTTTTCTCCAATACTCCTCCTGATTCTGTTTATATTCCAGACCGGCAAATGCAGAATAACTAAAAGAGGAGGAATCATACTCTTGTAAGGAGGAATAAAACAATGGATTTTCGCCTTCTTCGAATATCGGAGCAGCTTTTAAACTCACATACCGGTATAACCCGTCAAAGGTATATCCTTCTTCATCGGTGTAGGGATATATTGTATCAGGTTCATTCAGCGAAACGATTCCAGGTATAATTTGCTCTAGTTCATAGGGAATCGGCAATCTCTGATTGTGCATAGAAGTAGGAAGGCTCATTGATAAGTTTATCTGGTAATGCTCAACGGCAGGATTATCCAGACTCTTCAAAGTTTCATACTGGGCTACATATATAAAAGGTTCTTCATTTAAAACCTGCTCTGAAATGTCGAGGATTCCTAAACCCAACATTCTGGCAACGTGGTAATCAACAGACCCTGCTCTCAGAAATTCCAGTAAAGGCAGCCCCTCATCTGCCTCTTCATCTTCATTTGGCTGTAAATAATTTTCTTCATTATCCTCCTCATTAATAAAGGTAAGATAGTCAATACCTGTTGGATTATTGGTGCCGTTAGTGCTGTATTCAAGAAAGGTTGATACAATTTGTTTGATATTCCTGTCTTGTCCTTCAGTCAGTCCGTTCCATCGGTGGTGATAATTTTCAGTATTAACACATTCGTCATCCGTGTAATGCAGCCACTCCCCATGGATTAAATTTTGGGTCGGCTCTAATTGTTGTTTAGCAATATTATCATCTAGGGTCAGCGAATATTCTCCGAGATAATCCCAAAGTGAATGTTCATTGGCATAGACAATAAAATCACTATAGAATTCTATGTTAAGTTTTGCAACTATGCACTGTGAAGCCTTTAACCTGATCGATTTTCCGTTGGTAATATAAAAAGGCTTGTCTTCATCGTCAGGGGACATCTTCTTTCGGGTTTGAACAAACTTCGGAGCCAGTAAAGTCTGGTCTTTAGAAGACAAAGCCTCTAATTGAATGTAAGAATCATTAATCATTCCCGCAGTTGAAAATCTGAAAGCATAGAAGAAATCTCTCTTGGCTTCAAATTCGAGCAAATGATCCTGATAGGAGCTTAAAAATGAAAACGGATTCTGGAGAGGATCTGTAGTACCGGCTATAGAATCATATTGCTGATGATTTCTGAACCATAAATAAACCAGTTTGCCTTGTACCTGATAAATCCATAATCTTTTTACATGATCAACTGCTTGTGGGGCAGTATTAAAGTCAAAGGTAGTAATTACGGGCTGATAAGGAGCTCTGTACAACCTTACAAAGTCATCAGGTTTATTGAAGAATTGTGTGTTTTGGGTGTAATCACCTTTAGGAAGATGTAAGTCCCCTAAAATGCCTGAAAAGTCCCATCTCAAATGTATGCCTTTGGCACTGCCGTCAAATCCGTCAGATCCTGCGGCACTCAAAACAAAGCTTGAATTTTGAAGGCTGGTAAAATCATTCCAAGTCGGAAATTCAGGATTCTTCGGTTTACAAATTACATGTACAGAAGGTCTTAATTCTCCGGCATCAAATCTCATGTCTTCCAGAGAAAGGCTCTTCTCTCTAACCTCATACCCGCTCTTGTGTATATTTGTTTCGATACTCTCTGTTCTGGGAATATCTTCTGCCTGAGTTTTGCAGGTTTCAAAATCTAATAATGACTTGCCTGCCAAATCTCCCTCTTTTCTCCATTTGGATATAAAACTGAAATGATTAAGTTTTTGGGTAATAGATTTGAAATTATTTTTTTCTTCTATATCAAAAATCAATGTTTTTTTCCATTGTAGTTGATTTTTAGAATCAATCTTAATCAGATGACCGTGATGATTGTATATATGAAGATAAAAATAAGAATCTTGCTGCCACAATATTTTTGATCTTTTGTCTCTGCTGTTTTCAATCAGAAACATTCTTTGTAAACTGCCGGGTCGGGGATATTCTGTAAAAAATACTGTTCCGGAATCATCATTATATCCACAGAGTATCACTTGCCCTTGATTATTAACCTCAAGGCTTTCTGCAATCCCTTTGACATTACTGATAATTTCAGCTTTAAATTGGCTGAGACCGGCATCAAGAGTAAAATAACCCGGATATATCTTATCTTTAATTTTCAGTCCTCCGCAAAAATGTATGTGGTCGTTCAGATAAAGACCTGCATTGATAGTAATAGAAACTTCTCTTTCTATCTCTTTGCAGGCTTGAAGCGAACCTGTGCTGTCAAAAGCAGAAACCTTGATAAGGTTCTCATCAGGGTTGTTTGTGGTAACAAAGAAAATATCCGATTGCGGAACCTCAGTAAGTAATATTTTGGGACAATGCTCATTTAGTTTTTTTTGCCAAACGATATCTCCCTCAGGGTTAATCGCTATTAATCCGTTTTCAAAATCTTCAAAAACACAAGGTAAAACATAAATAACTTTCTCAGAATTACCTACTTGAATAATATCCGTAAACCCTGTTCTGCTTATGAGGTTTTCCCTGTTCGAATAGAATTTCTCCCAAACAATATCACCATAAAAATCTATTTTGGTAATGAGCAGATTGCCTTCCGTAATTCCGACAGCATAACTGTAAAGAATATGATTTTCGGTAAATTCTTTGACAATATTATAATTATCCGAATCTCCTTTGGTATATCTTTTAATGTAATTCATAACTAATCAAATTGTATGGGAAGGGTTTCAACAGCAGCTTCTGAAGCATAGGTATAACCATTCCAGTTTTTATATAAAAATCTAAAAATATAAGATTGTGAAACAATTTCTAATGTTGTTGGTATTGCCAAAATCTGTGACCTGTCTTTTGAGTAAAGGAAGTGAAAGTCCGATAAAGGTTCGTGGTTTTCATTCAATACCACAAAAGAGTCATTCAATGTTTCCCTTTCAATTTTGGGGATATTAAACGGCTCCGGATTTCTGATTAATAAAGCTCTTGTTATTTGGTTCTCAGATTTTAAAGTTAAAAACTCTGTGTCAATGGCGGGAGCTAGGGGAGGTAATCTGAAAATAGATTCTATGATTCTGTCAAAAGGATCTTGCTTTCCGCTGTGAGCAGCTATACTATGGTCTCCTTGCAATATCTGCAGGGCATCCGATGCAGAACTTTCTGAAATTGATGTATAAATCGTGTAAACCCTGTTACCCGTATATATGTTATCTTCATAAATCTTATAACTGTTGATCTGGCTTTCAAAATCGGAGTATTTTGAGGTTTTAAAAACAAAGGTATGTACAGGTTTCACCTCGTTGACAACAATGTTTCTTTGAGTGTCAAAATAGTCAGATATAATACCGTCTGCATTGTTATCATACACATTATTAATAGTTGCGGTATAGAGTTTTTCAGGTTTTAGATTCGTGAGCATGACCTGATAACTATAACTCAAAGGGGGTATAGGCTCTCCCAAATCTATACCGCAAGGCAGCGTGCCGTTTTGAATCAGGTTCATGATCAGCTGTATCGAAGTTGGTATCCTGGGATCGTCATCACTTGTCCATTCAGTATCTTCTACAGGCACGGGTAACGGAATTGTCTCAGAAGAAGACGGTAACGGATAGGGTATTATTTCTTCAGACAGAGGGTCTGTAATAGTTACAGATAAGGCTCCTATTATTTCAACAGGATATTCATTCGAAGAATCAGGACGAAGTGCCCGCCAGGATTTAAACATCAAAGGCAGATAAGGCTTGATAAAAAACAGTCCTATTTTACAGGCTTGATTACCGTAAAAAACGGGCTTTGACATGATAAGATTACTGTCCGGATTAGGATAAGATTTTCTATAGTCAATATAGGAAGCCAGATTCGTCATCGGGTATTTTTCCGGATTGGTGAGTTTCCCTGAAAGGCTATATTGTTCATCCATATCTTTCCGGTTTGCAATTTGCGAGTCGGGTAAATATTCATTACCATACCCAACTCCGTCTGCATCATGAAAATGCCCTATGGGACCACGGGTTCTGAAACCGTAATGATAATGGAACAAATGTGGAGTATTTAGATTCACCACATCTTTCAAGGTAAGCGATATGCAATAGGCTGTATTGGGTCGCCACACAGGTTGTATAACTTCGGTAAGCCCCTGAATCATGGCCTGATAAGACTCGTTAAGGGCTTCCTGATCCGGCATAGTCAGCTCATATTGATAATCCAGCCAGGTCTTCCACCCGATTTCCTGAAAAGAAGTAGTACATCCATAAGGATCCTCTTCTGTACATCCGCAATCGCCAAGTGTATAAATCAATAACAACAAATTATTGGCATAGTTTACAAAAATAATATACTCAACCAGATAGTCCTCAAAAGCTGGGTATCCATGATAATTGGCAATGTTTGGGAGCTGGTCTGAATATTGATTATATTCGGCAGAGATTGCTACCGGATAACAATCCTGTTCATGGTTAGTAATATACCAGTTTAAAGTATCGGTAAATGCCTTGATGCAGTCTTGCGGAACTTCATCGTATTTAGTTGGTAAGGAACCGGTAAAGCAATTCAGAGCTGTTAATGCATCATAAAGCTGGCATAAAATAATATTATAATTTTGACAGGGTCGGGAAACTTCGCCGCAACCTCCAGCAATTAATTGGTTAAGCTGTTCCAGTAACTGGTTGTACAACATAACATCGTTGGGCAATGTTACATTGACCACACCTTCAGAATCTTCATAAGTATCTGTGTATAAGCTTTCTATTTGCTCCTGAAGAGCTTGTATGGCCTCATATTCTGGAGTCAAAGGCAGAATATCTATCCGGCAGAAAGGTTCGTCAGGGTTTTGATATGATATCTCCTGCTGTAATTCTGCCGGAGTCAGAACCATCTCATGTACCTGAACAAATTGAGGAAGTGTTTCCTGAGTTATAGAGATACTCTTAAAAATTTTAACCTTAATTTGCTGTGAGGTCGATGTGAGCTTTAATTTTATTTCAACAGAATCTTCAGGAAATACAATCCGGAGGCCGTTTAGATTCCCGAAGCTTAAAGATTTTTGATAATTAAACGGATTAGCCCAATCTGTCACTTGTAAAGAATTATAAGGGATAACCAGATTATCCGATCCGTCTGCCGCAAATTCGCCGATAGGAAGATAATATGCCCCATTGATAAGATGACCGCCGGTTTGCCCGGTAAGAGAGTAAGTAGTGCCTGTTAACTTGTTCAATACGTTAGAAACTTTCCATAAATCGGAATGTTCTTCGCAAAACAGATTAGAAGCAGTAATCCCATATTGTTCCGGTATAAACCATCCGGGTTCATCATTATTGGTATGGCTGAAAATCGTATTCCCGAGTATTCTCAAAGTATCATACTGGTTTCCGTGTCTTTGCCAATATCCTGTTTTTATATGAGAAACACCTGCATCATCGGTCGCCTCTACGGCAGGATGATAATTTTTCCATGCCACTCCGTCCCAGGCTTGTATTTCAATATTTTCTATACTGTAGTTATGGGTTACCTGTCTCAGGGTTCTGCCACCTTTTACGGTCTTTTTGGGAGGCATGAGTTCTATAAAATTTTCAGCTCCGGAGGTATGCCCGCCTATATTCCCTGATATAGCAGCAGGATTTACACCTTTTGTAAATTTCAGGTCGATATAAGTATCCAGAGGGACTACCGCCGAAATAGTATCGGGATTAGTTGGCTTATTGCCGAAATAATTCAAATCAAAAGACTCATAGGTAAGCATGTGAACCCCTTTTACAAGCTCTAAATGTTTCTGAGAGTTTTGACCATCTATGTATAGTGGCGGAATAGGGTCTAAATAAAGTTCTTTGCTCTTCTCCCACTTGATGGTAAGCTTGATCCTGAACCGGATTCTGAGAAAACGCATTACCCTCACTTTTCCTTTAAATTCCAATCGTGCATAAATGAGATAAGGTCTGAGAAGCTCGGCTCCCAGATAGGCATCTAAGGTAAATTTTGCATACAGCATCCTCCAGAAATTCACTTCAATACCTCCTCCCAGATGTATGTATCCGCCAAGCTGTGGCCTTTCAAAGCTTATAAAAGCTCCGACTTCAATAAAAGCCCATAGTTTGACCCGGATACCGAAAAACCGTTTATTAATCTGAAAATCAACCCGGGATCCCAGTTCCATTCCCTGATTTGAAAGCATCAGATAAGACATAGCCCTCAGGTTTATGGCCTCTTTAAAAAGTACTGCCGTGTTCGGATTTTCCCGTGTTCCTATATGAACATACCAGTTCTTGCTGTTCTTTAACGGGAAATAAGCATGTGCATTGGCATTCAGCTCAAACATACGGCCACTGTTCTGCGGGATCCTGAAATCTGCTCCCATACCAAATTCTACGCTGTTATCACCCCAGGCAAGCATAGCCCAGAAAGCCGGTTCTTTTGCATCGGTCAATCCCAGACGGGAACTTAAGATACTGGCTCTTCCCTCCAGCATGAACATAGAAGGCAGAGACAATAACAACATTAACCGGGCATTGACAATAGTGCCGTCATCAAAAGAAGTACCTATAACTGCCCCTGCACCAAAAGAAAAAGGATTTGTATATCGGGCAGACTCATAGGGACCGGTAAATTTCCCGATATTAATGCCTTTTTGCGGGTGTTTGTAATAGTCATACCAGGTAGCCTGCGGGGGTAGTGCAGGAATAGCAGCTTTTTCGGCAACATACCGGTAACCTATCAAACCCCGGAAACCATAGATACCGACAGAACCGAATATAATAGGTTTGGGCAGGGTAACTTCTGCATCTACCAAAAAGGCAGGATGCCTGGGTGCCAGCCGCATGGCGGCAGAACCCGATAAGCCTTCACTTTTACCCAGATTTACTTTAAATTCAACACTTCCCTGATATTCCGGTGACACCCCGGGTTCAGGAATGGTGAGCATCCCGCTGATAGATACTTTTTTGGTATTGGCAGGCACAACCACATCAATGTACAGGGTTTTGATATGAATAAATGAATGTCCGTCACCATTGTGTTCATCGTTGTCGGTAGTATAATAATATTTTACCCCTTCTCCCCTGGCATCAATACCAAAAGGGTCAATACTGATGCCTCCGTCAAAACCAATATAATTATAATTTCTCATAACCCCGTGGCGTTCCCGCTGTACCGACCCCAGGTGAATACCTGTCACATTGATTTCTACAGGTCCCAGAGGCAGACGCAAGCTTACCGGAAGCATTCCCGAACCGCCTTCGATCTCAAACCTGCCGTTGCTGTATATCCTGAGTCTTGGAATAACAATTTTTTGGTCGCCCAAAAGTTCGTGCATCAATCCCTGGGGGAAACTTACTGCTACCGAAGTCCCCAGATAAAAATCGTCTGAAGCAGTTTTGCCCAGCTCTAAACTATATATGGTCAATTTAAAGAAATTCTCAAAATCAAAATCCAAGCCTTCTGCTACAGAAGCTGTCAGGTTAAAATCACCGTCACTACCCAGATATCCTATCACGTCAACAGGTCTGAGGGAACCTGCCTGAGGATGATTGGCAGGATACCGCAACTTAGGAACCTCCAGCCTAGCTCGTATATTCGAACTGACCACTTGATTCTGCTTAAACGTGATATCAAAACGGTTAAAACCGATGCGGAAGCCCGATTCTTTAAAGATACGAAACCAAAAGAAATCCTCGGCTCCAATGGGGTTTCCAATTTCAACGGCCTCCAAAGCAATTAAACCCGAAACACCCCCACCGGAACCAATCAACAACCTCCTTCCGGCCAATCTGAGAGTCTGCGTTGTACCGGACTCTTGTTTAAACCATTTCCTAGGTAGGGTAATTTCTAAATTATCGGTGTAAAAACCCATAAATTCAGGAGATCTTCCATCTTCATCCGCCTCTGGAATATTGGAAGTAGTACTCAAATCAAGTTTGAGATTTTGAATATTGATTATGAGTCCGGTATTCCCAATTTGTGCCGGCACAACACTATTTAGTGCAAGTTCCATACTATACCCAAAACCCCGCTCAGTATTGACATAAAACAGGGCTTCAGCAAATGTGAACAACACTTTGGGATATCCTTGAGAATCTGCGGGAATAACCAATAAAGCATTATTTAAATCAGGGGGTTGAGCCGGATTAAAAGGATTTACCCCGTTTTCATCATATACCGGTTGCAAAAGATTTCTCGGAAATTCAACAGCAGCGATTAACGTCAAGGTTGCTTTGAATTTGGGAATGAGAATATCTTTAACAAAAGCATCAATATCATCAGGCAAAATACTTTTAAAATATGTCTTCAATTTATTAAGTGTGACTTGAATATCACTATCTAAAATGTAAGAAGCAAAAGCTAAGATTACCGGGTATTTTGAAGATACATTTTGAATATCTTGAACTACCTCACTAATCTTGGCATCAGTAGTAGGTAATAAAATGTTCAAATCATCATTAGCATCATTTATATCTTGCACAAACTGTTGGAGTGGTGTATTGTTTTGCTCAGGAATAACAAAAATATTGATAAAATTAACAATAGCTTGCTCTTGCGAAATATTCAAAACCAACAATGCCATTTCAAAAATTTCTTGAGGTTGAAATGAAAATTGACTGTTGTTAAACATTTTTAAATACCCAAGAGCTTTCCATTGGTATTCCACGGTTATTGGAAAAGCAGAAGTAGGTGAACCATCTAAATTAGGGTTTAATACCAAAGCAATGCCCGTGCCCGGTATTTCAATAGATAGCTTTTTGGAAGAAACAATCTGCAAGCTATAAAATGCTGCATCTCCATTAACGGATTTGCGAGATTGATAGTCTTTGTAGTGAATTTTTTCTAATAAACCTACTAAACCTTCTCTAATAAAACCTAATATCTCCGGTATGTCTTGCTCGGTGATAATAGTATCTAATGTAGGGTAAAACCTATTGGTTACTGCTGCTGTTGTGGGCATGATTTAATTGTTTTTCAGTTTTACATTGATATCAATGAGTATTCAATTTTTTCTCTATTAGAGTTCAATTTTTTGGTTTCCTATATTTTTAGAAGTTTTTCCATTTAACCTTTTAAAATTTAATTCCAATTTTTAAATACGTTATAATTTTATAATATTTCCATCTATCAATTCTAATTCATTTACTACTTCCACCGAATAATAAATGTAGTTAAGTAAATTGTCTATGCTATTTTCTTTGCTACAAGCAAATGCATACCCACTTTGCCCTAATAATAAAGTTAATAGAAACAGAAGTGATAATATTTTAGTTTTATTTGACATTTAACTTTGTAAAAATTCTTTCCAAGAAAGTAATATTTCTTTAAAATCTTCTAAAGGGATAGTAATAGAATCATTTATAATTTCATTCTCATATATCATAACTCCATTTGCCATCAAATCAGCAAAAATATAAGCTCCACCATCATCTCTAGCTACATCTGCTACCGGAGGATTAGATTCATACAAATAATTTTCTGTATCTTCTATTTGACCGTTAATAGCTAAATTTACATCTGCTATTAACTCATTTAATGTTGTAACATCCTTAAAAGTATATATATATCTCTCAATTAGTTCGTTACCTTTGAAACTAACTTTTTTCCTGCCGTTTACATTTACAAATTTAATGTCGTATTGATTTAGTATAGTGTAATTCATAATTCTAATATTATTGTTATTGAAATAATTTTGGGTCATTACTTGGGAAAATATTATTTAATGTTCCTCCATTCATAGGGTCTCCATCAAATATTACCTTTATAGGATGTCCATCAGTTGCAGGTATTTCATAGTGATATTGACCAGATTTAGAAATTTCTGTCGGCTTAGTATTCGAGTTTATTTTACCCAAAACTACAGCCTTTTCTTCGTTTATCCTTGGGACACTATAGTTTTTTGGCCAACAGGCATGGTCTTTTTTAAATGCTAAATAGCCCCCTCTATCTCCATTTGGAAATACGCCCCCTTTCCAAACACTCCCTATTGATGTGTCATCAGGTATATCACTCATATTTCTCTGTAATTTACCTAACGTATATCCATCATTTGGATTCGTTGGATTTGTGTTTTTTGGAGGTGGATTTACCCAAGAAATTTGCCCTGAACTTGGAGGTGGTTCTACAAATATATTAGATCTATGAGCACCAGATACATTTGCTCTCTTAGTAGTCCCATTTACTGGTGGTATTAAACTATGATGCCCAAAATATGTATGAATTTGTAACCATTGATTGTTTACAACCTCTTTATATCTTCTTAAAGTAGCTATACTTTTCCTATGGCTTAATAGTTCACTAAACTCACCCCACACATCAATTAACGAATTATCTATGTTAAATTCATTTATGGCATCTGCTCTTTTCTGTAAATCAAAATCAAACATAAAAGCAAACTTTTTATCACTGGGCAGATTATCTACTTTTGTTGCAACCGATGGCGGTAGGGCTTGTATGTAGTTAAGTAACAAATTGTCTAACTCATCCAAACCGTTCAATACAGTTTTCATTTGTTGATATTGAACATCTGAAATATTTGTATATGGGTTGGTGCCTGGCAAAATCTGGTTTAGTTCTCTCGTAGATTTCTTAAAGAAGTTTCTGGCTATAACATCACCAGAAAGAGATAGAATTTCAAGTGCAAACAGCCATTTTTGTATAGCCATGCATCGTTGGTAATTTGCATAACCTGTTGTGTCTGGTAATGGAGGCTCACTATTACAATCATTAAAACTTTCACAATTACCATTTACAACAGTATTAAATATACTTAATGAGCCAAACAATAATTCTAATGTATTAAAAGCATTTGTCTTTACAGCAGATTTAAGTGCTTTTCTTAAAACTGCTTTTTCAGCTTCTACTAGTCCGGCAGTAAATGCTTTTCTTATCAAAATTGCACCTCCCTCTGCTATCATTCTTCTGGCAATACCCCAGCCACCGACAGCTACTGAAAGCACATCTATAGCTAACAAAATGGTTTCTTCTGTGTTTTTTCTTTCGGCAATATCATCTATAAATTTTAAATAAAAAATGGGTAAATTGCTCCCTCTGCCTGTGGATTCAATGTCACAGGGATTGAAATTTTCTCCATTGTTGGATAGAACCGAAAAATCATACGGAACTTTTACAACTGTATCGCCTACTATGGTTAAATTAACAGGCTGAAAGATATGATAATAGCCATAAGCGATGTGATGAGGTATTTCTTCAAATAATAATTCGTATAAATTGTTAATATTTGGGAATAATGAACCAATAGCATTCTTTTTTTCTTGAGCTGCAATAATTTTATTGTCTTTAAAAATGAACTTAAAATTGTTATCATTCCAAAGCCATTTTTTTTCTGACTCATAAGGAATTATTCGTGGAGCTGCGGTTGTGTCTTTGGTATATTCATCTAACTCAGCATCATAAATTAATGCGTTAAATTCTGTATAATGATATTGATGATTGACGATACTTCCCAAATCTGCTTTCGAATTATATTTACTATTTAGCCATAACTGATAAACTGCATCTACAAATTTTCCTCTATTGCCTGCACCACCAAAGATTACATCTGGGTCTATTTTATCATATAGAAATTCAAACAATGTTTCATTTTTTGTGGTTTTAAAAAAAGTTGTAGAATTTAAAATATCCATGAAAGTATTAATATCTTCATAATTTAAAGTACCATCTTCATTAACTCTTTTGATTGATTTTACTATTTTAATTACAACTTCTTCTTCTGATAATAATGTCCCTTCAAAAAAAGGATTCCATCTACCCATTATACGGGTATTATCATTGAGGAATTTTTTTAATAAATTAGTTTTAACTGTTAAATCTAATATTGATAATTCAAACTCGTGAAAAAGACTAACTATTCTAATAATTAAATCATGTTTTTTATTATTAACATCAGTATATGTTGTTAGGCTTTTTGACCAATAATAAAATTCTATTAACCTCACCCTTAATATTCCAAAATAGGCTTCAGTGTAATTTTTATAATAAAAGTCCGTACCACCGTAATTCGGGTTTTGTGCGTAATCAAAATGATGAATTATCTCAAAATGTTTATAAAAGACTTCTAAAAAGCCCTCAAATAAAAGGTAATTTGATAAAGCATAATTCTTATATATTGTTTTGTATAAAAGAAAAGTAATTTCTTGAATATTATTTATAATGTAATTATATAAATAGTAATTATTTGTTATAGGATTTCTGAATCGTTTAGTTTTTATACTGGAAGTATATTTTTCAATGTAATCAAATTCAACATTTAATGGATCTGTATGATTTGTATTTATATCGACAGTAACTGTACTGTTACCATTAAAGTAATCAATATTGTTAAAATCTTCGTAATTATATAAATTTCTATTTTGAAAAATAAAAGTTTTGGTTTCAACAATCAGTTTGTTTGTAGTAGAACCATAGTAATTAATAGATTCCCTTACCAAAATAACCTCAGTGCCTTCAGCTACACCTTTACCTTGTTCAACTCCATAGCCATATTGATTCATTACATCCCAGCCATTAAATATATTTTTCACTTTAAATACTGAACTCTCAAGAGAAGAATTACCGATGGATGTTATGTAACTTTCTTTATATCTAGTTGGTTTTGAATTATTGTAAAAATCAAAAATTTTGACATAGTTTTTAAAAGTACCAGTATCAGAATTAAAAACTGCCATATAACTATGACCATTTTTTGTAAAAGACAATACTCTTCCTGTATTATAATCAAAAGTTATGTCAGTATTTTCAACATCATAGACAGAAGTATCTGTAATTGTGTCAAGATAAACTATGTAACCATTTATTAAAACTACTGCTTGTCTCATTTACTAAAAGCTTAATTTGTAAAATACTTTTTCAATTAATTCTATATGTTCTGAATATTGGCTACTAAAAAATATTAAATTATCCAATGAATAAAGTTTTATATTATTAGTTAATTCATAATACTTTAAAACACCATTATGTTCGCCAACTATTTTTAAATGAAACACCTTATATCTTATATTTTCTGGGGAGATATAATAATCATTTTCATCTATCAACGTGTTTTCAAAAAATAATCTAGTGTTTAATAAGTTTTCAGTTTCAATAATTGATAGTATATTTGAATACTCATCTTTAGTAATACCAACTATTTTTTTTAAGTTATTTTTGCCAAAAGTATTTGTTAAATAAATTCCTTTGATACTTTCTCCAGCATCTATAAATGTTGAAATATCTAGCGAATAAGGATTATTGAAATTATAAAAATTATTCTGCTTCTGGTCAAAAGTTATGGTGTTGTCAGCTGCATGATCCTTCATTGACAGTGTTTTGGCAGAGCTGGTGCTATTGATGAGTAAGGTTTCAAAAGTGATACGTTCGAGCTTGTTGGTGTCGTCTATGGCTATAGCATCGGCTATTCTTTTTACCAGCACAGCAGCTACAGTGGTATTGTTTACATCTTCTCTACTATGGGTAAACTGTAGTTTATTTTCTATAACAGAGGCATATTCGTTGCTGTTTTTGGGTTTAATCAAGGGTTCTACATCCAATAAACCAAGAAGGTCGTCTATGTCTTTGAGGGCATATATTTTTTCTTCATCGTTGGCATCTGTGGCATATAGTTTTTGCCCTTTATAAATGAGTTGCCATATACCCGCATAAGTATTGGGTGCTTTGAGTTCTAACAATTCGGTATAGCGGTTGTCAATAACCACATCGGGGTCGGTGGTTATGGCTTGTTTTAGATGTTCACCCTTAACAAACAAATTGTGGTGTGGGGTTTGCCAATCGCCTATGCTCGCATAAAGGCAAGCTTCTAAATGATTGTCTGTAAGCAGTTTTAGTTTAATACTGCTTATATTGTCATGGGTAATTACCGGCCATTGTTCGCCAAACTTCTGATTTGTTAAAGTGCTCTCGGTTTCACCAATTTTTAGATTGGTTGTGTCGGTATCACTATATTTATAATTTTCATAAAAATTGTAACAGCGTTGTCTGTCGCTTTGTATGTAGAGATATTTGGTGTCTTTGGTGTGGCAATTGTTGAGCAATACATAAATGGAAGTGCTTTCAGTTAGTGGTGTTGTTTGTCCTCCTAAATGTAGCGTTCCTGCACCTTGGGTATGCAAACCAATAAATGCTATGTAATCAATAAACTTGGCACTTGTATTTTTTAAAAGTTTCACTTCATAATCTGTTAGGCCTGAAGTAAGCTCTAAGGAAAATTCATTTGCTCTTGCATAGGCTAAATCCAGCTTAAAAGGATCTGGAGAGTCAGGAACATAATAAGCCCCATCATCTAGAAGAATATCAACACCTAAACTGCCGGTTGCCTCTCCTAAATGCATCCCCAAAGGAACAATGGGTAGTTCGTAGGCTGTTACTGCAGACTCTTCAGGTATATCATTCTCAATGGTTGTATTTGATAACTTATAAAAAAGTTCATCCAAAAGTTTCGTATATGGATGTAAGTTTAAGTCTACTGAATACCCAATATATTTAGCAAAAAAATCCGGAGCATTTGTATTGCCTTGTTCATCAGTAAAAAATCTATTAAATTGTTTCCATAAAGATCTTACGAAAGAACTACCTGTATTTTCATCTCCTGTAATTTTATCTGCATTAATAATAGAAGATTTATTTACTCCCCTGTAAATAATGTATTTTATAGGTAGGTCACTCACCGGTTGATTTATAGGTTTCAAAATAATATTTACTAAATCATTGTTTCCCGTTTGTGGTTGAATAAGAACTTGTGCATTACAAATACTATATACATTTAAAGTACTGTCAAAAGTGAATTTTGTAGTAGTCTTAAAAATTTCATTGGTTTTTGGCCCGAAACTGTTAGCCTCAGTCACCACAATGGAATTACTACTTTGCAATACAAAACAAGATTCTGCTATTAATTTTGATTGAAAACCCGAACCTTCACTAACGGTTGTTCCATTTTGCATTTGAGTCTGTTCAATAATCTGTGACATGATTTATAATTCTGTTTAATTTTTTAAATTATTAAATATTTCAATTTTAAAAATGTTTAAAAAAATAAATACTACATCTTAAAATGAATATGATTTTGTTAAAGATACACCCTAACAAAACACCAAACAACACGTAATTTTCATCTTATTTCCTGTCCGGGCAAACAGAAAAACCTCTTAAACTGAGTTCGATTGCTAAAACAAATCACCTCCCCCCAACCGCCTTAACTTCTTTTCTTATATGTTTTTCATAAGGAGTCATTGAAAATTTTCGATTTCAAGAGAGGAGTTGCCGGATATCTGCTATCAACAGTTCCCTCCTTGAGAAGTCCCAAAGCTTCAGGAGCAAGGTCTATGCTTGTTAATCATAGCTCATTATTAATAATCAAACTCAGGTTCATAACAAAGTTCTGAGGTTTTTACATACATACGGCGAAAAGATTAATTGCAAAAAGGAACATCAAATGTTCCGGACATATTGTAACTGGGAAGACCGGGAACATTGACCTTGCCTTTCAAACGACCACCGCTGTTGGACGTGATTTCAACACGATTGTTCATGTAGATAGTCTGAAAATCGCCTTCTTCATCAAAAAAAGTAACCATCACAGAGGCGGTATGCACTCCGGTACTGCCGGGACAAATAATCTGGGCAACTATAGAACTTTCGGAAGCATCACACCCCAGGGCAGCCGTAGATACCTGTATGGTATAACTGTCTTCCCCAAAAATGGTTTCTTCTTGTGCATATCCGCCCTGCATGTTGAAATCTACCCCAAAACTCTTTCCTGAGATAGGATTATTGTCATTGCCCGAACCGGAATCATCATCAGAGGAACAGGCTGTAAAGCTTAGAGAAAATAAAACGAAAAATAAATAAGATAACTTTTTCATAATGTAAAATTTAGAGGTTTATAATTTTTTATCGGTTTTCGAAATGATTTTTGAGATACGTTTTTTCAGGTCGCCCATTAATTCGGTCAGGGCACTTTCACACATCGGTAAAATTTTGTCCGGTTTTACTACGGGAATGCCACCAACCATGACACCTGTTTTTTTGGAACGCTCACTTTCGGAAAAAGCGAATACTTTTTCTCCCTTTTTGTTATACAAGGCTATCCGGGTGGTGGCTCTCATTTTTATAGACATGGTCTTCCCCACACCAAACCCTTTTTCAAAAGCAAAGTCGATGTTCACAAACAGGACACCGTCGGCTTCATCTGCAAACAATTTTGCCATTCCTTCTTCATTGTATTTTCCCAAAATACCCTCATAGATATATTTATAATTGCCATAGTTCAAATAATTTCTGGCATCATACTGGTTCAAATCATGCTTCGGCTCAAAATTTTTATACTTTTCAGATTCAACAACAACTGCTTCGGGCAATAGTTCAAAAGGAAATGCCTGAGCATAATCATTAAAGAAGTTGGAATGATATTGCTCTAAAAGCGGGGTCAGATTAAAATCGGGGTTATCCCTTAAATCCAGCACATCTTTGATCAATTCTTCGCTTCCAATGCCAAGCTCTTTAAATTCAACCATTTTATTGGCATAAAACGTAACAACCGCTACTTTCTTTTTTTGCCCGTAACCTGCTGTTAAAACAGTGAATAAAAAGGCAAAACATAAATGCTTTTTAATTTTCATAAAGTTTTTAGTATTATGTGTTTTCGTAAATATAGGCAGCTAAGGGAAGCTAAACAATACGTGAAAACACGTAATTTCAGTAGTAGAAATACTCCATAGAGAAGTTGGTAAAATTATTGGCAGTGCCGGCGAAAGGCTTTATTTATTATATGTAAGCGAAATTTTCTGTTTTTCAATTAAGGATTCTCAAATCTCGTCAATCAAAATATAATTTGACTTGATGGCAAACAAAACCACGCCTATAAAGTTTTTAGAATTTGTTTTTTCCATGATCCGGTTCCGGTGCTTTTCAACGGTTCGGGTACTGATACATAGTTTGTCTCCTATTTCAATACTGTTCATTTCCCGGCAGGCCATTTTTATGATTTCAACTTCTCTTGAAGTGAGGTTAACCTGATGTTTATAATCATTATTTGTCAATAGCTTTCGTTCCCACAATATAGCTTCTCTAACCACCGAAGCCAGCTCCATATCAAAATAATAATCCTTTTCCATGACACTTCGTATGGCAAGCTCCAGTTGTTCGGGGGGCGAATTTTTTGTAAAAAATCCATTGGCTCCCAGTTCCATAATTTTATGGATGGCCTCTTTGGTGGTAAGCTGCGAAACAATCAATATTTTAACATCCTTGAATTGCTCTTTTAACAGGGCACATATCTCATAACCGTCCATTTTAGGCATTTGTATGTCCAGCAATACCAGGTCAACATCATTATAGTCCATAAATTCAGTTAATTCAATACCATCATCAGTATCAAAAATAACCGAAACGCCTTCAAAAGACGCGACGAACAGGCTTAAGCTTTTTCTGAAAAGCTGATGATCATCTACCAAAGCTATCTTTATCATTATTTTACGTTTTTAAGTGAATAACAAAATGATTTCCTGATACTGTTTCCCTCTGTATAAGTTGGGCATCAATACTGTTCACCCGTGATTGTATGTTACGCAGTCCGCTTCCTTTTGAATTAATGTATGAAGTTTTAAAATCATAAGGTATCCCGTCATCTACAATTTCAATGGTCATCTCAGCATCTTTAGCATAGAACAAAACGAGGCATTCGTTAATGTTTCCGTGTTTAAGCATGTTTTGGGTAAACTCCTGCAGGACACGGAATAACTCGTATGATTTGTTTGTAGATAACGATAAATCATGTACGGTACTTTGAACAGAAAACGTTTTCCCGGAAGCTTTACTTATATCTCCAAAATGATCGCTCAGGGCAGCTATGATTCCCGAAGATTCAAGCAGAGGAGGTATGAGCTTTTTTGAGATCAGCCTTGTGTTTTCCAGAACTTTTTCGACGGCTTTTCTAGCTTCCGGCATCAATTCGTTTTCTTGTCCGGGCAGCTTGTTTTTTTCTGCTAAGGCTAAAAAATTACGGATAGCATTCAAATCTCCCTGTACACTATCGTGCAGGTCGGCAGCAATGCGTTTTCGCTCGTTCTTCTCGCTGTCCAAAGTGGCTTTTAAAAGTAATCCGGCTTCTTTACGTTTCCTTTTGACGGCATAATTCTGGTAGAATAATGCCAGAAGCAATAACCCGAAAGCTAGGGATATCATCAATCCGGTTCCTATCCAAAAAACGTATTGTATTTCGTTTGTCCCTTCCAAATCGCAAAAATTAATAAGGTTCTGAAAAATAAATTCAAATAAACAATTAACATCCAATAATCAAGAAATAATTCCCTTTGATGTTTTAATATCGTATCGCTAAGCAGATACAGGACGATAACTCCGGAATGGTATATGATAATTCCGGAAACAACATAAAAGACAGGATAATGTATTAATGATGTAACTTTAACATCCTGAAACAATTTGAAAAACCACAAACCGGAATACAGGTAAACAGCGATTGTTTGCAATACTAATAAATAGGAATTTGCTTTTAACGCACTAGAATCATGCCTGTACAATAACAGGAGCATTATAAAAAACAGTAAAAATACAATATTGGAATACCGGTAAACATTTTTGTATCTCTTGTCTGATATCCCGTAAAAAAAATAATTGATTGAAAAGAAATTCAAAATTTTGTTACCCCAGAACCAATATTTGGTGTCAGCCTGAATCATCCCGGTAATAAAATATTCATAAAGACTGCCTATAAGTACGACCCATAAAAACGGAGATAGAAAATGCAGCTCTTCAATTACTTTGTTACGCAATAAGTAATATAAAGATATAGGCAGGACACCTAAGAGAATAACAAAATCTGTAAAATCCATAAAAACTTTATCAACCCGATCAAATTGAACGGGTTGATAAAGTTAATGTTTTTTATTCATCTGCAAGATCTTTCTTCGGGCAATTATGAGGACAAGGTCTCATATCATCAGCGATTATTGTCCTGATATCTTCACCTTGTTCATTAACACCTATCAGTACGCTGTTAAGTCTTTGCTCTTGCTCATTATAACCGTTATATATCCGTATTCCGATGCATCCTTCCTGATCCAGAATTCGTTTTATGATATTAGATCCGGCAAATAAAGAATGTATTTCATCCGGATATTTTTTCCTGAAAGCATTTATAAATGTTTGAGCTTCTTTCAGGCTGATAATGGCTCCTGTGTTTGCGTTTAAGTCCATGGTATTACTTAGTTTAAAGTTAGAAACCAAAAGTAAAAACTGGTTAAATCTAGTGAAATACGTGTTTTTGCGTAATTTGATACGTATTTATACGTAATAATATTCCGAATATGATTTTTAATAGCATGGATATACTGTTTTTGAAAACAACACTCTTCAAATTAAGTATTTTTACGTATAGTAATTAATTGTTTATACTTATTAAAAAACTGGCTTGTACCGATATAATTAACTTTTCGATAAGATCACATATAAAATAAGCAAGAGAATAAGGTTTTCCGGCAATGAATTTCAAAAATATATGCTGCAATCTGCATATTAAAATTACGTGTTTTCCTGTATTTTAAAAGTGTGGATTGTAATGTAACTTTAACATCAAAAACAGAGATTATGGAAATTTACAACACAACAAATAGTAACTCCCAGCTTTACATACAGGTCAAAGTTAATACGATTAAAAAAGCTTTTACAAAAGTTTATTATCTGGTTAGTGACGAAAGAATCAAGCCTCATCTGACTGTTTCTGAAATTTATGAAAATGGTTCTATTGATTTGGATTCACATGGTAACATACAATGGAAACATATTGATATAACAGGCAGATTCATTGGTCATGAAATGGAATTTATGACCATTATTGACAATCTGCCGGCAAATTGTAATTCTGATGAAAAAGTTAAAAAGTATATAATTGAAAATGTACGTATTGACTACAAATTAAAAGAGAATGACAATACAGGTGAATTTAAATTGAATGACAAGGATAAGATAGAGCTGCTGATTGAGAGGACAGCTATAATATTTAAAAGAATTAAAATAAGATGAAATTAAGAGATAGAGTTTTAGTATTTTTTTTGTTATCAGGTTTAGGTATCTGTGCCCAGCAGGGTAACATTACAATTGATAACATGGATATTCCGAATGCTCCGGCACTCGTGCTTCTTGATGAAACGTTTACAATTGTTGAAACACCAAAAAGCATTAAAGCACTCACAGCTGGTTTGGCTAATGGCTTGGGTAACAATGTTGCATTAGAGTTTTCGCCATATTTACTTTTCAGCAATAACAGGTCTTTTTATGATTACAATGGTTATAAAATAGTTAATGCAGAACTAAAGGAAAAAGGGCTTTTTGGACAGATATATACAAATTTATCAGTTTCAGTAGCATCTGTCAGAAAAGATGCTGTCTCAAATATTTCTGTTGGATTGAGAACTAATTTACTCACTATTCACAGCTCAAAAAGAAACGAAGCTTTTAATGAAGCAGAAAATATATATAATAAAGAATTATACAATATCAAGAAAGATGAAGATGACTGGGAAAACCTAAGGAATAATCCTCGTTTTATTCAGCTTACAAACGAATATAACACTTTGATGGATAGTGTCTCGTCTTTAAACACTAAACCTCTCTTCTCTATTGACATTGCGGGAGCATATAGCCATATTTATACCAACAATAACTATGATTCAGGTACAAAAGGAAAAATAGCGACATGGTTAACATTAAGTTATAATCAGGAAATACATAACATGAGAAGTGGTAATTCTACATATATGAGTTTTTATGCCATAGGAAGATATCTCAATGACAGTATGTATTTTGATGAAAATATAAATGAGTTTACAGACAGGAGCCTGTTTGATGTTGGAGGAAAAGTTGAAATAGATTTTAGCAGGTTATTATTTGGATATGAATACATTAAAAGAACAAACGAGAAGGATAATTATCGATCGGTAGGTACTATAAAATATAAACTAAATAGTGATTTAATCCTGACAGGAGGTTTTGGTAAGAACTTTGAAAATAATGACAATTTGGTTAGCTTTTTAGGTATTAACTGGGGATTTGATTTAGGAAAAAATACATTTTCAAATGATAAATAGTTGTTTCATTTAATTTGAAATCAAATGAACTCAATTCTTGACACACCTTCGCAAGCAACCATGAACGATCTCAAAGAATTGGGTTCAGACTTGGATGTTAAGATTCCGCCTAAAAAGCTCGAAAAGAACCTGTTGATCGCTACATGGAATATCAGAACCTTTGGCGATATCACACGAAAGGAGACATCGGGAGCCAATGACAGCCCTAAAAGGGATTTCCATTCCGTTTTATGTATTGCCGAGATTATCAGGCGGTTTGATATAATTGCGGTTCAGGAAATCAAGGCAAACCTTAAAGGGTTAAGAGACACGTTAAAAGTGTTGGGGAGTGACTGGTCTTTCCTGCTGACCGATGTGAATAAAGGAGATGCGGGAAACTCGGAAAGAATGGGGTTTATTTTTGACAACCGCAGAGTGCAGTTATCCGGATTGGCTTGTGAGTTGGTAGTGCCTCAGGAGTGGATTAATTCGGTTTCCGAAGATGCTTTGACCGAGCAGTTTGTCCGTTCTCCCTATGCGGTAAGTTTTAGAGCCATGAACCAGACGTTCATTCTGGTAACGCTCCACATCAAATACGGAAAAGCTTCAGGAGACAGGATTAAGGAAATTAAGGGAATTGCAAAATGGATGGCAGATTGGGCTAAGGATGTTAATGCATACCATCAAAATTTAATTTGTCTGGGCGATTTCAATATTGATAAAAGAGGAGATTTGCTGAATCAGACATTTATTTCGGAAGGTCTTCATATCCCGCCCGAACTGCAAAACAATACGGTAACGCGTTCCATTTTTGATGAAACCAAGTTCTACGACCAGATAGCCTGGTTTAATAACGCTGCAAAGATACCAAACCTGTCATTAAAGTTCCTTAACGGCGGAAATTACAATTTTGTAGGGAAGGCATTGGCAAACCGAAACCTGACCAAACAAACCCTGTCATTTATGATTTCAGACCACTCACCACTTTGGGCAGAGTTTGAATTGTGATGTAAACAACTATCATATACGATTGAAAATTAAGTGTTTTTACGTATTGACAGGAACATAAATGTCGGATAATTTTACAGTATTCTACTTTAAAATTATTTTATCATGATAAATCATCCTGCGTACAGAAAGAGCCATTTATAAAATTAGACGAAAACAGCAGGATTAACAAAATACAGACAAGCAATGAATGACTTAATCAGAACATTTTTAGACTACTATAACCGACACGACTTTAGAAAATTTCAAAACAATTTAGCCAGAGAAGTTTACGAAAGCCTTGGAACATCATATTCAAATTCTGACGGAGAAGTCAAAATCGTAACTGATATGTGTAGCACCATTGACGGCAAGACATTTGAAAAACTAAAGTTCTACACAAAAAAAATTCACGGCACAAGGTCATTTGTAGAGTTTCACAATCAAGACAAACCGACAACAAAAGAGTTGGCGGATATGGTAATAATATCAGTTGCAACAAAAGGCAGAGAAATTATTTACGAGAAGACAGCATTTATTCAAAACAAAAAGGAAGACACAGATAGCATTTGGAAAATTGACCAAGACCAACTTTACTTGCTTCATAACTTTCCGACATTTAAAGGAAAGAAAGGAATTTTTAAAAGGAACTTTGGTGACGAAGTAGTTTTTCAAAATCACTCAGAAACATTAGGAAACTACGGACTGTTCCGAAACCCAGGAGAAATGATTTTAGTAAACGCTTTAACTGTTTACAAACTGCAACAGGGCGACAAAATCTCACTTTCCGACATTAGAAAATTCACACAGAATAGTTTCCAAAACAATAATGGCTTCCTGTTTCCATTAATTGACCATCCATTTTGGAACGAAATGCTTTACAGATATTCTAAACATTTCCCGGAATATGGTTTACCATTTTTGAATTTACCTTTTCTCAACAACAGTATTACCTCATTCAACATTTACGAGTTTATACGAAATTGGTCGCTATTCAATATCGGTGATGTCGTTAGTGCTTATGGGAACATTGCAGACAAAGACCTTTCAACATTCAATAAAATTTTACTGTGTGAAGCTGGACTTTCTGATTTTATAAATATCGACATTGATGGACAGGAATTTGAAAATAACTTGACCATAATTGTAGCACATATGAACCTTGACGACAAACAATAAGATGAACGACAGAAAAGAAGAACGAACCGCTAACATTGGTTTTTATGAAATTGGAGGATCTGCCAAAAGATTTAAACAAGTTTTATTGATGATTCTATTATAAAATCCCTGTCTTGACATCAAAAATAATAACATCATTAAAACAGCTTAATGATCAGCTCAATTTTATTGACCTCGAAATCGACAACCGGATTAAAAAATGTGAAAAAGCAATTGAGGTTATTATGCTATCCATAAACAATCTCAAGAAAACAGTAATCAAACACGGATTTAAAACCGACACCGAAGAAATTCATTTTTTTAAAGAGATAAAGCCACAGTTTACATCAAAGCTTATCTATTACAATATGATATATAAGATTGAGAGGAAAAAGCCTAACGGAGGAAGCCGTATCTTAAAAAAATATTACAACAATGAATTACTGAAGCTAAAAGCTTTTTTTGACAACGAATTGGAATTTTACCAGTATTACCGTTCCGGAAACAGTTATCTCGATTACAAATATTTCATCAGGGGTAAATTTGATATAAAACTGGCGTTGGATAGTTACTATTTTGAGACGGATACTTCTTTTGCAACATCTCATGACTTCAAGGTAGCACGTATTTTGGCAAATGACTTAATTCAATTATACATAGAGAATCAGTTAATTATGATTGATAACAAGGACACTTCCGAAAAATCACAACGCAAACCGAACGTAAAAATGACCTGGACAGGCTCAAAAGTTGCCCTGACGGAACTGTTATATGCCCTGCACAGCGAAGGGATGTTTAATAATGGTGCTGCCGATTTAAAAGAGATTGCCGAATATTTTGAATACGTTTTTGATATTGACTTAGGACAGTACCGCAGAGTTTTCCACGAAATACGGGCAAGAAAAAGCGACAGGACAAGATTTATAACCGCATTGAACCAAACACTTTTAAAACGAATGGAAAATTCAGATGACATAATTTAAATAAAAATCATTCACAACGTAGTCTCCGTTCTGAAACAAAACCATTCAATCTTCACAATTTTGTGCCATAACAATTTAAAACATACGTTATGGCAGTTGAAGTTATCACTCGCGAAGACTTAAACGAATTCAGAAGTCTTCTTTTGAATGACTTAAAAGAGATCATTCAATCCAAACCACAGCAAACCAGACAGTGGCTCAAATCCAATGAAGTCCGGAAGCTGTTAAAGATTTCTCCCGGAACTTTACAAAACCTCCGCATCAACGGAACATTGTCCTACACCAAAGTTGGTGGCATTATGTATTATGACCATTCCGATATTGATAAGCTCTTGAACGGGAATAAGGTAAATGCCTTGCCTACTCTATTCCGATAATTTAAAACCGTCACTTCGAGTGTTTTTAATTTTCTCAAAAAATTAAAAATGTATCGAGAAGTAAAAGTCTTAATACTTAATACTCCAATCTTAATACATTAAAATGAACTACATCAAACACCTGACCGGATTTTTTGAAAAAGTAATCCTCGACAAAACACTTAACCCGACCCATATAAGTCTTTATATGGCACTTTTTCAATTCTGGAACTGCAACCGTTTCAAAAATCCTATAAGCATTAACCGTGATGAGGTCATGCGGATTAGCAAGATAAGCTCAAAAGCTACCTATCACAAATGCCTGAAAAATTTACATTCCTTGGGGTATCTCAATTATGAGCCGTCATACAATCCGTTCAAAGGAAGCCATGTCATTTTATTCAATTTTGCAGAAGACTTAAAACCGGTACCTAAAAGTGGGAGAAAACCAAAAAATGAACCGCTTATTGAACCTGTTTCCGAACAGGTAGTAAACAAGTCTTGTACTGGTAATGAAACAGGTACTGAACAAGCGTTAGTACCTTCTATAAACTATATAAACAATACAAACGGTTTAAACAAAAAAAACGTTGCAAACTTGAACAAGCAAGCAAATAATTTTGAAGATGAAAATAATTCAGGTTTTAAAAACGAAACTGATGAAGAGAAAGAAAAAAAGTTCCGCGAAAAAAAGAAAGATGATTTTGTCACTTCGAGCGTGTCATCCCGAGCACAGTCGAGGGACGAGAAGCCTTCAATAGAAATAATCAAATCCTATTTCCGTGAAAACAACTTTCCGGAGTTGGAAGCCCAAAAGTTCTTCAATTACTTTTCAAGCGTAGGTTGGCTGGTAGGAGGCAAAACACCCATGGTCGATTGGCAGGCGGCAGCACAAAACTGGATGATAAACGCACCTAAATTCATTTCAAATGAACAACAACCCGACAGAGCAAAACAACTCGGCACAACAACAGATAAAAACTATAACGAACCCTTATAACACTATTGTCATACTGAACTTGTTTCAGTATGACAATCTTTGCGAACCTTGTGTTAACCTTTGCGGACTTTGCGGTTAAACCTATGTTTCTATGTGGTTAAAAACAAAATATGGAAAACGAAATAAAATCACATTACAGCTATCCCGATGTAATCAACTGGCTTCAAGCCAAAGGCGTCGAACTATATGGTAAGAAGTTTAAAATATTGGAAACCGATTACCCAATAGTGTACAAGCTCATTGCCTATTTCCTGAAAGATGAGCCAACTTGTTTTCAATACGGCATGAACCTCAATAAGGGAATTCTTCTTTCCGGTCCGGTTGGCTGTGGCAAAACCTCACTAATGAACTTGATGAAATATCTGGCTTCAACTGAACATAAATTTTCAGTAAAACCATGCCGGGACATCAGCTTTGAATTTATCCAGGACGGTTACGAAGTAATTCACAAGTACTCAAAAGGCAAACTTTACCAATCCGAAACAAGAACTTACTGCTTTGATGATTTAGGAACAGAAAACAACTTAAAATACTATGGCAACGAATGCAACGTAATGGCGGAAATTCTGTTAAGCAGGTATGACCTATTCATTTCCAAAAAACTACAAACCCATATAACCACAAATTTATTAGCATCCGAAATTGAAAAGCATTACGGAAACAGAGTTAGAAGCCGTTTACGTCAGATGGTCAATTTAATAGCATTTGAAAAAACAGCACAAGACAAGCGATAAATCAGTTAAAATCTGCGTTGCAAAGCATCCGCTTCATTCGCATTCCAAAAAATGACACGTATGAACCAAATAACCAACTTCTGGAATCACTTCCGGCAAAGCAATTTCGTTTTCCTGCTCCTGAACGAAATCCCGAAAGACGAATTAAAAATCCATTTCAATAAACTCATCCATTGTTTGCATCTATACAACAAAGACTTAGATCTCATCATAAAAAACAAAACAAACGGAATAGAATTGATCATTACGGCAAATGGTAATCCGTACCTTTTTAAAGAAGTAGAGCTATTAGTTCACCATGCACCAAAAATAGACAGATGGAAAATAACCGCATTTCTACAACCTGAAACCGACCTGACCAAATACAAGAACGGCACCGACAAACCCCTAAACTATTACAGCGTAAGTTTAAAAATAAGCGAAATGTATTTCATCCCGTTGAAAAACCCTCAAAAACCAACCGATTTAGGAATCAAAGTATTCCTCAAAAACTACATCATCCACAAAGACAACCCAAGACTACGGGAAGCCGTTTATATTCAGATTGAACACCTGATTGGCGAGAAATCATTTGCGAATGACATTGCGTTTATTGAGATTGGACAATTGGAGAGTAGGCAAGAAAACCTGATAAAAATGTACAAATTGTTAAACTTTATTTATACAATAAAAGAATAATTTATACAAACTATGACAAAATATGTTTTTTAAATTCAAAACTTATAATTTGGCATAACATTTTTATAATTTAACTGACAATTTGTCTAATAATCATATATTTAATGATAAGTGACGAAAATTACTTCTACAGGAATGATTTTTGATTTTTTAACATATTATTTACAATATTATGGAAAAAGAGTTTAAGATTTTATCAATTGATGGCGGAGGTATTAAAGGCTTATATTCTGCGAAAATATTAGAACAATTTGAAGAGAAGTTCAATTGTTCAATCTCTGATTATTTTGATATGATTTGCGGAACTTCAACAGGAGGACTAATTGCACTTGCATTATCATTGAAAATTCCAGCATCAGAAATTTGTAAATTTTATGAAGTAGAAGGTCCAAAAATTTTCCCCAATTTCAATAAAGTAAAGTTCGGAAAAACTAAAATTAGTAGAGGCACATTAAAACAAGTACTTTATGGTGGTAAATTCTCTGATAAACCTTTAAAGAAAGCTTTAGAAAATATATTTAAAGACTATAAAATAGGCGACAGTAATAATTTGTTATGTATTCCAAGTTATACAATAACAGAAGCTAGACCTTTTGTTTTCAAATTTGACCATAAAGAGGGAAATCTTGACAGAGATAATGGTGCTTCAATGGTTGATGTCGCATTAGCTACTTCCGCAGCTCCAACATATTTTCCTATGGCTGAAATAAAATATTACAATAACAAACAGTTTATTGATGGCGGAGTTTGGGGTAATAATCCAACACTTGTAGGTTTGTTGGAAGCACTAGATTATTTCGTTGGAAAAAATAAAGAGTTTGATAAATTGAAAATATTATCTGTAAGCAGTCTTTCATTAACTGGTGGTAAAAAAACTGGGTTAAAAAGGAATAGGTCATTTTTAGACTGGCGGGATGAGTTATTCGAAACTTCATTGACGGGACAAAGTTATTTTTCACATTATTTTATGGAAAAAATACAGAAGCTTTCAGATATATCAATTGATTACGTTCGAATTCCAACTTCCGAAATATCAAGTGACCAAGAAAGTTTAATTCAGCTTGACGTTGCTACAAAAAAAGCTTTAGATCTCATCAAAGGAAAAGGAAAGGATATGGCAGATATATTTAAGAAAAAAACTGAAGTATCAGATTTCTTTAAAAATAAAAAATTATATGACATAACTAAAAAACAATAAAATGGCTGATTTAAATGAAACATTTGTGAGTTTTAATGACAACATTAAACTTTCTGAAAAAAGAAAAAAAGAATTAAGAAAATCTAGAAATGCTGTTCGAGATGATATCCGAAAATATTTTGATGAAAAGAGAGACGAGCACACTGTGAAATTCAAAGGTCAAGGTTCATTCTCTATGAATACATCTATTCTTCCATTAAGCGGTGAATATGATGTTGATGATGGCGTTTATATTTTTGGTAAAGAAGAAGATAGACCTACTCCATCACAAGCTCATGGTTGGATTTTGAAAGCTGTTGAAAATAGAACTAATCAAAATAGTATCGATAAAAACACTTGTGTTAGAGTTCAATATGCTGCACAATATCATATAGATTTACCAATTTATTATAAAACAACAGATAATGATAACGAATATTTTTTCGATAGTTCTGATGTCCCAGAGCTAGCTCATAAAGATAAGGGTTGGATACAAAGTGATCCTTATGCATTTAGAATATGGTTTGAAGAAAAAGCAAAAGGTAAAGAGCAATTAAAAAGAATTGTTCGTTATTTAAAAGCATGGACAGATAATAAAAACCACTTGAAATTACCCAGTGGCATGATTTTTACAATTTTAGCGGTTAATAATTATGTTTCAAAAGATAGAGACGATGAAGCATTTTTAGAAACTTTGAAAGCAATTCAAAAATCTATCGATGATACTAGATATTATTGGTCTGCAAAATATGAATGTAAAAGACCAACTATTGATAAAACAGAAAACTTATTAGATAAATACTCATCTGAAACAAGAAAGAAAAACTTTCTAGACGCATTAGATAATCTGATAACTTCAGGAAACCAAGCTATAGAAGCAAAGAGCAAAAAAGATGCTTGTGCAAAATGGCAAAAACATTTAGGCGATAGATTTCCATGTTCAACAATAGAAGAAAAAGATGAAGATGTTGCAAAAGCATTTTCTTCACCTGACCAATTACGTTATGATAATAAATCTGCTTAATGATTAACTACGAATTACTATTAAAAGATTTTGGAAAAATTGAAAACTGTAAAAATTTAGAACGTGAAGAATTAAAAACACTCAATTATAAATTTTTTAAAGACAGTATTGTTTGGGAAATTCAAACAGAATTAACATTTAATAATAAAAATATTGATGTTATTTTTTATTTGAGTTTTCCAAACGATTTTCCTTTTGTAACACCCAAAATCTTTATCAGTAAGGAAAGTTACCATGATTTAAAATATATTCCTCATGTCAACGAAGATTTGAGTATTTGTATTTTTGATGAAGGTCTCAACTTAATTTTACCAAAGAATGATTTTGTTGGCTTTATTGAATTAATGGTTTCCAAAGCTAAAAAAGTAATTCGCGATGCAGAAGATGTTGAGTATAAGAAAAATGAGTTTAAAAGAGAATTTAAAGCATACTGGGAATTAAATTATTCTAAAAATGATATTGTACAAAATTTAGGGTTTCATTCTGTAAATGAGAATAGTGATGAAGAAATAAAAGGCATAAAATTCACAAATAATTATTTGTCAAATTATGAATATTTTATAAGTAATAATCATGCTGATTTTGAGAAAATTAAAGAGTATGCCAAAGTGTACAATTGTAATTTCAAAGAAGTCGGTATTTTGTTTATTGAAAATGATTTCGTTGAGCCTCCATTTGAATTAACCTTTGCAGACACATTAGCTATTTTAAAGAAAGACAATAACAAATACAATAAATTTAAAGAGTTGTGCAGAAACAATGATTTTGATTGTGTTTTAGTGGTTTTTATAAATAATAGTAATTCATCCAAAGAGTATTATGGATGGACATATAAAAATGCCGAAGTTTTACCAAGGAAAAAAGGTGGAAACAGAAATATCTCTTCCAAAATAGACCATCTATCAAATCGTATTAATGAAAAAAAATCTGCAACAAGATTAACATTCGATAATATAAGCCCTAATAGATTGCAATTAAGAACAACCGGTTATACTGAAATTCAAAAAAGTGTTGCAATTAGTGGTTTAGGTAGTGTCGGTTCAAATCTTATTTTTTTTCTAAAGAATTTACCAATCAACAAATTCAATCTAATTGATAAAGAAGCTTTATCATCTGAAAACATCAAGAGACATTTATCTGGATTTTCTTTTTTAAAAAATAATAAAGTTGATGCCGTAAAAAATGAATTGAAAAATACTAATCCTTTAATTGAAGTCGGAACTAGGATACAGTCTGTAACTACAATTATTCAAAATGAAGCAGACTTTATAAATGATTGTGATTTTCATATTGTGGCAATTGGGAAAACAATGATTGAAGAGTTTATACTCAATGCAGTAATTCAAGGAAAATTAACTAAACCAATATTCTTTTTTTGGGTTGAACCTTTTTTAGCAAGCGGTCAAATGTTATTTATAATGCCAAATGATGCTGAAAGAGCTTTAGCGTTAATTAAAAAAGAAAATTATGATTATAGTGTTTTGTCTAATTCAGAAAATCAACAAGATAAAACATATTTGATTGAAGGAAGTTGTCAAACAGGTTATTCCCCTTATTCGGCTTCATATTTAATTCAGTTCATTTCATCTATTTTTCCACATTTAAAAAAACATATTATTAATAATGACAATAAATCAAAAATTTATTCTTGGATTGGGGATAAAGAACTATTAAATAGTAAAGGATTAGTAACTACTGAATTTGGAACAAATAACAACTCTTACAAATTAATAATAAATGATTTATGATAGAATTTGAGTTAGGAAATTTGTCAATCAAAATATCCGAAGAAGTATTCGAAAGAATGAAGTCTTTTATTCAAGATGAAAATTACAAACCCGAAGCTGGAGGCATTTTAATTGGTCATTACTTAGAAGATAATAATTATTCAATTACTGATGTTTCTTTGCCCAGTAAGCATGACAAATCGAGTAGATTTAATTTTACTAGGTCTAAAAAAAATGCACAAAAAATAATTAATAAAATTTTTAAAGATAGTAAGGGGAAGAAAATATATTTGGGAGAATGGCATACACATCCGGAAGACCATCCTACACCGTCTGGTCTTGATAAAAAATCTATATTAGAGCAAGTTAAAGGCAATATTCTTAATTCTGAAATAATCTTTATGTTGATAATCGGTAGAAAAGGCATCTATATTTCTTACGTTGAGAAAACAGGAATTAAAGCTGAAAAAAACATTAAATTTGATGAAATTAATTTGTAATTGTTATGCTCAACCCAACCGAAATAAAATCAATAATAGCTTCTGGAGAAGGTTATAATGCCGAATTCAAAGTCAGTATTCCAAATAAGATAAAAGAGATTACAGAAGAAGTATGTGCATTTGCTAATGCTTCCGGTGGTGTTGTGTTAATTGGTGTTAATGATGCAAATACTATCAAAGGAATAACCATTGATAATGCTAAACGTTCTGCAATACAAAATTCTATCAATGAAATATCTCCGGCATTAAAATGCGACTTTAATATTGTTGAAGTAGATGGTAAAAATATTGCCGTTATAGAAGTTCCTTCCGGTCAAAACAAACCTTATGTATTATCAGGTGCAATATATGTCCGTCAAGGTCCAAATTCTCAAAAGCTTACAACCGTTGAAGAGATGAGGGACTTTTTTCAACAAGCTGACAAAATTTATTTTGATGATGCAACTTGTAAAGATGCTAATATAGGCGAAGATATTGCAAAAGAAAATATCAAAACATTTAGGTTTGAAGCAGGGTTAGTCAATGTAACTTCAGACGAACAATTGTTTACCAATCTAAAACTAATAACAAATGACGGCCAATTAAAAAACGGAACTGTTTTATTTTTTGGAAGTAATCCGGAAAAGTTTTTTGAAAAAGCAGTAATTCGTTGCGTAGCATTTGATGGTATCGATAAACGTTATATCGTTGATGACAAAGTAATGACTGGAACACTATACCAACAATATCAAAAAAGTATGATTTGGTTAAAGTCAAAATTGGATGTAAGATATGATATTGAAGGAGAAGGTGGCAAACCAAGAAAAGAACTGTGGGAAATTCCGGAAACTGCTTTCAAAGAAACAATTATAAACTCCTTAGCTCATAGGGATTACTACGATAAAGGAGCAAGAATAACAATAGAAGTTTTTGATGATCGTGTAGAAATATCAAATCCGGGCGGTTTAGTGAGTGCAGTCCCAAGAAATGAATTTGGTAAAAGAAGTGCAAGTAGAAACCCTCTAATTTTCGGTTTATTTGAAAGAATGAGATTAGTAGAACAAATAGGTTCAGGCATAACTCGTATCAGAGATGTAATGAATGACGAAGGTCTAACTCCACCTGAGTTTAATATAGATGGAATGTTTACAGTTACACTTAGAAGACCTTTTGATTTTGAAAAGTGGGTGAATAAGTGGGTGAATAATTTATCCGAAAAACAAATTATAATTCTTACTGCAATTCATCATAATAATAAAATAAAAAAAGCTGCATTACAGGAATTAGTTGATTTTAGTGCTACTACATTAGATAATAATATAGAAATTCTTAAAAAAGAAGGAGTATTAGAAAGAGAAGGAACTAAAGGTGGTATTTGGATAATACATTATATCAATCCAAAAGTGGGTGAATAACTGGGTGAATAAATAAGCAGAAAAGGGATAGAAAAACCAACAGAAAATAGAGCTAAAATTCTTAGAGAAGTTCATATTAATATAAAGTAAATAAAAAGAAATAGAACAAAAAGTGAGTATAAGTGCTACATAATAATATAGATGTACTCAAAGAATTAGAACTGCTCGAAAGAGGAGAAAGTGATAAAGGAGGTTATTAGAAAATTAATTACATCTTACCATAGGTGGATAGAAAAGGTGGGGAGAAAATTTTAATTAAAAATATGACATTATTTACAAAACCTTTAGCAGTCAATTATATTTAATTTGTTTTTAGTTTAATGGTCTAAATTAACACTTTACTCAAAAATGAATAATAAATACAAATTTAAGATACTTAGGGAAGAGGTTGAAACCGAAGATTTTTATGAAGATAAAACCCACGAAAAAATTAAAAACTCATTATTTGAATTAATCAAAAATGAAGATGAGGGTATAACCATCGGGGTAGCCGGGCAATGGGGATCTGGGAAATCAACGATTATCAATCTGTTAAAAAAGGAAAAAGATTTCTTGTTTTTTTACTTTGATGCCTGGGCTCACGAAGGAGATCCTTTAAGACGAATTTTTTTAGAAAGCTTTATAAACTGTATAAAAGAATCAGAAAAGGATGATACCATTATTGAAAAACTAGAAGAGAAACGTGCTGTAATTTCTAGGGAAAAAAGGACAAAAACTATAAAAGTCAAAAGAGCTACTACTAAATTAGGTCTATGGTTGGCTATAACTACTTTTCTCTTTACTATTGGGATAGCATTATTGTCTACTGTTAATTACGATAATTTAACTTTAAAAAATACAGGGTCGTTATACTACCTATTCTGTATTGGTACAATTTTAGTATCAACCCCATTTTTTGTATTACTTATAAATCTTTTTTGCCTTGTTTATAAAGGTGAAAAAACAGGTAATTTAAGTAATTGGGCTTTTTTGCAGAATAATTCAGATGAAACTATAACAGAAGATATTATTGGAGAAGATGAGAGAAGCTCCATTGAATTTGAAAAATATTTTAAAGAAATTCTTGAAATTACAAATTCAGATAATTCGAAGAAAATAATCATAGTTCTTGATAATCTGGACAGAGTTGATGCTGAAGTTTCTTTAAAAATTTGGTCAACTTTACAAACCTTTATCCAACATAAAAATCCAACTTCTAAAGACTATAAAATATTTAAAAACATTTTCACACTTATTCCTTATGACGAAGAAAGTTTAATGAAGATTTGGGAAAATTATAGTGAAAATGAAGAGGGTATTAAAATCATAGATAATGGTTTTGCAAAATCTTTCTTTGATAAGAGTTTTCAGGTTAGAATTGACGTTCCGAAACCAATTGTTTCCAACTGGTTAGGGTTTATTGATAAAATGATTCAACAAGCTTTTCAAGACTGGACTGAAAGTGACAAAAAATCAATAAAAGAAGTTATTGAAAAAACCAGAAAAAATATTTTGGACAATCCAAAACCAAGAGAGATTAAGACATATTTAAATCAGGTGGGATTTCTAAGAAATCATTTCCCTGAAGATATTTCAACCAAAAGCATAGCTTTTTACTCTTTTAAAAGATATTTACAAGGAAAATCAAATAATGACATTTCAGAGTACTTATTGAATATAAACAAAGTTCCTGTCGAAGAGATAAATTTAATAGAAGAGGATACTATTCAGGAAATATCTGCCATTATCTACGGAGTTAATAAAGAGAATGGTGCACAAATATTATTGTCTCCAAAAATTATAGATGCTCTAAACAACAATAAGCCTGAAATTCTTGAAGAACTTCAAACAAACTATAAAAATGTTTTTTGGGCTATTTTTAAGAAGATAATTTCCGACACAAATCAATTAGTAAATTATCTTGGGTATAGTACTCCTATCAACACTTGTTTTAAAGAAATTCATTCCGAAATTCATTCAAATTATATTGAATTACTTGAGAGATATTTAAAAAATGAAATCAACTATAATTATCAATTTGGAGCAAAGTTTTCTGAAGGAATTAAAAATACTTCCGATTTATTATTCAAATACCAGAAAACAAAAAGCTTAAATAGACTTTGGTATTTTTATTTACAAACATATATCTATCAGGAAAATAAAAAAGAAAATACGGACGAAGTTAATTTAGAAAGAAATGGGGTTTTTATAGATACTCTATATCATATTTATAGCAACACTGATATTCAGTTTAAAACACAAATATTAAACATAGATTATAAAAATTGGAAATCTCTTAATCAACAAGATAATTTTCCAGATATTCATCATTTAATTCATCCCTCAACACAGCTAATCTCTGAAATTTCTAAGGAAATTAAAGCTGGTAATCAAATAACCGAAGAAGCTCATTTATTAATAAATAACTGTATAAAATCTGGGGTAAATAAAACAGAACCTATACTAAATAGCCTGAATAAATACTTTAAATGGAATAATGGCAATCAAAGCGGAAATGTATTTGACTATAAGTCTATTGAGTTATTTGAGAACTTATTTTATACATACCATAATGAATATGACTTTAATGATTTTTTAAAAACTCCTGAATTATATTCTGTTTGTTACTTTGTAATGTCTGAAAGTGATAAAACAACTAAAATTATAGGTACAATTTGTAGCCTATACTTTAAACATAATATTCTAAATATTGAAAATGAAGTTGCTCAAAATAATTCCTATGCTAATTCGTACATTCAAAATATTAAAAATTATTGGCAAACATCTGATAGCAATAATGCTCAGTTCACATATGACAAATTTAAAGAAAATGGATTCCTTAAATATGTCTGGGATTTGTGTAAAGACGAGAACAATGTTTTATGTCTTGATATTCTTGATTTAATGATACAAAATGAAGATGATACAGAATTTGAAATTGATAATCCATTTAAGACAATTATTGAAATCAATAATAACAAAAAAGAAGGGTATGAGATTTCAAGTTTAGTCAATAAACTTTTTGAAAACTCAAAATTAGAAGAAGAAATATTAAATCTTGAAGATTTAGAGTTAACCACAAATGATTACGTTATTTATGAAATTCTCAATTCTGATAAATCCGAAAAAATATTTGATAAAGTTAAAAACGGGTTAAGTATCCTTAATAATGATATTTTAAAAAAATCGCTCAATTCGAATGATTATTTATTTGATATATTATTAGAAATAAAAGGTAAAGACAACAATTTCTCTTTAGGACATATATTAAATGAAACTCTCTATGAATTTGTGTATGGAGCATTTTTAAAAAACAATGTTGTTTATACATTTAGTGATTGGCAAAAAAGCAATTGGTCTAAAATTGTGAGATTATTAGATGAATCTCATTTTGATAATTTTTGTAAAAGAATCTCTAAGCTAATTGTAGATGAGAAAGAAAATTTAAGCGATGAGTTTTTTGAATTAAATGATGAGTTTATAAGTAAAAGCTTTGTAATTGAGCTGATAAATAAAGAAATTGAACATATAAAACTATATATTCAGGAAGTATTACAAAATCCTTCGGATATAAATAAATTAAAATACGTTGAATATTTATTTAAATTAGAATCAGGGAAACAAATTAAGTTTGGACGAGGTTTTAAAGATTTAATTGTAGATTATGTTACACCTCTTTTAAGTCATAATAATGAAGATATCAGGAGAGTTTCAGGTGTGATTGCTAATAGATTTTCTATTAAAATTGAAAACCAATAGAAACATTCTAAAAGAACTCATCTGGAAGATATGACTATAAATCACACACATATAGACGATAAAAAAATAAACCGGTAAAAGAGTAAAAAAAATCATTTTCAAAATTAAATTCAACACTCCCCACCGCACAGAAAATTTTTTCTGTCACTCTTTTTGCCACTCCTTCCCAACGCTCCAAAAGTTTTTGTATGCCAGAAGTTTGTCGCTCCGATAGATAAAAATGCAAGGCAACAAAAACTTTCCCAAAGCTTCTTTACATAATGTGGCATTATAGCTCTAAAGAGACTATAATAACATTATGTAAAAAAGCCGCCACGGCCAACGCTCGAGTGCCCCGCTCCAGCCACACATTTTTGGCAGCTTTCCTCGCACCACCCGGCTACCAAAAACACGTGGCTTCGCGGGTCACCCTTCGGGTTTTTATAAGAACATTTTTTCGTAAAGAGAAATTTATCACTTCGTAGGACATCTATCTATTTGTTTTTATCAGCATTGTGTTTAAAGCGGTAGTATTTGCATTATCTTTTGAAGGTGCATAACGTTTCATTAGAAAACCACTGCAAACTGTGACTGCGACTGCCAACTATCAAAATCAAGCACCCTCAAAAGATAAGATTGCCCGGCAAGAGTATGGTTTTTTGATTTGTCAGATAATTGAGTGGTAATTGCTTTCTGGTTGCTGATGCTTTTAGAGTTTCTAAGAAAATATATTCAAATTTTCCAATTCATAGATTGCATAAGCATCAGCACCCAAAAAAGCAATCAGAAAGTAAGTGCAAACAAATCAAAAAACCACACACTTGCTTTCGCTACTGCCAACGCACTCGGTAGTAGTTACATTGTTTTTTTGAGGTGCTTAATGTTTTCAATAGCAAAAAAATGCAAACTGAGACTGCCACTACATACTTTCACGAACAAGCACCCCAAAAAATCAAACAGTGCAGCAAGAGTTTCAAATTTCGGTTCCGGACAAAAGCGTTTTTTTGACTTTTTGTTTTTTGTCCAGCCCCGAGATTTGAAACCCTTGCAAGACGACCCCGACTACGAAACAAGAAATCCGTGCTTCAGTAAAAAATCCTGCTCCGAAATAAAAAAAATAAAAAAAGAGAGCAAAGTTAAGTTCCGGGTTTACAAAAAAGCAAGTTCAAGCCCTTCGGGTTTTTAAAAAAATCTCCACCACCCATACGATTTCAAAACAACTTTTCAACTCAGCATCAAAATCCGACTTCCAAAGACGAATCGGGGTGGTAGTATTTTTTTAAAAAAACTTGCTTTTTTGAAACCCTCCACTTGACGAGAGTGCTTTCTTTTTTTTCTTTTTTTCTTTTGAAAAATTTTAATGGAAAAGTGTGTCCGGTCGATAAATCCTTAAAAGCCACGATATGATAAATTTTAAAATGAAGCACCACCAAAGCGGAGTAAGATACTCAAATCCGCATTTCTTCATCCTAAACAAGGGATTGAATACAGGTAAACCGTTAGAAGAACCTTGTCCAAATTGCTTTGTAATCATATTTCAATGTTCAGAAGATTGCGAAAATATGGAATCCATCTGCAAAAGCTTATGGAGAGTAAAACATTGGCATCAATTTCTAATCGGTTCCATCATTCCATACATCCGAATCAATGATTTTGCAAAAAACCTAAATCTTAAAGCAGATGAAATGATGACTGATTTTGAACAGCATAAAAAAAATGTTGCAGCACTCAAAGTATTAGAGCAAAAGGAAAAGCAGTTTCACGAAAACATTAATCTTATCAATGATATGAGACGGGTTATCCTGTACCGCTATTGTAAAAAGTAACTAAATCCAAATATTTATGACACTATTTGTTCTTTATCAAACAGATGTCTGGAAGTCGAAAGCTTCCAGAATTTTTTGCGGTGTCTTTGACACACGTGATAAGGCTATTGACAATGCCAAATACAACGGACTATATACCCATTATTCGGAGGTCATAGTCCTTGAAGTAACCCTTAATTTATTTGAGGAAGCCTAAACAAAAAAAGCCCATTCCTTTCGGTTTGGGCTTTCATCTGTCTAATTCTTAGGTCACCACAACTAGAGTTAAACTATTTTTTGTGCTTCCTAAAGAGGTATTTGAGCAATACCGAAATTGAAAAACTCACCACAGCTCCAACAATTGCCAAAGAAACTGTCTTTACCAAGTCTTCAGAATTCAAATTCGGTACGATGCTTAAAAAAGTACCTCCGGCAGTTCCTGCCAGGGTCGGATTAGTCTGGTTGCTCATTCGTCTCAACAGTCAACTGACTGACCGCTGAAATAACTCCACCGGCAACTGCGGCATAGCCTCCAATGGCAGTAATGATTGCCGGCAATGCGACAGGTGCAGCCAAAATAGTTCCGCCAACAGCAGCTAATGCCAATCCAACAGTTCGAAGCACTTTAAAAAACTTTGGTGTGGGAGCGGTTGCTCTTTCTACAATTTTATTCATAATCTTAATTTTAGGATTGAACAATCAATTCAACACTTTCCTTGTTGTCCAAGGCTTTATAAGCCATGCCTTTCAGCTTTTCAAAAGCTATCCGGGACATTAAGCCAAGTCCGGAACCGGAAAGTTTCGTTACCGGAGCAATACAGCCTTGCAATTCCTTTTGGGCATTGTTAGCAGGATGAAAAAGAATGAATTTTCTATTGGGTACATCCATTACTTCCAAATGCCATTGGTATTTGACACTGTATCGCTTTCTGATAAAATATTTCCCTTCAGGAATGCAGGAAACCTTCGTTTCGTCCATCTTCCACGGCAATTCAATTGTATTACAAATCAATTTACCTTCGCATTCGAGTTTACCATTAGTTCCTTTAGGGAAATAAGTTCTTGACAGTACTAAAACCATCTTCTACAAACCACTAACTTGAACCAAGGAAAGAGGGTTAAATGCACCATTTTTCAACGGATACATTTGTCCATTCACTTCCTGATAGAACTCTAAACCAAGAGCCAAAAACAAAGGATGAGTAGAATTTACTGTTACTGCATTTACCTGATTGATAACAGCTGTTGCTGTTACATTCCAAGGTAAAATTGCCGTTTCGGAAGTTGCTACAACATAAGTTTCTCCCTCAAAATCCACTTCAGCTGCACCTGAAATAATTTTAAAGTGAGTTGTTCCGCTTGGAGCTGCAATCATATTCACAGGGATGAACGAAGCTAAATTCACTTCCAATTCTCCTGCCACACGGTCAATATTAACCGTAAACGGAGCATATAAAGTCGTTCCGAGTTTCCCACGAATATTGAACTCAAAGCCGAATAACAATTCCGCTTCTCCGTCAATTACGTTTCGTTGTCCTCTCTCGCTTACCTGGTCAGCCTGAATGACTTTTACCATTCGCTGGGTAAGCCTTCCCACCATTCTGCTGTCCGCAGAATTTAACAATAACGGACGTAAAGCTGTTCTTAAAAGCCTTCCTGCTTTTCCTGCCCTCCCGAATTCGGCTCCGTTCTCTCTGGTTCTCTGAAAAGCCGGGTCACTCGCAATTCTGCTCGCTTCGACTCCACCTTTCTCACGGGCTAAATAACCGTCCTGAGACTTGTAAAAGGTAATATCTCCAATAGTCCCTTTCAATTTAATTATGCCTTTCTGTCTAGCCATAACTTCAAAATTTAATTCAACATTTGGTTTGCTTACACAAACCTCTCACGACTCCATCATTCTAAATTTTGTTGCAACATTTTCAAATGATCATAACAAAGATTACAACACATTTTACCAAAGAAAAAACTTACAGTGTACCATATGTCCAAAATCTACACAAGTGTCCAAATCAAGCATAAAAACACACCAAATCAGTTTAAAAAATAATAATTAAATTGCAAAAGATTTTCTGCTAGTCAGAAGTTGGTCAAAGCCTAATCAAAGGCATGGATAAAGTATGAAATCATCAGTAAAGAGAATATGTATCTATCCAAAAGACATTGAGCGAATAACAGGCAAGAGTTACAGACAAAGCACCAGAATATTAAAAGCAATTAAAAAAAGTAATAATAAACTAGATAACGAATTAGTAACTATTGAAGAGTTCTGCCAATACACTGGTTTGAAAATTGAACAAGTAGAACCACTTATTTTTGGATAGTATTTTGAAATGATTAACTAGAATAACTATTCTTAAAAAACTCTCGTATTTAATTACAACTAGTTCATTTTTTAGTTCAAATTAATTTGCTAAATACCTCATTATTTACTAATTTTACTCTATTAAGATTTAAGAATAATTGCATCCCAAAAAAGGAGCATTATCGAGACCAAGTAGTTTTTAAAGTTTATATTTTATTATATATTAAGGAATTAGGGCTAAGGTTTTGAACCCTCATCGCCCACACATTTAAAAACAAATGGTTACAAAAGCCGATAAATCTTAAGATTTATCGGCTTTTTGCTTTGGGGCATACACCAAATTATTCATTCAATCTTAATGCGAAAGGGACAAAATCGAGACCCTAAAAATTTTCTTTATTTTGAGCTTTCCTGATTTTTTTGAAAAGGTTTGAAGAATAGACAAAGTCGGTAACGGCTTCATTATCGGTTTTAAAAATGTCTTTTTTTGTACCTTCCCAAGCTTTTAAACCATCTTTAAGAAAAATAATTTTCTCGCCAATCTCCATTACAGAATTCATATCATGAGTGTTTACAACAGTGGTTATATTATATTCTTCTGTAATTTCTCTGATAAGATTATCGATAACAATAGCTGTTTTTGGGTCTAACCCTGAATTAGGCTCATCGCAAAACAAATATTTTGGATTATTTACAATCGCACGGGCTATCGCTACACGCTTCTGCATACCTCCCGAAAGTTCGGCAGGTTTCTTTTTGTGTGCATTATCAAGATTCACTCGGTCAAGAACAAAATTAACCCGCTCCTGAATTTCGGACAAGGATTTGTCGGTAAACATTCTTAGCGGAAAACCTACATTCTCATCGACGGTCATACTGTCAAACAAAGCACTTCCTTGAAAAACCATTCCTATTTCTGTTCTCAATTCTCTTTTTTCGGTAGGACTCATTTCTGAATAAATTCTTCCATCAAAAGAGATTACACCATGGTCTATTTCATGAATACCTAACAAACTTTTTAATAAAACTGTTTTTCCCGAACCACTCTGTCCTATAATCAAGTTGGTTTTTCCGGTTTCAAAAATTGTAGAAATACCTTTCAACACTTTGTTTTCTCCAAATGATTTTTCTATGTTTTTAATTTCTATCATTTGCTTAAAAGTAATTGTGTTAAAATATAGTTTGAAAGGATTATCACAACAGATGTCCAAACAAACGAAACTGTACTTGCTTTTCCTACTTCGAGAGCTCCGCCTTTCATATAATATCCGTGATAAGACGGGATTGTTGCCAGAATAAAGGCAAAGACAAATGTTTTGATAAAAGCATACGTAATATGAAACGGTATAAAATCATCTTGTATGCCGTGTATAAATTCGTCACTTGAGACAAATCCGCCGTAAACACCTGCAACCCATCCGCCTACAATGCCCAAGAACATACTGAGTCCAATAACAAACGGGTACAACAGTAAAGCCATCATTTTTGGAAAAACCAAATAATTCAAAGAATTTACTCCCATTACTTCGAGAGCGTCAATTTGTTCCGTAACACGCATTGTTCCGATACTTGAAGTAATAAAAGACCCTACTTTTCCAGCCATAATAATAGAAAGAAAAGTGGGAGAAAACTCTAAAATAACCGATTGTCTTGTGGCAAAACCAATTAAATATTTTGGAATTAACGGATTATTTAGGTTTAAGGCTGTCTGAATGGAAACAACTCCGCCCACAAAAAATGAAATAAAAGCTACAATTCCGAGTGAATCGATGATTAAATCATCAATATCTTTAAAAATAAGTTGTTTCATAACACTCCATTTCAGAGGTTTATTGAAAACTTCTTTAATCATCAGGAAGTATCTCCCTATATGGGTAAGCATTTTTAGCATACGGCAAAAATAACAAAAAGTTTTGTGTTATATTTTTCAATTATCAAAACAACTTCTCCCATATTTTATTCCATCGATATTTTCTAATAAATATGGCTTGTTCCCGAGAAACCAATAATGGTTTTTTTTCAGATTTGGCTTTGAAAAAGCCTTTAAGGTAATCTACAAAAAGAAGTGGTTTGCCTTTTCGCATCGCCAATTTCAACGAAGCAATCGCAGTAATCCAAAAACCGTAACCCAAAGTGTAAAACGCTTCGCCTTGTTTGTATCTTGATGTTTTATCATAATTAACTCCGGTAGGTTTGAGGTGTTTTACCTGTAATGATTTATCGGTTTTAATTTTCCATCCATAAAATCTACATAGCAGTTCGTCAACCGTATCCCAACCCATTGCCGGTTTGAGTCCGCCGATTTGTGCAAAACATTCCTTTCGATATGCTTTAAAAGCTCCGCGAATATGGTCTTTATCGGTAAGATTTTCAAGAATCCATTTGCCGTTTTTCTCTATATAGGCAAATCCGCCAACCATGCCAATTTTGGAATCTGACTGAAAATGTTCAATGATTTTTTCAAAATAATTAGTCGGAAAAATCAGGTCTGCATCGGCTTTTACAATAAAATCATAATCGCTGTCAATATGTTTTTCACCTTCGTGAAATGCCTGAATGACTTTGCTACCGGGAAGATGAATCGCATTAGATTTTTTGTTTACCAACTGAATAAAGGAATATTTTTTGACAAACGATTTTATGATTTCTTCGGTTTCATCAGTTGATCCATCATTAACCACAACCACTTTTTCAGGCAAAACGGTTTGTTCCGCTATTGATTGTATGGTTTGCGAAACAAATTTTTCTTCGTTGTATGTTGGAATGACAATATAATAGTTCATCAGGAAAAAGTCTATTTTCTATATTCTATTATCTTTTTTCTCTAATGGCGTAAACCAAATAATACCTCTTAGTAAAATATCTCAATATCGGACGAAATCCCAACTTTTTTACCGGATGTGTAAATTTTATTTTGTCCACGATTTTAAATCCTGTTTTTTCTAAAAGCCAATCCAACTGCCAATCTTCAAACTCGTGATAATGCATATCCCATTTATCTGTTTTACTTTGGTATGCCGAAGAAAACCACAACCGCAACGGAACAGAAATCAGGATTTTATTGCATTTTACCTTTTGCAAAACCGTATAAGGATTCAATAAATGCTCAAAAATTTCAAAAGCAGTAAAAACATTATAATTCTCGTTTTCTAAAGCGGATTGGTTATTGTCTATATCTTCACCGTGTGTATTAATAACAGTATAACCATTCTCTTTCATGATTTTAGAAAACGGATTTTCCACCCCTAAATCCAAAATGGTTTCTTGAGTAGAAATATGTTTTTTCAGAAAATCAAGGGTGATTTTAAACCGCTTTACAGGATATGTTTTCTCGTACATTTATTTTTGTTTAACTTCTTTTGGTCACTTTGCTTGGATTGGGTTTCAAGTTCAAAGTTACAAAGATTTAAAAACTTGAAACAAAAAAATTACATCCTGTAAATAACTGCATTGATATTCATACCCGAACCAACAGAGGCAAAAATTATCACATCACCTTTATTGAGCTTATGGCTTCCCTGTTTGCCTTTTACAAGCAAATCGTACAATGTCGGAACAGTTGCTACGCTCGAATTTCCCAATTTATGAATACTCATAGGCATAATATCTTTGGGTGGTGTCTGTTTGAAAAGTTTATAAAAACGTTGAACAATAGCCTCGTCCATTTTTTCATTTGCCTGATGTATCAGTATTTTTTTAACCTCAGAAATGTCAATACCGCTTTTTTCCAAACAACTTACCATGGCTTTCGGCACATTGTTTAGAGCAAATTCATAGATTTTTCTACCGTGCATCTTAATATATCGCACATTGGGGTCGTGGTCTTTATTGAATGAATTCCCAAAAAAAAGATAATATGCTTCGTCATAAGTAAATGTTGCCGTTTCATGAGCAAGTATTCCGCCTGCTACATCGGTAGCTTCAATGATGGTAGCACCGGCACCGTCAGAATAAATCATAGAATCTCTGTCATGAATATCAACAACCCTTGATAAAGTTTCAGCACCAATTACCAAACACTTTTTTGCCATTCCGGCTTTGATAAATGCCTGTGCCTGAATCACTCCTTCAATCCAGCCAGGACAACCAAAAAGCATATCATAAGCTACGCATTTCGGATTTTTGATGCGTAAGTTAAATTTCACCCGAGTGGCAAGACTGGGCAGAATATCGGTTTGAATAGCTCCTGATTTTACATTTCCGAAATTGTGGGCAAAAATGATATAATCAAGTGTTTCGGGGTCTATTTCGGCATCTTCAATAGCTTTTCGGGCTGCAATTGTAGCAATATCAGAAGTGAGTAAATCATCCGTAACATATCGGCGTTCTTCAATTCCGGTGATTTCTTTAAACTTTTCGGCTATGACATCATTGGGATATGAAAATAGCGTACCATCTTCATTAAGAAAAGTATGTTTGGCAAAATCGAGATTGGTTACGGTCTTTGTCGGGATGTAACTTCCCGATCCTGTTATCCTGATGTTCATTTTAGGTAAATTTATCAACGAATGTAACTATAATTAAAATAGGAATACTTGAAAAAGGACAAGAATTAATATGATTTGTAAGATTGTTATTTATTTCCTTCAAAAAAAAGGAACATCAACAATTTAAACCTAAAGTTTGTTATGAGAAATATGATTATTTTTCGTAATAGATTCCTACTTTATAATTTGGGTTAAACTAGTTTAATCTGCAAAATGGTGGCAATGCTCAAAGCCTGTGTTTTCATTTGTTCCGCCTTTTTTCCTTTAAAATTTTGGTCTATACTGCTGTATAGATAAGATAACCAGGTGTCGTAATGCTCTTTCCTGAAAGAAAATCTTTCATGTACTTTCTTATGCAACAAAAACATATTATTCTGATAATTTCCCGTTAGAAAAAGTGATTGCATCCAAAAATCGGCTAAGATTTCAAAATGATTATCAATATGTTGAGAAACATCGGTCGCTACGGTAAAAAAGACACTCATTTTTTCGTCATCAAGCAGTTTTTTGTAAAATTCCCGCATAATCAACAAAATATCTTCTCTGGTTTGAATGTCTTTCATCTGATAAAGATAAAAAAAATACCCTTCCGATTTTCAGAAGGGTATAATATTAATTTTTAGAATTTTAATCTTCCATATATGCTTCAATAGGAGCACAAGAACACACCAAATTTCTGTCACCATAAGCATCGTCCACTCGACGTACGCTTGGCCAAAATTTATTTTCTGCAATATATTCCAACGGAAAAGCAGCTTGTTCTCTATTGTAAGGAAAATTCCATTTGTCGCTTGTTAGCATTGCTAATGTATGTGGAGCATTTTTCAACACATTTTCAGGATTATCTGATGTGGTGTCTTCTATTTCTTTCCTTATAGAAATCATCGCATCACAAAAACGGTCTAACTCTGTCAAATCTTCTGATTCTGTGGGTTCTACCATCAAAGTTCCGGCAACGGGAAAAGAAACTGTTGGAGCGTGAAAGCCGTAATCCATCAATCGTTTGGCAATGTCTGTTACTTCAATTCCTTTTTGTTTAAATTCACGACAGTCCAAAATCATTTCATGTGCAGCTCTTCCACATTCTCCTGTATATAAAACTGGATAGTGATTTTCTAATCTGGCTTTAATATAGTTTGCATTTAGAATAGCATATTTGGTTGATTTTGTCAATCCTTCTGCACCAAGCATTGAAATATATCCGTAAGAAATCAAACACACCAAAGCAGAACCGTAAGGAGCTGCTGAAATAGCAGTTATGGCTTGCTCCCCTCCTACTTTTACTATAGGATTTGAAGGTAAAAACGGAACTAATTTCTCGTTTACACAAATAGGACCTACACCAGGACCACCTCCGCCATGCGGAATAGCAAATGTTTTATGCAAATTCAAATGGCATACATCTGCTCCAATCGTAGCCGGATTTGTTAATCCCACTTGAGCATTCATATTGGCTCCATCCATATAGACGAGTCCGCCGTTGTCGTGTATGATTTGCGTAATTTCTCGAATTGCACTTTCAAAAACCCCGTGTGTTGACGGATAAGTAACCATCAGACAAGATAAATTATCTTTATGCTGAATAGCTTTGGCTCTTAAATCTTCGACATCAATATTACCATTTTCCATGGTCTTCGTAACAACGATTTTCATTTCTGCCATGGCTGCCGATGCCGGATTGGTTCCGTGTGCCGATGCCGGAATCAGACAAACATCTCTGTGTGTATTTCCTTTCGACAAATGATAAGCTCTGATAGCCATTAATCCTGTATATTCGCCTTGTGCTCCTGAGTTTGGTTGAAGTGTTGTTCCTGCGAATCCGGTAATTTCACTCAATTGGTCTTCCAGTTTTTTAAGCATAGTCAAATAGCCTTCTGCTTGTTCTGCTGGAGCAAATGGGTGAATACTCGTCCATTGAGGCATACTCAGCGGGAGCATTTCGGCAGCAGCATTCAGCTTCATCGTGCAAGAACCTAACGAAATCATCGAGTGGTTTAAAGCAAGGTCTTTTCGTTCAAGTTTTTTGATATAACGCATCAACGCACTTTCAGAATGATGGCTGTTAAAGACTTCATATTCTAAAAATGTAGATGTTCTCTCTATCGAACCTAAATAATTTTTGTCAGTTAACAAGGTCGAAACAGTAACCGATTCTTTGCCTAAAGTATCTGCAAATATCTGTATGATTTCATTAATATCTTTTATAGAAGTAGTTTCATTCAGCGAAATAGAAACAGTTTTGTCATCTATATAATAGAAGTTAACCCCTTTTGCCTCAGCATTTTTTTTCAATTTTTGAGCATCGGCTTTTACTAATAAAGTATCGAAAAAGGCTGTATTCAATTGTTCTACTCCAATCTTTCTGAAAGCATCTGCCAATGTCGCTGTAGAAGCGTGTACTTTATCAGCAATATAATTCAGTCCTTTCGGTCCGTGATAAACGGCATACATACCCGCCATAACGGCAAGTAAAACCTGGGCTGTACAAATGTTTGAAGTAGCTTTTTCACGCTTAATGTGCTGTTCGCGTGTTTGTAGTGCCATCCGCAAAGCACGGTTTCCGTTGGCATCTATTGTTACACCGATAATACGTCCGGGCATAGAGCGTTTAAATTCCTCTTTGGTGGCAAAATAGCCTGCGTGCGGGCCACCGTATCCCATTGGGACACCAAAACGCTGTGTAGTTCCTACCACAACATCGGCACCAATTTCACCGGGAGGTGTGAGTTTTACCAAAGATAAAATATCAGCAGAGACAGCTACTTTAATATCTTTTGAATTTGCATTTTTGATAAACAAACTATAATCATAAACCTGTCCGTATTTTCCGGGATACTGCAAAAGAGCACCAAAAAATTCTTCGGAAAAACCAAATGTCTCGTGGTTTCCTACGACTAACTCAACCCCAGTAGGTATTGCTCTTGTTTCAAGCACCGAAAGTGTTTGTGGCAATATTTCTTCGGATACAAAAAACTTGTTTATGTTATTTTTCTTTTGGTCACGAGTACGTACATCAAACAATAATGCCATTGCTTCGGCTGCTGCCGTTCCTTCGTCAAGAAGCGATGCATTGGCAATCTCCATTCCGGTAAGTTCAATAACTGTAGTTTGAAAATTCAGCAATGCCTCCAATCTTCCTTGGGCAATTTCGGCCTGATAGGGCGTGTATGCTGTGTACCAACCCGGATTTTCAAAAACATTGCGTAAAATAACTGCGGGAACTATTGTTGGATGATAGCCTAACCCGATGTAGGATTTGAATATTTTATTTTTATTGCCTAGTTCAAAAATATGATTTAAATATTCATATTCTGACATGGCTGCTTCTAACTGTAACGGTTTTTTAAGTTTTATGTCGTCCGGAATAGTTTCATAAATAAGCTGGTCAAAACTGGTTACTCCGATGGTTTGAAGCATATGATTCAGGTCTTCTTCACGCGGACCTAAATGTCTTAAAGCAAATACATCTGTTTTCATGAAAAATACAACTAAGTTTGGTGTTATTTGTAAAAATACAATATTTTAAAGAGCAAAAGTAATTATTAACATCGTAATATTTTATTAAAAATGATATAATGTTTTTTTCAATTTTTCAACCAAAACATGATTTTATCAACATAGTTTCAAAAACCAGACATGATTACAAAATTAAATGTGTCGTGCAGTTTAACGAATTAAATTGTCATATATCGAAAAAAGTAAAATCGTATATAAGTCTTTTGATAAATTTGTTTTCATAGTTTTAATAATACTTTTATGATAAGAATAACTTTTTTTATTGCAATACTATGTTTAGGTATTGCGACAAATGCTCAAAGCGTAGTAATAAACGAAATCATTACCTCAAATTCGACCGTAATTACTGACGATGATGGAAGTTACGAAGATTGGGTAGAATTATTTAACACCACTTCTGAACCGATAAATCTTGATGGTTATGGTCTGACCGACAATTCAAGTTTGCCTTTTAAGTGGGTTTTTCCGGAATATTGGATTGAACCTGGTGAACATTTATTAATTTGGTGTTCTAACAAAGATAGGACGAATCCTGATTTCCCTTTGCATACCAACTTTGCAATTAGTTCCGGTGGAGAAGCTATTACGCTCACCAAACCTAATGGAGAAACTGAAGACACTTACCCCCCGGTAGTTATTCCGCAAAATTATTCTTACGGAAGAGAAACAGACGGTTCAGCTGTTTTTGTTATTTTCCCCGAACCAACTCCCGGAGACACAAACAATACGCCGGGATATACAGACATTCTGGAATCGCCCGTATTTTCTGTTAACAGTGGCTTTTTTACCGAGAGTTTTATGTTGACAATTTCGCATCCCGACCCGGATGTTACGATTATTTATACCACAGATGGTTCCGATCCGGATATCGATAATTTGGGCGGAACAACTTATCAATATAAAAACACTTATCCTTTTGAACCGGGACAACTGCCTTCGGAAGAATTTCTAACGAAAGATTTCCAATCTTTTACCTATAATGCACCTCTAGAAATTGTTGATAGGACTAACGAACCAAACGACATTTCCACCATTACCACAACTTATCATGCAACACCGAGTTATATTCCGTCTTTTAATATATTTAAAGGAACAGTTGTTCGGGCAAGAGCCTATAAAACAGGAGCTTTAACAAGCGGCATAAGCACTAATACTTATTTTGTTACTCCGGAAGGTGAGGACAAATTTTCGATTCCGGTTATTTCTATAAGCGTAAACGAAAATAAATTATTTGACTATAACGAAGGTATTTATGTTGCCGGAGTCGATTTTGACAACTGGCGTTTGGCAAATCCGGACACCCCGACTTTGTATAATGGAAAAGGTAATTATGATCGTTCGGGAGGAGGTACTGAACAAACAGCTCATTTCAATTATCTTGTTGACGGTAACGAAGTAATAAACCAAAGAATCGGACTCAGAATAAACGGAGGCGGAACCCGTGCATATCAAAACAAATCTTTAAGATTGTATGCCCGTGCCGAACACGGAGCAGGAACATTTAATTATCCTTTTTTTGATACCGAAACCTATGACAGCTACAAACGTTTGGTATTGCGTAATTCAGGAAACGATTTTTATAACACCTATTACAGAGATGCTTTTACGCATCAACTGGTAGAAGGTTCCGGACTGGATAATCAGGCATATCAGCCTACGGTTGTATTCATAAATGGGGAATATTGGGGAATGTTGAATATTAGAGAACGTCTTGACAGACATTATTTTGAAAGAAAATATGGAATTGTTGAAGAAGATATCGAAATTTTGGAAGACGGTTATCAGGTAGATGAAGGTAGCGATGTGCATTTTCAGGCTATGTATTCGTATTTAGAAGATAATTCTCTGACAGATGATTCAAATTTTGCATACATCGATACGCAAATGGATACCGAAAATTTCCGGGATTATTTTATTACCAATATTTTTGTCCAGAACACAGACTGGCCGGGTTGGAATACACTGTTCTGGAGAAAAAACACAACGTATCAGCCGGAAGCACCGTATGGAAATGACGGCAGGTGGAGAACAGCAGTAAAAGATACCGATGCAGGGTTCGGTCAGATGCTGGATGTTAATGACCACAACACATTAGAGTTTGCTACGGCAACTGACGGACCGTACTGGCCAAATCCGGCATGGTCAACATTAATTCTGAGAAGACTTTTGGAAAACGAATCGTTTAAAACAAGTTTTATCAACCGTTTTGCAGACTTAATGAACACGTATTTTCTATCTGATAGAGTTGTGACACTGTCAAACGAATTCAAAGCAAGAATACAACCGGAAATCACACAACAGATTGCACGTTGGAAAGCACCAAGCAGCTTTAGTTGGTGGAATACCAGTACAAACTTGCTAAATACTTTTGCTGAAGAAAGACCCGCATATCAGCGTTTACACATCAGGGAAAAGTTTGATATTTCAAGCGACTTGACTGCAATATTGGATGTTAGTAACGACACACACGGATATATCAAAATAAACACCATTGATATTACACCCGAAACCCCGGGAGTTTCTGAAAATCCCTATCCGTGGACAGGTATTTATTTCCACAACATCCCAATTACCGTAAAAGCGGTAGCTCTGCCAGGTTTTGAATTTAGCCACTGGACAGGAAGCATTTCCGGAACAGATGCAGAAATCACTTTTACACCAACTGAAGACTTTTCGGTAACAGCACATTTTACTGATGGAGAACCTGTAGAAGAAGTAACGCCTATTTATTTCTGGATGATGGATGGAAACATTCCAAACGACACACCTATGACAAGTATAAACTCTTCTTTTGAGGTTGGAAGTTCTGACGGCGTAATCACCTATGAATCTTGTTTTGAAGGATATCCTTTTGAAAATGGTCATCCGAACTGGAGAAAAGGCTCCATGGAAAGAAGAAATAGCCCTACGGAAATCAATTATATGCCCGAAGCGAACAACGATTTGACTTTTGCTTCTGCCAACATGAGAGGATTGCAGATTAAACAACCATTCCAAATTGGAGATATGGAAAACACTATGATTTTTAATTTTTCAACAGAAGGTTATAAAGATATTGTGTTTGGTTTCGCCGCAAAAGATGAAAATGCTGCCGATGCAATTTTGGCAGATTACTCTATCGATGGTGGTTCTAGTTGGACAACAACCGGATTGCTAAATGCAAACAGCTCACTTTCTTCTGATTATCAGTTATTTGAATACGATTTTTCTGAGATTGAAACTGTAAACAACCTTGCAGATTTCAAAGTTAGATTGCGTTTTGACGGACAAGATATGACCGTAGATAATGGTGACAGAGTAACGTTCAACAACTTTAGCGTCAAAGGAATTGCAATGGAACTGAGCATTGGAACTATAAATACGGCTTTAGAATTTACCGTTTTTCCGAATCCGGCAAACGATTTTATCGGAGTATATCACACTTATTCAGATGTAGATTATCAAATGTTTACGATTGATGGCAGAATGGTAAAATCAGGTAAATTAAACGATTCCAAAATTCCGATTAACGATTTGCAAAACGGAATTTATCTGTTGCAGTTACAGGCAGACAACAAAATAAGCACAAAGAAAATCGTAAAAAAATAGTTTAGAATTTCATACTTTTGAGTAAAAGAGCCGGGCAAATAAAATGTTCGGCTCTTTTTTATTTTTTAATTTTGTAGTTTCATTACAGGCTTACAGATTTGATTTTTCTTCGCAGACTTTTAAATATTTATATTGATTATTCAATCCATGTGGCTTTGGCAATATCTGCATTGCTTTTAATAACCTTGGCTCATTTCGGGATGTCTGTACAATTTTCACTATTATTTGTCGTGTTTTCCGGAACAGTTACGGGATATAATTTTTTAAAGTATGCTTCATTATGTGCGAAGGTTTCTTTCTTAAAAATACATAAAATATTGTTATTGATTACATTGAGTGCGTTGACAATGTTTGTGTATTTTTTTCCAAAATTATTTTGGAATCAGCAAATAGTATTATTAGCAATGGGAAGTGTGGTTTTGCTGTATCCTTTCCTGCGAAAGAACGGTATTTTAAAGATGTTTTCGGTGAGCTTTGTTATTGCAGTAGTTACGACAGGAGTTCCTTTGTTAGAGCAAAATTATGAATTAAAATTAATGATTTTTGAGAGTTTTCAAAGGTTTTTATGGGTGTCTGCTTTGATGATACCTTTCGAAATTGTTGATACACAAGTTGATGAAATACAACTAAAAACCATTCCGCAACGTTGGGGTGTGCGTTTTGCCAAAACGCTCGGTTGTTTACTGTTGTGCTTGTATCTTGTTGTTCGATATCTTATAGGTCATCTGATAGTTATCGATTTGCTGATTGCATTTCTTTTATTGGCAACAATCTTATTAGTTAACGAAAACCGGACCAAATATTTTACCTCATTTTGGGCAGAAAGCATCCCGATACTATGGTGGGTTTTACTTTTGTTCTAATAAATGAACTCAGGCTATTTTCTTGGATTAAATAGTCTATTTTTGTAAAAAAAAAAGAAACATGTTAGGACTAAAACTTCCCACCGACCCACGTTGGGCAAACATTGCCGAAAAGAATATTGAAGAAATTTTGATAGACCATGCTTGGTGCGAACAAAAAGCAGCGTCAACCGCTATTTCGATTATTGTAACCAATCCGGACAAAACCGAACTGATTAACGAAATGTCTGATTTGGTTCGTGAAGAAATGGGACATTTTAAAATGGTTATGGACAAACTGGAACAATATGGCTATACATTAGGTCCGCAACGTCCTGACGAATACGTAAAAAAACTCAGCAATTTTTTTCCGAAAGGTGGTTCTCGCACTGACGGATTAGTTCATGCACTTTTAGTCGCAGCTTTGATTGAAGCCCGTAGTTGTGAACGATTCAGGCTGCTTTCAGAGAATTTAAAAGACCCGGAACTTGCACAATTCTATTATAATCTGATGAAATCCGAAGCCGGACATTACACCATGTTTTTGTCTTTTGCCAGAAAATATGATGATGTTGAAAAAGTAAATAAAAAATGGCAGTCATTATTGGAGTTTGAAGCACAAGTGATGAAAGATTTAGGCAAACACGAAAGTATTCACGGATAAAAAAGAAGCTGAAAATTCAGCCTCATTTTTTTATGTTATTTGAAATTCCGTTGGAGAATAATTTACAAAAATAACTTCTTTACTTTACCAACCCTGCCCGTTTCAACAAGGCTTCAGGTTTGGGTTCTTGTCCACGGAACTTTTTATACAACGTCATCGGGTGTTCTGTTCCGCCTTGTGAAAGGATAAAATTTTTGAATTTTTCGGCGATTTCTTTATTAAAAATGCCGTTTTCACGGAAATAATCAAAAGCATCGGCATCCAAAACCTCAGCCCATTTATAACTGTAATATCCTGACGAATATCCGCCGTTGAAAATATGTGAAAACGATACACTCATACAATTTTCTTCAACATCAGGATATAATGCTGTTGGTTCAAAAGCCTCTTTTTCAAAGACTTTAATGTTTTTTATACAACTTGGGTCGCTACCGTGAAATTTCAAATCCAGAATGCCAAAACTCAACTGGCGTACAGTAGCCATACCTTCGAGGAAACTCGCACTTTCTTTGATTTTATCGATATATTCCTGCGGAATAATTTCGCCGGTCTGATAGTGTTTGGCAAACAAGGCCAACGCTTCGGGTTCGTAGCACCAGTTTTCCATAATCTGGCTGGGCAATTCTACAAAATCCCAATAAACCGAAGTTCCCGAAAGGCTCGGATAGGTCGTGTTGGCAAGCATACCATGCAAGGCGTGTCCGAATTCGTGGAACAAAGTAGTAACTTCGTTAAAAGTAAGCAACGAAGGTTTGGTTTCGGTAGGTGGCGTAAAATTACAAACAATCGAAACATGTGGTCTTTCGTTTACACCATTTATGATATACTGCGGTTTGAATGAAGTCATCCAAGCTCCGTTGCGTTTACCTTTTCTCGGGAAAAAGTCGGCGTAGAAAACTGCTGTTAAGTTGTTTTCATAATCCAAAACTTCAAAAGTTTGCACATCTTCGTGATATTTATCGATGTCGAAAACTTCCTTAAATGTGATTCCGAAAAGTTTTTTGGCAACTGTAAAAGCTCCGTTCAGAACATTTTCTAATTTAAAATACGGCTTGAGCATTTCGTCGTCAAGGCTGAATAGTTTTTGCTTTAATTTTTCAGAATAATAAGCTCCGTCCCATTTTTCAAGTCGTTCGATGCCATCAAGTTCTTTAGCAAAACTGGTCAATTCTGCAAATTCTCTTTTGGCAGCGGGTTTGGCTTTATCCAATAAATCGTTCAGGAACGATTTTACTTTTTCGGGATTTTCTGCCATGCGTTCTTCCAATACAAAACCAGCATGAGTTTTATAGCCTAAAAGATTGGCTCTTTCGTGTCTGAGATTGGCGATTTTGAGCGTGATAGCTTCATTGTTGTATTCGTTCTCTCGGAAAGCTTTTTTCCCGGCAGCTATGGCAATCTCTTTTCGCAGCTCACGGTTTTCGGCATACGTAACAAACGGAAGATAACTCGGAAAATCAAGCGTAAAAACCCAGCCTTCCAATTCTTTTGATTTGGCTAACGCATGAGCCATTTCGATAACACCTTCTGGCAGACCTTTTAGATCTTTTTCATTGGTAATGTGTAGCTGATAATTATTGGTTTCTTCCAATACATTTTCGCCAAAAGTCAGTTTTAGTTTTGCTAATTCGGTATCTATTTCGCGTAATTTTAACTTATCTGCTTCGGGAAGCAAAGCTCCGTTTCGGGCAAAACCTTTATATTTTTTGTCTAATAAAGTGGCTTGTTCGGTCGTTAATTGCAGTGAATCTTTTTGGTCGTAAACAGCTTTTATGCGTTTGAACAAATCTTCGTTCAAGGTAATATCATTGCTGAATTCTGTGAGTAAAGGTGAGATTTCCTGAGCGATTCTCTGCATTTCGTCACAGGTTTCTGCCGAGTTCAGATTGAAAAATATCGATGATAATCTGTCTAAGTTTTCACCCGAAAAATCCAATGCTTCAATCGTGTTTTCAAAAGTTGGCATATCGGGATTGCTGATAACAGTATCAATTTCCGCTCTGGCTTTGGCGATATTTTCTTCAAAAGCGAGTTTATAATCTTCAAGCTTTATCTGCGAAAAAGGAGCGGTATTATATTTGGTGTCAAATTTTTTAGTGAGGATTTTCATGTTTTAAAGCAAAATTTTTAGAATGGCAAAGATAAGAAGTTTCAGGGTTAATGAACTTCGTGCCTCAAAATTTTGGGAGTGAGATTGTCTTTTGTACTACTTATTTGCCAGCAGCTTTAAAACCTCTATCTGCTCTTTGAGCGATTTGATGGTTTCTTCGTATTGCTCGATGAGTTTGTCGGGAATACTATTTATAACACAGGTATTTTGAACATTTTTATTTTTATAGCTGTAAAAAATGTTTTGGTCATCTGAAAGTAAATCTGAAACAGGAACGCTAAAATAAGCCGACACTTTTTCTAAAACAGTTATATCGGGTTTGGTAAGCCCTGCTTCATAATTGGAAACCGAAGATTGCGAAATGCCCAAATCAACCGCCAAATCTTCCTGAGATAACCCTTTCTGCTTGCGGAGCTCTAACAGCTTATTACCAAATGACATATCCTGATGATTATTAAATGTTTGGTAAGAATACCATTTTTTTGGTTGAAAACAAGAATAAGAAACGGGATTTTTGTTTTTAAAATTAAAACCACTACAGAATGACAAATGTAATAGTTACAAAATCTTCGAGATTTAGTATTTTTATGGTAAGGCTTGGCAATTTAATAGGGAATATTTTTAGACATACACCTTGGCTTCTTGGAGGTGACGAAAGTGAAGTTGAACTCAAAACATCACGTGTGGGATTTTCTGATTTATTAAGACGTTGGCATATAAAAGTTGATGCTAACAATAGAATTATTGAAATTAAAAAGAGAACTTGGTTTTTATTAAGAAAAGATGAAAAAACATATCAGTTCAAAGCTGTTAGAAATGTGCAAATTAAGAAACATTTATTTGGTGCTGATTTAGCAATCTTGGTTTTTGGAGGCAAAGCAGAAGCACTATGTTTGCCAAAATCAAAGGCTTTAGCAATTAAAAATCTCTTATTAAGTAAAGATTGGACAAAGCCAAGTTCTATTGATATTTCAATTATTGATTCAGAATAATATTAAATATCACAAATATGAAAGAAAGAATTATCGCTATCGGAATGGCTAAATCTTCTTTAAAGCTCAAAACAGCAGGAGTCAGAAAAAATCTTGAATTAGATGTTTTAAGAATGATTTATTTTATAAATAATGGAGAGAATATTCATGGATTTTTATTGGTATATAATGATGAAATAAAAAATCTTGTCATAAAATGGCTTAAAAAATATGACTTCGATAAAATAGATAGGTTTACAATTTTTACTTTTTCAGATACACCAACAGAAAAACTTAACGAGATGATGAAAGAAAAACAAGATAATGCTTCTTTCAAAAATTCAAAAGCTGATTTCTCAAAAGAATATACAGAAAAATTGCTTACCGATAAAGTTGATAATGAATTTGAAAGTCGAGGATTTAAAAAATCTAATGTATCAGAAACAACAATTCTAAACGGAATAAATTGGGATTTTTACGAAGTGTTTGAGAAATAAACTACTTTATAACTTTTCTAAGTAGTTAACAAAACCGCTATCTCACTATAGCGGTTTTTTACTCTCAAAAAACATAATATTTTAGGGTTGTAACCACAAAATATTATAATTTTTTGTGGTTGTAATCTCAATTTATTATGAGTTGAAAATAGAAATTTAAGACGTCTGCAAAAAAAAATCAAATCACTTCAATCTTCAAAATTGTAAACTGTTTCTATAAAAATTCACTTTGTGAAAATAGCTTATTTGCTAACGATTTCTAAAATGCGGTTTAACAATCTCAATTATTGATTTCTGACTCTTTCGGTCTTTTAAACATTAATTACACCCACAATCATCACTCCCACATTTTTTCTTTTTTCGTTTAAAGACAAACTTTCGTAAAAGAAAAAATACAGCTAAAGCTAATGCGATGTAAATTATTATTTCTTGTATCATTTTATTTAATTACGAATTCAAAATTACGAATTACGAACATTGAATTTTCAATTTAACTACTTAAAAATTGTATATCCCACCAAAGCGAAGACATAAGCCATAACAGCCATTCCGACAAGCTGAATCATTGTCCATTTCCACGAATTGGTTTCACGTTTTACAATGGCAACCGTAGCTGCACATTGCAAGGCAATCGCATAAAACAGCAAAAGTGAAATTCCCGTAGCAAACGTAAACACTTTTTCTCCCGAATCAGCAAAAGTTGCATTTTCCATTCTCGAACGGATTGTTCCCTCGTCTTCTGTGTCTTCCACACTATAAATTGTGGCTAATGTTCCGACAAAAACCTCACGAGCCGCAAACGAAGTGATGATTGCAATTCCGATTTTCCAGTCGTATCCTAAAGGTTTTATAACAGGCTCAATGGTTTTCCCCATCATTCCGATATAGGAATTTTCGATTTGGAACGAGGCAATTTCTGCGTTTAATTCGTCTTCGGAAATTTCGGTATTTTCATATTTTGAGTTTACGATTTCTTCTGCACCATCAAAAGTTTTTCCTCCGTGAGATGCCAAAAACCAAAGCACTATCGAAACAGCCAAAATGATTTTTCCTGCATTAAAAACAAAGGCCTTCGTTTTTTCGACCACTATATAAAACACGTTTCTGAACAAAGGCATTTTATAAGACGGCATTTCGATAACGAAGTATGATTTGCTTTTAAATTTGATAATTTTATTCAGAATAACAGCAGAACCAATGGCTAAAACAATTCCCAAAAGATACATTCCGAGTAGTGCCAAAGCTTGGGAATTGATAAATCCGAAAATGGTTTTTTCGGGAATGATAAGTGCAATCAGAATCGTGTAAACAGGCAGTCTTGCAGAGCAAACCGTAAAAGGTGTAACCAAAATTGTGATCAGCCGTTCTTTCCAATCTTCGATATTTCGAGTAGCCATAATTGCGGGAATAGCACACGCATTTCCTGAAATTAGCGGGACAACACTCTTCCCGCTAAGTCCGAATTTTCGCATTATTTTATCCATCAGAAAAACCACTCTCGACATATATCCGGTTTCTTCTAAAATGGCAATAAACAGAAACAAAATTGCAATTTGAGGAACGAAAATCACGATTCCTCCGATTCCGGGAATGATTCCCTCACTGATTAAATCATTGAGTTTCCCTTCAGGCAAGAGTCCTGCCACATATTCCGAAAGGCTTGCAAAACCCTCATCAATCCAATCCATAAGCGGACCAGCCCAAGTGAAAATTGCCTGAAACATCAATAACAACAATCCGAAGAAAATCAGATAACCGAAAACTTTGTGAGTCAGAATTTTATCTAATTTCGAATCGAAATCCGTTGCTTTTGATTTATCAATCTGATAATTTCCTTTCAGAACCGAACCAATAAATTGATATCTTTTGACCGTTTCCTGATGTTGTTCCTTTTTGGTTTTGGATTGTTTTTCTTTATCTTCAACTTCCTGAAAACCTGCCTGATAAGTATCCGAAAGCCATTGTTTATACGAAGATACATCTTCCGAATAAATTGTTTTTCGGGAAAGGTTTTCACAGTTCTGAATAGCCTCTTTAAGTTCGGTAATTCCCGCTTTTTTTCGGGTGCTGGTCAGGATTATTTTGGTATCTAATTGCTGCTGGAGAGTCTCAACATTTATGGAAATTCCTTTTTTCTGCATTTGGTCTTCCATATTGATAACGAGCAAAGTCGGAAGTCCCAAATCTTTGATTTGCGTAAACAAAAGCAAGTTTCGTTTGAGGTTTTCGGCTTCTGCCACGACAATCACAAGCTCGGGATTGTTTTCCAAAAGATATTTTGTGGCAACACTTTCATCGATTGAAGTCGGATTCAGACTATATGTTCCGGGTAAGTCGATTACGTTTACTTTCTGACCATTCTCCAAATGGAAAGAACCTTGTTTTTTATCTACCGTAATTCCCGGATAATTTCCGACTTTTTGGTGCAATCCCGTTAGGACATTAAAAAGTGATGTTTTTCCCGTATTCGGATTTCCTGCTAAAGCTATATTCATATATTTTCATTTTTTAACCACGAATCACACAGATTCACACAGATTTTTTAATGGTTAGAATCTGTGAAAATCCTTTTAATCTGTGGTTAACTTATTTTTTCGATTTCGATTTGTTTTGCCGTTTCCTTTCGGATAACCACACGGGTATCGTTTATAATAAAATAATACGGACAACCAAGAGGTGCAATCTGCAAAAGTTCAACTTCATTTTCGGGCAGACAGCCTAATTCTACAAGTTTTAAGGGAATAGCCTGAATGTCAAAATTTTTGATATGTGCCTTCTCTCCTTTTTTAAGCTGATGTAAAAGCATTAATTTCTATTTAGAATGAATCTAACAAAGGTATAGAATTCGAGAAGGAAAACAAAAAAAGAAGAACTTAAAGAATTAAAAATTAAAAAACCAAATAACATATAATTATTTTCTGATAATTGTTGTCAATAGAAACGAAAATTGTATTTTTAACAACTTTTATATACAAAAAATTAACAACTAAATCGTGATATTTATGAAAAAACCGCTCTTGTTTTTTATCCTTATTTTCTCTTCTCTTTTTGCACAGGCTCAGGAAGAGGAAGAAAACGCATCAGAAACGAGAAACTTTATTAAGACAAACATAACTTCAATTGCTTTAAACAATTATTCATTTCAGTATGAAAGAGTCCTTAGCAAAAGAACTTCGCTTTCTCTTTCGTATCGGTTTATGCCTCAGGGAGAAGTTCCGTTTAAAGATTTTATAGCCGACCAGTTTGATGAAGAAGAAGATGTAGAATATGATGTACTCAACAGTCTGAATGTGGGTAATTATGCCATTACCCCCGAATTCCGTTTTTATATGGGAAAAGGTCACGGAAGAGGATTTTATCTTTCTGCTTATTACCGTTATGCAGCATTTGATTTAGACAGTTATCCCGTAACTTTTGTCAAAGACGACGGTTCCGAAGGAAATGTGAGCATGGACGGAAAAATCACAAGCCATTCTGGAGGAATTATGCTTGGTGTTCAATGGTCTTTAGGCAGACACATTGTTCTGGACTGGTGGATTGTTGGAGCCCACATTGGTTCTGCTAAAGGAGTGTTAAATGGTTATTCACAAGAGGATTTAAGCATTTTAGAGCAACAAGACATCAAAGAATCTATTGAGGATTTTGAATTTTTCGATAAAGTTACAGTAACAGACAACCACAATGTCAAAGTTGATATTTCAGGTCCTTGGGCAGGATTACGGACCGGGTTGTCTTTGGGAATTCGTTTCTAAAAAAGGTAAATTTCCAAACCTTAAACCAAACCTCAAAAGTTTTAAAGCCTTTGAGGTTTTTTAATATTAATTCAAACTGTCAGTTACTGCACAAAAACTCAATATCCCCTATCAACCTTTCAATGTCTTCTGTCTTTGTACCGTCATAAAATCCGCGAATACGTCTTTCTTCATCAACTAGGATAAAATTTTCAGTATGCACCATGTCATACCATTCGCCTTCAGTTTCGGTTTTTACAGCGAGGTACGACTTTCTGGCGATATAAAAAATATCCTCTTTTTTCCCGGTAACTAAATTCCATTTCGAATCAATCACACCTTTTTCAAGAGCATATTGCTTTAAAACAGGTACACTGTCAATGTGCGGCATAACTGTATGCGAAAGCAACATCACTTCCGGGTTTTCTTTAAACTTTTCCTGCAAAATGACCATATTATCCTGCATAATCGGGCAAATGGTCGGACAGGTTGTAAAAAAGAAATCGGCTACATAAATTTTGTTTTTATAATCTTCTTGAGTAACGATTTCTCCATTTTGATTGACAAAAGAAAAGTCAGCAATTTTGTGATATTTGCTTATATGCTGAATAGTACTGTCCACTAATTCAGGATTCACCATCGACGGATTATAAATGGGTAAACGTTTCTTCGGTTTCAATAAACCATAAGAAATGGTAAGAAACACAGCCGAAAAAACAAAAACTACAATAAAAAAATACCTGAATTTTTTAAAAAAAGAAAGCATTTCAAAAGGTTTTTGCAAAAGTACAAAACATCACAGTTGTTTGAGTATTCTGATAGAGTTTTAAACTATTTTAACAAATTCAAGCTATTTATTACCAAAATGAAAAACATTTTTACAACAAACATGCGGACATTCTGTTCAATTTAGAATATATTTGTCTTTACACACAAATTATTTAAAATGAAATATACTGCATTTTCAAAAGTTATGTTGGCGATTCTGGCAACAAGTGGCTACATGAGTTTACAGGCTCAAAGAAATCCGGGTATTAATCTGGAATATATGGATATATCGGTAAAACCCGGTGATGATTTCTTTAGATATGTAAACGGCAGGTGGTATGACCAAACCGAAATTCCAGCTGACCGCACTCGCTGGGGAAGTTTTGACGAACTTCGTAAAAAAACTGATGAAGATATGATGAAAATCTTAAAAGACGCACTAAACAATACGGCTTATACAGATGATTCCGATCAAGGGAAAGCCTTGAACCTGTATCGCTCAGTTATGGATACGCTTACGCGAAACAGACAAGGCATAACACCTTTACAGCCTTATTTAAAGAAAATCGATAGGGTTAATAACATCAGCGATTTGCAAAATCTCCTCATTGAAATGGAAACTCAGGGTGGTTTGGGCTTTTTTGGAATAGGCGTTGGAACTGATGCCAAAAACAGCAACCGCAATGTTGTTTCTATAAGATTGGGCAGTCTTGGTTTACCCGACAAAGATTATTATATTTCTGATGATGCGGATAGCCGTGAAAAACGTGAAAAATATCTTGAACACGTTGCCAGAATGTTGATATATCTCGGTGTCAAACCCGCTCAGGCAAAAGAAGATGCACAAAAAATTATTGCATTAGAAACTGCTTTGGCACAGCCAAGATTGGACAGAGTAGAACGCCGTGACCGCAGAAAAACATATAACCCGATGACGGTGACAGATTTGCAAAAACTCACACCGTCCATTAATTGGCAAAATTATATTTCGGGAGTTGGTTTGCCAAAACCTGACACACTCATTGTTTCGCAACCGCGTTATATGGAAGCTTTGGAAAATATTTTCAAAGAGAATAAAGTTGCCGAATGGAAAGCCTATATGCGATGGACACTTTTAAGACAATCTGCCGGATTGCTTTCTACAGAAATTGAAAACGCCAACTGGGAATTTTATGGAAAAACATTAACCGGAGCTGTCAAACAACGCCCTAGAGACGAACGTGCCTTACAAACAGTCAACGGAGCTTTGGGTGAAGCATTAGGAAAAATATATGTAGAAAAGATGTTCCCTGCAGAGGCAAAAGCAAAAGCTGAAAAAATGATAGAAAACGTATTCATTGCTTTTGAAAACCGAATTAATAACCTCCCCTGGATGGCAAAATCTACCAAAGTTAATGCCGTCGAAAAACTGCGTAAATCGAATGTTAAAATCGGTTATCCTGATAAATGGAAAGACTATTCTAAAGTATCCATTACATCACCAAAAAACGGAGGTACTTACTTTGAAAACTCAAAAAATCTGAGTCGTTGGAGAAATGCCGAAAATTTTGCAAAACTGAACAAACCTGTTGACAAGACCGAATGGTTTATGTCTCCACAAACTGTTAATGCCTATTACAACGCTTCTTATAACGAAATTGTATTTCCGGCAGCTATTTTGCAACCTCCGTTTTATGATTATAAAGCAGACGAAGCTGTAAACTACGGTGGAATTGGAGCGGTTATCGGTCACGAAATTTCGCATGGTTTTGATGACAGCGGTTCTCGTTACAACGCAGATGGAAACCTCGAAAACTGGTGGAGCGAAGAAGATTTAGAAGTATTTACTGAATTGGGCGGTGCCTTGGCTAATCAATATTCGCAGTTAGAACCTATACCCGGCATTTTTGTTGACGGCAAATTTACTTTGGGTGAAAATATCGGAGATTTAGGCGGTGTAAACGCTGCTTTAGACGGTTTGAGAATACACCTCAAAGAAAGCGGAAATCCGGGTTTAATAGACGGATTTACGCCCGAACAGAGATTCTTTATTTCTTGGGCCACTATCTGGAGAACCAAAGCTCGTGATGAAGCTATTAAAAATTTGGTGAAAACCGACCCTCATTCTCCCGGCATGTATCGGGCTTATGTTCCACTTCAAAATGTAGATGCTTTTTATGAAGCATTTAAAATTACTGAAAACGACAAATTATACCTGAAACCTGAAGAAAGAGTTAAAATTTGGTAATATGCACAAAATTTTGAAAATCAAAACAATAAACATACTGTTCTCTCCGTTGAATATCTAACTTGTTTCATCAGACAGGTTAGAGTTAGTTAAATTTTGTTTTGGTGTTTTGCAAAAAAAGCGTTCCTATTGATTAAATCCGGAACGCTTTTCTTTTTAGGCTGAGGCTGAGTTCAATCCTTCTAACTTTGTCAAAACGTTTTAACCTAAAGCAGATTACGTAAGAAATTTTTATCCGTGTTAAGAAATCTCTAAAGTCAAAAAAAATCCCGCTTCTTATCGAAACGGGATTTTAAATTTTAACTAAAAGTAAATATTATTTTTTAACAAGCTTTGTAGAACCTGTACCGTTATCTGTATTTACAGTAACAAAATATATTCCTGTTGTTAAATCTGAAATATTAACCTGAACATCTGAAACGCCATTTGCTGCAATCGATTTAACAACTCTACCGTTTAAATCTGTAACTTTTACATTCTCGATGATAGAAGTTGTGCTACTTAGGTTAAAGAAATCGTTTGCAGGGTTTGGATAGATTGAAAGGTTACTAGCAAAAAAATCGTCTGTACTCATCTCAGCAGTAGTAACAGAAAAATCATCTACCATAAAAAAGTAAGCATCGTCTGACACACAGTGGATACCTACCCTTATTGTTTGACCTACATACGCATCTAAATCATACGTAACTTCTTGCCAGTTTGGGTAAGGTGCGGTTAAATACGCTCCAGCAGAGATAATAGTAAAATCTGAACCGCCTGTCGGTGTACCACTACCTATATAAATCCCTACTCTATATCTTTCTAACCCATAGCTATTAGACATAGATTTCACATAGAATTTAACCTCATTTCCACTTGTTCCCAAAGTAATAGCAGGGCTTACCAACCAATCGTTATTTGCACTACCATTTGCTGCCCAACAACCCATATACTTATTTCCGGTACGTGGGTCAAAATTTCTCACTTCAGTACCTGAATTTTCATTAGTCACTTCAGCTGCTACAGGATTGAAAACCATAAAAGCCTTAGGATCGAATTGATTATCAAAAGGCACACCCCCGCCACCAGAATATGTACCAAGACCATCTACATCAATGGTTATCCAGTCTCCAATATTGGTTATGATAAAATCATTATAGGTTTCAAAACTATCTTCAAAAAGGGTGGTTTGAGCATTGAATGAATGCACAATGAAGAAAGAGCAAATAAGTAAAAGTTTTTTCATAATTAGTTCTATTTAAGTTAACCACAAATATATAGATATACAACTATATTATACAACAAAAAAAATAAATATTTAACAATTGGGTATAAAATAACAAAAAATCCCGCTTCTTATCGAAACGGGATTTTAAATTTTAACTAAAAGTAAATATTATTTTTTAACAAGCTTTGTAGAACCTGTACCGTTATCTGTTTCTACTGTTACAAAATATATTCCTGTTGTTAAATCTGAAATATTAACCTGAATATCTGAAACACCATTTGCTGCAATCGATTTTACAACTCTACCGTTTAAATCTGTAACTTTTACATTCTCGATGATAGAAGTTGTGCTACTTAAGTTAAAGAAATCGTTTGCAGGGTTTGGGTATAGTGACAAATTACTAGCAAAAAAATCACCCGTACTCATATCAGCTAATACATTTACTGTATAATCTTCAACTTCTCCCCAAGAGATAGAAGAGCAGGCAGTTAACCCAGGCTCATCCCAACCCAAAAACACTCTCATACGGGTTTGACCAACAACAGCATCAGAAGGAATTGAAATATTTAAAGTGTATGCCTGACTCACATCCACACCACCAGCAACTAAATAAGATTCTCCGGTATCGTTAAAATCTCCATCTTGATTCCAGTCAATAAAAACAAAAATATAATCGTCTGAATCTGATTCTATAGTAATTGAAATTTGCTCTGTTTCACCCTGAGTTACACTTGCTACTTGATCTGTATAATCATTTAACCCTGCTTCACAAACTGTTGTATTGTTTATTCCTGCAAAAGTTACATTTGTTATTGATTCATATGTACAATTTCCGGCAGAAGCATTACAATACACTATTGGCATTTCTCCTGTACAATTGCCTATCAACTCACAAACATAATCCCCCGTTCCTATAGTCCATGCACCTAATGTATCAGCATTATTAAAAGCACCTGACAAACCAACAGAAACCGAGGGAGTAGATTCCCATGCTAGAGCATCAGAAACAACCTCCATCCAATATCTTAAATCACCTCCACCACTAGGGGCATTAAAAGAAATATTTAAAGAGGACACATCTATAGTGTGCTGATAAAAGTTGTAACCAAAATTATTACCCACAATAACAGAATTGACAACATTTACATTATTATAAGTATTAAGTACAGCTCCCGGCAATCCTGCATTATCCTGACGGATAATTACATTAATATACGTTGATGTACCAATTAAATTTAGTTTAATTGTATTAATAGCAAAAGAGGTACCATCATAAACAGGAATATCGATTGCCAATAACTGGTTCCCATCTCCTCCAAATAGACCTCCATTGTCTAAACTTCCTTGTGTAACTTGACTACAAGCATAAGGCTCTTGGGCATTAACATCTACAAAAGCTGCAAAAATAAGAGCAACTGAAAGTAATAATTTTTTCATAATAAATTTAGTTTATGTTTAATGGCGTAAATATATTAAAAATAATATCGGTAAAAGCATTTCCGAATAACATTTAACAAAAACGGAGTTTAAGTTAAGAAACTGTACTTATTTTCGAATAACAGATTTTACCAATAAATTCATTATACCAATCAACCAAATAGTAAAACAAAATATTTTTAAAATCAATTTAGCTTTTATACATTTGCAATCCAAAATATTTAGAGAGGAAAAAATTTGACTGATTGCAACCTCAATAAAAAATGCTAAAGCAGTAGATTCTACTCCTTTCAAAAAAGCATTTTCAGGTACTTTCTTAATTTTCCTTTGAATTGTAAACAAAACTATTATGGCTTATTTATTTACTTCTGAGTCTGTGAGCGAAGGGCATCCTGATAAAATCGCAGACCAAATCAGTGATGCTTTAATCGATAATTTCTTAGCTTTTGACCCCGATTCTAAAGTTGCTTGTGAAACTCTGGTAACAACAGGACAGGTCATTCTTGCCGGAGAAGTAAAATCGAATACTTACCTCGATGTGCAGCAAATTGCCCGCGATGTTATCAAAAAAATCGGTTACACCAAAAGCGAGTATATGTTTGAAGCCAACTCGTGCGGTGTGCTGTCTGCTATTCACGAACAGTCTGCCGACATCAATCAGGGAGTTGACAGAGAAAACAAAGAAGAACAAGGAGCCGGAGACCAAGGAATGATGTTTGGATATGCTACCAACGAAACCAAAAACTATATGCCGTTGGCTCTGGATTTATCGCATGCTATTCTTATCGAACTTGCCAACATCAGAAGAGAAAACAAAGATATTACCTATTTGCGTCCCGATGCAAAATCACAAGTAACATTAGAATATTCTAAAGACAACAAACCTCAACGCATTGATGCTATTGTTATCTCAACCCAGCATGATGATTTTGCTGACGAAGCCACCATGTTGGCTCAAATCAAAAAAGATTTGGTGGATATTTTGATTCCGAGAGTGAAGACAAAATATCCTGAATATGCTCATTTGTTTAATGACGATATTGAATATCATATTAATCCAACCGGAAAATTCGTAATCGGCGGTCCGCATGGCGATACGGGATTAACCGGAAGAAAAATTATCGTGGATACTTATGGTGGAAAAGGTGCTCACGGTGGTGGTGCATTCTCTGGAAAAGACCCAAGCAAAGTTGACCGCAGTGCTGCTTATGCCACTCGTCATATTGCGAAAAACCTTGTGGCTGCCGGTGTTGCCGATGAAATTCTGGTTCAGGTTTCTTATGCTATTGGTGTTGCCAAACCAACCAGCATCTACGTAAACACATACGGAACAAGCAAGTTAAATATCACAGACGGCGAAATTGCCGAAAAAGTTGGCGAAATCTTCGATATGCGTCCGTATTTTATCGAGCAAAGATTAAAACTGAGAAATCCTATTTATAGTGAAACTGCAGCATACGGACACATGGGAAGAACACCTGAAACCGTAACTAAAACATTTATTTCGCCAAACGGCGAAAAGAAATCTGTAAATGTCGAACTATTTACGTGGGAGAAATTAGATTATACAGATAAAATTAAATCTGCTTTTGGTTTATAATAAAAAACGGCTCTTATAAAGAGCTGTTTTTGTTTTACAAATTATACTTCAAAGAAAATACCGCATATCTTGGCATTACAAAATATTGCGAAGTCATAAAACCTGTCTGACTAAAACTGTCATCGTTTAGTGAGCCAGTGTTCAACAGATTGGTTACGTTTATCCTATATTCCATTTTGGCATCTTTCTTTTTATAATTTAACCCAACATTCAAGAAATCGTAAGTGTTTTTTACCGAACCTGAACTGTTAGAATAGTGGTAGAAATCATAATCTGCGGTAAACGAGAATCCGTTGAGGAAATAATAATCTAATCTTGCAAACGGACGCTGTGTTTTGAATGTTGTTTCCTGATAATCGTTCAGCGTGATAAAATAACCAACCTCTATATTGGGTAATTCTTTAAATTGTGTGCCAAAAGACAGTCTATATGTCTGACTGAATGATTCTGTTGTTTGAACAATATCGGCACCGGGGTTAAGCGGGTCGGTTGGATTCACACGAAGTGTATTGTACTTAGACCAATTTAGATTCGTGGAAAATGTTCCTTTATAAAATCTGGCAAAATTTCTGGAAAAGCTACCAAACGCATTAACAGTTTCATTTTCAAAATCGGCATTAACCCGCTCACTTACCTGATTGATTCCGTTAAAGAATGTACGATTCACAATAGGATCTTTGGTACTCGAATAATTCAGATTCCCGACAATAGTTGTAAAATTAAACAGGTTATATTTCACATAATTCAGGTTATGGGTTTGTTGCAAGGCGTTTTCAAGATACCTGTTTCCTCTGTTAAAAGCATTAAAGTTATTAAATGTATAACCAGACACAAAAGAGTTGATGTCGCTAAACACATTGCTCATACGATAATTGTACGTAAGGGATTCTGATCTTTTAATCTGCCATTGAGCAAAAACATCCGGTAAAATTCTTGAAAAATCGTCCTTCACTTTTGTATCAAGTTGGTTGTTAAACGTGTTGTAGCGATGAAAACTTAATCCCGGATTAAAAGTAAATTTACCAATAACAAACTTATAATGTGCCCCGAGATAAAAGTCATTAAAACTGTAACGAACATCATTTTTGTATGCTTCATCATCCAATTCAAAATGATTTCCGTTGTCTAAAAGCTGATAGATTGACGAATTATAGTTTTGATACGAATTTGTGTTTCCGAGTGTTACATTCAGGATTCCTTTTGGTGTAACAGACCAATAATAATCAACTTTGGCATCTAATTTATTGGTTTTTACAAAACGTTCCTGATTAATATTAAAGTTACTCTGATTCTGCTCGAAACCTAAAAACGGAAATGGGTCGTTTTGCAAATCGGGGTTATAGAAAGGATCTTCATCCTGATACTGATGTTGCAATTCTAAAACCCAAGTATTCTTTTCGTTTTGTGTCCAGAAAGCATTTAAACTTTGGTTGAACGAAATCGGGTCTTGCTTTTTAAATGAATTGATAACATTACTGTTTTCTATAAAACTTCCGTCAGTATGATAAGTAATAGAATTTGAAATTACGCCATTATCTTCAGACTGATTAGAACGCCTAACAAAAGCATCATAATCTAATTGAAAGTTTGTGTTGGGCTTATATTTTGAACCAAATTTGAACAATGCCACATTGTTACGTACACGAGAGATATTACTTCTGTTTTCTTCTGTTTCAACCTCGGTAGATTCGGGTCTGAAATATCCGTTTCTGGATTCTGTGTTTGTCAGTGTCTTATTGGAAGATAAAATCCCAAAACCACTTACGTTCCATGATTTTGTAATTTGTTGTGTGAGGTTCAACGCTCCAAATTTATTATCAATCTCTGCTGCACGATTATTCCTTTGTGTTGAAATACCCAAATCGTTTGATGCTATGTTAAAATTGGTTCCACTTCGCGAAATGGTATTTCTGGAACCTCCGGTTAACCTAAAATAGTCTCTGAGAGAAAACGGCACATCGCCTATATTATTAAAATTTGACAACACATTCACACTCGTACTCGGACTGTAATAGAATATTTTCGGATTGACAATATAACGTTCGTCAGGTCCAACTCCAGCAGAAATATCTCCAAACCAAAAATTCTTTTTTCCTTCTTTAAGTTTGATGTTTATTGCAATTTCGTCACTGTTATTTTCCAATCCCCTCAACTGTCCAACCTCGCTAAAATTTCTAAGCACCTGCACTTTATCAACTGCATCGGCTGGAATATTTTTTGAACCAAGTTTTGTATCTCCTTCAAAAAACTTTTTGCCCTCTACAAGCATTTGAGAAACTCTTTTTCCTTCTACTTCAACTTCACCATCTTCGGTAACTTCAAATCCGGGAAGTTTTTTAAACACATCTTCGAGTTTTTGTTCTGTTCCTGTTTTAAAAGAATCTGCATTATAAATAATAGTATCTCCTTTGATAGAAACCGGCATTTCATGCACTATTTCTACGGCATCAAGCATAATCCCGCCTTCTTCAAGGTTAAAATCTCTTGATATGTTTTGAGATTCGGTTTCAATAGACACATTCAAAGTCTGAAATCCTAAGAAGCTCACTTTAATACTATATTTTGAATTTGGTTTTAAATTCAGATAATACCTTCCTACACCGTTTGTAATAGCATAAGCATCCATGGCTTTCGTTTCTTCGTTTACCGCCATCACGTTTGCCATTTCGAGCGGAAGCCCCAGATTATCTCGCACCACGCCTTCTAAACGCACTTGCGATTGAACAAAAAATGAAATAAAAAGAAATGGCAGAATAAGTTTAAACCTTGTCATTTAGGAATCCTGATAAAATGTTTTTAAATAAGTAATATATGTTTTGAAGTTTAAAATTATCCTCCTACTCTCATTTGAAATCCTCCTCGACCGGGACCCATTTCTTGCATTTCCTTCATTTTCTTTGCTACAATTTCATCATATTCCTTTTCGGTAACCACCTGACCTTTTCTCGGTGCTTTGATTTCTTTTTTCTCTTTAGGATTCAAGACAATTTTAGAACATAAAATAATAGTTTTTCCGTCGTTAACTTCAAGAATCAAACCAGGCAATCCCCAATAATTTTCGGGACCGTTACCCACCGGAATATCTGGTGTGTACCAAGCGGTAACTACCACTTCTGAAGGCATCTCCCACTGATCCATAAAATTTGTTGAACGCTCTTGTTTCTTTTCAGAATCAGTCACAGTTTTTTCGGTTTCTTCTTTTTTATCTCCGTCTCTTCTTCTAAAATTTCTAAAATCTGACTGGTTTACCGCACGAACTGCCGTAGCTTTAAAACAAGTATAATTTCCTATTTGTTTGGTTTCTCCTTCGAGTTTCCATTCTAATTTTGGCAGAGAATCTTTAACTAAAAATTCTTTGCCAAAAAACTCTCTGTCGATGATAAAATCTTTGGTTCTGATGTTTTTATAATGTGTTCCGCCACCGCCCATCATCGATACAGCCATTCTCATACCACCACTACCCTGTCCGGGTTGTTCCAATTTTTCCTCTTCTATATAGACCGAAGCGTTCTGGTCGAAATGCAATATGAATGTTTTTTCAAACATACGCTTCATACGTTCTTCAAACTGCTTTTGCATTTCGGGTGTAATTTCTCGACTACCTCTAAAACCGGCTGATATTTCACCCATACTGGTTTTAGATTCATAAACTGCCATTCCCTGAAAACTTTGGGCATCTACAGAGAAAACACCCAAAATCGAAACTGTTAGAACAAAAAAGACTTTTTTCATTTCCTAGAAACTTTAAAATTTAAAAACAAAATAAACTATAAATTTAGTTATGAAACTACAAATTTAGTTGTTTAACTAAACATTAACTTTCACCTTATAATAGGTAGGCTTTGACACCTATTTGTTACAAATAACCTGTAAATCAATGTGACTATTTTTTTTATAAAAGGTTTAATTGTATTTTAGCCATTATGAAAAAAAGAATAACTCTAATGTTGATTTGTTGTTTTCAGGCTTTACTATCTCAAGATAAAACACCGGAAATCTCTCTCATGAACAACAAACATTTGGATGCCGACATCTATTTTGGTCAGGACAATTCGGGTTATATATACTATTCTAAAGACAATGTTTTTTACAAAAATAAAGATGCTGAATATTTACAGTATAAAAATCCTGCATTGGGGAGCATCACGAGAGTTGACATCGATAATCCGTTGAATATTGTTTTATTTTATGAGTTGTTCAATGTGGTTATCTCGCTTGACAACCAACTAAACGAAATCAAAAGAATCAACTTTTCAAACACAACAGAACAGATTTCAGTCACTGCTACCGGGATAGCTTCTCAAAACCGCTTATGGATTTTTAACGCATTGAATATGCGTTTGGGGTTATATGATGTTCATAAAAACTTTTTGCAATATATCGGAACGCCTTTTACCATGGACATTAAGTTTTACCATACGGATTTTAATTACTTTTATTGGGTAGATTTACAAAACAACCTACATGTATGTGATATTTTCGGGAAAACTACTTTTCTTGGGAAAATTCCAAATGCAGAAAAAGTTGTTTTTATTTCAAACAAAGAGCTTTTGATTCTGAAAGACAATACATTGTTTTGGTTTAACACCTCTAACAATAACCTTCAGAACATTGATGTTGATAAAAAAACGTTGCAAAACGTTAGTTATAAAGACCAAATTTTGACTATTTTTACCAAAAAGGAAATCAGCAATTATAAAATAATTTTACCATAATGCATATAGCTGTCGCAGGAAATATCGGAGCCGGAAAAACAACACTTACACGCCTATTGGCTAAACATTTTAAATGGGAACCGCATTTTGAAGATGTGGTTGACAATCCTTATCTTGATGATTTTTATCACCAAATGGAAAGGTGGTCTTTTAATCTTCAAATATACTTTTTGAACAGTCGTTTCAGACAGATACTTCAAATTCGCAAAAGCGGAAAAAAGATAATTCAGGACAGAACCATCTATGAGGATTCTCATATTTTTGCTCCGAACCTTCATGCGATGGGATTGATGACAAATAGGGATTTTAACAATTACAAATCGCTGTTTGAACTAATGGAAAGCATGGTTCAATCACCCGATTTACTGATTTACTTGAGAAGCTCTATCCCAAACTTGGTAAATCAAATCCACAAACGAGGTAGAGATTATGAAAACACTATTTCTATCGATTATTTAAGCCGATTGAATGAACGTTATGAAGCTTGGATTCAAACCTATGACAAAGGAAAACTGCTTATTATAGACGTTGACAACATCAATTTTGTAGATAATCCCGAAGATTTAGGAACGATTGTAGATAGAATCAATGCCGAATTACACGGATTGTTTTAACCCCAACTTTTAAAAAACACATACAACCGAAATTATTCGGCAAAAAGCATCCCTTATAATCAAAGGGTTAGATTAAAGTTTTATGAAACGTATCTCATAAAACTTTTTTTCTGATTGATGAAATTCTGAATTTCTTTATTAAATGCAAACATTTTAAAAAAGAAAAACCTTACAATTTGTAAGGTTTTCTGATTATATAAAGATAAAACTTTCTTAGTTTTGAACTACTTCGATTTTATTTTCATCATTAGTAGTATCAATCATTTCGATTCTGTGTGAAGTTTCTTCAACTTCTTCGGTTTTGGTTGTATGTCCTCCCAAAATCGGAGCAATTACCAATCCGATAAGACAGGTAAGTTTAATTAAAATATTCATTGATGGTCCTGACGTATCTTTGAACGGGTCTCCTACTGTATCTCCGGTTACAGCTGCTTTGTGAGCTTCCGAACCTTTGTAAGTCATTTCTCCGTTGATTTCAACTCCTGCCTCAAATGATTTTTTAGCATTATCCCAAGCACCTCCTGCATTGTTTTGGAAAATAGCCCAAAGTACTCCCGATACGGTAACTCCAGCCATATAAGCTCCCAAAGCTTCTGCTCCCATTACAAATCCTACAATTATAGGGGTAATAATAGTAATAGCTCCTGGTAACATCATCTCGCGAAGAGCTGCTTTAGTCGAAATATCCACACATCTTCCGTAGTCAGGTTTTCCGGTTCCTTCCATAATTCCAGGAATTTCTCTAAACTGACGACGAACTTCGTTTACCATATCCATAGCTGCTTTTCCAACCGATTGCATTGCAAGGGCCGAGAATACTACCGGTATCATTCCTCCAATAAACAAGGCAGCCAATACATCAGCTTTAAAAATGTTGATTCCATCAATTCCCGTAAAGGTTACGTAAGCTGCAAACAAAGCAAGTGCTGTAAGTGCTGCAGAAGCAATCGCAAATCCTTTTCCTACAGCTGCTGTTGTGTTTCCAACTGAATCCAAAACGTCTGTTCTCTGACGAACTTCTTTAGGCAATTCGCTCATTTCTGCAATTCCTCCTGCATTATCGGCAATCGGACCGAAAGCATCAATAGCCAACTGCATCGCTGTTGTAGCCATCATTGCAGAGGCAGCAATCGCCACACCGTAGAATCCTGCCAATTCATAAGAACCCCAAATTGCTACAGCAAATAAAAGCACAGATGAAAAAGTAGATTTCATACCTGTTGCCAAACCTGCAATAATATTGGTAGCTGCTCCCGTTGAGGAGTTTTTAACGATATTAAGAACCGGTTTTTTGCCCAATCCTGTGTAAAATTCAGTAAAAGCAGAAATCAATCCTCCAACAGCTAATCCTACCAAAGTAGCAAAAAACACATTATTTCTTGCAATTTCTTTATAGCCTTCTCCGAAGAATTTCATCGTAAGTGTTTCAGGTAACATATATTGAATTAAGAACCAACAAGCAATTACGGTTAAGATAATTGCCGTCCAGTTTCCTTTGTTAAGAGCTGATTGAACTTGGTCTTCTTTAGCATCGTTACCACTTACTTTAACAAAGAAAGTACCAATAATAGAAGCCAGTATTCCAACTCCTGCAATCACGATAGGCAACATAATTGGCCCCATTCCGTTGAAAGTATCCAAAACTTGCCCTTGGTCTGCCATATCTTTGATGATATAATTACCGAGTACCATAGATGCCAAAACGGTAGCTACATACGATCCAAAAAGGTCAGCTCCCATACCTGCTACGTCTCCTACGTTATCTCCTACGTTATCTGCAATAGTCGCAGGGTTACGAGGATCATCTTCAGGAATTCCTGCTTCAACTTTTCCAACCAGGTCGGCACCTACGTCAGCTGCTTTGGTATAAATTCCTCCTCCCACACGGGCAAAAAGAGCAATAGATTCAGCTCCGAGAGAGAAACCTGCCAAAGCCTCCAAAACGACAGTCATTTCATCATAGAAATTACCGCCTTTTCCGATAAACATATTAAGGAATAAAAGGAAGAAAATGCTCAATCCTAATACTGCCAAACCTGCTACCCCGAGTCCCATAACGGTTCCTCCCGAAAAAGAAACTTTAAGAGCTTGTGGAAGGCTTGTTCTGGCTGCTTCGGTTGTTCTCACGTTTGCTTTGGTTGCAATACGCATTCCGATATTTCCTGCCAAAGCAGAGAAAAATGCTCCAAAAATAAAAGCTACTACAATAATCCAATGTGTGGTTTCTACAAATTGAGAAACGGCAAACAAGGCTATCGAAGCGATGATTACGAAAATAAGTAAAATTCTGTACTCAGCTTTAAGGAAAGCCATTGCTCCTTCCTGAATACTTTTGGAAATGCTTTGCATACGTTCATTTCCTGCATTTTGCTTGTTTACCCAATTAGACTTTACAAGCATAAACAAAAGGCCGAGAACCGCAAGACCTATTGGCAAATAAATCATAATAGATTCCATAAAAATTATTTTAACTTTTTATAAACGGTTGCAAAAATAACAAAATATAAATAGAACTCATTTAAACTTTTTTCAATTGATGATAAAAATGATGTTTCTTATCTAAACATCATCTTTTTCTTACTTTTAAACACTAACTTTTCAGAATTTATCAGAGCCTGTTTAAATTTATTTTTCTCTTATGTAAATATCGATAGGAACTCCTGAAAAGTCATAGTGTTCTCGTATTTTATTTTCAAGAAAACGCTTATAGGGATCTTTTACATACTGAGGCAAATTGGCAAAAAACACGAATTGTGGTATAGGTGTGGGAAGTTGCATACAATATTTGATTTTGATATATTTTCCTTTGGTTGCCGGTGGTGGATTTTTTTGGATTACATCCAACATCAATTCGTTAAACTTAGAGGTTTGAATACGTTGTTTTCTGTTTTCAAAAACCTGAACGGCTGTTTCAAGTGCTTTTAGCAATCGTTGTTTGGTGAGTACCGAAATAAAAAGAATGGGAACATCTGTAAGAGGTTCTATTTGTTTTCTGATTGCATCTTCAAATTCTTTGGCTGTTTTGGTGTTTTTTTCTACCAAATCCCATTTGTTAATTAGAATAACTATTCCTTTTCTGTTTTTTTCTGCAAGCCAGAAAATACTTTGATCTTGACCTTCAAAACCTCTTGTGGCATCTACAATCAGAATACATACATCGCAATGCTCGATGGCTCTAACAGAACGCATTACTGAATAAAACTCTAAATCCTCTTTTACTTTCGATTTTTTTCGGATTCCGGCTGTATCGACCAAATTAAAATCGAATCCGAATTTTGAGAATCTTGTATCAATTGCATCTCGAGTAGTACCGGCAATATCGGTAACAATATAACGGTCTTCACCTATCAGTGCATTAATAAAACTGGATTTTCCTGCATTGGGTCTTCCGACAACGGCAAAACGAGGCAACTCTTCTTCAACAATTACTTCTGGCTTGTCTGGGAACACTTCGATTAATTTATCTAACAAATCGCCCGTTCCACTACCTGAAGTTCCAGATATTGTAATATAATCACCCAATCCGAGATTATAAAACTCAAAAGCGTCTTTTTCTCGCTTAGCATTATCAACCTTATTAACCACCAACAAGATGGGTTTTGTTACTTTTCTAAGCAATTTGGCAACCTCTTCATCCATCGGGGTGATGCCTTCTTCTACATCGGTAAGGAACATGATAACATCGGCTTCGTCAATGGCAAGCTCTACCTGCTTTCTGATTTCACCTTCAAAAACATCATCTGACCCTTTAATGTATCCGCCTGTGTCAATAACCGAAAACTCTCTTCCATTCCATTCACTTTTTCCATAGTTTCGATCGCGGGTTACACCGCTTACAGCATCAACGATAGCCTCTCTTCTCTTAATTAGTCGATTGAATAACGTAGATTTTCCAACATTTGGTCTTCCGACTATTGCAACAATAACACCCATAGTTTTAAAAAAATTGGGTACAAAGGTACATTTTTTTGATTCATCTGCCTATTGTAAATTTAGTCTCTGTAAAATATCCGGAACTTTTTTCCGTTTGTTTTAACAATTTCGTATCTTAGTATCATTAATTATGGAATCTGACAACAAAATACCTTTACGATACAGATTTGACAAAGTAGTTTCAAAATCTACTGAGACTATTTTGCAGGATTGCGAAAATCTAAAAGAAACCCTTGAGCCTGATTACAGAATTAAAACATCCGGCAATCATATTTGGCTTCATATCGGGATGCTCAGACGTGAAAAACATTCGCCTCACCTACACTTGGAAATTGAAAAAATGGAAGACGGCAATACATATATAAGAGGACTTTTTGGACCCGATCCTGTGTTGTGGACACTTTTTATGTTTCTTCACTTTGTTGTAGCCGGAATTTTTATCATTTTCGGGATGATTACTTATTCAAAATGGTCATTAAACCAATCTATCGGTTTTGATGTGATGGTCATGGTGGTCATGGTCAACATTTGGTTACTTCTTTATTTTATTGCCCGGCTAAACCGAAAAAAAGGATTACCACAAGCTGAAGAGCTTGAAAAAATTATGAATAAGATTTTGGAAGGATAAGTGCCTGTTTAAATTTGTATTGTAAAAATGTTTATAGGTTAAATAGAACAAGGCAAATTTTTAAAGGAGAGCTATCGTTTCAATATTTAACCCAAATTACGCATTAGAAATCTATTGTGAAAAATACTGCTTTAAATCTGGAATATACTCAAATTTACGTCCTCAAGATAGAATAACTATCTCTGTGGAATAAATTTTCCGTGCATTTCCACCTTTTTTGTATTCATTTTTCTCATAACGAATCCTAATGCGTAATTTGGGTTTAACGCAACTAAAACCATAAAGAAGCATAAACAAATTATTAGATAAATTCTAAATAGGCTCTTAATACTACTTCTGATTATACCCTAATCTGCGTAGCTGAAACTGATTGCTTCGCCAGTCTTTACTGACTTTAACAAAAGTTTTAAGAAACACTTGTTTGCCAAAGAATTTTTCGAGGTCTTCACGTGCTTGGATTCCAACTTTTTTCAATGCAGTTCCTTTATGTCCGATGATGATGCCTTTTTGTGTGTCGCGTTCTACCATAATTACAGCCTGAATCCTAATGATGTCTTCTTCCTCTTTAAACTCTTCGGTTTCAACTTCTACTGCGTACGGAATTTCTTTGTCATAATTGAGCAGGATTTTCTCACGAATGATTTCGTTCACAAAAAAACGTTCCGGTTTATCTGTCAAAGCATCTTTTGGAAAATAAGGCGGGGACTCAGGCAACAAAGCCAACAAACGTTCAAAAACCTCCTGAACATTAAATTTTTCTAAAGCCGATATGGGATAAATTTCTGCATTTGGCACTTTTTCTTTCCACAAGGCAACTTGTTCTTCGAGTTGTTCTTGACTGGATTTGTCTATCTTGTTTAAAAGCAACAACACCGGTATTTTGGCATGTATTATTTTATTAAAAAAGGCTTCGTCTTTAAGTTCTTTTTCGCCTATTTCAACCATATAAATCAAAATATCGGCATCTTCAAAAGCAGATTTCACAAACTGCATCATTGATTCCTGCATTTCATAAGCAGGTTTGATAATGCCCGGTGTATCAGAAAAAATCATCTGAAAATCATCGCCGTTTACAATTCCCAAAATACGGTGACGTGTTGTTTGAGCTTTGGACGTGATAATAGAAAGTCGCTCACCCACCAATGCATTCATTAGAGTAGATTTTCCCACATTGGGATTTCCGATGATATTAATGAATCCGGATTTGTGTGACATTTTTTATTAAAATTAAAAAAAGCCACTCGTTTTGAATGGCTTCCTATTTTGTAGCCTACCCGATACATTTGTTGAATCATTTTTTAGATGATTTAAATCGCTTGTATAAGTTAACAGCTTGATTATCATTTTATTATTTAAAAATTAAAAATTTATAAATGGTTCAAGAATTGGGCAACTTTAAGAAGTTCATTTTCTTTTGGCAAAGATACTATTATTTCTTTTTTATTTTACTCTTTTCGAATTGAAAAGAGCTTTGCATTTCATCGTTCAGAACAATATATGCATCGAATTTTTTCCCTGGTTTACTTTTCTTCCTTTTACTGCCTATGCTAGCTAAACTTTCAATATTGAGCATAAAAGGATTAGTTACAATGGTTTCTTATTTGACTGATTAACTTCCCCGGGGGTGTTGTAATAGCTTTAGCTACCTTAATACATACTATCCGCCTATTTTTCCTAATCAATGTTTCATTTTATTCTCGCCTTGCTCAAACAGGAGAAAATTGCTGAACTGCCAAAAGACTTACCTATTCTTCAGGAAGTGGTAAATGGAAAGACGTAAAGCGATTTGACAGAATTCCTTTTTTATTAAAACATTTACTCTATATTAAGCTTATTGTATCAGTTAATTATACTACTATTGTATTTACTAATTTTACAACGTTAGAATTTACTAATTTTAGCACGTCTATATTTACTAATTTAAGTACATTTGTATTTACTAATTTTACAACAGTAATATTTACTAAACTTATTACTAATATTTATGAGTAAAGTTAGTAAGGGAAGAATTAGTTTAAAACCAAAATTGTTTAATTATGGCAACACCAAGAGAAAGATTCGTAGAAGCACTTACTTTCCTGAAAGAATTACAGGATAAAGGTGTAGTTGGTATTTATACCGATGATATGCCCAATGCAAAGTACCGTCAGTTGCTTGTGAAAAACGGATTTATTCGTGAAGTAACCAAAGGTTGGTATATAGCCACAAATCCAAATGAAAAAGAAGGTGAGACAACTTCATGGTATAGCTCGTATTGGGATTTTATTGTCAGGTTTCTTAATCATAAATACGGTGAGAATTGGTGCCTGTCTGCTGACCAGTCATTGCTTATTCACGCCGGAAACCGGACTGTACCCCAACAATTGCTCGTCCGTTCACCACAAGGCAATAACAAGCCTACTCCGTTGCCATACAATACATCGTTGTTCAACCTGAAGACTGATATACCGCAAGGTGAGCAGATGGAGATACACAATGGTATCAGGATATATAATTTACAGGCGGCACTTATTTATAGTACTGCTGCGGTCTATACCCATAACGCTATTGATGCACGTACCACACTTTCAATGATACGGGATGCGTCAGAGCTATTGCCTATATTACTGGAAAACGGACATACGACACTGGCAGGACGCCTGGCAGGTGCTTTCCGGAATATCCAACGGGATAAAATAGCTGACCAGATTGTAGAAACATTCAAACAAGCTGACTACGATATTAGAGAGGATGACCCATTTGAATATAAACTTGATGTTAAGTTGTCTGCCCGGGAACGTTCACCTTATGTAAACCGAATTCGTTTGATGTGGATACAGATGCGTGAAACAGTCATAAAAAACTTTCCCGCATCTCCGGGACTTCCTGTGGATCACAATTTATATTTAAAGGGTATAGATGATATTTATGTAACAGATGCCTATCATTCCCTTTCCATTGAAAGGTATAAGGTAACCCCCGAGCTGATTGCTAAGGTAAGCAGCGGAGAATGGAATATCAAGGAGAATGAAGAAGACCGTAAGCAGCGGGACGCTATGGCTGCAAGAGGATATTATCAGGCTTTCCTCGAAGTGAAAAAGACTATTGAGGTTATATTACAAGGTGCTAACCCGGGTACACAGGTAGATAAGGATCACTCCAAATGGTACAGGCAGTTATTTGACCCAAGCGTGGTTGCCGGATTATTAAAGGCAACAGATTTAGCCGGATACCGAAATAATCAAGTGTACATTGGTAATTCTAAGCATGTACCTCTCAGTGTAGATGCTATGCGTGATGTTATGCCCGTATTATTTGAATTATTAGAAGAGGAAACCGAGACCTCGGTAAGAGCTGTACTGGGACATTTTATCTTTGTATTTATCCATCCTTATATGGATGGGAATGGAAGAATGGGACGTTTTCTGATGAATGTAATGCTGGCTTCAGGAGGATACCCCTGGACGGTAATTCCTGTGGAAAGAAGGGATGAATATATGCAGGCTCTTGAAATAGCAAGCATTGAGCAGGACATTACCCCTTTTGCTGATTTTCTTGGTTATCTGGTTGACCAGGGATTAAAAGGGAGAGTAGTAGCTAAATTGCCTGATAGATAAAAAGGGAATTATATTCCTTTTTTATATTTAATCTCCTTGTACTAAATGCTGTAAATCAGGATCGTTCTTAATCCGTTCCATTTCGCTTTAAATAATCTATACAATATCTTGTTTTATCTGACAGTACCGGGCATAAAAAACGATTAGACCGTTTTGCAAAAAACACTAAAGAAAACTATGCTTTTGAAGAATTAATTGCAGAGCTGGGAGCAGTCTATTTATCTGCCGAAGCAGGTACGCTTTTTACCACCCGTGAAAACTCTGCCAAATATTTAGCCGGATGGAATAAGCGACTTTTAAAGAATTTGGAAAACGATAACAGATTTATTTTTAAAGCCGCTGCCAAAGCTCAAAAAGCTTCCGATTATATTCTTGACAGAAATGCAGAAGATATACCGAAATATTTACAGAACTATAAGCCAAAAACAGAACCTAAGCCAAAGGCTAAAAAAGAAACGGCAAAAACTGTTGTAGATTATGTGTTGTTAGATAATATTACGGCTCAACCAGTAGCTTCTAAAAAAACACTTAAAGAACTTGAAAAAGCATTTTATAAATTAGAACAAACTGAGATTGGCAAAAACTCAAAACCGTTAGTTTATGAGATTGTTTCCCGCAATGGTAAAAATGCAAAAGGAAATAAAGTTAATGTAGATTGGGAAAAACCCGAACCAAAACCGGAGCCAAAAGGATTTGACAAAAAACCAAAAAGCGTTTCTGTACAAACCGCTATAAAGGATGTTTTAAGTTTACAGAAATATAAAAATACCACATCGCTACTTGTAGCCTCTTTGCTCTATAAGTTATTTAAAGATGATTTAGATGCCGCAATTACGCCAATGTCTGATTATGAAATTGCCGTTTTGAAAAAAGATTCCGATTTTCATTTTGGTTTTTCCGGTAAAGAAATTTTACTAACTTCATTAGGTATTGATTTTGTAAAAAGTGTAAACGGCAGATTAGATAGCTTGCAAAACCAAAAACACAATTACGCTTTGTTTGACGGGTTGGGCTTACCAAGCCCGAAAAAAGAAAGGGTAAATATTTCTTCTGACAACTTCAAAAATATGTCGGTTCCTGAATTGCGTAAATTTACTTTTGATTATTATAACGAAAATCTGAAAGGCAATACAGTTGAAATTAAAAACCATTTGAAAGAAGTTGTTTTTATAACTGATAGCGGTCGTAAGCTGATGAAGCCGATGTATAAGGAAAAAACGGCTGTAATCGAGCATTTAGAAGAGATTATTAAAAATTCAACTTATAATAACTGGGGAGATAGAAAAACAAAAGATAATCCTACTGTTTTGGGTTATCTGAATTTTAAATCGAAAGTTACGATTGACGGAATCAAAAGACACGTCAGAATATCTATTATTTTAGATAGAGACAGAAAAACACTGTTTAAATCTTTTGACGTAGGGGCTAAAGAAAAAGAGGTTAAACACCCGGGGGCTACCGTAGTAAATCCCAAAGACGGGGGCATTAAACCTCTTTCTGAAAACAAAAATACAAAAAAATCCCGAAACAACAAAAAAAATCCTTCAGGGCTTGGATTGCCGGAAGCTCCCGGCGTTCCGATTTCAGAAATTCCAGTTACGGAAACCATTGTTATAAGTACGGAACCGGTTATTCCTGTTACGGCAACGCCCGGTAAAATCATAAATCCTGCTGAAAATTGCACGGAAATTCCCAAAAACGATTCAGAAGTTTCCCAAAACAATACACAAAACCCCGAAATAAAACCGGAAGTTTCCAAACCCGTAAAAAGCAGATTAATGTCCATGGAGTTTGAAAGCCTTGAAATGGATGAAGGCTGGGAAGATTTTATGCAGGAACCGGCAGCAAACATGAAACTGGCTATTTTTGGCAAACCCAAAAACGGTAAAACCGCCGGAGCTTTGCAATTTGCAAAATACCTAACCAAACACGGCAACGTGCTTTATAATTTTGCCGACCAAGGATTTAACAAAAATACGCAAGATTTATGGATAACGGCAGGATTTGAAAACTGCCCTGAAGAACTTGCAAAACCGTCTGATGCAAACACTTTGGCAGAACTTGAAAAAGAAATTGGAACAGGAAATTATAAATATGTGTTTATTGATATGATTAACGATTACATCAATCGTGAAAACATCACGCCTCACGAATTTAAAGACAGGTTTATCCGTAAATATCCCGAAGTTGGTTTTATTCTTGTTATGGAATCTACCAAAACAGGCAACTTTAAAGGCGACCAAGCTTGGACACACGTTGTAGATGCAATCGTAACCGTTGAAGATTTTTGCATGGAAAACAGAGGGCGTTACGGTATTGGGCATCACGTTGTTTGGGAAGAGGGTCTGCAAAAATTTAATCCGAAAAAATTTGAAGAATTATATAACCCGGACGACGTTCCGGTAACAGAATTTGTTTAACCATTAAAACCAAAAAGTCATGAGTACAAAAAGAACAACCACAAAGCGAGTAAGAAAAAGCGAGGCTTTGACTTCATGCGGAACGCACCTAAAAAAAGGTTATAAATATGTAAAAGGCGGTTCTGTCGTTAAGGTAGTCAAGAAAACCACACCGAAGAAAAAGAAGTAAACATAAACCGTCTGTAAAGGCGGTTTATTTATTTTCAAGATACTTAGAATAGTCCTCCGGTAAAACGGCATCAATATCACGCAAATATTTGTCTAAAGCCGTCATGGTGTTATGTCCTGTAATCAACATTAATTTGCTTTTTGCTTCAAATGGTGTCAGTTCTTTTAGCAGCTCATTATATAGTTTTGTTATGAAAGTATGTCGAAAACTATACATGGTATAATCTTCTTTTAGGTTAAAATAATCTTTCACAACCGTTTTAAAGCGTTTGGTCCAGTAATCACGCCTGTTTGTTTCCGTGGTAGTTGACGGGGCTATTCCGTCAGGCGTAAATAGGTAGTAATGTTCAGGATATTTAGAGAGATCAGGCAACTCTTTAATTAGCATATCCGGTATGATTTTAATTTTAAAGCTCTTGTTTTTTGCAGAAAAATAAATTTTCTTTTCTTCAAGATTAAAAGATTTTATCTGTAATCTGCATACTTCTATCGGTCGCAAGAAATTTATTGAAATAAACTTAATAAACAGATACAGCTCCTTGTCGTTTTCTTCTAAGTGCTTAAAAATTTCTGCCTCCTGTTTGCTCGTATATGTTTTATGTCGTTTCGGCTTTGTGTAAAGGACTTCAATATCACTAATAAAATTACGTTCTACAAAATATTCTTTTTCAAAAAAATTAAAGGCAGATTGCAGGGCAGAGCGGGTATTGTTCCGGTTTCGTTTACTGGTTTTAAATTCCACAACGTTAAGAAACTTAACAACATCTCGTTTTGTAATTTTGCTAATATCGGTAAAATTATTTTCAGTCAACCAGTTTTCAAATTGCCCAACCCGGCTTTTGAAATTCTTATAATACGATTCTTTGAAAGAGTTTAAGGCGTAAGTATCTAATTTTTTAAAAATATCGTCTATGCTTAAAATGATTTTATCAGCATCAGAGCCGTAAGGATTGTAATTATTTTTTAAAGCCCGTTCCACGGCTTTTTTAATTAATTCTGCCGCTGTACGCCTATCTCTTATTGTTTTGTGTTGGTTAATCCCGGCATCTATATAAGGTTGTCGTTCTAATTTTCCTGTTGCAGGGTTTCGATAAGAAAAATATATGTACCAACGCTTTGACAAATCCCCGTTGGCATCAAAAATCCTTACTTCGCTGTATTTCCTTTCCATTCGTTTGAAATCGTATTCAAAATCGTATTCAAACGCCAATATTTTGTTTATTTTAAGCACAAAAAAGGGTTTAAAATTGCTCTTAAACCCTTGTAAATACTGATGTTTGTTTTTTGTAGCGGGAACAGGACTCGAACCTGTGACCTTCGGGTTATGAGCCCGACGAGCTGCCTACTGCTCTATCCCGCGATGTTTCGAGTACAAATATACGGCTAAACAATCAGAAAACATATTTTAATTACCAACAAAAGAAAACTTTAACATTTTTTTATTAACTTTCGAGCATCATTAACCAATAAACCAAAAGATTATGGAAAACAAAAACATTGATTTCGGGAAAGTAATTTTAAAAGTATTAGAGCTTTTAATTATAAAAGTATTCACGCTCCCTATAAAAATCTATCATAATGCCTTAGTGAGTCTGTCTAATGCAGATTCTGAATATTCTGAAGAAAAAAACCTCTCTGGAGACTTCCCTCTTTATGTGTGGTTCGTAAGTCTCTTTAATGTTTTTATTGTGTTGTGTTATCCAATTGGCGTTGCATTCGCTATTTATAGAGGACTAACCGTTTACTATAATCCGTTTAGGACGTTTTTACTTATACTTATTATTACCTACTTCTATCCTCTGCTATTAGGATTGATTAGAGAGCTTTGGCTCATTACTTTAAAATCATTGCTATATCTAAAAATTATTTCAAAAAAATAACCTCGATAAACATTATACTATGTAAAGGTTTAAACCATTTCTATAGTTTCTTATTTTGACCGAACCGCTTTTTTATAAGAGTTTTGAGCGGTTCGGTTTTTAAATTGACTTACCACTTCTCAAAAACAGAAAACCTTTTCAAACATTTAAACAGATTCTGTATGTTTGTAAAAAAAAATATTTTGAAAAAATATTTTATTCAATATAAACCTTTTTTAGTCTTCCTTCTCAGGTTCTTTGCCGTATATGCTGTCTTAGCATTTTTGTATCATATTTATCTTAATCAATATGATAAAGAATTAAATGAAGTTGACACTTTTACGCAAATTGTTGCTGAACAGACCAAAAAGACTATTCGTTTTTTCGGATATGATACTGAAACAGAATTTCATAAAAAGGAAAGTTCAATAAAGCTTTTTGTAGAGAAAAAATATGTTTCACGCATTGTCGAAGGCTGTAATGCCTTGAGCGTAAAGATTCTTTTTGTAGCGTTTGTCATCGCTTTTAAAGGTCGTTGGAGAAAAATGATTGTTTTTATTCTTTTAGGTCTAATTCTCATTCATATATTAAACATTTTCCGCATTGCTGCTATCAGTATTGCGTTATATTTTTATCCTGGGTACGAACATTTGTTGCACGGAGTTCTTTTTCCGTTGTTCATTTACGGAGTTGTTTTTGCTTTATGGGTTATTTGGGTAACAAAATTTTCACTTTATGCCGATAAATATCCTGCAAAATAAAAAAAGAATATTCCTGATAATATTATGTGTAGCAGGTTTTGCTTTCATTCGCGGAAATGAAAAAAACATATTTTATGATCCCTTCTTAACATATTTCAGAAACGATTATTTAAAATTTCCATGGCCCGAGTTCAACCTGATTAAACTTTCAATAAGCCTAACCATCAGATACACATTAAACAGCATTCTTTCGGTATTGATTCTGTATCTACTATTCAAAGATGTTAAGTTAATTAAATTTACCTCAATACTATATTTGCTCCTTTATTTGATATTAATCGTTTTATTTCTTACTATACTCACATTAGGCTCTGAAAAACAAAATTTTATTCTCTTCTATGTGAGGAGATTTTTGATGCACCCCTTGTTTATATTATTGTTTATTCCTGCTTTTTATTTTCAGAAAATCAAGAGCATATAGTTTTATTCAAAAATGTACATGCAGATTTAACCCAAATTACGCATTGGGATTCGTTATGAGAAAAAAAGAATACAAAAAAGGTGGAAATGCACGGAAAATTTATTCCGCAGAGATAGTTATTCTATCTTGAGGACGTAAATTTGAGTACATTTCCAGATTTAAAGCAGTATTTTTTCGCAATAGATTTCTAATGCGTAATTTGGGTTTAATGTTATTCAATTTGGGTTAAGCACAAAAAAATCCGTTGCGATTTTCGTAACGGATTTTTAATATAGAGTTTTGAAGATTTACATCATTCCCGGCATTCCACCACCCATAGCTGGCATAGCAGGAGATTCTTCTTTAATATCAACCAAAGCACATTCGGTAGTTAGAATCATTCCGGCAACCGAAGCTGCATTTTCTAAAGCTACACGGGTCACTTTTTTAGGGTCAATGATTCCGGCTTTCATCATATCTACATATTCATCAGTTTTAGCATTATACCCAAAATCTCCTTTGCCTTCGGCAACTTTTGCCACTACAACCGAGCCTTCTAATCCGGCATTTTCTACAATTGTTCTAAGCGGAGATTCGATGGCACGTGCAACAATCTGGACTCCTGTTGCTTCATCTGCATTTTCAGCTTTTAGTTTAGAAAGAACCGATTTTGCTCTTAATAGAGCTACGCCTCCACCTGCAACAATTCCTTCTTCTACAGCCGCACGAGTGGCGTGAAGAGCATCGTCAACACGGTCTTTTTTCTCTTTCATTTCAACTTCAGAAGCGGCACCTACATAAAGAACTGCAACACCTCCGGCAAGTTTTGCCAAACGTTCCTGTAATTTTTCTCTGTCATAATCAGAAGTGGTGGTTTCCATTTGAGCCTTAATCTGATTTACTCTATTTTTAATCATCTCAGGATTACCTGCACCATTTACTATCGTTGTATTGTCTTTGTCGATAGATATTTTTTCGGCAGTTCCCAGCATTTCTAATGAAGCATTTTCTAAGGCGTATCCGCTTTCTTCAGAAATAACCGTTCCGCCAGTCAGGATCGCTATGTCTTCGAGCATCGCTTTTCTTCTATCTCCAAATCCTGGTGCTTTTACGGCAGCTACCTTCAATGCTCCACGTAGTTTGTTTACTACTAAAGTTGAAAGAGCTTCTCCATCAACATCTTCAGCAATAATTAAAAGTGGTTTTCCTGATTGTGCAGCAGGCTCCAATATGGGAAGCAATTCTTTTAAAGAAGAAACTTTTTTGTCATATAGAAGGATATATGGGTGGTCAAGCTCTACTTCCATTTTTTCTGCATTTGTAACAAAATAAGGAGACAAATATCCTCTGTCAAACTGCATCCCTTCTACGACATCCACATAAGTGTCTGTTCCTTTGGCTTCTTCTACGGTGATAACACCCTCTTTGCCTACTTTTCCGAAAGCAGTAGCAATCAATTCTCCGATAATTTCGTCATTATTAGCAGAAATAGATGCAACTTGTTTTATTTTTTCAGAAGAACTTCCTACTTCTTTTGCTTGTTTCCCTAAATCTGCAACAATAGCTTCAACAGACTTGTCGATACCTCTTTTTAAATCCATTGGGTTTGCTCCTGCGGCTACGTTTTTCAACCCTTCTTTTACGATTGCCTGAGCCAGAACTGTTGCTGTTGTCGTTCCGTCACCTGCCAAATCGTTGGTTTTTGAAGCTACTTCTTTTACCATCTGAGCTCCCATGTTTTCTAAAGTATCTGCCAACTCTACTTCTTTGGCAACAGACACTCCGTCTTTTGTTACAGAAGGTCCGCCAAATGATTTGCCGATAATTACATTACGACCTTTTGGCCCTAAGGTTACTTTTACAGCATTTGCTAATGCGTCCACACCGCGTTTTAAACCATCGCGGGCTTCAATATCAAATTTTATTTCTTTTGCCATTTCATTTTTGTTTAAAGTTTGAATAATTTAAAGTTTAGTTTCCCTCTTTCGGGATAGAGACTTATATAATAGCCAAAATATCATCTTCTCTCATAATGAGATATTCTTTGCCATCAAATTTTAATTCGGTCCCGGCAAATTTACCATACAATACAGTATCGCCAATTTTCACTGTCATGGCATGATCTTTTTTCCCATTACCCACAGCAACTACAGTTCCTCTCTGTGGCTTTTCTTTAGCGGTATCTGGAATAATAATACCTGAAGCGGTGGTTGTTTCGGCTTTTGCCGGTTCCACCAAAACACGGTCTGAAAGGGGTTTAATGTTTACTGACATAATTTTTATTTGTTAAAGTTCAACGTTCAATCATTTGACAGAAATTATGCCATTTGAACAAAACTGACATTTTTTCAGTTAGAAAGACATTTTTGACAGATATAAAAAAATCCCGGAATGACTCCGGGATAATACTGTAATTTTTTGACAAATCTGGTTTGTTTATTCTGCAGACTCTTCCGTTGCAGAAGTTTCTTCGGTAGCAGGTGTTGACAGAGGTGCAGGTGTTGTTTGAACCGGAGTTACTCCACTGGAATCAATTGTAATTGTATTTCCTTGGTTGAATTCGCCAAGGTTTGACAATAAGATCAAAACTATCAGGATAATACCCAATGTCCAAGTACTTTTGTCTAAAAAATCTGATGTTTTTTGATAACCTCCCAATTGTTGAGTTCCGCCAAAACTTGAAGACAGACCGCCTCCTTTAGGGTTTTGTACCATAATAACAAGAACCAACAGAAAACAAACGATGGTTATTAAAACTAAAAAAACTGAAAATCCCATTTTTACTGATTATTTTGTTGTAAATTTTTGATATCTCTAATTCGGTCTGCAAAGAAAACACTTTTTTCCGGATATTTCAAAATTAAAATTTCATAAGCTTGAATTGCTTTCTGATATTTTTTCTGTTCAAGATAAACCCGTGCCAATGTTTCGGTCATTAGACGCGAAGTGTCAGGTATTTCAAAGGTTTTGATAGGTTCAATATCTTCTTTACTCGGAATTATCTTTGGATTCGATTCTATGAACTTATCAATAAGTTCTATTTTTTTTTGTTTTTTATTACTACTGTTCGTGATTGTCAACTGCTTTTTTTTTTCAGATTCTCCCGGTTTTTGAGATTCTTCTCTAGTAACAGGTTTTAAGGCAGTTAGTTGCAACCACTCTTGAAATGAATGTTTTTCGTTAGCAGAGAAAGAGAGTGGTTTGCCAATTTCTAATTTTTCTTCTAAAGGCTTTTCAGTTTCAACTCCTTCAAGCTCTATTTTGTTCCCTTTTTCTTCATCAATCTTTTGTTCAGTCTCTACTATATCAATTTCCGACGAAAAGTCAGGCACGAAATTGATGTTTTCTATAAAAACATCCGACTTGACTTCCGAAATTATTTCTTCCGATTTAAACACTTTTACATCTTGTTCAGGAACTAATTCTACTTGTTCTTCCTCCTGAATTTCTTCGACAGTTTCTTCAATGGGCTCATTAATAGTTTCTTCGACAGTTTCATTTTGTAGAATTATAATATCGTCTTTGACTTCAATATCTAACAACTGAGCTAATTTTTGTTCATAGATATTTTTGTCTATAATAGTAAATTCGTCAGATGTGATAAAGTCAAAAAGTACGCTTCTGTCTGTTGTGTGAGCCGCTGCTTGTTTTAGAGCAAAATTATATTTATAACTGTCCTGATTGTATAATCCTTTTAGGTATAAAGCTCTGACACTTTGAAAATACGGAAAATTTTCAACTAAAGTTGCGAGACTTTGAGTCTGTTTTTCGTTTACCGCATTGGGGTGATTGAGAAGATATGTGTATTCGATTACATTCAAATTTGTGCTATTGTAAAACAGTAATTAATTTCAAAATTAACAAAATTTACCACTTCGCAAGAGATTCGTTAAAGATATCTTGCGTAATCCGTTCAAACAGTTCTGTTTTTGCGGCTTGTAATGTGGCTCCGGTGAGTTGTTGTGTTCCGGGATAATCATAGAAAAATGAAAAGCTTTTTTCAAAATCATCGGATTCTTTTTTCTTATTTGTGAACCGCACGTTGACTCTCATTGTTACTCGGTTTTGAGCCGCACGTTGGTCGGCAGTAGCGGTCATAGGAGAAATATAAAATCCTGTAATTTCGCCTTCATAAACCAAATCACCACCAGAAGTAACCAGATTCAAGTTGGTTTGGTTCATAATGAGTTCTTGCAAAGCAAGGGTGAAATCGCGATCTAATCCAGGTTCAATTAAATCGGCATTATTCTGAAAATAATTCACCTGAAAAGTGTCGGCATTAATTTGTCCGGTTCCAGTGAAGTTATATATACCACAGCTGGAAAGAGAAACAAATACGAGTAATATGACCAGTTTAATTTTTTTCATAAATAAACTTTTCCTAAATAAGTCGTTTTAATTTTATTGGCAATTCAAAACTATTTGGGTCGTTTTCACTATAAGCGTTTAATGTTTATTTGACTTACAAGCTCAATATTCTATATAAAACAAAGTTAATCACTTTCTGAATATTTTGTAGCTTTTCTTGTAAAACTTGTTTAACCCAATTCTTGCAAAACAGCTTCCCAGTTTTCTAACAATTCGTTGAGTTCATTCTTTTTATTTTGGTATGCAGTAAAAAAATCTGCATCTTCTATATGTTTGCTATAATTTGATGCCAACGATTTGTCATCTTTTTGAATGTCATTTTCCAATTCCTGTATTCTGATTTCTATCTTAGATAATTTGTTCTGCAATGATTTTCGAATTTTTTGTTCTTCAAAAGACAGATTTTTATTTTCAGTTTTTTTTGTTTCTTTTACAATATCTTTCTTTTCTATTTCTCTCATAGAATCAGCTTTGCGTTGTTCCAAAAAGAAATTAATATCTCCGAGATATTCTCTGATTTTTTGATCTTTAAATTCATAAACCACATTTGCCATTCCTTGAAGAAAATCACGATCGTGAGAAACCAAAAGCAATGTTCCTTCATATTTTTGAAGGGCAGTTTTTAAAACATTTTTAGATTTTATGTCTAAATGGTTTGTTGGTTCGTCCATAATCAGGACATTAATAGGTTGCAACAGTAGTTTACAAAGTGCAAGGCGGTTTCTTTCTCCTCCTGAAAGAACTTTCACCTTTTTATCAACATCGTCACCACGAAATAGAAAAGCACCAAGCATGTCTCTTACTTTAGAACGATTGGTGTCGTTGGCAGCATCAGTCATAGTGTCTAAAAGTGTTTTTTCTCCATCGAGATATTCGGCCTGATTTTGTGCAAAATACCCCAACTGTACATTATGACCTAACTTTATAACTCCTTCATATTTTATTTCATTAACAATAGCTTTTACTAAAGTAGATTTTCCTTGCCCATTCTGCCCTACAAAAGCAATTTTACTGCCTCTTTCCACCAATAACGAAATATCTTTCAGAATGGATTTTTCTCCATATTTTTTAGTAACATTTTCGACTTCAATAACAACTTTTCCCGGGGTAACCGATACAGGAAATGAAATATTCATTACAGCATTGTCGTCTTCATCTACTTCGATGCGTTCAACTCTGTCTAACTTTTTAATCAATGATTGAGCCATTGAGGCTTTTGAAGCTTTTGCTCGGAATTTTTCTATCAACTTCTCGGTTTCTTCGATTTTTTTCTGTTGGTTTTTTTGAGTTGCCAATTGTTTTTCGCGTATTTCCTCTCTTAAAATCAGATACTTAGAATAGGGTTTGTTGAAATCGTATATCTTTCCTAAAGAGATTTCGATAGTTCTATTTGTTACGTTATCGAGAAACATTTTGTCGTGCGACACAATCACAGCTACACCTGAAAAATTTCTCAAAAAACTTTCAAACCAGATAATACTTTCTATATCAAGGTGGTTTGTAGGTTCGTCGAGCAACAAAATATCATTGGATTGTAATAATAATTTTGCCAATTCTATTCTCATTCTCCAACCGCCCGAAAAAGTATCGGTTTGCCTCTCAAAATCTTCTCGTTTAAATCCTAAACCTAACAATATTTTTTCGGTATCACCCACATAATTATATCCACCGAGAATTTCATATTGATGTGTAACCTCACTCAAGTCTTCAATAAGAAAAGAATAACTTTGAGACTCATAATCTGTCCGTGTAGCCAGTTGGTGATTGATTTCGTCAATCTTTCTTTCTGCTTTTTTAATTTCTTCAAATGCCTGATAAGCCTCTTCAAGTACAGTGCGACCTTTTATAAAATCGATGTCCTGTCGGAGAAAACCAATTTTAACCTCTTTTTCTGTAGCAATCGTTCCCGAGTCGGGTTTAAAATCACCTGCCAATATTTTCAGCATGGTAGATTTTCCTGCTCCGTTTTTTCCAACAAGTCCCACACGGTCACCGGCTCCTAATCTGAAAGTTACTTCTTCAAATAGATAGGTTCCTCCAAAAGAAATAGATAAATTGTGAATATTTAGCATTATTTTGTTACTTATGTTACTGCCTGAAAGTATATAAATAAATACCTTTGTGCAAATTTTTTGCAAATGTTTAAAAAAGGTTCCAAACTCAATAGTATTTTAACAGGAAGTTGTCCTCGTTGTCAAGAAGAAAGTATGTATATCGAGAAAAATCCTTACATAAAAGGAAAAGTAATAGATATGCACGAAAAATGTAGCCATTGTGGTTTACAATATCAAATTGAGCCTTCATTCTTTTACGGAGCTATGTATGTGAGTTATGCTGTAAGTATAGCTTTTGGTGTAGCAGCCTTTGTCATAGCAAATATTTTTCTTGGTCTTGGTCTGATTCCATCATTTATTGCCATAGTTGGTACAATGATTGTTTTTTTTCCAATTATTATGCGGATATCTCGAAATATTTGGATTAACTTTTTTGTTAATTACAATAAAGACTGGAAGAAACACAAACAATAACTGTTTGAGGTCGTCTATAAAACATAAAGTACATGTTTTTGACACACACCGTTTGAGGAATCATTTCTACCTTAAACCCAAGAATTAGATTTCCGGTAAAATGACTTTAAACAATTTATACTTTACTTTTAACTAAAAATCAGTCCCAATTAATTTTCCGGTATCTTTTTATATCTATCAAGGGGTCGAGAAGTGTCTGGTTTTCTATAAATTCGTACAAATATTTTGCCATAGATGGTGCTAACATGACGCCTCTTGTTCCTAAACCGTTCAATACATACATTCTCGAATGTTTTGGATGTGAACCAACCATAGGACGGCGGTCTTTGACTGTAGGGCGTATGCCTGCCAGATGTTCAACAATTTCAAAATCTACCGATATTAGTTCTTTTAAGCCTGCTAAAAGTTCTTGTTTTCCTGCTTCAGTAGGTTCCGGGTTTTTGTTTACCCAATCATAGGTAGCACCAACTTTGAAAAAATCGTTTCCTAAAGGAAGAATGAAGACTTTAGATTTGACAATAGCATTAAACTTTAACCCCGAAGCCTTGATAAGCAGTAATTCTCCTTTTGTACCATCTAAAGGCAGTCGGTTGAAAAAAGGGTTTTTAAGCAATCCGAAACCTTCTGCAAAAATTATTTGAGAGTATTTTTCATTATTATACATTACATAATCAGGATAATACAAGAGTTCATTATAATTAAAAGTTTCTTGTTTAAGATTATTGTTTGTCAACAAATAATTTCTATATGTAGTTAATAACAATCGGGTGTCTATATAGCCGGTTTGAAAAACTTGACCATAACCATAAGGAGCATTTATTCCTTCAAATGAGTTTTGTATGATTTTGTCTGAAAGAAAATTACTCAGTGAGGGTTTGTCCGATGCTTCAAACCATGAATTTTGTTCTTCTATAGAATAGAACTTTCTGTAAACTGGTAATTTGGTGTCAAAATTAGTATTAAGTTTTGTAGCGATATTAGCATAAAACTCATCAGAATAGGCAAGAAATTCTTTAGCTTTCCACGAGGCAGTGAATCTTTTTAAAATAACAGGATTGTACATTCCTCCGGCTACTTCGGATGAGTTTTGAGAATAATCGTCAATTACTTTTATGGTTTTACCATTTTGTAAAGCTGTTTCAGCAAATGCGATTCCTGCCAATCCCGAACCGATAATTAGATAGTCTGTCATATTAAAATTGTATAAACTTTTATCAATAGGATTAAACCACTTGGCTGTAAAATTAAAAACTCTTACCTAAACCGGTAAGAGTTTTTAAAGTTTTTATTAGATAAGGAATATTAGTAATTCCACATGTCTTGTTCAAAATTTCGAATCTTTTCTTTTACTCTTTCAGATTCGAGCAACTGATTCAAGGCGTTTTCTCGCATATAATCTTTAATTTCTCTATCTCCATAAACATTTTCTTCTTTATAAATCACGCCACTAAAACGGCGAGAGTTAAGCAAATGGTCAAATGTTATCGGCATTGCAGAGTTCTTGTCATTAAATGCCTTCCACTCATGTAAGACATCACGTGTTGCAGGGAAATATATCCAAAACAATTCGATTACGTCTGGGTTCTCTGCACCAATCTCACGTGCTTCAGGAGCTACGGGACAAATTCCCAATAAACGATATTTCATTTCGCCTTGGCGTTTGTCAAAATACCAAAGACCTTTAATTTTATATCCTGAAACATCATAAGCTGTCAGTTCCCTTTTGTCTATATACTGAGGGTCAAGTACACGAGCACCGGATTTATAATCATCCCAAAAAGTATTTATTTCTTCTCTACCGGCATCGGTTGTATCAATATACGTAAAAGAAGAAGACATATCGCTCAACGATTTTTTGGTGTTGAAATAATCATCATAATAAACTTCAGTAATTCTTCCGTTTTTTATTTCTCTGAGCAATACATCAAAAAGGGCACGACGGTCGCGGCCAACATTCATTGTATCAACAGGGTAATATAACGGAAAGTTTATTCTTTCGTCAAGGTCAATAATTTCCCAAGTCATTTTACCGTATAGAATATCTCTATCATGAACATAACCGTAAGGAAGAGGTTTGTCATTATCTGACTCTAATTGAGCTTCTGTTTTCTTACCGATTTCATCAGGAGTTTTAGCATTTAGCAGGTTTGACTGAGCAAAACCGCTTGATGCAAAAAGCCCGATTGAGAAAGCTACTATTAATTTTTGAATCTTCATCTTTTCGTAGGTTAAATTATACACACCAACGCAATGTTTGTGTTTTTTATTGTATTTCGTATATCACAGGAGAAGTTCTCGGCAACATAATTTCAGATCCCACAAGTCTAACTTTGATATCAGAAATAGTTACTTGGTCTCCTCTACCGGCTCTTGCCAACGCTGCTTTACACTGTGCATTTACTCTGTCACCAGATACAATTACCGCAGCTTGACCAGGTACTTTAAATGTAAATCCAGTTACCTGAAGGTTAACATCAAAATCAAAATCGGGTAATTTGGCAGAAACCTGAGCCACTTCAAGACGACCTTTCGATCCTTTGGCAAAATCCAACTCACCGGCAACAGCACCTTTTGGTCCCGGAATACCTTTGATACGGAAAGTCTTTTTGTCTGAAACAGGTTGCCCGTCGGGCAATTTACCAGTAACGTTGATTACAACTTCAGTACCTTGTCCGGGGCTCATATTATACTGACCTGGTTTAGACCCTCTGGTTAAACCTGGAGCAGAAGCAGATACGTTATTATCTGATACTCCGGCAAATGTAATAGTCATGGGGTTTACAACACCACGGTAAACAACATTCATTTTATCTGCAGAAATCGTAGCAGAATTTGGTTTTGGTACCACGATATATTTTCCTTCTACCGGAATTTCAACAGGTTTTCCGTCTTCCATAAAGGTAAAACTACCTTTCAAATCGTGTTCTCCTACAGAACCTGCGGGGATTTTAAGGACAGCCTGACCGCTTTCTATAGATACTTCCTGACCGTTAACTACGGCTTTTGTAGGAACTGTTGATTCGTCATAACGCCCCAACACAACTCTACCTGATACTGTTTCTCCTTGGAAGAAAGCAGATTTATCTAATACAACAATTGCTTTATAGTTGCTCATAGAGGCTTGTGCAATAGCTGTATTACCAATCAAAGCGTTCAACATATTAGATTCCGCGGCTTTTGCATCGGCTTGCATCGCAGATAACTTAGTTAAAGATGCAATACCAGGGAAACCTTTAAAGTGATAGTCAAGATAACCCATCGGTTTAATCATTCCTTTTACATTGACATCGTCCGTGTTGAACTTAGAATCTATGTCTGATACAATTGGTCCATATTTTTTATCTGTACCAATTGCTGCTTTCATATCTTCACGATATTTGTTGATGGTAGCAATAATTTCTTTTCCTGTGTCGGTCAAATCATCTCCTTTAAACCAAACATAATCAATCGCATCACCTTTATCCATTGATTCGTAAGGAAGTTTTCCGGTTTTTTCGTCTATTTCAACTTTATCGGTAATAGTCGTTTTTAGTTCACCAATATAGCTATAAAAATCTCTTGTTAGGGCAACTACTTTATCTGCAACTTCCTTAGGTTTTTTAAAATTTGCCGGGTCGTCGGATGCTTTTAGACTTAAAGCTTCCATAATCTGAGTATTTGTTTGCAGAGCAGTTGTATTTGCCAATTCAAACTTTTCGTTAAACAAGCCAAAAGCAGATAATACTTCTTTTGACATATTTAAGGCCATCATTGCGATGAAAATCAGATACATCAGATTAATCATTCGTTGCCTTGGGGTTAATTTTCCTCCTGCCATTATTCGTTAATTTGTTTTAGTTAGAAAAAATTGTGTTTAATTAACCTCTGTTGCCCATTGCAGACAACATTCCGCCATATACATTATTCAACGAAGCGATATTTGCTGTCATAGCAGCCATTTCCTGTTGTAATTTGGCAGCATTTTCAGCGATTTCTTTGTTAGCTTCTGCATTGCGTGTTGCACTTTCTAACTGTACTTTGTAAAGACTGTTTAATGACTCCATTTGGGCTGCAGCCATAGACATTTCTTCACTGTATTTTTTCTGAGAGGAGATTGAGTCAACTGTTGGTGCAATACCTTTTGCAGCAGATTCAAAGTTTTTAATGCTACTGCTCAAGCTACTCATCAAATCTCCGTCAATTTTAGCTTCTTTTAACATAGCATCAAGTTTTTGTGATAACAAACCTTGAGCTTCTTTTGGGTCTTCTTTTTTAGTTTCTTTTTTTCTTGCTTCGCCGCTAGCCAATTCAGGATATACTAATGACCAATCGACTTCATTGTCAACAGGTTCAAATGCAGAAAGAGCGAAGATAACTGCTTCTGTAACAAGACCAATTGTCAACATCAAGTTACCTGTCAAAGGTCCTATTTCGAAGTGTGTAATTTTGAAAAGTGCTCCGATAATTACGATTGCCGCACCCATTCCGTAAGCAAAATTCATTGTTTTTTTACTCAAAATTGCCATAATTTAAAAATTTTAGTTAGTTAAGTGAATATTAATAATAAAGTTGGTTTTACTGATTTAATTATCTTGCACGACCGATATTGTTAGCATTACCGGTTACTTGAGTCCCCATATAATCCTGAACAGTTCTGAAACCTATATAGCTTCTTGCAGAGTCTTTATATTCATAATCGCGGGTACTTACTTGTAGGAAGTATGCTACGTCTTTCCATGAACCTCCACGAATTACTTTACGTTTGTTAACTTGGTCATTAACAGCCGGATTCATTGTTGACACATATTCATAAGCAGCAGCGTCATAAGAAGAGTCTGTCCACTCAGAAACATTACCCGCCATATTATAAAGATTGTAATTATTAGGGTCATAAGATTTTGCTTCTACAGTATATAAAGCTCCGTCTGCTGCATAATCTCCACGGTTTGGCTTAAAGTTTGCCAAATAACAGGCTCTGTCATTTTTTGCATAATGGCTTCCCCAAGGGTATGTAGCAGATTCAAGACCGCCTCTTGCCGCATATTCCCACTCTGCTTCTGATGGTAAACGGAATGAGTTAATTAAATCCCTCCCTTTCTTCTTAGATTTAATATAGATGTTTTTATTTAATGTTCTCCAAGCACAAAATGCTTTTGCCTGAGTCCATGTAACGCCAACAACGGGATATTCGCTATATGCCTGATGCCAAAAATAATCATTGTGCATTGGTTCGTTGTACGAATAAGCAAAGTCTTTTATCCAAACGGTTGTGTCAGGATATACAGGAACGTTTTCTGTTCTAATAAAGTCAGAACGTTTTCCTGTTTTTGCTTTGGCAGCTGCTTGGATATCCATCCAAGTATATCTGAATTTCAATTTATCAGTATCCATAATTCTCAGACCGTTGTATGATTCTGCCGCAGGCAAATACAGAGAATCCATTACTTCAACATAATACTCATCAGGGAACTTACCTGTGTCTGTAATTAGTTTTACATTGCGGTTTAAACGTCTGCCAGCATACGGATCATCTTCTGTTCCGATAGAATAGTAATTTTCATACATATACTTATCGTACGGAGTCATGTTTTCAGGATCAGTATCATTAAAGGCATAATCCCCTATACTGGAACCACCTTTTTTTCCTGAACCCCTTCCACCTCCTGAAGATGTCTGTCCTAATTCGTCAGCTAAAATAGCTAGTTTTACGCGGATTGTAGAATCTTTTACCCATTCTACAAACTGACGGTACTCGCTATTAGTAATCTCGGTTTCATCCATATAGAATGAACGCACAGTAACTGTCTTCGGAGGAGCATCCATAACATTTGCTAAGTCGTCATCCGATTTTCCCATGAGGAAAGCTCCGCCAGGCACTAATGTCATACCGTAAGGTTTCTCAGGATGCCATCTTTTTCCCGGAACACCTACAAGTTCTCCTTTATCGCTTGACCCACAGCCAACCACTAAGAACAAAATTGTTGAAAATGCTATGAATTTTTTCATATAAATTTGGGTTATCATGTATTCAAATTTTTGAGGTGGTAAACCTATTTATTATTTTTTAAAATTCCAATTATTTTTAAATCAAATTTTAATTCAATGTCAAAACTATAGACAATTGTCTTATTAAAAAAATAAAACATCGATTAAATGCAACTTTTATCGATGAAATACACAAAAACAGATAATGTGTAATCCAAAACCTACAATCTACAAAATACTTTTCTTCTGTGCCTTCCACCATCTTTCAGGTATTTCCTGATCGCAAGCCTTCAAATAATCATCGTGTGAACATGGCAATAACGTAAATCTTTTTAGTTTATTGTTAACATTTGAATTATTTGGTATTTCAATCCACCATCTTTCTGTTTTTAAACTTTTTAGAAAGATTAAGTCAAAGTCATCTATAGGAACAATATATTTTATAAAGTTTTTATTATCTGTTTGTGGAGACTCTTTACTTCTGAAATTAATTCCTTCTATAAAATACCATATTATTTGTGCCATCAAAACAGCTTCAATGTTTGTATCTCCATGATTATAGATTCCAAAGGACGAAACCTTGTCACTTAAACCGGAATATCTTGCTATAGCACATATTTCTTTTCCGTTAAAACCATTTGGTATAAAAGGTTGTAATCTTCCTGAATCTGTTGATTTAACAGAACTCATGTCGAGAGTAACGGAATCTGCATCTCTGAAAACGGGTTCTGCAATTGATAAAGAACTTGATACTTCTCCGAGTCTATATGCTTCAAAGTACAATTTCTCTATTAAATCAATTTCTTCTTGTGAATTATAATAGGTTTGATACCCAATATTACTGAAATTAAATAAATTGTTTGGCTGATTCACTATTATCTTAGATAGATAAGAGTCTGCGGTATGCTTTGTTTCATCTTTGCCAAAATCAAATTTGCTGTCAATTGCAACCAAATTCACCATTTGATCCAGATTGTCATAAGCTCTATAAACCGCATAGCTCAAATCTTGTGAACCACCAATAATTATAGGTATGATATTTTTTTTAATAAGTGTAGAAACGATTTCTGAAACCACATAATAGGTATCTTCTTGCAAATTTCCCGGCAATATATTGCCAAGATCTGCAATAGAACAATCCCAGTTCCCGGGAAATAGGTTATAAAAACTTTTTCTAAACGAGGTCAAATCAGCGGGTGTATCCTGTGACAAACCTCTGTTATCCGGCACGCCTATAATTGCAATATTTATGGCTTCTAAATCTGGGAAGACGGATTTTGTATGAAACACAGTTTTTTTGCCGAGAGATTGCTCTCCAAGCAAATCAATAAAACTCATAACATTTTCCGATACGGGTTCCAGAAAATCAAAAACCATAATTTATTTATTTTTTAGTTTTTTTTGATGTTTTTGAAGGGCTTACCTTTTTATCTAATATTTCTTTTACTTCTTCTAAAGTAAGATTTTTAGCATCAACATCTTTGTCCAATTCTATCTTTGTTTTACCTTTAATAATAACTGAACGACCCCATCTAGCTTTTTCTACCTTAATGCCGTCACTTTTCCAGTCATGGATAACCTTTTCTGATTCTTTTTGAAGTTTGTCCTGAATCAATTCTTCTATATCTGATTGAGTCAGATTATCAAAATTATACTTTTTGCTGACATTGATAAACATTCCGTTCCATTTTATAAACGGACCAAAACGCCCCACCCCTTTCTGCACAGGCATGCCGTCATATTCACCAATCGGAGCATCGGCTTGTTTTTTTTCATCAATATATTCCTTAGCTTGCTCAAAATTTACGTCGAGCGGGTCAACACCTTTAGGTAAAGAGATAAATGTTTTTCCTACACGTACATAAGGACCAAATCTGCCGTTGTTTACCTCAACTTCTTCACCTTTATATATACCCAATTTTTTAGGTAATAAAAATAAGGACAACGCCTCTTCTAATGTTATAGAGCTAATATTCTGGTCAGGTCCTAAACTGGCAAATTGTTTCTCATCATCATCTATTTCTCCTATCTGAACCATTGGACCAAATCTTCCCAATCTTACAGAAACCTGTTTTCCTGATTTTGGGTCTTTTCCTAAAATACGTTCGCCGCTTTCACGCTCCGCATTCTCTTCAACATTCTTAACATTCGGATGAAAATGATTGTAAAACGTACGAATCATTTCTGTCCAGTTCTCATTTCCTTCGGCGATTTCATCAAAATCTCGTTCTACTTTTGCCGTAAAATTATAATCTAAAATAGTTTCAAAATTCTTAACAAGAAAATCATTTACAATCATACCGATATCGGTAGGAATTAACTTTCCTTTGTCTGATCCGGTCATTTCGGTCAACAACTGTTCTTTTATAGAACTTCCTTTTAGTTGTATCTGATGATAATTTCTTTCAACACCTTCAGAATTTCCCTTCTCAACATAATTTCTATTAATGATAGTAGAAATAGTAGGTGCATAAGTCGAGGGGCGACCAATACCCAATTCTTCTAATTTTTTAACCAAAGAGGCTTCTGTATATCTTCCGGGAGGGCGTGAAAAACGTTGGGTGGCTGTAATAAGACTATTTTGAAGTTTTTCGTCAATTTTCAATAAAGGCAACATACCTTCTTGTTCTTCCTCTTCGTCATCATGACCTTCTAAATACACTTTTAAGAATCCTTCAAATTTAATTACTTCACCGGATGCCACAAACAGCTCTTGATGGTTATTGGCTTCGATCTTCACATTGGTTCGTTCTAATGCGGCATCGCTCATCTGTGAAGCGAGCGTTCTCTTCCATATTAAATCATACAAACGTGCCTGATTTCTGTCTCCGTCAATTTTATGAACAGACATATCTGTCGGACGAATAGCTTCATGTGCCTCTTGAGCTCCTTTTGATTTTGTTGTAAAGTTTCTGGGTTTACTGTATTCTTTTCCAAAAGAACGAACAATTTCTTCTTCTGCAGCCTTCGTAGCTTCTTGAGAAAGGTTTACACTATCCGTTCTCATATAAGTAATGAGTCCGCTTTCATAAAGTCTTTGAGCAACCTGCATCGTGGTTCCTACAGGAAAATATAGTTTTCTGGATGCTTCCTGTTGCAAAGTTGAAGTTGTAAAAGGCGGTGCGGGCGATTTTTTTGCCGGTTTGGTTTCCAAATCCGACACCTTATATATAGAGCCTATATTTTGTTTTAAAAAATTTTCTGCTTCCACTTTGGTAGAAAAGTTTTTGGGCAGTTTGGCTTTAAATGCTTTTCCGGATTCATTAGTAAATTCTGCCGTAATACTAAAACTCGCTTCGGGCTTAAAATTTTCGATTTCTCTCTCTCGTTCTACAATTAGACGAACGGAAACAGACTGTACACGACCAGCAGACAAACCGCTTTTTACTTTTTTCCATAAAACAGGCGAAAGCTCATACCCCACCAAACGATCAAGTACCCTACGAGCCTGCTGGGCATTTACCAAATTATAATCAATGCTTCTCGGTTTTTCGATAGCTTTTTGAATAGCTGATTTAGTAATTTCATGAAAAACAATACGTTTAGTTTTGTCTTTGTCTAATTTCAACTCTTCTGCCAAATGCCAAGCAATAGCCTCTCCTTCGCGGTCTTCATCCGATGCTAACCAAACTGTTTCAGCGGATTTAGATAAATCTTTGAGCTTTTTTACCACAGCTTTTTTATCGGGAGAAACTTCATATTTGGGTCTAAAGTTGTTTTCAATATCAACCCCGATCTCTTTTGAAGGTAAATCTGCTATATGACCATAACTGGATTCAACACGATAATCTTTTCCAAGAAACTTTTCTATGGTTTTTGCCTTAGCAGGCGACTCAACAATAACTAAATTTTTTGCCATAGCTTTTTAATTTGTATCGGCAAAAGTAGAAGTTTTTTTTAAACTCGGCATATAAAATCTATTTCCCGTTACTATATCTTTATATATCTCATGGCAAAAGCTTTCTAAAAATCAAAAAAACAACAGTAAAAGTGCATTTTAAAAACCTGCCATCTTGTCATATTTCCAGGAATAATATTATCTTTGCAGACTTATACCGAACAGAATAACAATGGAAAAGGTAATCGAAGAAAACAAACAAGGGACGAGTCTTGTTTTGGAGCAGAACAAAAATAATACAAAAAAGCTTTTTATAGAAAGTTACGGCTGTCAGATGAATTTCTCGGATAGCGAAGTGGTAGCTTCAATTTTGGCTAATCAAGGGTATAATACGACTCAAACCCTCGAAGAGGCGGATTTGGTCTTGGTAAATACCTGTTCGATTCGAGACAAGGCAGAACAAACTGTTCGCAAGCGTTTAGAAAAATATAATGCTGTCAAAAAAATCAATCCAACTATGAAAGTAGGTGTTTTGGGTTGTATGGCAGAAAGACTAAAAAGCCAATTTCTTGAACAGGAAAAAATTGTAGATATGGTCGTCGGACCTGATGCCTACAAAGACATCCCGAATTTACTTCAAGAAATTGATGAAGGTCGTGATGCGATAAACGTAATCTTATCGAAAGATGAGACTTACGGAGATATTTCTCCTGTCCGTCTGAACAGTAACGGAGTTACCGCTTTTGTAACGATTACCAGAGGTTGCGATAATATGTGTACGTTTTGTGTAGTTCCGTTTACCCGAGGTCGTGAGCGTAGTCGTGAGCCGCAAAGTATTATACAAGAAATTCAGGATTTGTGGGATAAAGGCTTTAAAGAAGTAACGCTTTTAGGACAAAACGTGGATAGCTATTTGTGGTACGGAGGCGGACTTAAAAAAGATTTTGTCAAAGCAACCGAAATGCAAAAAGCGACTGCTGTTGATTTTGCACAACTCCTCGAAATGTGTGCGGTGAAATTCCCGAAAATGCGTTTTCGTTTTTCGACTTCCAACCCGCAGGATATGCACGATGAAGTACTTCACGTCATTGCAAAATACCACAATGTTTGTAAATATATTCACTTGCCGGTTCAAAGCGGAAGCACCAGAATTTTACAAGAAATGAACCGTCAACATACTCGTGAAGAGTATATGCAACTCATTGATAAAGTTCGCACGATTATTCCGGATTGTAGCGTTTCACAAGACATCATTACAGGTTTCCCGACCGAAACCGAAGAAGACCACCAAGATACACTTTCACTAATGGAATATGCCCAATATGATTTCGGGTTTATGTTTGCGTATTCTGAAAGACCGGGGACTTTAGCTGCCCGAAAAATGGCAGATGACGTTTCTGATGAAGTAAAAATAAGAAGATTGCAGGAAGTTATCGATTTGCAGCAAAAATTAGCTTTACAAAGAACGCAACGCTTTTTAGGTCAAACGGTTGAAGTTTTAATTGAAAAAACTTCCAAAAAATCGGATTTGCATTGGAGCGGAAGAAATTCACAGAATACGACTGTTGTTTTCCCGAAAGGAGATTATAAGGCAGGAGATTTTGTTTTGGTAAAAGTTACGGATTGTACAACTTCGACTTTGATTGGAGAGGCTGTTGGATATTCGGAAATGAATTAGGTTTTATTCGTTTCAAGTTTCAGGTTTCAAGTTTTTTTAGTTATGGCAACAATACACAGATTTGAGGATTTAGAGATATGGCAGGAAGCCCGAAGATTGGCAAAAGCCATTCAAAAAATAGCTGTTGAAACTGATTTGAAAACAGATTTCAGATTTAAAGAGCAGATAAAATCATCTTCAGGCTCTGTAATGGATAATATTGCAGAAGGTTTTGAAAGGGACGGAAACCTCGAATTCAGGCAATTTCTTTCTATTGCAAAAGGTTCAGCAGGAGAAACAAGGTCGCAATTATACCGAGTTTTAGACTATGGTTATATTGATGAAAAACAATTTGAAGAATTAAAAAACGATTACGAAAAGTTAAGCGGAAAAATAAAAAATTTCATTTCGTATCTGAATAAAAGAGATTTTAAAGGAAATAAGTTTCAGTAAACCTGAAACAAAAAAACAATAAAAAATGGCAATATACAAAACAGGAAAAAAGTTAGAATTTGTTAAAGAATTTCCGTTTAAATTGGAAAAAGATATACAAAAATTGGTTGAAGAAAATCTGAAAAATTTACTTCATCTTGATTTTATCCGTTCTGAATTTACATTAAATAATTTCCGACTTGATACTTTGGCTTTTGACAATGAAAATAAATCATTTGTGATTATTGAATATAAAAGAGATAAAAATTTTAGTGTTATTGACCAAGGTTATGCCTATTTGTCTTTAATGCTTAACAATAAAGCTGATTTTATTCTTGAATATAATGAAAGTCAGCAAACTACTTTAAAACGTACAGATGTCGATTGGACACAATCAAAAGTAATTTTTATTTCGCCTCAATTTACTAATTATCAAAGAGAAGCAATCAATTTTAAAGATTTACCTATTGAGCTCTGGGAAATAAAGCGTTTTGAAAATGAAACTATTTCTTTTGAGCAAATACAAAAAACCTCTACAAAAGAAAGTATTAAAACTATTTCAAGAAATGATGAAACCGTTGAAGCTGTAAGCAAAGAAGTAAAAGTTTATACTGAACAAGACCATTTGCAGAAAGTTAAAGATGAAGGAATAGAATTATATGAAAAATTAAAAGAAAGGTTATTGTCATTAGACGGAAATATAACTATTCAAGCTAAAAAGCATTGGATTTCTTTTTTGATTGATAATAATATATTTTCTGATGTAGTTCTTCAAAATAATAGTCTTAAAATTTATCTTAACGTAAAGAGTGGAGAGTTAGAAGACCCAAAACAAATAACAAGAGATGTATCAAATATAGGACATCTCGGAAATGGTGCGTACGAAATCAAACTTATGGATTTAGATGATATTGATTACATTATGAGTTTGTTAAAGCAGTCATTAAGAAAGAATAAGGTTTAGGGTTTCACAACTTGAAACCTAAAACAAAGAAAACCTGAAACTTGAAACAACCCAATGGAAAACATACAAACAATAAAACAACGATTCGAGATAATAGGTAACGACCCGAAGCTGAACCGAGCCATCGAAAAAGCGATACAGGTTGCTCCTACGGATATTTCGGTTTTGGTAACGGGAGAAAGCGGAGTGGGAAAGGAGAATATTCCGAGGATTATTCATTCGTTATCCCACAGAAAACACGGAAAATATATTGCGGTAAACTGCGGAGCAATTCCCGAAGGAACGATTGATTCAGAGCTTTTCGGACACGAAAAGGGTGCTTTTACGGGAGCCGTGAACACTCGTGAGGGTTATTTTGAGGTAGCGGACGGAGGTACGATTTTTTTGGACGAAGTCGGAGAATTGCCACTTACGACCCAAGTGAGATTACTTCGTGTTTTGGAAAACGGAGAATTTATTAAGGTCGGCTCATCGAAAGTTCAGAAAACGAATGTCAGAATCGTAACTGCAACGAATGTCAAAATGCAGGAAGCTATCGAAAAGGGGAAATTCAGAGAGGATTTATATTATCGTTTGAGTACGGTCGAAATCCACTTACCGCCTTTGAGGGACAGAAAAGAGGATATTCATTTGCTGTTCAGGAAGTTTGCCTCTGATTTTGCCCACAAATACAAAATGCCTCCGATTAAGTTGGAGGATAATGCAGTTCAGATTTTGGAAAAATACCGTTGGAATGGAAATATCCGTCAGTTGCGGAACGTAGCGGAGCAGATTTCGGTTTTGGAAACGAACAGGAATATTTCGGCTCAAACGTTAATGGGTTATTTACCACAGGAAAGCGGGAATTTACCGACAGTTGTCGGAGGTCATAAATCGGAAAGTGATTTTTCGTCCGAAAGGGAGATTATGTATAAAATTCTTTTCGATATGAAGAACGATTTGAACGATTTAAAAAAGCTCACTTTGGAGCTGATGCAGAACGGAGGAACGAAAGTTCAGCAGGAAAATCAAGGTCTTATCAAAAAAATCTACGGACAAAAAGAGGAGATGATTCCGTTTGAGCAGACACATAATGCTATTCCGATGCAGTCGGAAATTCAGGAGGAATTTGATGATGATGACAGCAATTATTTGTTTGCAGAAACAGTCGAGGAGGAAGAAACATTGAGTTTGGAGGCAAAAGAAATCGAGCTTATCAAAAAGTCATTGGAACGCAACAAAGGCAAACGAAAAGCCGCAGCAGACGAACTCGGTATTTCTGAAAGAACGCTTTACAGAAAAATCAAGCAGTTTGACCTTTAGTCATTGCGAGGAGGTACGACGAAGTAAACTCGAAGCAATCTCAAAGTATAGAAAACAGAGAACGGAAAATGAACAAAATAGATATTCAAAATTGGAACAGAAAAGAGCATTTTGAGTTTTTTTCAAAGATGAAAAGTCCTTTTTTGGGAATTACGGCTAATGTGAAAATCACTTCGGGTTATAAAAAAGCCAAAGAAAATAACATTTCTGTATTCGCTTATTATATGTACAGCTCAATGAAAGCTGTAAATTCAATTAAAGAGTTCAAATACAGAATCATAGATAATGAAGTTTTTGAATTAGAAAAAATAAATGCAGGTTCGACTATATTGAGGGAAAACAAGACTTTTGGTTTTATATATGTAGAATTTGACGAGGATTTTAATGTTTTTAATAACAGGTTAAAAAGCGAAATTAATGAGGTAAAAAAATCTTCAGGATTAAGGTTAAATAATGAAGATATAAAAACCGACCTTATTCGTCATACGACAATTCCTTGGGTAAGTTTTACGTCTTTATTGCACGCAACTCATTTTAACAATACGGATTCTGTTCCGAAAATATCGTTTGGTAAAATTTTTGAAAGTGATAAAGAAATGTTTTTACCTGTTTCTGTTGAGGCACACCACGGACTTATAGACGGATTTCATATAGGAGAATACTTTCGTATGTTTGAAGAAATCTTAAACCTTTAAAAAGTCAACGTTCCGGCAAGTTCTTTTAGAGCTGTTTCCGAAAGTTTGGCATCTAAAAGGGCGTTTTGCCAACGCATGACTGCATTTAGATAATTTACTTGTGCGGTTCTAAAATCTACCGGAGTTACAGTGCCAATTTTAAACTTTTCGAGTGTTATATCAAGATTTTGTGCTGCAATACGCTCGTTGTCCTCCTCTAACCCAACTAAATGTAAATGAGTGAGATATGTTTGGTATATAGATGTAATCCGACTCTGAATAGCCAGTTTTTGTTGTTCTATTTGCAGTTCTGTATTTTGTAATTGTAGTGTAGCTGTTTTTTCGTTTCGGTTTTGGTTAAAACCATCAAAAATATTCATCGTAGCCGTAAAACCATAGGTAAAATTTCTGCCGGTAGTTTCTGTAACAAACCCAAATGGTGACTGCGAGTGAACCAAATTATATCCAGTGTTTAAACTCAAAACAGGGTAACGATTGGCTCTGACTTGTTTTAACTCATATTCTTGAATTTTTTTATTGATATGTATCATTTGCAACTCCGGATTTTGTTCTTCGGATAGCTCAAGTAACTCAGTTAATTTGAGGGTAACATCCGGTAAAACTTCTTCTTGAACCACAAATTCTGTTTCTGCCGGAAGAGACATCAGTTCGTTTAAGTAAATTCTTAACAATGTCCTTTGTTCTTTGATTCTAACCTGATTTGACAAATCTGAATTTCGGTCAACTTCAGCATTTAGCACTTCAAGTTTTGATGCTTTTCCAATCAAAAATCGATTTTGGGCAGTTGCAAGCCTATATTCTGAAACAGAAATGATGCTATCCATAACCGTTAAGTGTTTTTGTTGAATAGCTAAAGAGTAGTATAAATTATAGACTTCACTCACTTTTGACAACACAGCCAATCTTAATTCTGTTTCACCCAGATTCTGAAATTCTTTTAGCTGCTTGCTTTTGGCAAACATCTTAAAACCATCAAAAACAGTCCAATCCAAACCAACCCCGTAACTAGAATTCATGTTTCTTGCTCCTTCTATTTCTATCTGATTTCCGTTTGATTGTGCAAGTTCTGCATATTGAACGGTGTTGTTGTTTGTAACAGAAGCACCTATTTTTGGCAACATTCCTGCATTTCCAATAGAGTTATTCAGTTCATCAACTTTTAGTTCGTTTTTAGCAATTTTGATAGAAAAATTATTTTCCAAAACATTAGACACTGCCTCTTCAAGTGTAAGCAAAGTTTGACCGTTAACAATATTGAAACAGGACAGAGACAACACTATATAAATTATTTTTTTCATGGCTTTACGGCAGGTTATTTTTCAAATCTTTCTAAATTGTCAAACTCCGGTCTGTGTTTTCTTTCTCTTGACCACATAAAATAAACAGCAGGAATAACAAATAGAGTCAAAATAAGAGAGAAAATCGTTCCACCCACAATTACAATACCCATCCCCATACGGCTTTGAGAGGCGGCACCTAACGAAACAGCAATAGGTAAAGCACCTAAAGCCAATGTTAAACTTGTCATCAAAATAGGTCTTAAACGCGACTCTGCGGCTTGTATAACTGCATCATATTTAGAGAGTCCTTGTTGTCTTAATTGATTGGCAAATTCCACGATTAGAATACCGTTTTTAGTCACCAATCCGATGAGCATAACGGTTCCAATTTGACTAAAAATATTCCAAGTCTGACCAAATAACCAAAGCGAAAACAAAGCTCCGGCAACAGCCATAGGAACTGTAAGTATAATAATGAAAGGATCTATGAAACTTTCAAACTGTGCCGCAAGAATCAGGAAGATAAGCAATAGAGCAAGTCCAAAAGCAAACATCGTGTTCGAGCTACTTTCGGCAAAATCTCTCGATTCACCGCCAAGGTCTGTAGTGAAAGTGTCGTCCAATACTTTATCTTTAATGCGTTCCATCGCTTTTATTCCGTCTCCAATACTTTTTCCATCAACCAAACCCGCAGAAACAGTTGCCGACATATATCGGTTATTGTGAAACAATTGTGGCGGACTACTTTTTTCTTCTATGTTAACAAAGTTGTCTAACTGTATTAGATTTCCTTGATTATTTCTGACAAAAACAGAGGTCAGGTCGGTAGGTTGGCTTCGGTCTGCTTTATCAAATTGTCCAATAACCTGATATTGTTTTCCGTTCATGATAAAATACCCAAAACGTTGTCCGCTCAGTGATAATTGAAGAGTTTGGGCAACATCTATGACAGAAACTCCCATAGATTCGGCTTTTTCCCGATTTATGGTTACATAAATTTCAGGTTTATTGAATTTCAGGTTTACGTCGGTGAATGAAAAAACAGGGTCTTTTGATGCTTCTTCCATAAATTCAGGAATCTTTTCTTCCAGTTTTTCAAAATTTTGTGCCTGAATAATGTATTGTATCGGAAGTCCGCCTCTTCGGTTTACCGAAATAGTAGGTTGTTCAGAAATACTTATTTTGACATCGTTGAATCCTCTATTCCATTGTGTGAGTTTGTTAGCAATTTCTTTCTGAGAATAATCTCTTTCGGAAGGATCAACAAGTGAAAGTCTTACAAAACCTCGATTAACCGCACCGACACCAAAACCGGGTGACGTTATAACAAGACTTACTTTTTTTTCAGGAACAGAATCGGTGATGAGGTCTGAGAGTTCCTGCATAAATTTATCCATATATTCGTATGTCGCTCCTTCTTGTCCGGTTACGTTTATCAAAATCATACTGCGGTCATCATAAGGTGCCGTTTCTTTTGGAAGAATGGTATAAAAAAGATAAGCAAATCCAAAACAACCTATAAGGATGGGAAAACTGAGCCATTTTTTTTTCATAAATGAATTGAGCGTTCGGGCATAACTTTTATTCATATTAACAAAAAAAGGTTCGGTCATATTGTAAAATTTCGACCGTTTCTGTTTGCCTCCTTTCATCAGATAAGCGTTCAGCATCGGAGTTAAACTCAATGCCACAAAAGCTGATATGAGTACTGCAGCTCCGATAACGATTCCGAATTCTCGAAATAATCTCCCTACAAAACCTTCTAAGAAAATGATAGGCAAAAACACAGCAGCCAATGTTACCGAGATGGAGATAACGGCAAAGAAAATTTCATTAGAACCTTTTACTGCTGCTTCTATAGGAGACATTCCTTCTTCTACTTTTTTAAAGATGTTTTCGGTTACTACGATTCCGTCATCTACGACAAGTCCGGTTGCGAGAACAATAGCTAAAAGGGTAAGTACATTGATAGAAAAACCACAGATATACATAATAAAAAACGTGGCAATCAACGAAACCGGAATATCAATTAACGGACGAAATGCGATTGCCCAATCTCTGAAAAAAAAGTATATGACCAAAGTAACCAATATTAGGGCTATAACTAAGGTTTCTGCTACTTCAAGAATGGCTTTTTTTATAAATTGAGTTGAATCTATGGCAACATTAATCTCAAAATCTTTGGGCAAATCTTTTTTCAAATGCTCAAACTCTTCATAGAATTTCTCTGCAATATCCAAATAGTTCGTACCGGGTTGAGGTATTAACGAAAGTCCAACCATTGTTTGTCCGGAATCGCTCATTCGAGTTTCTAGATTTTCTGCTTCAAGACTGGCTTTACCGACATCGCTAAACCGCACAATTCGGTCTCCTTCGGTTTTTACAATAATGTTATCAAACTCTTCTTCGGTTGAAATATTTCCGATTGTTTTGACAGTTAACTCAGTGTTAATCCCTGTCAGTTTCCCGGAAGGTAGCTCTACATTTTGTTTGTTTAATGCTGATAACACGTCACTAACAGTACAATTATATGCAGAAAGTTTCACCGGGTCTATCCACAACCGCATGGCATATTTTCGTTGTCCCCATATTTGAACTGTACTTACACCGGGAATTGTTTGTAGTCTTTGCAAAATAACATTTTCGGCATAATCTGTTAATTCCAAAACATTTTTGTTCTCACTTTTCATCGTCATTGTGAGAATAGGGTTAGAATCGGCATCGGCTTTTGAAACAACCGGAGTAGTGGTCAAGTCTTGCGGAAGGTTTCTTACTGCCTGCGACACTTTGTCTCGTACATCATTGGCAGCCTCCTCGAGGTTTTTATCTAAGTTAAATTCTATGGTAATTAAACTTGTTCCTAAAGCACTAGTCGAAGATATATTCCTGATACCGTCTATAGAGTTTATGGCTTTTTCGAGTGGTTCTGTAATCTGAGATTCTATAATATCCGGGTTGGCACCTGTATAAGTGGTTTGTACCGTAATTTGTGCCGGATCTATTGACGGAAACTCTCTAATGCCCAAATAAGTATATCCTATAATCCCAAACAAAATGATGGTTAGATTCATCACAATTGTTAGAACAGGTCTTTTTATGCTTAGGGTAGATAAACTCATAACTTAGTTTTGAGGCAGATTAATTTTTAAAAGGGAGCCGTTTCTAAGCGACATTATTCCCGACGTAATTACTGTATCACCGGGTTTTAATCCCGAGGTTACCAGAATATCTTTGTCTGTACGAACTGAAGTTTCGACGATAACTTCTTTGGCGAGGTTGTTTTCTGATATAAAAACCTTTTTACCATTCTGAATCGGAACAATCGCCTCGTTAGGAACAAGTAAAGCATCTTCAATATCTTCCAACGGAAGTATAATGTTAGCAAAAGTACCCGGAATCAATTTGTTTTCTTTATTTTCTGCTACAGCCCGAAGTTGCAACGTTCTGGTAGAAATATCTACTTCAGGTTCTACGGCATAAATGGTAGCTTTGAATGTTTCTTTTGAACCTGAAACCATAAAAGAAATCTCTGCTCCTGTTTTCATCAGAGAAGCATATTTTTCCGGAATTGAAAAACTGATTTTAACTTGCTGCGAATTGACCAGTTTTGCAATCGGCGTTGTCGGACTCACATAGGTTCCCGGCGAAATATAACGTAAACCTATTTTTCCAGAAAATGGAGCAACAATCGATGTTTTTGCAATTTGAGCTTCTATAAGATGTACTTGTGCTTGTCTTGACTTTAATTCTGCCAATGAAATATCATACTCTTCCTGACTAATTGCTTCTTTTTGAAGTAAAAGTTTTGCCCTTCTTTCGTTTTCTACTGCCAACCCGGCATGTGTTTTTGATTGTGAAAGCTGAGCCTTCAAATCTGCATCATTTACTTTAATTAATAGTTGTCCTTTTTTAACAAAACTGCCTTCGGTAAAGTAAATACCTTGTACAACACCTGCGGTTTCGCTTCTAAGTTCTACTTGCTCATTAGCTTCTATTGTTCCGGAAAGCGTGAGTTGATTTGAAAATTTTTGCGGAATCAACACAATACCTCTTACGTTTGAAGCAGTTTTTGAAGCACCGACGCTTGAAGATTTGTATTTTGACTTGTTGTTATTAATACGATAAACAATTAATATTGTAAGAATGGCAATAGATAAATATATGAGAAACTTAGAAATTTTCATAAATGAAATAGATTTTTTTATGATATACAAATCTACTTTTTATTAATTGAGTTAAACTCTACTTAGAATTTATTTAACATTTTTTAGCTTGATGATAAAACTCTAATTTAAACATCTTTTTTTGTAAGAAAATAATTAATCAATGTGCAAAAACACGTATTTCATCGATTAATTTTGCTATTTAGCGATTTTAGTGTTTATATTTACCCTGAAAATGAACCCAAATCTAAATAAACATGAAATCAAAAATTACATTTGTTTTAACGTTCTTCATGGTGTCGTTGTTTACCTATGCCGGGGTTTCTCCGACAGAAAAAAACGCACTAGTGAAGTTTTATGAATCTACAAACGGTTCTGAATGGAAAACAGGATGGGATTTAAACAAGCCCGTTTCTGATTGGTATGGTGTTATGGTAGTTGACAATCAAGTAGTGGGAATAAATTTGCCTAATAATAATTTAACGGGAAGTTTGCCTACAGAAATTTCAGGATTGGCAAACCTGCAAACTTTGAACTTGTTTAGAAATGAAATCTCAGGACACATTCCTGCGTCGATAGGCGAATTGAGTTCTCTGAAACATCTGAATCTGGCGTTTAACAAACTGTCCGGAAATATTCCGTCATCCATCGGTGGACTAACTTCTTTAGAGTCGTTGGAAATATTTATGAACAAAATTGAAGGAAACCTTCCTGAGCAAATAGGAAACCTAAAGAACTTACAGATTCTTTCTGCATTTAATAATTCTCTTAGCGGTGAATTGCCAAACGCTCTTTACGGACTTACTAATATGAAAGAATTGTTGCTAAGCAGCAATCATTTTACGGGTCGTTTAAGTTATGAAATTGCAAACATGAAACAACTTGAAAACCTGAGTTTATTTGAAAACAATTTTACAGGTCAAGTACCTTTTGAGTTGGAAAAACTAACTGCATTAAAAGAAATGAATATTTCGTACAATCAATTCAACGGCATTATTTCTTTTGAGTTGGCTTCAAAAGATTCTTTTGAAATGACAATGGTTAACGATGAAGGTGTTGCTTATAAATTGCCTTTACTTACAGATAATACAGGTCTTGTAGGAACACCGGACTAAAAGAATAAAACTTTCATTAAAATCCGTTCTGTTATTTTTCAGAACGGATTTTTTTTTAGAAATTGAACACCAAATAAATTAGCAAATATCTTGGAATTAACCTGTTTTGAAATGTTATTACCGAAAAGTCAGAATTATATACCTGAATGAACTTATTGTTATTTAATATATTTTTCACGACACAATTTAATTCAAATCTTTTACTCTTTGAGACATATCTTAAAGTCGCATCCAAAAATAAATAATTGTCATTCTTGTTGTCAACATTAGGAATATGATAATCCGAAGAAACCTGGGCAAAATATCGGTCTTTAAACTTATAAATTAACTTAAGGTTTTCTGTAAGAGCTATATTTTGACTTGACCGTTCATTATTTGTTTCAAATTTATTGATGTTAAATCTAAAACTATTTTCAATGTTAAAAGGATTATCAAAGGTAGTTTTTAGAATAATGTCATTAGACAAAAATCTTGATTTATTATCACGGACTTCGGAATTATTGACAAAGTTTTTGTATTTCAAAACCCCATAATTTGTTTTTAATTTTGCTGTTAATGATATTTTTGGGATATGTTTTTCTGTAAACAGAAAGATGTTTTTGTTTATCGCATCTTCTTCACTAAAGAAAAAATTAATTCCATAAAAATTATCTGTTATGATATTTTCTGAAAAGAAATTGTTTTTAGTATATGAATAGTTAGAGGTCAAAAAAAACTGAAACTGATTATACAAATCATTTAATCTGTAACTGAATTGAAATCTGGTTGTTTCCTGTATTTCCAAATCGGGATTATTTGATTGAAAACTTCTGTATCCGGTCAATAGCTTGTTATAATATAAGTAGTTCTCCCCTATCGGATTTTCGTTATAAGCCAATACAAATGAAAGATTACTTATATTGTTTAATTTGTAATTAATTTTAAAATTAGAGTTCTTTAAGAAATCATGATTATTTGTTTCTGTCGTAAAATCTTCTAATTTTTGATTCAGACTATTAAACATTACCGATGGGGATAAAGTAAGATTTCCTAAAATAAAGTTATAATCTGAAAACAGATAAAACTCACTTTTCCTGTATTTTAAATCGTTATGATAATCCTCTGCCTCAAAATCTTCAGCTTTAAAAAATGAATTGAACCTTGTATTATTTTGTGCATAACCAACAACAACAGAATATTTATGTTTTTTTGAACGCCCTAAAAAAGAAGTTTTTACATTAAAAATATTATTGGAAAATTCACTAAACTGAAAACCATGAGAAGCAAAATCCTGTATAAAAACCGGTGGCGGGCTTAAAAAATAATTTTGCGGAATTTTATTTAACGAAAAATTACTCTCTAATTGAACCGCCTTGTTGTCTGATATTCTTTTTGTGAAGAGGAGTGTGTTTTTAATAAAATTATCATTCGTTTTCAAATTTGTGTTATACAAATTATCATTATTAAAAAGCATTTCCGATTTAATACCTATCTTCTCTCCGTTATATTTAAAAAAATATTCCAGAAGCGAATTTGCCGAACTATTATATTTTAAATCGACATCAAACGAAAAAAGCTGAGGTTTTTTACTTGTATAATACTTATCTGAATTTTTTATTGTTTCATTTTCCAGATTAAATCTACTGTCAATAATATTATATGACGTTATATTGTCTTTTACATAAAAAAGATTCGTTTTTACAGTTGTTGCCTTATTTATTTTAAAAACAGAATTATAGCTCCCAAAATACATATCGTTTAAATTGCTCCTGTCTTCTCCCAATATTGATGAAAATGTTGTTTCGTTTACTGCTTTTTGGGTCTTATACTTATTATCATTATTCACATCGGAAGAAAAATAATTTACAGGACTTTTATTTAACCCTATATTATTATTCGAAGCGGTAATAAAAGATTTATATTTTTTTGATATGCTAAGCAGATTAATCGAAATATCTTTAACAACATCTTCGCCATAACCCAACCCGATACTTGCATCGCCCGAGAAATTCACTTTATTTTCTTTTATCTTTAAATTGAGAGCCACTTTATCCGAATGTTCAATATTTTTCAGTAACGGATTTTCATTATAATTTTCGATAGCTTCAATTTTTTCAACGATATCGATATTTATGTTTTTTGTCCCGAGCATATAATTACTGCCAAAAAGGTCATCTCCTTCAATCTTTACTGTCTCAACCGATTTTCCTCTATATTTGATTTTTCCTGTTTTTTCATTTACCTCAATTCCCGGTAGTTTTTTCAATAAGTCTTCGACTTTTCTTTCAGAGCCATCTTTATAGGAATCTACATTAAAAGAAATCGTATCGCCGGTTATCTTAAATGCCGATTTTTTCGCTTTTAATATTATTTCATCTAACATTACAGATGAAGCAGATTCCATTTCAAAATCAATTTCATGAACAGGCTTGCTGCTAACATTTTTTAGCTTAAAGAGTTTGTTTTTATAGCCTTGACCGGAAATTTCCAGCCATAGAGAATCGTAGCTGTTTTTAAGAGATATATTATATTCCCCGTTTTTTATTAAAGTATATTCTCTGATAATATTATCGTCCGGACCGGTTTTTACAGATACACTCCCGACTTCAACATAATTTCCGTCTGTATTTACTATTTTACCTTTTATGTTTTGAGAAACAGCATACTTAAAAGGGAAAAAAAATAATACACAGAATACATAAACCGAAAACCTGTAATTCATTATTTAAATATTAATCTTCAGGATATTCAAAAAACACTTCTAAAGAAATAGTTTTAAACGTCACTCCGTCCTGACTGAGTTCTGCCTTTTGCTTTAGATATGAATCACTGAGTTTTTGGGTTGATAGCTCACTAAATTCAGTAAACTTCAAATCTTTTAAATCTCCTTTGTAATCTTTGGTAAATTTTTCTATATCGAGAGTATCTTCAAAAACTTCTATTGATTTTGCTTCAAAGCTATATGTGTCATCTAACGAAAAAATTCTTAAAATCAGTCCGGGAAGTCCGTTAAATTTCCAAGGTCCATCCGGGACTTTGATATCTGTTGTAAAATAAGCCTCATAATCTCTGCCTCTGAAACTTGTTTCTGCTTTCTGGCATTTTATACCCAAAATTGAAACCGTATCCTGTAAAATTTTCCAATGGAAAGTATCTAATGAATCTGTAACGAAAAAAGATTTGTTGAAAACACCTCCCTTATATTTTATATCTCTTTTCTGAAAGTTTTTAATAAAATGTAAATCTTTTGCAGGGTTTATTTCAACGGTATGACTGTTAAACTCATTACCTTCATTAATTGTCTGCTCCGTTAATAGTGAATAAAAAACTGAATATAAAGAATATGATTCATAAGTTATCAGTTGTGCTTTTATCGGAATTTTATAGTCTTTAAACTCATATTCGACTATTAAATTCTGGCTTGCTGCTTTATGTATTAAAACAGAAAATATAATTATTTTAAAAATGATTATTGGTTTCATAGTCAAAATTATTTTGGATATTCAAAAATCACTTCTATTTCGGTATATTTACGAAATGCACCACTTGTTGCTGTGCTTAACTCAGATATTTGCTTTTGGTAAAGCTCTTTCAGCTTCTGGTGTTTTAGCTTAAAATAGTCCGTATAAATAATGGGAATCCTGTCTTTTTTGATTTCGTTGATAAAGTTTTCATAATCAGCAATAACATAATCATGTCTTGTATCTATTCCGACAGCTTCAAATTCATAAGCCTCGTCCAAAGAAACTATTTTGAGTATCAGTCCCGGAAGTCCGTTAAATTTCCATGGACCGTCAGAAATCATAATTTCTGTAGTAAAATAGGCGTGGTAGTCCCGCCCTCTGAATGATACGTTTGCTTTTTGGCATTTTAACCCTAAAACAGAAAGTGTGTCTTGGGTCAACTCCCACTCAAAAATATCGGTCGAATCTGTAACGAAATATTTTTTTGATAAAACAGAACCTTTATGGAAAATTTTACCGGTATTAAAATCTTTTATAAAATGTAAATCATCCAAAGGTTTAAGATTTACAGTTCTGGATTGTCTGTCATTGCTTTCAAAGATAACAGTATCTTTAATTTTTGAATAAAATTCTGTATATACAGAAAGTTCCGGGTTATGAACAAGCATAGCTTCAAAATACCTGTCATTTTTTCTTACACTATAATCTACTTTTAAAGTTGTTTGTGCATAAGAACCTGTAAAACTCAGAATAAAGCAAGATAAGACCGTCAATAACGGTCTTATTTCAAATAAAATATTAATTGATTTCAAACTTAATCTTCTAATGCGTTATTTGTTTGTGTGTGTCTTAATGCCTTATTACAAGCATCCATCGGAGATACATCTGATGTTGCTGTCCACTGATTCCAAGTCCCGTCCTCATTCCTAAACGAGACAGTACATGTGTATTTGGGACCGATAGTATTTTCTTTAACGGTCAGATTAAATATTTTATTATTTCTCTGAACCTCAATCATATTTTCGGCAGAAATATAACCTGATAAAATAAGCATTACAAAAGTTAAAAATATTTTTTTCATAGTTTTCTAATTTTAATTAACAATCATTTTTTATTTGAGCTACCGCCTTCTCACAGGCATCACTTCCGCTTGAGGTTGAATGTCCTACAACTACACAACAACCGCCGTCATCTGTGTCTATATGAATCTCACATATCCAGAATTTTTTTATAACCGGACCACCTTGTTCAGGTTCAGGAACTTCTTCATTACAAATCGTGTTTGAAAAAGCGGCACTTGATAATGCTAAAAGCATAAATGTAAAAATTTTTTTCATAAAAATAAAATATTAAAGTTTAATAATAAATTTACGATTCAATATTAACTTGTTTTAAAATTTATCACAATCGGAATAAAAACTATTTTATCGGAATATCCGATATGTAAAATATTTTTAAATTTGTAGAAAAAAATGTCTTTAGGAAAAAAATTATTAGAACTGAGAACTACAAGAAATATCAAACAAGAGCAAATAGCTTATGACCTTGAAATTTCTCAAAGTACTTATTGTGATTGGGAAAACGACATATCTGTTCCCAGAAGAGATAATATTGTTAAATTAGCAGAATATTTCAATATTGATGCAAGAGACTTGGAAGAGGAAATATATAAGCACAATATTCATATAAATAATAAAAAAAGTGCAATTGCCATAGTTAACAGCCCAAACTCAAAAATAAATTCTACAGAAGCCATTATAAAAATAGCTGACAGTTTAGAGAAACTGACAGCGTTATTTGAAAAATTTATTGAACCAAAAAAATAATTTTGCTTTAAAGGGTTTCTTATAATATATCCAAACAAAAAATCCGTTATGGTTTCATAACGGATTTTTTGTTTGGAAAATTAATTTATTCCTTCCTTTCAAACTGGCAGCAATGATGTAACTTTTCATAATCTTCATCTTTTGCTTTTACTTTATCGGTATCGTGTCCGGCATTAGCAATCGCCTGATGCACATCATTAACTGTACATCTATTCTCATCAAGAATCAAATGTAAATCATGATGATCCTGATGCCAAACAGCCGACTTTACTCCTTTTACAGATAACGCAGCTTTTTCAATACGTTTTTTACACATATCACAATTACCGTTCACTTCGATGTCGTGTTTGGCGTTTTTATTCTTTTTTTCCTGAGCCTGAACCGTGATTCCTATCAAAGAAACCATCAGTATTAACATTACTTTTTTCATTTAATTATTGATTTAATTTTTAATATTACTATTGAATTTTGATATTGCCATTATTATTGAACTTTAAATCGTAATCCGGCATAATACATCGCTCCAAATACCGGAGCATATACCATCGAACTATCAAAATAAGTACCAAAAGGATTGTCGTGACCTAAAATTGCATGACTTTGACGATAGTTGCCAATGTTTTCACCTCCCACATAAATTTCAAATACCTTTGAAAAAGTTTTGGTAACCTGAGCATTCATTACCGAAAAAGGATTTGCAAACTCTCTGAAACGGTATTCTTCAGGGTTTGAGTTGGTTACAGGCAACCGCTGTTTACCCATCCAATTATAAGTAAAATCAAATTTCCATTGTTGTCCATTTTCGCCCACATGGGTTTCATAAGCTAAATTAGCAAAAAACCTGTGTTTTGCTTGCATAGGTCTCTCTTTCAACCCTATACTATTACTATATTCTGTTTGAACATCATAAAACTTGTAGGCTGTTCGAATATTAAAATGTCTTGATAATTCATAATTCAATTCGACCTGTAAACTGTTGGCAAACGATTTTCCGTCAAGATTGTAAAACAATGCTTGTTGCGGACTGAAATCGACATCTACCACCGCCTGATTCTGAAAATCGGTTCGGTAAAAATCTACCGAAAATTCAGCATTTCTGTTGAAAACCCTAAAACCTTGCAGAAAACTCACACCAAAATTCCATGCAATTTCCGGATCAAGACCATATACTTTTCCGTTTGAATCCAAAATCTGAAACTGTCTTGATGAGGCAAACAACTGCTGGTTTTCGGCAAAAATATTGGCTGCCCGTTTTCCTCTTCCGGCAGAAGCTCTGACAGTGGTTCTCTCAAATGGCATATATCGAATATGGGCACGAGGCGTTAGAAAAACACCTAAACGGTTGTGATAATCAACACGTCCGCCTAAAACATAGCTTAATTTGTCGTTGTCATCAAATGTATATTCAAAAAAGAGCCCGACAGAATTATCGATACGGCTCCAATCTGTAACATTCATAAATTCGTCATATTGGTCTAAAGTGAAATTAAGTCCGGTTGCAAATTTGTGTAGCGTATTGCTTAGAATCGAATTATAAATCAGATTTGAATAATAGCTATTTTGGGTAATATTATATTCGTTTAACCCAAAATATGATTCTTGTTTATGTCGGTTAAAAGCATTTTGAAATCCGATACTTTTCCACGGTGTTTCTGGAAAAACATATCCTACTTTGGCAGACAAATCAATCTTTTCGGTATTTATTTCTGAGCCCCACAAATCGACTCCTCCCCTATCTCTATCCGGCTCAAATCCTTTTTGACCGGCTTGTTTGTCGTCTTTCATATAACGAAATTTGATAAAACTAATCCATCCTTTTTCGAGATTGGTATATTGCCAGCGGTTAATGACATTAATTTGTTTTCCTAAAGGGTTATCGAGAAAACCATCATGGTTCATGTCATTTTCAGAAACACGTGCATTTCCGTGAATAAAGAGATTTGTTGCCCATTTATCTGATAATTTCTGACTGAAATGTGTGTTGATTTCAAAGCGACTGTCGGTAGAGCCATAGGCGTTCAGAAAAAACGGAATATCATCTGCGGGTTTAATCAGCTCATAATTTATCTGTCCCGAAATACTCTCAAAGCCGTTTATTACAGAACCCGCTCCTTTGGTAATCTGGATGCTTTCGACCCATGTTCCCGGAACAAATGAAAGTCCGTAAGCCTGAGAAGCTCCACGTATGGAAGGTATATTTTCTTCAGCCATTAAAATATACGGACTCGTTAATCCCAGCATACGAATCTGCCGACTTCCCGAAACAGCGTCAGAAAAGTTCACATCAATAGACGGATTGGTTTCAAAACTCTCGGAAAGATTACAGCAAGCCGCTTTTAGCAGTTCTTTGCTGCTCATAGTTTGCACATTTGCAGTGGTGAGATAGTTTTTCTGTAAAGATTTACGCACTTGAGTGATGGTAACCTCATCGAGTGTGTTATCAAATTCTAAAACTATATCCAATTTTTTTGGTTCTGAAATCGAAATTCTTTTGGTCTCAAACCCGACATATTCCACAACTAAAATAGAATTTTCGCCTGAGTATGGCAGGCTAAAAGCTCCGTTTTGGTCAGTAGCAACTCCTGTTTGGGTGCCTTGCCAATACACGGACGCAGCCTCAAGTGGCTGATTGTTTTCATAATACACGTGTCCCGTTATTTGAGTTTGGGCATACGATATTAAAGAAAACAGGACAAAAAGTGTTATAAAAAACTGTTTGTACATAAAAATGATTTTAAAATTGAAACTACATTTTTCGACAACCCAAAATCGGGTAATCCTATTCAATTTTAAAATCAGGCGTAGAAAATATATTGAGAATATAAAAGGTATAACGGCGGAGCATTAGCATCGCAATAATAGAGTGTTGTATTATTTTCATACAAAGTTTCCTCTGAGGAAAAAATATTCTGTATTGAATTAAAAATTAAAGCAAAGTAATCAAAATACACCTGTTTAAGCACTACTTCGCCGGTATCTGCTTGAAGTGTTTCATCGGAACAGCAACTGTCATGCGAATCATCTTCAATCTGGCAACAGGATTTTTCAATTTGATGCGGCTTTATTTCACAAGGTTCTTCAAGACTAAAAATAGATGTAATAGTGGCTATTTCACCTTCGCAATAATGCACATTGAAAGCAAGTCCCGAGGTAGAAGCCAACAGGTACAATGCCAACAAAACACTATTTACTTTTTGGAATAGCATGAAGCAAAGTTACTAAATTTATATTTTGATTGTTTTAAATGACTTGTTAATAACCTGATATTCGTTAAAACGTTTAAAGTTAAAATTAGTGAAGTGATTAAAAACCGAAAAGAAAAACTATTCTATAAACTTTAAAATTAGACCTACGTTTATCAACGCAAACAGACTACACTCTACTTCTATTTATATTTTTTGAAAAATTTCTCTTTCAGTACTTCGTAAATTATAGGCAAGATTGAAATAAAAATTATCAATAGAACCACTTTTGAAAAGTTGTTTTTAATAATTGGGATGTTTCCTAAAAAATAACCCGCCAGAATTATTCCAACTACCCATAAAACAGCTCCAACAACGTTATAAGTTAAAAATGTTCCGTAATTCATTCTTCCGATTCCACCCACGAACGGAGCCAGCGTTCTAACAATGGGTACAAAACGGGCAATCACAATAGTTTTGCTACCATATTTTTCATAGAAATCATGTGTTTTTTGGATGTGTTCATCTTTGACGACCTGTTTGCCAAAAAGTTTAAACTTCGTTACCCGCATACCAAATGTTTTTCCGATAGAATAATTGAGAGAATCTCCCGTAATGGCTGCAATCAAGAGAACCACAATAAGCAACCAAACATTGAGTTCGTTGGGCTGAGCCGCTAACATTCCTGCGGCAAAAAGCAATGAATCACCCGGCAGAAATGGCATCACGACAACACCTGTTTCTACAAAGATAATCAGAAATAAAATGGCATAAACCCATATACCATAATCGTTTACAAATTGAAACAAATATTGGTCTATATGAAGTATAAAATCTACAATTTCCATGAAAAAATTTTGGCAAATATAAAGGTTTGAACCGGAGAAAAAGCAAAATTGATGTTAACAAAAACGCAAAAACCTACAACTCAAAAACATCTCCCAACAGCGGAATTTCGACATCCCAACCATATTGTTCGGTTATTTTATCTTTCAAAACCTCAACAGCTTCATCTTCTCCATGAATCAGAAAAACTTTTTGAGGTTGATTATTTATTCTGCTTAGCCAATCTAATAAATCTTGTTGATCTCCGTGTGCCGAAAGTCCTTCCACGAGAATAGTTTTGGCATTTACGGGATAATATTTCCCATAAAATTTGATTTCTTCAGCTCCGTCGAGCAATTTCCGTCCGCGGGTTTCTTCAGCTTGATATCCTACCAGCATAACGGTATTTTCGGGTTTGGAAATATATCTTTCCAAATAAGAAAGAACTCGTCCTCCGGTAATCATACCACTGGCAGCAATGACTACTTTTGGACGTTCATCAAAAATAGCATCAATAGTGTCTTTAAAATCTGTGATTATTGTAAACTGTTTCATCATTTCAGCACATTCATAAGGTGTGAGTTTGTGCCATTTGTGGTTTTCTATAAAAATTTCTAAGACCTGAGCAGCCATTGGAGAATCTACAATATAGGGTATATCCGGAATTCGTTTTTCTTTTTTTAACTGCCAGATAAGATACATCACCACCTGAGCCCGTTCTACGGCAAAACTCGGGATAATGACGTTTCCGCCTTTTTCATACGTTTCATTGATAATCATTTCTATTTCGAGCAGCAAATCTTTTTCGGGATGCAATCTGTTTCCATAAGTGCTTTCGAGAAAAACATAATCTGCTTTCTGAGGTTTTACGGGTGGTTCTAACAACAAATCATCATGTTGTCCAATATCTCCAGAGAACACTAAGGTTTTTTCTTCTATTTCTAAAGATATAGAACATGCTCCAATGATATGTCCGGATGTGAAAAACGAAAAATAAATATCGTCGGTCAATTTGATTTTGTTATTTGGCGAAACAATTCTGAAGTGTGAAGTTACACGTTCCGCTTCTTCGGTAGTATAAAGTGCTAATGCCGGATTGTGTTTGGAGTACCGTTCTTTATTTGCTTTTTCTGCTTCTTCTTCCTGAATTTTGGCACTGTCGGCAAGAATTAAACGGGTGATTTGTTTGGAGGGAGCAGTACAATATATTTTTCCCTTAAAACCTTGTCTTACCAATATCGGAAGCCAGCCACAATGGTCAAGATGTCCATGTGTTAATAGAACAACATCTATTTGCGATGGTTCTATGGGTAGCAACTCACGGTTAAGTTCCCGTAAAGCTTTTATTCCCTGAAACATTCCGCAATCGACCAAAATATTATAATCTTGATGCTCAACCATAAATTTTGAGCCGGTTACTGTACCAGCTCCTCCCCAAAAATGAACTCTCATAGTATATTTATCCCGGACAAAGTCCGTTTGCTTCTTTTAAAACGTTAGTAATTCTATAATTGCTTAACCCTATTTTTTGTAGCCAATAAGATTTTTTAATCAAATCTTTTACCATAATTATCTGTTGCATTAAAAGTTTGTCTTTTTCTGCCAATGTTAACGTTGTCAATACCGTTATAGGGTATAGACGGCAACTGTCTATTAAATCTTTTAATCCGTTATCTTTGGGATAATTCCATCCAAGCAGTTTTAATCCGGAGCTTTCGCCAAATTTTATTGCGTCTTCGGTGAACCTGTTATTGGTTACTATTCTGCACCCCGAAACAGTATCGCCTTTTTCAAAAACCGAATGTGTAATGCCTTTCAAATCATTAAAACGCGACAAAATATACATGGGAACTTTAACATCGTTTTTACTGTCCTGACTACTTTGAAATTTACATTCTATCATTTCTACCCAATCGTTTTGTTTGATTAACACATCTATTTCATGACTGACAATACGACCTTGGAGTATTATGTTTGTACGCACATCATAACCTTGATCGGCAAAAAGTTCCGAAATAAATTTTTCAAAGAAAAATCCGGCAGGTCCTAATGCCTGAATAGCATTTCTCAAATTATAACGGGCCGCATGAACGTTTGATTTTGCTTTGAGCATTTTAAACGCCATCCGATATATTTTTTTGGTAGGAATCTCTTCATACAGTTCTTTTTCTATAGCACGGAGAACTTCTTCTACAACCGTTGTGTCTGCTCCGGTTTTCATTAGGGAGTTTTTTAATTTATCTCTGTTAAAAGAAACTATTTCGCCTGAATATTTTGTAACTTTCATGCAATGAACTCATTTATGAATTTGTATAAAGGTACAAAAAAATAGTGTTTTTATGTTTTCTAAAAATAGAATTAAGGACTAAAAACGTAAAAACACAATAAATAACACCACTCTATTTCTTTTTCGAAAATTCGTTTTCAAACCAAAAGAGGTTGTGATTCAAATTGTTGTAAACAAACAATCTGTGCAGATTGTAAATTAAAAATCCGAAACGATATTTGATGTAAATAATTATTTTATTTAACGCAACGTTTCTTTTAAAACAACATCTTTGTAAAAAAACTACTATGAAAAGAATTCTATCATATCTTCTCTTGTTAGCATTTTTTACTTCTTGTGAAATTACGTATAACGGAGATGTTAAGATTGTTACAAAAGGAACAGTGTTGCACGCAGACGGAACGCCCGTTATCAATCAGGATATAATGCTCTCTGTTTATAAAAAAGGTGGAAGCATCCCATTTTTGATTTATATATCTTCTGAAGAAAACTTCATCGGAAAAACCAAAACAGACCAAAACGGTAATTATATTATGGCTATACCCGAGCCAAAACCCGGTACTTATAGCGAAATAATCGTTAAAATAAATAACGACGATAACGAACTAAATAGCAAAATATTCCGTAATATTAATGATACTAATTATATAAATCATGAATGTATTTTACCCAATGTCATTCTTTACGAAAAAGACTCTTTATCTATCCTTAATTTGACCGTTAATCAGGTTTCGTCTTTTCATGAATTAATTGATATTAAATATTTAGGTGCTGTTGCCAATGAAATTCATTTTATAAATCCCTCAGAAGATTATTCTGTTTATAATAATTATTCCGCAAGGGTTATGAAGAATCAAACGGTAACGTTAAGATATACGCTTAGAAATCATTCATCAGGAAATTTAGAAGTAAATGATGTTCAAATCCCCATTTATGATGCAGACCAAATTGAATATACTTTAGAATTTTAATAATGAAAAAACTAACACTACTCTTTATATTAACATCCGGAATTATGTGGTCTCAAGAGGAAACACAAGAAAAAACTTTTGAACCCTTTATCAATTATACATTATCTGCTCGAGCAAATCATTTTACGGGCAGTAATTATTTGGCAAAAGGACATAAAAATCTGGATATGGGATTTTCAGGGAAATTAAATTTTTTTAAGTTTTATAATGTAGGATTTGGAATGGGAGTCAATTTTAGCACTTTAAAAGTGGATGGCAACAACACTTCAATCGGAGGAAATATCAACAAATCTAATCTTACTTCGTACGATTTCAATTTTCTTTATCCTATTACTCTTGGCAAAAAACCAATTTTAGAACCAACGGCGTTTGTAGGTGGATTTTCAATCAGACAAAAATCAGGAAGCAAAGATTATGGAAAACATAGCGGTATTTTCTATGGTTTTGGCGTTAATTTTCTTTATCCATTAAATGATTTTCTGAAAATTTATTCAAATCTCGGCTATCATTTTTATGCCCATAAAATCAAGACAACTCCCGAATTTGAATCATATTTTAAAAACAGTAACGCAGTGTCTCTTTCTTTGGGATTGCGATTTTTTTAACTCAACGCCACATCAAGCGACATCATCACCACAAATCCACCAATAAAACCAAGTGTGGCAATATCGGTATGTTTATCTTGTTGCGTTTCAGGAATTACTTCTTCGACCACGACAAATATCATAGCTCCGGCTGCAAATGCTAAAGCATAAGGCAGAATAGGTGTAAAGAAAGTAACCGCCAGAGCCCCCAATACACCAGCAATCGGCTCTACCAAGGCAGAAGACTGTCCGTACAAAAAACTCTTTCTTCGACTCATACCCATTCTTCGCAACGGCATAGCGACAGCAATCCCTTCGGGGAAATTCTGTATCCCGATACCGATAGCCAAAACTATTGCCCCCACAATTGAAGCTTCTGGAATTCCGGCAGCGGCTCCGCCAAACAAAACTCCAACTGCCAATCCTTCGGGAATATTGTGTAAAGTAATTGCCAGAACCAAAAGTGTTGTTTTCTGCCAAGGCGATTTTACACCTTCGGTTTCCTTAAAGTTAATATGTAAATGCGGAAGCACTTTGTCTAATCCGAAAAGAAAAAAAGCTCCTAATAAAAAACCTACAGATGCCGGAAGCACTTTTTCGAATCCCTCTCCTCCGCTCATGGCAATGGCGGGTGCTAGCAGACTAAAGTAGCTGGCAGCAACCATCACGCCTCCGGTAAAACCCAACATACCATCGAGAAACGCCCGATTCATGTTTTTTACAAAAAAGACAATAGAAGCTCCTAATGCAGTGAGAAACCACGTGAATAAAGTGGCATACAAAGCCGCTAAAACCGGATCAATATTTTCAAAGAATGATACAAGTTCCTGAAACATGGCTATATTATTTTTACAAACAGATTAGATGCAATTTTGTTTGATAACGAAGTTTCAATACCGTTTACCAAGACTTTCATCGACAAGTCAAAATGCTCTATTTCGATAATTTCTAATTTTGAACCTAAAGAAATCTGTTGTTTGTCGAGATATTTTAGAAAATCGGCAGAGGAATCTTTTACGCCCACGCAAATCGATTTTTGGTTGACTTTTAACTCTGATAAAAGTTTTTTATCAACTTTTTTAATTTCTCCTTTCGCATTCGGGATTGGGTCGCCATGAGGATCTTCTGATGGAAACTCTAAAAACTCATCTAATTTATCAATCAGTTTTTCAGATTTAATATGTTCTAACTCTTCGGCTACATCGTGTACTTCGTCCCAAGCAAAACCTAATTTTTCTACCAAAAAAACTTCCCAAAGTCGATGTTTGCGTACAATCATTTTGGCTGCCAACAATCCTTTTTCCGTTAAGGTAACACCTTGATATTTTTGGTATTCTACTAAACTTTTTTCGGCTAATTTTTTGACCATATCCGTTACCGACGATGCTTTGCTGTCGAGCATTTTGGCAATAGCGTTTGTGTTTACCCCTTTTTTCTGAAATAAGGACAAATGATAAATCGCTTTGAGGTAATTTTCTTCAGAATAGGTCATAATATATTTTTTTACACTGCAAAAATATAAAATTTTTTAATATAAATATTTTTTTTAGTCCAATCTAAATTTATAGTTTTGCAAAACTAATTCACATAACTAATCATCTTGAAAAATATATCACTATTTGTTTTAATGATGTTTTCGATTTTTTCGATGGCACAAACCGGAAATATTAAAGGGGTTGTTATGTCAAACGGCTTCCCAATTGAAGGTGTAAACATTACAATTAAAGGAAAAAATCTATTTACAAAAACCGATAAAACAGGAACTTTTATACTCAATAATATTCCGACCGGAAATCAAACTATTACTTTGAGTTTTACGGGTTTTAGAACCATAAACGAAAATATCGTCATTAGCGAAAACCAGAATTTTGAAAAAAATTTTGAATTGGCTGAAGATTTATTAAGCTTAGAAGAAGTCGTTATTTCCGGAACAAGAAGCGAAGTACCGGTTTATAGATCTCCCGTCATCGTAAGCCGTCTAAGTAGCAAAATGTTTGAAGCCACACAAACTTTAGCTCTTTCGGAGGGACTCAACTTTACACCTGGATTACGATTGGAAACCAACTGCCAGAATTGTGGTTTTACTCAAGTACGAATGAACGGACTCGAAGGTGCATATTCGCAAATTTTGATTAACAGTCGTCCGATATTTTCGGCATTGGTAGGCGTTTACGGACTCGACATGTTACCTACAAGCATGATAGACAGAGTTGAGGTAACACGTGGTGGTGGTTCGGCATTGTATGGCGGAAATGCTATTGCCGGAACAATAAATATTATTACCAAAGACCCAACAGAAAACACTTTTGAAATTGGTTTAAATCAATCGTTTATCGATTTCGATTCGCCCGACAGGACTATTAATGTGAATGGCAGTATAATAAGTGATGATTATAAAAAGGGAATTAGTTTTTATGCTTATAACCGAGATAGAAAACCTTGGGATGCCAATGAAGATGGGTACTCCGAAATGACTAAACTCAAAAATACAACTTTTGGTTTTGATGCGTTTTGGAATACATCCGATTTCAGCAAAATAAAATTCAACCTTTTTAACATCAGTGAATTCAGAAGAGGTGGAAACAATTTTCATCTTCCGGCTCATCAAACAGACATCACCGAGCAACTTGACCATAAGATATTGGGCGGTTCACTTTCGTTTGAGCAATATTCTAAGGATTTAAGGCAAAAATTTTCGATTTACACTTCTGTCCAAACAGCCAAAAGAGAGAGTTATTACGGAAGTGGTGGGAGAATCCTTGAAGATGGCGACGAACTCACGGAAAACGATATTTTAGCTATCAATGCGTATGGAAATTCCGATGATTTATCGATTGTTGGAGGCGTGCAGTATTCGTACGAATTTAACGATAAATTCCTTTTGCTTTCAGGTGCGGAATATAAATCTAATGATGTGAATGACGAAATGCCTGGTTATGGCAGATTGATAGACCAAAAAGTCGGAACACTCGGAATTTACTCCCAATTAGAAATCAAACCTACCAAAAAACTAACATTTTTAGTCGGAGCCAGATACGACAACATAAACATCAAAGCAATGAACAGTTTAGACATCGAATCGTTTAAGGACAAAAAAAATCTGAATGTTTTTGTTCCAAGAATAACGGCAATGTATTCGATAACAGACGAACTGAAAGCCCGTGCTTCATTCTCACAAGGATACAGAGCTCCACAAGCATTTGATGAAGATTTGCACATAGAAACCGTTGGTGGAAGCGTAATGTTCACACGATTAGACCCAAATCTAAAAACCGAATACTCCAACAGCTTTAATGCTTCTTTGAACTATACAAATTTTATCGGGAGCGTACAGTCAAACATCGTTTTGGAAGGATTCCATACCAAATTGAATGATGCTTTTATTACTTCAAACCCAACCGAACTACCAAGCGGAATTGCAGTTGCAACGAAAAGAAACGGAAGTGGTGCAACCGTTACGGGAGCAAATATAGAATCGAGTTTTGCTTTTTCGAGAAAAGTAAACTTTCAGTTGGGAGCAACATTCCAAACTGCAAAATATTCGGAAGAGGAGATAATTTGGCTAGATGATGACGATGAAGATGATTTTACAGCTACCAAAAACATTCTGAGAACTCCTGATGTTTATGGATATTACACTTTTACTTACAATCCTATTCAGGAATTTACGATTTCATTATCAGGAATTTATACAGGAAAAATGGACGTAGGACATGTAATAGAGCCAGACACAGAAAGAACAATTATTAAAAGAACTCCGAATTTCTTTGAACAACACATAAGATTAGCTTACGATTTTGACATCAAAGACAATTGTATTCAGCTAAATACTGGAGTTCAGAACATATTCAATTCTTACCAAAAAGACTTTGACAGAGGACCATTGAGAGATGCCGATTATATTTACGGTCCTACAAAACCAAGAACTTTCTTTGTTGGATTGAGATATTCATTGAAATAAATGTTTTGATTTATTTTTTACAATAAAGTGATTTAAACAAGCTCTTAAACTTCATTAACAACATTCTAACAAAAAATCAAATTTAACTTCTTAACTTTGTAGTATAAAAATTAACACTAAAAAATATGTATCCAGAAGAATTAGTAAAACCCATGCGAGCCGAGCTTACCGATGCCGGTTTTCAGGAATTATATAGTGGAGAAGATGTGGAAAACATTCTCAAAAAAGAAGGAACAACGCTTTTGGTTGTAAACTCTGTTTGTGGCTGTGCCGCCAGGAATGCAAGACCGGGAGCCAGAATGAGTCTGAACGGAGTCAAAAAACCCGACCATTTAGTAACGGTTTTTGCTGGTGTTGACCGTGAAGCAGTAGATGTAGCAAGACAACACATGTTTCCCTTTCCTCCGTCTTCGCCTAGTATAGCATTGTTTAAAGGTGGTGAATTGGTTCACATGTTAGAGCGTCATCATATAGAAGGTCGTCCGGCAGAAATGATTGCTGAGAACTTAACAGATGCTTACAACGAATTTTGTTGATTGAAATTTCAAATTTCTACAAAAATTAAAAACCTCAGTGTATTGCTGAGGTTTTTTCTATATTTAGACATATATATTTTAAGCCAGCATAGTTACCGGGTTTTCAATATACTGTCTTAATGTTTGCAAAAATTCTGCTCCCGTAGCTCCGTCAACCGTTCTGTGGTCGCATGCCAAAGTAAGCATCATCGTATTCCCTACTACGATTTGTCCGTTCTTTACCACTGGTTTTTCAACAATGGCTCCAACCGACAAAATAGCTGAATTTGGTTGGTTGATAATCGAAGTAAACGACTCGATCCCGAACATTCCTAAGTTTGAAATCGTAAAGGTGCTTCCTTCCATTTCGTTGGGTTGGATTTTTTTGTTTCTTGAACGAGTAGCCAAATCTTTAACCGATGCTCCAATTTGAGAAAGTGTCAAACTATCTGCAAATTTTACTACCGGAACCACCAGTCCTTCTTCAACAGCCACTGCTACTCCAATATGAACGTGATTGTGAATGATTGTAGCATCATCTTTCCATTGCGAATTTACTTTCGGATGCTTTCTAAGTGCCATAGCAACCGCTTTTATCACCATATCATTGAATGATACTTTTGTGTCGGGAACACTGTTGATTGTAGCTCTCGAAACGATTGCATTATCCATATTTACCTCTATATTCAGATAATAGTGAGGAGCTGTATATTTAGATTCTGATAAGCGTTTTGCAATTACTTTTCTCATCTGAGAGTTTTTCACTTCCTCCGAAGCTTCTTGCCCAAATGCAACGACAGATTGAGGTGCAACTTTGCTTGATGCAACAGTAGTAGCATCGGAAACAAGCGGTTGTGCAGATGGAGTAAAATTCTCTACGTCAGCTTTAGTTATACGTCCGTTTTCTCCAGTTCCTGTTACCTGAGAAAGGTTAATTCCTTTGTCTTCTGCGATTTTTTTAGCGAGCGGAGAAGCAAAAATCCTTCCACCTTTTTCTACTACAGAAGAAGATTCTGCCATATCTGCTTTTGGACTTTGTGATTGAACAGGCTCAGATGAGGTTACGCTTTTAACTTCTTCTTTTCCGAAGTTAGCTATCACACCCGAAATATCTATTCCTTCTTTTCCAATAATAGCCAGAATACTGTCAACTGGTGCAGATTCACCTTCTTGAACTCCTATATATAAAAGTGTTCCAGAATTAAACGACTCGAATTCCATTGTTGCCTTATCGGTTTCGATTTCGGCTAGAATATCTCCTTCGTTTACTTTGTCTCCAACTTTTTTAATCCACGAAGCTACAGTTCCATCGGTCATTGTATCGCTCAAACGAGGCATAGTAACAACTTTTACTCCTTCGGGCATTACAAAGTCTGATGATGATTTTTTATCCTCTACATTATTTTCTTGTGGAGTAACTTCTGCTTCTTTTTGTTCTACTTTTTCGGTTGATGTTTCTCCTTTTAGTAAAGCAGATATATCTTCTCCCTCTTTACCGATAATTGCCAAAACACTATCAACAGGAGCGGTTTCGCCTTCTTGAACTCCAATATGCAAAAGTGTTCCGGAATAGAATGATTCAAATTCCATCGTCGCTTTATCAGTTTCGATTTCGGCTAAAATATCTCCTTCGTTTATTTTATCTCCTACTTTTTTAATCCAAGTAGCAACAGTTCCGTCTGTCATTGTATCGCTTAAGCGAGGCATTGTGATAACTTGTGCCATTTTTATTTTAATTTATGTGGTAAAAACGGATAATCTTCTTGTTCGTAAACTACATCATACATTACACTAAGTTCAGGAAATGGCGATTCTTCTGCGAATTTTTCACATTCATCTACCAAATCTCTTACTCTGTTATCGATTGCTTCAATCTCTTCATCAGTAGCATATTTGTTTTCTTTGATGATGTCGAGCACTTGCGTAATCGGGTCTATTTTTTTGTATTCTTCTACTTCTTCTTTTGTTCTGTAATGTTGGGCATCAGACATTGAGTGTCCTCTATAGCGATACGTTTTCATTTCTAAGAAAGTTGGTCCTTCACCCCTTCTTGCTCTTTCCATTGCTTCGTGCATAGCCTCAGCTACTTTAACCGGATTCATTCCGTCAACAGGTCCGCAAGGCATTTCGTAACCTAAACCTAATTTCCAGATATCGGTGTGGTTGGCAGTTCTTTCTACCGAAGTCCCCATAGCATATCCATTGTTTTCGCAGATAAATACTACAGGAAGTTTCCAATTCATCGCCATATTGAAAGTTTCGTGCAAAGAGCCTTGCCTCGCAGCACCATCTCCAAAGTATGTTAGCGTTACGCCTCCGGTTTCAAGATATTTGTCGGCAAAAGCCATTCCTGCTCCCAAGGGTATTTGTCCTCCGACGATACCGTGACCTCCATAAAACCCATGTTCCTTTGAAAAAATGTGCATAGAGCCTCCCAAACCTTTTGAGGTTCCGGTTGCTTTCCCTAAGAGTTCCGCCATAACTTTGCGTGGGTCAACTCCCATTCCGATGGGTTGAACGTGATTTCGGTATGCCGTAATCATTTTATCTTTTGACAAATCCATTGCATGCAAAGCACCCGCCAATACTGCTTCCTGACCATTATAAAGGTGAAGAAATCCTCTTACTTTTTGCTGAATATACAATGCGGCAAGCTTGTCTTCAAATTTTCTCCAGAACTGCATTTCTTCATACCATTGGAGATAAACTTCTTTTGTGATTGGTTTCATTTTGTTTTGTTATTTTTTTCTGTTGAAAGATTATGGTTTTACAACCAGAAATTGTCTCAAAATATTTTTTCAATTTGTCCAAATGCAAAAATAGGGTTTCCCGTGCAGATGCAAAAATAATACAAGCCTAAAATTATAAAAATCAACACAAACGTTTTCGTAATAATGTGAAGACTGATTTATCTTAAAAAAGAAATTACAAAAAGTTTTTGTCGAAAGTTAGTGGCAACAGATTTTTAAGGGAATTTGATTTGTAAATTTCACCTGTTTCTCCCATAAAATATATTTCGATAGGATATTCCTGCTTAAACTCGTATTCAGAAATAGATTGCCGACAGGCTCCACAAGGCGGAATAGGAGCTTTTACTTCTTTTTCTGAAGAAGAGGCAGAAATTGCAACTCTCAATATTTTTACGCTGGGATGTAAAGCTCCTGCCTGAAAAAAGGCAACTCTTTCTGCACATAAACCTGAAGGATAAGCCGCGTTTTCCTGATTGGAACCAACCACCACCACTCCGTTTTCTAATAGCAATGCAGCTCCTACCTGAAATTTTGAATACGGTGCATAAGCTGTTTTTCTTATTTCGATTGCCTGAAACATTAATTGTTTAATAGTATCGGGCAATTCATCTATGGTTTCAAAAACATCAAAAGAGGTTTCTATGTTGATTTTTTTCATTTAAGTTTTCTTTAGATGAGTTCAGACAAAAAACTCCAAAATCTTTTATGATATTGGAGCTATTGAACGAATTTAATTATTTTTTCTAATATTCATCATATTTGTCGCCAAAATTGAATGTTAGTGAGAATCTTAGCGTATTCTCGAGTGGGTTTCTCACTTTTGAAGCAGAGAACAAATAAGACACATCGAGTTTTACTACATTATATTTGAATCCGGCACCAATTGAGAAAAACTTTCTCGCTCCTTTTTCTTCACTTTCGTTAAAATAACCGGCTCTCAAAGCAAACGAATCCTGGTAAAGATATTCTGCACCCAAAGCCCATGTAAACTCTTTCAGCTCTTCTTTAAAACCATCGGGAGCATCTCCGAAAGATTGAAAAATACCGGAAACCCAACCGATGCTGCGATAGTCGTTAAAAGCAGTATTCTGTGCATGGTCTCTCTCACCCTGAGATATAACTCCGTCACCGTCTATATCTACAGGAACTACTTTAGGAGGAGTTGGTACCAATAATTTGGTTACTTCTACATTTAATCCAACCTTGTTATATTCGTCAAATATAAAATCAAAGCCACCCCCCAAACGTAGATTGGCAGGAAGAAAATTGGCATTAAAATCATTGTCGTCATTGTCATAGTTGATTTTCGGACCGAGATTCTGGAAGTTGAAACCGGCTCTCCAGCGACCGTTAAAATCGTTATAGGCTATTTCTTCTGACTGGTAAAAACCGGCAACATCAACCGCAAAAGTATTGGCGGCAGAAGCATCGCCTGAGGCATCAAGAATTCTTAATTGCGAGCGTATATATCTACCGGCAACTGCCATTGAAAATCTTTCACTCAACTTCAAAGAGTATGAAGCGTCCAAAGCAAATTCATTCGGACTAACGACATTTGGCTCATCATCAAAATATTCTCTTAACTCTATATCTCCCAATCCAAAATAACGCAAACTTCCGGCAAAAGCACTTCTTTCATTGATTCTGTTATAATAAGTTACCTGTCCTAATGAAATGTCGTTTACCAAATCTGTAAGATACGGTGTATAACTTATAGAGAAGCCCTGTTTGTCTAAAGAAAAGGCATATTTAGCAGGATTCCATTGTTGCGAATAAGCATCGGCAGAAGTGGCAACCCCCATATCTCCCAAACCGGCAGCACGGGCATCGGCAGCAACCAACAAAAAGGGAACGCCTGTTGTGATTACCCGTCTGTTATCGTCTTGAGAAATTATGTTTTGAGCAGAGAGTAATCCAAGAACACATATTAATAACTTTTTCATTTAATTTTTATATAATTTTAAAGTGGAACAAATATACTGTTTTATCAAAGTATTACAAGTTTTTCTATTTTTTCGGCTTTTTTATTCGATGAAGTGGACTTTACGGTCAATTTATAGACATAAACACCTTTTCCAATCTTGTCTCCAAAATCATCACGACCATCCCAGGTTATCTCCCGAGAGAGAAAACCTTCAGTAGAAACAGACTGGTTGATGGTTTTTACAATTTTTCCGGTAATGGTCATAATTTGCACCTGAACATCCAATGACTCAAAAGGTCTGTTATGCGTAAACCAAAACTGTGTGTAATTGACAAACGGGTTGGGGTAATTCAGAACGTTGGTCAATGCTACACTTTCATCGCCTACGACAACAAATTGTATTTCGGCAGTTACAGGATTGTTATAAACATCCCATGCTCTGAATGTGATGGTGTGCAGACCTTTTTCTAAATTTCTAAAAGGATACCGAACCTTTCCTTTGGTATAATCATCTAATTCTGTTTCGTAATAATCATTCAATATATAAGGATTAGATTCATCACCATCTAAAATGGCTACAATATCATGCCCGATTCCGCTGGCGGTATTAATACCGTTTTCATCTTCGAGAAATGCCAAAAAGATAGGGTTTTCATCAGTTATTCCACCGTTTACAAAAGTTTCGTCGTTCATGTATAACCTTACCCGAGGTCCTGTGTTGTCGGCGACGGCTTCGGTATTTATGCCACCTATTTGTATATCGGTATTATAACCGGTTTGGTCTTCCAAGAGCGGCTGGTTTCTTTTGGCATAAAAACTAATTCTTCCGCTACCTACGGGAATGGTAATATCTCTCGGTACAACAAAACTAAATTCAAACAATCCGCTGTTGACAGAAGCGTTTCCACGGAAAATGGTTTCACCCAATGTGGTAAAGTTCATAATAATGAGCTGTCCGCTACTATTAGTGGTTCCGTCATTGCCCAAAGTTGCCCTATTTATGGGCTTGTCAAAAATCTGAACCGCAAGTTCGCCGTTATAGTCGGCGAGAATTTGATTTCCTGCCTCATTTCGCACTTCTCCCTTCAGGGTAACATGGCTCAACGCATTAAAAACAAATTCTGATTCAGAAACCGGTTCGCCATTTACTTCTGTAAGTATGATAGTTGGTTTTGGAATAGCAAGTTTTAATGCCGGGTCTCCTATATAAAAAACCATCAGTGTTTGTGAATGATAACCGTTCTTTGCTCTTCTCAATGCTTCCGCAATGGAGATACTGCTGTCACTTGACGGTGCATATCCGTATAATTGTGAGGCAAAAGCGGTATTGATGTTTTGTCCGGTTGTTACATCTATTCTCCTTGTGGTTGTTAATAGTGAAATGGCTCCGCCTGCGGGATTCCAATATGTATATTCGCCTGCTGTCGGTCTGTAAGGATTGTCAAATCTTGTAAATTCGCAGGTTACGGTAACAAACAACGGATATTTGTAGCGGTTGTTTAATGCCTGAGCATCTGTTTTTTCAAAAATTCTTTCGTGTGCCAACACGTCTTCGCCACCATGCCCGAAGAAATTGAACACCAAAGAGCCTTGCTCAAAAGCATTGATTATGTCTTGTCTGACTTTTGGATAGCGTTGTCCTCCGGCTGAAGCTTCCTGAATATATGAATCTGAGTGAATTTTTAAGACGTTTACAAAAGGCTTTTCAGAACCGATAGTATTGCCAAGTTGATCAAGTTGCAGTTGAATGATTTGTTCCCAACTTTCGTCAACATCATCAGAAATTAGCGTAAAATTATTTCGCCATCTTCCGTAAGATTTAGAGTCGTGATATTCGATGATTTTGTCCACCATTTCACGAGCCTGAACCAAATCTGAGACAATCATTCGCCCAACAGCAACATCTAAATCGTGTATAGACGAATTCATCAATCCTTCGTTATCATCCATCATACCAAAAAAATCATCGCTAATAACTGAACTCGACAGGGAATTACTGTTTAAACTGTGATATATCGGAACTATATTAGTGTTATTTGGGATTCTATTTTTGAAATCGAAAGAAGCATCACCAAAAAGGTTGAGAAACTTAACCCTATTCGTTTCATTTGATGCATTCCAATAAACATATTTTACAAAGTTTCTGATGGCTCCAATATCTTGTTTTCCGGAAGAGAATTCAGGATAGATTGTTTCTAAATGCACTACCTTAACATTATATTGGTTGTAATTTCTATGGAAATTTGCCAATCTTTCTGCTTCAGAGTTTAAAAAAGATGGTGTTATAATAAGATAATCAATATCCTGAAACTGTCCGTTTGAACCATTAAAAATAGTTCCTTTCAAATTTTGATTTGTTACTTTCGAGTTACTCTCTCTTAGAGGAGTATAATAATCTGTTGAGACAACGGTTGTAAAATAACGAACCTGTCCGAGTTCAGATTTAAAAGAAATAGAATTTTGCCCGGAATTTGAGGTAGCTACAACATTAAAACGGTCTGTTATATCCCAAACCTGACTTATTCCGGAAGCATTTGAAACCTGATATTCTGCGATACCTATAGTTGTTCCTGTATTGTTATTATGAAACTTGAACTGCTTGGTATTCCCAGACAGATTCGAGATAGCATTAATATTAATATAATTAAGGTATGCTCTCGAAGAAGGGTTTCCACTATTATTATAGGTTAATTGTATGGTTAAGTTTTGAGATGCTGCGGTAGTATAGTTTGCCGAAACATCCGAAAAAATCAAGCTCGAAGAAGAGCTAATAGCCGTAAAACCTATGTTTCCAATATTTTGCCCGTTCGCCGAAACAGCCATAGAAGTAGCATTTGCCGCATCGGATGCCGCATTGATTGTTATACTTACAAGTTCTGTACTTTGAATGTTAGGAAGCGAAAACTCAAAAGTCTGCGAACTCTGTATGCCAAACTGTTCTCCAAACCATTTTCTGCCCAATCTGCCTATATTTACTAAATCTTTTTCGTAAAATTGACTCTCGTTATAGGTGTTTATAATCATATCAGCACTGCCCTCTGGTTGCGTCATGGGCTGAATTCTTTTTCCGTTAGAACCGGATGCTGTTACATAATAATAAGACTTGTTGTCATATAGATTCAGATTTGTAAAGCTTTCTGCATTCCAATTATCAACTCCTTCGGCATAAAACAAAATATAATCTTCATTATCAAACGTGCCGTCTTCTTCGCCTACAAACTGAATAGCGACTTCTTCCAGATCAATCGGGTAGTCAGAATTATTTGCAAGAGGAAGCATTCTTCCACCGTTTCCGTATATTTTTATTTTTTTAGGATCAACATTTGTATTTAATCCTAATTGTTGTAAAAAACTCCTGTTAACTCTATAAACTCCGGATTTTTCGACATAAAACCGATACCATTCTCCGGTTGACAAGACAGAGTTCCTGATTCCGATATAGTCAGAAGAAGACATTGCTTCATTTCCACTACGATGATTGCTACTATTACCTATATTATATTCAAAAGAGACAGAAGTAACTTTTTTATATCCGGTTTCCGTTTTAATAATAGGTGAAAACGTGATTAGAGCCTGATTAAAATCCTTGTTATTAGTATTCATAATTTTCGCATTAATATTGCTTGGCACTATTTCCTTATCGAGTACGCCCAATTCTTCTTCTAAAATATCTACGAGATTAAGGCTTCTGATGCGAATTGATTCTTCGTCAACCCTTCCGTTTATTCTAATTTTTTCAGAGAAATATATGGTTTGCGAAAAATCGTTGTACACAAAATTATCTGATTTGAAATTTGGAACGGCAACAGAATAATCGCCAAAATAAAGTTTATTATCCGTATTCCATTCAATACTGAAAGAAACGTTTTGAGCACTCATTGCAATGCTGAAAATAAAGAAGAAAAACAAACAAAATTTTTTCATACGACAGAAATAACGATAAAAATCCGAAATTATTACGCTCACAAAATTATATTTTTACATATAACAGCACAATATTTTAGCTTGTATTTTCGTTGTTGTGGATATTTGAATTAACAAAATATTATAATTAATCGAAAAAAGGTCTTGTAATATAAAGGTTAATTACTATATTGCGACCAAATTTTTACCTACTGAAACGTATGAAAGTAAACAAAACAATGACTTTAAAATTATTATTATCAGTAATAATAGTAATTGGTTTTGCCAGTTGTGGCAAAAAGTCAGGCTCCAAAAACACATCTACTGCTACCGGGTGGAAGATTAATGACAACAAAGGCGGCTTTCAGTATGCTTCCGGCTATAAGAAGCAACAAACAGGTCCCGGGTTAATCGCTATCGAAGGAGGAACCTTTACTATGGGAAGGGTTCAAGACGACATTATGCATGATTGGAACAATACTCCAAATCAGCAGCACGTACAATCGTTTTATATGGACGAGCATGAAGTTACAAACGTGATGTATCTTGAGTATCTTGATTACCTAAAAAGAGTATTCTCTCCTGACGATGAGAACTACAAAAACATTTATGCAGGTGCATTGCCGGACACTTTGGTCTGGAGAAACAGGTTAGGTTACAACGAAACCATGACCAACAACTATCTGCGTCACCCTGCGTATGCTGAATATCCTGTAGTTGGGGTAAATTGGATTCAAGCTACTGAATTTTGCAAATGGAGAACTGACCGTGTTAACGAACTTATGCTTGAGCAAGAAGGCTATCTTAAAAGAGATGCGAAACTTACAGCAACAGCAGAAAAATCTTTTAGCACAGAAACCTACATCAATGCTCCTACTCAAACTTATGGCGGAGATGAAGAAATTGTACTAAAAGGAAAACGTGGAAGAGCTTCTAAAGACAGTATCAACCTATATGCAACACGCTCATCTGGAGTAGTGTTACCAGAGTACAGACTCCCTACAGAGGCTGAGTGGGAGTATGCAGCAGTTGCCAATGTAGGCAACCGTGAATACAACCTATATAAAGGTCAGAAAAAATACCCTTGGTCAGGAAGCTATACCCGTTCAGGAAAAAGAGCTATTAGAGGAGATCAAATGGCTAACTTTAAACAAGGGAAAGGTGATTACGGCGGAATTGCCGGTTGGACAGACGATGGTGCTGATATTACCCAAGTTGTAAAATCCTATGCTCCGAATGATTTCGGCTTATATGATATGGCAGGAAATGTTAACGAATGGGTAGCTGACGTTTATAGACCTATTGTTGATGATGAGGCCAATGACTTCAACTATTATAGAGGTAATGTCTATATGAAAAACAAAATAGGAGAAGACGGTAAAGTTGAATTGGTTACAGCCGATAATATAACTTACGACACTTTGGCTAACGGAAGAATTATCGCAAGAAACTTCCCCGGACAAATTGCTCAGATTCCTGTTGACGAACAAGAAACATATCTTCGTCAAAACTTTGACAGAAGTGATAACAGAAACTATCGCGATGGAGATAAACAATCTACTCGTTATTTTAAATTCGGTTCTGAAGATGAAGAAGGAGAAGATGATTCAAAAAGAATGTATGATTCACCTCAACATAAAGTAAGTTCTGCTATTGATGACAGTACAGGAGTTGAGGCTATGGTAAGAGAATATGACAAATCTTCTAAAAGAACTTCTTTGATAGACGACAATGTAAGAGTTTACAAAGGAGGTTCATGGAGAGATAGAGCATATTGGTTAGACCCGGCACAACGTCGTTACTTCCCTCAAGATATGGCAACTGACGATATTGGTTTTAGATGTGCCATGTCGAAAGTTGGTCCGAAATCTAACAAAAAATCGGCAAGGGGAAAACCAAGTAGCAAATAATATTAAAAATATTTAAGCCCTGTTTTGCAGGGCTTTTTTCTGCTTAAAATTTATTAGGTATGACGATAAAAGACATACACAACTGCCTTATAAAATCCTCGGGGATTTCTATTGATACCAGAAAAATTGAAACAGGTAATTTTTTTGTAGCTTTAAAAGGAGACCATTTTGACGCAAATTCATTTGCTTCAGAAGCTTTAGAAAAAGGGGCTTCTTATGTTTTGATTGACAATCCTGATTTTTTTATTGACCAACGAACAATTTTAGTAAACGATTGCCTCACAACCTTACAGGAATTAGCAGCATTTCACAGAAAACACCTCGGTTTACCCATTATAGCCTTAACAGGAAGCAACGGAAAAACTACGACTAAAGAATTGACAAATGTCGTTTTGTCTAAAAAATTTAATATAAAAGCTACAGTCGGGAACCTAAACAACCATATCGGAGTCCCTATTACGTTGCTGTCATTTTCATCCCAAACAGAAATCGGAATGGTTGAAATGGGTGCTAATCATCAGAAAGAAATAGCTTTTCTGTGTTCGATAGCAACACCTGATTACGGTTATATCACAAATTTTGGAAAAGCCCATTTGGAAGGATTTGGCGGAATAGAGGGCGTAATCAAAGGTAAAAGCGAAATGTATGATTATCTGAAATTAAATTCAAAAACTGTTTTTGTAAATATCGATGATTCCGTTCAGGAAGAAAAAACCCGTGACATTGAAAGAATAACTTTTAGTAAAGAGCACACCAAATCAACAGTTTTTATTGAAGAAGTTACTGCAAATCCTTTTGTGAGTATTAAAACACAAGGTGTTCAGATAAATTCTAATTTAATAGGTCTATACAATGCAGACAACATCTCTGCTGCTATTGTTATCGGTTTGTATTTTAAAATTCCTATCGAAGATATAAAAGCGGCTATAGAATCTTATTACCCACAAAACAACCGCTCCCAGTTGATTTACCAAAATTCAAACGAAATCATTCTGGATGCTTATAACGCAAACCCAAGCAGTATGATTTTGGCACTTAAAAACTTTGTACAATTAGACAAACCCAATAAAATTGTTATACTTGGAGACATGTTTGAACTTGGAGAAGAAAGCCTTAAAGAACATAAGTATATCGTTGATTTTTTAAAGAGCCAAAACTCGCTGACAAGTCATCTTGTAGGAAAAGATTTTTTATCAAATTCTGTTGAAAGCTCAAATTTGTTTTTTTATAAAGATTTTGAATCTTTTCAGGAATATTTGAAATCTGAAAAAAACAACAACAAAACCATCCTTATCAAAGGCTCACGAGGCATGGCTTTGGAACGTGTTTTGGAATATTTATAAATCAAAAAAAGCCTTGTTTCTCAAGGCTTTTTTTGTGGGTCATACTGGATTCGAACCAGTGACTTCCACCCTGTCAAGGTGACACTCTGAACCAACTGAGTTAATGACCCTAATATTTATTGCGAAAGTACAGATTTTTTTCTTCAGATTCCTACATTTCAAAAAAGAAAAAAACAACTGCCACCCATTCTTTATTAATTCCCTTGGCATATCCGAGTGTACGATAAGTGCTATCTTGCACTTTGCCATCGTTGTCTATATAGCCTAAAGTTCTATAACTACTATCCTGAACTTTTCCTTTGTCATCAATATAACCGACGGTTCTGTAACTTTTATTCTGAACTTTTCCATTTTTCACATAGCCAATAGTACTGTATGTGCTACTTTGTATTTTGCCGTCTTTTATATACCCAACTGTACGATAGCTGTTGTCCTGAATTTTTCCGTCTGTACTTATATAATACAGTGTAGTATATGTGTTTGACTGAATTTTTTGTGCGAACATAACACCTGAAAACAATAAGAAAACAAGAATTTTATAATTTTTCATAAACACAAACTCAGCAAGTTTATAGTTAAATAAATAACATAGTTCGTAGATACAAATCAAAAAAACAGGATTCTATAATTTTTCCGTATTTTGAAAATCTATTTTAAAAAATAAAGCCGCCTTGAGCAGCCTTATTTCATCAGTGACCTCATCGGGATTCGAACCCAAATCTTCAGAACCGGAATCTGAAATTCTATCCATTGAACTATGAGGCCTTTAGTTTAGAGAATAAAATATTTTTTTTTAATAAAAATACTATTCTCTTCTTTGCTTAAGAGAGTAAGTCTTTCACAATGGCAGAAATTGTTTTTCCGTCTGCTTGCCCTGCAAGTTCTTTGGATGCAAGCCCCATCACCTGACCCATGGCTGCCATTCCCGACAAACCTTTATCAGCAATTATCTTAGCAACAACCTTTTTAATTTCGCCTTCGCTCAACTGTTTAGGTAAAAACTTTTCTATGACTACAGCTTGTTTTATTTCAGGTTCAGCCAAATCTTCACGACCTTGTTGTACATAAATCGCGGCACTGTCTTTACGCTGTTTTACCAATCTTTGCAGTAGCTTTATTTCTTCTTCTTGCGATAGCTCTTCTTTTGAAGCACCTTCAGTCAGAGCCATTGTTATCGCAGATTTTACGGCACGTAAAGACTCTAATGTCAGAGTATCTTTGGCACGCATAGCATTTTTTATCTCTTCATTTATCTGACTTTGTAAACTCATATATTTCTATTTTAAAAACCGACTGCAAAGTTAAAAAAAATAACCCGAAAACAAGTATGTTTTCGGGTTTAGAAAAGCAGGTTAGAGTTAAGTGGCATTAATCGACATTATCGTGCAGGAACGAGTTGTTACGCAATTGAGGGTCGTTATTACTATCTGTTCCTAAAGACATTCTTGATTGTCCTCCTGTTGTTTGAGGTTGATTCAGACTTGTTCCCGCCCTTTTATAAGCAGGTGTTTTTTCAAGTTCATCAATTCTTGAGTTATTGTGAAATTTATAATTGAAATCTTTTAACTTTTTTCTTCTCTCATTAGCTCTCATTCGAAGCGTTTCTTCAATAGACATTTCCATAGGATCTATCTCGTCAAAAGCAGTGTCAAATTTAGTTTCAGACTCAAGTTGTTTTACCGTGATATTCATGTCTTCTTCAACAGGTTCATTGACTTTTTGTTCTGCTACAGGATTAGTAGAACCAAGCAAGCCTTTTTCTACTTCCAAATAGTCTTCAAGAGAATAATGAATCACCCCGGTTTCATTTAATTCTGTTACAGGAATCACCTGTACAGGCTCATTAACTTTAATATCATTTGCTGTTACCTCTATGTTGACAGGATTTTCATTCTTTAATTCAGGCTGAAGTCCCTCTGATAATTCGACTTCGAATAAAGGTTTTTCTTTTTCTACAATTACAAATTCAGGTTCTTTAACGATAATCTCCCTGATTTCGGGTGTAATGGTAAAAAGAGAGCTCTCCGCTTGTGGCGACACAATTTCAAATGATACTTCTATATTTTTTAACACTTCGGTTGTGGCAATCAAATCTGTCACTACTTTAGGTTCTATGACCTCAAGCTCGTCAATCAATTCAAACACTATTTTGGATTCAGGTGTTTCTATTGGAGCATCTGTTTTCAAAGAAACCTGAGCATGGTTTTGTTGTGTTAAATCGACTACATTTGTCTGATTTTCTTCCAATGGATGTACAATTCTTCTGGGTTCTGCATTGATAATTTCTTTTTGCTGTTCAATATTAAATCCCGTAGCAATTACCGTTACAGATATAGATTCTCCTAAAGACTCGTCTTCACCAACCCCCATGATTATATTTGCATTATGTCCTGCCTCTGATTGGATATAATCGTTGATTTCTCCAATTTCATCAATGGTAATTTCTGAAGTACCCGAAACGACAAGCAACAGAACGTTTTTGGCACCTGTAATTTTATTATCATCAAGCAATGGGGAATCTAATGCAGCCATAATAACATCTTTGGCTCTGTTTTCTCCTTCAGCCTTTGCCGACCCCATAATGGCTGTTCCGCTATTTGACAAAACAGTTTTGGCATCTTTTAAATCGATATTTTGCGTATAGTGGTGTGTAATTACCTCTGCAATGCCCTTGGATGCAGTTGACAGGACTTCGTCTGCTTTTGAAAACCCTGCTTTAAAACCAAGGTTTCCATATACTTCACGAAGCTTATTATTGTTTATAACAATCAATGAATCTACGTGTTTTCCGAGGCGTTTCACCCCTTCCATAGCCTGAGCATATCTTATTTTTCCTTCAAACTGAAAAGGAATGGTAACAATTCCTACGGTAAGAATGTCTTTTTCCTTTGCCATTTGAGCAATTACAGGAGCAGCCCCGGTTCCGGTTCCGCCTCCCATGCCCGCAGTGATAAAGACCATTTTTGTATTTGAATCCAACATTTTCTCAATGTCTTCCATACTCTCCAAAGCTGATTGCTGACCCACTTCGGGGTTAGCACCCGCCCCCAAACCTTCGGTTAGGTTGATTCCTAACTGAATTTTGTTGGGTACAGGGCTGTTTTGAAGAGCCTGAGAATCTGTGTTACAAACGACAAAATCTACGCCTTTTATGCCTTGTTTGAACATGTGGTTAATAGCGTTGCTTCCGCCACCGCCAACACCAATTACTTTAATAACATTCGATTGGTTTTTGGGCAAATCGAATGAGATACTTCCAAAATCTGAGTTGCTTATCATAATACTTGGTTTTTCTACTTTTACTTTAATTTTACAGATTATTCTGCACTATCTAAAAATACTTTTATTTTCTCTACATACTTTTCAAAAAAGGAAAGCTTTATCTTCTCTGTACCTCCAGGCAATTCCGATTTTGGAGCTTTATCCTCCGGTTCCGATACTTTTTGTTCAGCTTTAGGTTCTTCTTCAACCGGCTGTCCTGATATTTCTAATTCGCTAAACGGAATGGCACTACGGGTTTTTCTCTCGATACTGTTCATCACAAGTCCTACTGCCGTAGCATATTGCGGACTCGAAATTTCTTCGTCTGAGTCTCCGGCAAGATGCTCATTCGGGAAACCGAGTCTTGTATCCATTCCTGTGATATATTCGACCAATTGTTTAATATGTTTTAATTGTGCTCCACCTCCGGTTAAAACAATTCCGGCAATGAGTTTCTTTTTCGGTTCTTCGTGTCCGTATGCTTTTATCTCTTCAAATGCCTGTTCGATAATTTCTATTACTCGGGCATTGATAATTTTTGAAAGGTTTTTGAGCGAAATCTCTTTGGGTTCTCGCCCTCTAATTCCCGGAATAGAAACAATCTCGGTGTCTTTATTTTCTCCCGGCCAAGCAGAACCAAATTTTACTTTCAATATCTCGGCTTGTCTTTCAACAATAGAACATCCTTCTTTAATATCGTCTGTTATAGCATTTCCTCCAAATGGAATTACAGCAGTGTGGCGAATAATATCATTTTTAAAAATTGCCAAATCTGTTGTTCCGCCTCCTATATCAATCAGAGCTACTCCGGCTTCTTTTTCTTCTTTGCTTAAAACTGCAGCGGCTGAAGCGAGTGGTTCTAACGTTAAACTGGATAATTCGATACCGGCACTTTGAATGCACCTTCCTACGTTTCTGATAGATGCTGCCTGACCGACCACAACATGAAAACAACTTTCCAAACGACCACCAAACATGCCGATAGGCTCTTTAATTTCGCTTTCTCTATCAATTTTGAATTCTTGAGGCAACACATGAATAATTTCTTCTCCCGGCAACATATTAAGTTTATGCACCTGATTTATCAGTTTTTCTATATCCTTTTCATCAATTACAGAATCCGGATTTTCTCGACTAATATAATCACTATGTTGAATACTTCTGATGTGTTGGCCTGCAATGCCTACTACTACATCTTTGATGACATAACCTGACTTCTCTTCGGCTTCGGCAACAGCAGCCTGAATAGATTGTATGGTTTGTGTTATATTGTTTACAACCCCTCTGTGAACACCGAGGCTTTTAGATTTTCCTAAACCCAATATTTCGAGTTTTCCATATTCGTTCTTCTTGCCGATCATGGCTACAATCTTTGTAGTTCCAATATCAAGACCTACGGCAATGCTTTCTTGTTGATTTGTTGTAATGTTTGTTGTTTTCATGCCTTACTTATTTTATACCGATTACCTGTTTATTAAATCTGAGATCAATTTTTTTATATTTATAAATTGTGCTGTCTTCTGTTGCTTTCTGAAAAAATGCCTTATAATTTCCAAACTTTTCCTTCGCCCCATCTGGTCTTCCAAAATCAATGTCGATGTTGTAACTTCTGTTTTTCAGCATCAGATTTCCGTCTTGAAAAACATTGATTCCGATAATGTTTTTTTTCAGAAACTCATCTTCATAAATCATTCTGAAAATTTCACACGCAGATTTATTTTTTTCTGCCTCAAAATATCCTGTAACTAAAGGAACTCTTACGGCATGAATGGCTGATAAAGGCATTTCTGTTCCGTCATAATCGATATAGTACGATTTGTCTTTATCGACATACCTGGCAATTGGTATTTTTTGTTTGACAACAGCTTTTAAAACACCGTCTATACTCATAAAAACCTCCGCAGAATGAACCATTTCATGGCTTTTCACAGAGTTTTCGATATTTTTCAAATCTAAAGCAACTTTCCTAACAGTTAAAGCCTCGCTTTTATTTTCTATTAACAATTTATTAACCGTTTCATGTGTTACCAGAAGTTGCTCTGCACCAATGAATTCGACTACAGGTTTTGATATTTTTCTGCCTTCATTTCTATACTTTCCGAAAGAAAAAAGAAAAACAACCAATATAATCATGGTGAACAACCGTATATTTTTAAATCCAAACCAATTTTTCATCTTTACAATATATTTATACTATGAATGCATCTTTTACCGGTTTTATCCACTCGCCTATATCTCCAGCACCAAGCATCAAAACAACTTCTGCATCAGACTTTTTTATTTTCTCTATCAATGTAGAAAAATGCACCAACTCTTTGTTTGGGTTGTCTATTTTATTCAACAACCATTCCGAAGTAACACCTTCTATTGGCAACTCTCTTGCCGGATATATATCTAATAGAAAAACACTGTCGAAACCTGACAGACTTTTGGCAAAATCGTCAGCAAAATCTCTTGTCCTACTGAATAAATGCGGCTGAAATATTACCAGATTTTTCTGTTGGGGATACAATTCTGTAACAGCTTGGTACACCGCATTTATTTCGGTAGGGTGATGAGCATAGTCATCAATAAAAACCAATTTTTCTGTTTTAATCTGATAAGAAAATCTGCGTTTTATCCCTTTAAATGAACCCAGAGCTTCTTTGATATTGTCTGCATGAACCCCATAACTTTCTGCCATTGCAAGAGCCGTCACAGCATTCATAATATTGTGTGTACCCGGTAATCCAAAACTAATATTATCAATTATTTGGCTTGGTGTTTTTACATCAAAAATGTAATATCCGTTTTCTATTCTCACGTTTTGAGCAACATAATCAGCCGGTTGGTTTACTGCCACTTCCATTCCGTTGAGTGGCAATCCTTTTGAAATAAACAGTTTTTCTTTTTCTGTAATTTTTGATGCAAACTCTAAAAAAGATGCCTCTATAGATGCTGCATTACCATAAATATCAAGATGGTCGGCATCCATAGAAGTTATACAAGCCATATCGGGATGCAAGTGTAGAAAAGAACGGTCAAACTCATCGGCTTCTGTTACAGTAACTTTGGTTCCATTTCCGATAAGATTTGAATTATAATTTTCTAATATTCCGCCTAAAAAAGCGGTAACTTCTACCCCACTTTGGTGCAAAATATGTCCAAGAATGGCTGAAGTTGTGGTTTTGCCATGAGTTCCTGCTACGGCAAAACAATAGGTGTCTTTGGTAATCAATCCCAAAACTTCCGAACGCTTTTTAATCTCAAACCCGTTGTCAATAAAATAATTCCACTCCAAATGCGATTTCGGAATGGCAGGTGTTATCACAACCAATGTGTTTTCTTTGGTAATTACACTTGGAATATTGTTCAAATCGTCTGTATAATGAACTGACATTCCTGTTTTTTCCAATTCTTTGGTAAGCTCGGTTTGAGTTCTGTCATAACCATAAACAGATTTCCCAATCGAATGGAAATAACGAGCCAATGCACTCATCCCGATGCCTCCGATTCCGATGAAAAATATGTTTTTAAATTCGTTCATGTGCTTTCGTTTAAAGTTTCAGATTGACAAAACCTTACAAATGTTATTTTATCAACTTCACAATCTCACTAACTATATCAATCGTAGCATTGGGTTTTGCCATTTTTTTAATTTGTCTGCCCAACGCATTTTGTTTTTCTTCGTTTGCTAATAAATCCTCAAAAACATCATTAAAGACATTTTTTAATTCTTTTTCTTTTATCATAATTGCACCGCCCTTTGCGACTACTACAGAAGCATTTTTGGTTTGGTGGTCTTCTGCTACATTGGGTGACGGGATGAAAATAACCGGTTTGCCAACCAGACTCAACTCCGAAACCGAAGAAGCACCTGCTCTCGAGATTATAATATCGGCAGCAGCATATACTAAATCCATCCTGTCGATAAACGAAAAAACTTTTACATTCGGGTTTTCGTTAAACTTGGTATAATCATCAAAATACAGTTTGCCACATTGCCATATAATCTGTATGTTTTTTTCTATAATATTCTCAAGCTCATTGGCTATTAATTGATTAATTTTTTTTGCCCCAAGGCTTCCGCCCAAAACCAACAAAGTTTTTTTATCGGCATCCAAATCAAAATAAATAAGAGCGTCATGCTTCTTTTCGATGCTATCTGTCAAATCCTGCCTTACCGGATTTCCGGATATTACGATTTTATCTTTCGGGAAAAATCTTTCCAATCCTTCATAAGCCACACATATTTTCTGAACCTTTTTACCTAATATTTTATTGGTTATCCCCGGATAGGAATTTTGTTCCTGAATCAACGTGGGTTTACCCTTCATAGCTGCCACCTGCAATAAAGGTCCGGAAGCAAAACCACCGGTTCCTATAACAACATCAGGTTTAAACGTTTTTATTATTCTGAAAGATTGCCACAAACTACTTACAAGCTTCAGAGGAAAAATCAGATTCTGCCATGATAGTTTCCGTTGAATTCCGGATATCCAAAGACCTTTTATTTCGTATCCCGCCTGAGGCACTTTTTGCATCTCCATTTTATCTTTTGCTCCAACAAAAAGAATTTTACAATCCGGAAAACGATATCTTAATTCATCTGCAATAGCAATTGCTGGAAAAATATGTCCTCCGGTTCCACCGCCGCTTATGAGAATCCTCACCCCCGACCCCTCTCCTTTGGAGAGGGGAGAAGCGTTACGAATATGTTTTTCTCTGTTACTCATATTTCGGCTTTTCATTAAGCACCTCCTTTGGAGGGATTGGAGAGGGTTTTTAATGTTTTTACTGCAATTTTTTCTTCTTCTGTTATATCTTTTTCTATGCTTTCCAAAAGCTCCTCCTTTGGAGGGGTTGGGGAGACTTTTCTTTCCTCTTCCTCCTGAATTTCTTTTTCAATGAGCCTTTCGAGAGCTTTCTCTCGTTGCATTTTCTCTTTCTCTTCCTGTTTTATTTCTTCCTCTTTTTTGGTTATATTTAAAATAATTCCAATCGCCATACACGTACCCCAAATTGAGCTACCGCCGCTACTGATTAATGGCAAAGTTTGTCCGGTAGTAGGAAGTAGTTCTACGGCAACACCCATATTTATAATTGCCTGAAAAACAATCGGAAAACCAAGCCCTATGACTAAAAGTTTACCAAAGAGCTGGTTAGATTTGTGTGCTGCCAATATTAACCTGTAAAATAAAAGCATATACAACCCAAGAACCGTTATACCTCCAATCAGCCCAAACTCTTCAACTATAATGGCAAATATAAAGTCTGAAGAAGACTGTGGCAGAAAGTTTTTCTGCACACTTTTTCCGGGACCGAGACCGTATATCCCACCTGAAGCGATGGCTGTTTTTGCTCTTTCAATCTGGTATCTTTCGTCTAAATCCAGCGTTTTATCATTTTCAATAAATCTAAATAGCCTTCCTTCCCAAGTTGTTACCCTTTGAAAAACACTTGGCACTTTATCAGGATTTATGGCTGTTAGCACTTTGGCTGTTCCCCAGAAAAGAACGAGTGCCGCAATTCCGATTCCAAAAACAACTGCAAGATATTTTAATGGATATTTTCCTATAAAAACCAACATAACAACAGAGGCAAACATAAATGCTGCGGTTGAGAAATTGGCAGGAAAAATAAAGATAAGTGTTAGCCCAACCGGAATCCACAGATTTATAAAAGACGATTTGAACGTATAGCTCTGCCCAAAGTTTTTAGCTAAATAGCGAGCTACAAAAACCAATAAAATCACAAACGCAAATGTAGAGGGCTGAAAAGAGAATCCTGCGACTTCTACCCATCTTCTTGCACTTCCTTTTTCTATTCCAAAAAACAATGTATACGCCAATAAAAGCCACATAAAAGGCAATATGATTTTGGATAGTTTTTTATGATAATGATATGGAATTTTATGAAGCTGATAGATAATAAAAAAACCAAAGGTTAAATGAACCAAATGCTTGACCAAATATCCTAACGTATTTCCGGTGCCGTGACCGGCATAAGCCAGATTACTACTCGCACTAAAAACAGGCAAAAACGAAATCAGTGCCAAAAGAGCAACTAATGCCCAAATGACTTTATCTCCTTTTATACTTGTTAAAATTGTTTTCATTCCTCTCCCTAACCCTCTCCTTTGGAGAGGGAATTTGTTTTTTGTTTGAAGTTACTCTCGATGTATTTTCTGTTCCACATCAGTTCGAGCTTATCGAGAACTCATTCTACAAAATGCACTCGAACTGAATTAACACTTTTAAATCTTTGTTCTATTCTCTATTTTCATTTTTCTAAAAGATCTGCAATCAGCTCCTTGCAATGACAATTCGGTTTACAACTGTCTTACTGCCTGTTTAAACTGCCTTCCTCTGTCTTCATAATTTTGAAATAAATCAAAACTTGCACAAGCCGGTGAGAGCAGAACGGTGTCTCCTCTTTCTGCGAGAACACGAGCAGTTTTTACTGCGTCTGTCATTGACGAAACTTCTACCATAACATCTACAACATTGCCAAACAAATTGATGATGCTGTCATTATCAACTCCTAAACAGATTATGGCTTTTACTTTTTCTCTAACCAATGGCATAATTTCAGAATAATCATTTCCTTTGTCCACACCGCCTGCTATCCAAATAACCGGTGTGGTCATGCTGTCTAACGCAAAAAATGTCGCATTAACGTTAGTTGCTTTACTATCGTTTATATACTGTACGTTCTGAATTCTCAATACTTTTTCCAAACGGTGTTCAACTCCTTGAAAATTGGACATACTGTCTCTGATTGTGTCTTTTCTGATACGCATTAATTGAGCAACAGATGAGGCTGCCATAGCATTTTTCATATTGTGTTTGCCTTCGAGTGCAATAGCTCTTGTTTCCATAGAGAATTCTTCTTGATTAATGTATAGTTCCATAGTTTGTTTGTTTATATAGGCTCCTTCTTTCATTTTTTTTGTCAGTGAGAAAGGAATTTGTTTTGATTTTATTTTTTTGTTTTTGATTTGGTTTAAAATGGTTTCGTCATCTGCATCATAGATTAAATAATTATCTTCTGTTTGGTTCATTGCGATTCTGAATTTTGACTCTATATATGCATTATAATCATAATTATATCTGTCAAGATGGTCCGGGCTTATATTGGTAATCACGGCAATATGTGGTTTGTAATTAATGATTCCGTCTAACTGAAAACTGCTTAATTCTAATACATAAATATCATAATCTTCTTCTGCCACTTGCCATGCAAAGCTTTTACCGATGTTGCCTGCTAATCCTACATTCAATCCGCCTGACTTCAAGAGATGATACGTAAGCATAGCGGTGGTAGTTTTTCCGTTGCTCCCTGTTATACCAATGGTTATAGCTTTTGTATATTGTGAAGCAAATTCTATTTCGGAAATAACCTCAACGCCTTTCTCTTTCAATTTTATGACAATCGGTGCTTTGTCAGGAATCCCCGGTGATTTCATTACCACATCAGCATCCAGGATTTTATCTTTTGTATGCTTTTCTTCTTCCCATTCGATTTCATTTTTTATCAGAACGTCTTTATAATTCTGCTGTATTTTTCCGAAGTCAGACAGAAACACTTCGTAACCTTCTTTCTTTCCTAAAAGTGCAGTGCCTACTCCACTTTCTCCCCCTCCTAAAATGACTAATTTCATAAAGCCCTTTCTTTTAGATTGCTTCGTTCCTCGCAATGACAGGAACTTGTTTATCTTAATTTCAATGTAACTATCGAAATAATAGCAAGCAAAATTCCGATAATCCAGAATCGGGTTACAATCTTACTTTCGTGATAGCCCTTTTTCTGAAAATGATGATGTAAAGGTGCCATCAAAAAGATTCTCCGTCCTTCTCCGTATTTTTTCCTTGTATATTTGAAATACGAAACCTGCATTACAACCGATAAATTCTCTATCAGGAAAATTCCGCACAACACCGGAATCAGCAATTCTTTACGAACTGCAATAGCCAATACAGCGATAATTCCTCCAATAGTTAAACTTCCCGTATCTCCCATAAAAACCTGTGCAGGATAGGCATTGTACCATAAAAACCCGACCAAAGCTCCCACAAAAGCCGATATGAAAACCGTCATTTCTCCCGAATTGGGTATGTACATTATATTTAGATAATTCGAGAAAATAATGTTACCCGAAACGAACGTAAATATCCCGAGTGCGACGACAATAATAGCAGACGAACCTGCTGCGAGTCCGTCGATTCCGTCCGTAAGGTTTGCTCCGTTCGATACAGCCGTTACAATCAGAATCACAACAGGGATAAATATCAGCCAAGCATAATTTTTGTAATCATCTCCAACCCACGAAATCAATTCGGCATAATCGAATTCGTTATTTTTAAAAAACGGAATCGTGGTAGCAGTCGATTTTTCTTCTACTACTTTTGTTGGAACTACAATTTGATTTTCGGTTACTACATTTCCTTTTGTCGTGTCCGTACGAATGGTTATCGAATCATTAAAATACATTACACACCCTACTAACAATCCTAAACCAACCTGTCCTACTACTTTGAATCTTCCTTTTAACCCTTCCTTATTTTTCTTGAAAACTTTTATATAGTCGTCTAAAAATCCGATAAGCCCCATCCAAATCGTGGTTACAATCAACAGAATCACGTAAATATTATCCAACTTCGCAAATAACAAAACCGGAACAAGCGTAGCAAAAATGATAATCAATCCTCCCATTGTCGGAGTTCCTGCTTTTTGATTTTGTCCCTCCAAACCAAGCTCCCGGATAGTTTCTCCAATCTGCTTGCGTCTGATGAAATTGATAATTTGTTTACCGAAAACCATAGAAAGCAAAAGCGACAACAAAACCGCAGCTCCCGAACGGAACGTAATGTATTGGAATACTCCCGTTCCCGGCAAATCAAAGTTTTTGTCTAAATATTCGAATAAATAGTATAACATAAGCCTCACCCCAACCCCTCTCCAAAGGAGAGGGGCTTTTACGGGAATTTATTTGTTCAACATTTCTAATAATTCCGTTACAATTTTCATATCATCAAAATCGTGTTTTACTCCGTTTATTTCCTGATAGGTCTCGTGTCCTTTTCCTGCAATCAGGATAACATCTCCGCTTTCAGCCAACTGACACGCCGTTTTTATTGCTTGTTTTCTATCTAGAATCGAAAGTATTTTTTTATAGTTTTGAGGCTCTACGCCTTTTTCCATTTCTGAAATAATCGTTTCGGGATTTTCTGTTCTCGGATTGTCTGATGTAAAAATTACCTTATCACTCAAACTGCTCGCAATGTGAGCCATTACAGGACGTTTGGTTTTATCTCTATTTCCTCCGCAACCTACAACAGTAATGAGCTGCTCATTTCTCGTTCTAATGTTATTTATGGTATCGAGAACATTTTCAAGAGCGTCAGGCGTATGAGCATAATCGACAACAGCCATGATTTTTTGATTCGAGATAAAAAACTGAAATCTTCCGGAAACACTTTCAAGTTCAGAAAGCAATCTCAATGCTTCTATATTTTCAATTCCTAATTCGGAAACTGTGGCATAAATTGCCAGTAAGTTATAGGCATTAAAAGTTCCGATAAGTTTTACCCATACTTCCTGCTCATTGATTTTAAGCAATAATCCGCTTAACTGATTTTCAAGAATTCTGGCTTTATAATCGGCATAAGATTTTATAGCATAAGTCTTTTTTATTGCTTTTGTATTCTGAAGCATCACCACGCCATTTTTGTCATCGATATTGACAATAGCAAAAGCTGTTTTGGGAAGATTGTCAAAAAACGATTTCTTTACATCTCTATATTCTGCAAAGGTTTTATGATAATCTAAATGGTCATGAGATAAATTAGTAAAAACTCCTCCGGCAAAATGCAATCCTTCGGTTCTTTTTTGATGAATACCATGCGAACTCACTTCCATAAAACAATATGAAACACCTTCTGAAACCATTTCTCTAAGGCATTGGTTTATCGTTAAAGAATCTGGTGTGGTATGTGTTGCGGGAAGTTCCTTTTCATTAATCATTATTTTCACAGTCGAAATAAGTCCTGCTTTGTAACCGGCTTTTTTAAACATTTGATACAACAGTGATGCGATAGTTGTTTTTCCGTTGGTTCCGGTGATACCAATAAGTTTTAGTTTTTCTGATGGATTTTGAAAATAATTTGCGGCTAAGCAAGCTAATGCTACTCCGGAATCTACTACCTGAACATAAGTAACACCGTTAACTATAATTTCAGGAAAAACTTCACATATTACAGCGACTGCTCCTTTATTTATGGCAGTTTCGATAAAATCATGTCCGTCTGACAGTGTTCCTTTCAATGCAACAAACACATCATCCTGCTGAATTTTTCTGGAATCAAATTCAATTTTATGGACATCAATATCTGTATGCCCTTTTACAGCTTCGATATTTACCTTATATAATATGTCTTTTAAATTAATCACGATAATTCCAGAATAATGGTTTTATTGTCTTCTAAAGATTCTCCGGGTTGAATAGATTGTTTCTTTACTTTACCGACTCCTATTACTTTTACATTTAGCTTAAGATTCTCGAGCAATGCAACAGCATCCATACCGGACATTCCCTGAACATTGGGTATCACCTTGAAATCTTTTTTACTATTTGTAAAATAACTTTCGTAATTTTTGTCTTGTCGATCACTATTTTTAAAATCTTTAATTTCATTGGTAGAAGGTACGTCTGTAAAAACTTTTTGAGCTATTCTCTTAAAAACCGGTCCCGCCACGCCTGCTCCGTAAAAGTCTCCTGTATCGGTTCTGGGTTTGTGTACAATAACTATACAAGAATATTTGGGTTCATCTGCCGGAAAATATCCTACAAATGATGAAGCATAATACATTTTGCTTTTGTCTGCATAATTAACTTGCACCGTTCCTGTTTTTCCTGCCATCGAAAAGTTCTCGGAATACATTTTTGCAGCTGTTCCTTTTTTTACTACATTTTCGAGAACAACTTTTAATTTTTTAAGTGTTTCATCTGAAGCAATTTTCGGATGAATAACCTCTTTTTCATATTTTTTAATGGTTTTATTCCATTCTTTAATTTCTTTTACAAACAAAGGTTTGACCATTTCGCCATTATTCGCCACAGCATTATACAAGGTTAAAGTCTGCAACGGAGTTACCGAAACATTATACCCGTATGCCATCCAAGGCAAGGTTGTTCCATACCAGTTTTTATCTCCCGGTTGTGGCACGACAGGCTTTCCTTCTCCTAATATTTGCAAACCCAAAGGTTCGTTCAGTTTCAACCGATTTATATGATTTACAAATTGCCTTGGGTCTGACTTATATGAATTGTAAACCGCCTGAGCCATAACTGTATTAGAAGAAAGTTCAAAACCTCTTGCCAGAGAAATTTTACCGTAACCTCCTTTTCTGGAATCTCGCACTTTCCTATTAAAATAAACTACTTCTCCATTGCGAGTATCATAGACTGTACTGGTATCTGCTTTTTTATCTTCAAGCAGAGCTATCATATTAATCAGTTTGAATGTTGAACCCGGCTCGTGAGACTCTGCAACCGCATAGTTTATAGTTTCAGAATAGTTTCCGTCTTTATCTCTTCCAAGATTAGAAATAGCCTTTATTTCTCCTGTCTTTGTCTCCATCACCACCACACACCCGTGATCTGCTTTATAAAACTCAAGTTGCTTGAGCAAGGCATGATGGGCAATATCCTGAATAAAAACATCAACAGTAGATATCACATCATATCCATCTATAGGCTCTACTTCATTTTCATCACGAATGGGCTTCCATTGATTTTTTGCCATTTTCTGCATCAACCTCTTTCCGTCTTTACCATTGAGATAGTCTCTAAATGCCCATTCAATTCCTTTGCCGTCAGGTTTTCCATCAGGATTAATTCTTTCATAACCAATTGTTCGTTCTGCTACCAAACCGATAGGGTGTTCTCTTTTTGTATTTTGTATTGTAATGATACCCCCTTTATAAGGACCTTTGTTAAAAAGAGGAAAGCTCCTCAAACGTGTATAATTTGAATAACTAAGATTTCTCGCAACCAGATAATATCTGTTTTTTTGCTCTCTTGCTTTCAGAAATTCTGTCTTGTAAAATTGAGAAGGCTTTTTCAACAAAACCGACAACGAATCGCTCAACGGTTGAAGATTAGAATCAAAATCCGCTGCTCGCGGAGCCAACGCATCAAACCGAACCGTATAGCTCGGTATTGAAGTTGCCAACAAACTACCATCTGATGAGTAAATATTCCCTTTGTTAGAAGGTATCACAAAACTTCTGACAGTTCTTTCTTTTGCCAGTTCCCTGTAATGATCTCCTTCTACCCATTGAATATTCGTTAGTTTTATTACAATAGCTATTGCCATTAGCAATCCAACCAATACCACCAGATAAATTCTGTTAACAATATTTTTATCTTCTATTGCCATATTTTTTGCAACAATGTCTTTTCTTTATTTGGAACAACAACCTTTATTTTTACCGCAGGAACATCCGATGGCATAACCCCCATAGATTCCATCTTATTTGAAATGGTACTTTCCATTTTCAGTTTCATCAATTCCGAACGCCTATCAACAAACTCAGAACGTAATTCTTTTACATTTTTATTCAATTCTAAAATCCTAAAAACTTTAGATTCATATCTATGTATATTATTAATCATCAATATCGCCAGCATAATCAAAAAAACAATAAACCTCCAGTTTTTGACAGCATCTTCGTCCACCAGAAATCTCGCTTTCAACACATTATACACTTTGCTTCTCATCTGTTACAATTTTTCGGCAATTCTCAATTTCGCACTTCTGGAACGGCTGTTGGATTCTATTTCTGCATCTTCCGGAACAATAAGTTTTCCGACAGTCTTGAACGGAACAGAATAATTTCCAAAAAAATCACGTTCAGGTTCTCCTTCAAACATACCGTTTTTCATATACCTTTTCACCAGACGGTCTTCGAGAGAATGGTAAGAAATTACACTTAAACGCCCTCCTTTTTTTAACAAATCTGCGGTTTGCTCAAGAAACTCTCTAAGCACTTCCATTTCCTGATTCACCTCTATCCTGATTGCCTGATACATCTGAGCCAAAATCTTATTACTCTTGTGGGGCGGAATGAACTTTTGCAGAATCTGCCGAAATTGAGTCGTATTTTTAATCAGTCCTTTTTTGCGTTCTGAAACAATAGTAGCCGCAATAGCTCCCGCATTTTTCAACTCACCATACTCAAAGAACATTTTTCGCAATGTCTGTTCATCATATTCATTTAAAACCTTATAGGCACTCAATTCGTTTTTCTTGTTCATCCTCATATCGAGTTCGGATTCAAAACGCGTAGAAAACCCTCTTTCCGGCACATCAAATTGATGAGAAGAAACACCTAAATCCGCCAAAATCCCATCAACCTGCCTTACACCGTGAAATTTCAAAAAACGCCTTATATGTCTAAAATTTTCAGAAATCAATAAGAATCTTTCATCATCAATCAAATTCGTTAAAGCATCTTCGTCCTGATCAAATGCAATCAACCTGCCATCTGCCCCAAGTCTTTTAAGTATTTCGCGAGAATGACCGCCACCACCAAATGTTACATCCACATAAATGCCATTAGATACAATACTCAAACCGTCAACAGACTCCTTCAGCAAAACCGGATTATGATATTCCATCTGAGTCATCATTTATATTCCCCATAACCTCCTCAGCCAAATCAGCAAAATCTACAACGCTATCGTCTATCGATTTTTCATAGAGTGCTTTATCCCAAATCTCAATAATATTAATCGCAGAAGACAACACCACATCTTTTGTTACCGAAGCAAAAACAGTCAAATCTTTAGAAATAAGCAACCTGCCCAAAGCATCGATTTCTACAACCTTTACTCCAGCAGTAAACCTCCTGATAAAGTCGTCATTCTTTTTAACAAACCTGTTGAGCTTGTTAATTTTTGCCATCATCAAATTCCACTCCGACATCGGGTACAATTCCAAACAAGGCTGAAAAACCGAACGCTTCAAAACAAAGCCATCCTGAAGCGAACCGGCAAGCTGCTTCTTTAGAGAAGCCGGAATCATCAGCCTCCCTTTGGCATCAACCTTACACTCGTATGTTCCGATTATGGCATTCAATGACTTATGATTTAATTTTATTAGAAGCAAAAATAGAAATTATTTACCACAATTTACCACAAAAAACCACTTTGTTGATAAGTTTTACCACTTGAATTTCAGATGCCGTTTTATTTGAACTCTTATTTTTTTAGCAATTTTATTACGCACAAGAAGTTTGACTACAAAAAAATATAAAAACATTAACAAATTAACTATTTATGTTAAAAATCACTAAAAACAACGTCCGTAAAAAAAACTATATTTTAATGTGTTACAAACCCAAAATCTTGTTGATTAACAATCATTTGCAAAAAGATTGTTTAAAAAAATTAAGGTTTTTATATCTGTTACTTATTAAATCATATATTTGTGTTGAATTGACAGTTGTTTTTTAATGGATAAAAATTTAAAAAAAGAGGGGAAATATTCCTATTTTGAAACTGGAGAAGGTACTCCTATAATTGTACTTCACGGCCTGATGGGCGGTTTGAGTAATTTTGACGGCGTTACACAGTTTTTTCCGAAAAAAGGTTATAAAGTAGTCATTCCCGAAATGCCGCTTTACACAAACAACATATTAAAAACCAACGTAAAAGCTTTCTCAAAATTCATCAAAGATTTCATCACTTTTAAAGGTTATGAAAAAGTAATCCTGCTCGGAAATTCTCTTGGTGGTCATATTGCTTTATATCATACCAAAATGTATCCTGAAAAGATGGCGGGTTTAATAATAACCGGAAGTTCAGGACTATATGAAAGTGCTATGGGCGACAGCTACCCTAAACGCGGAGATTATGAATATATCAAAAAGAAAGCCGAGGATGTTTTTTATGACCCCGCTGTTGCAACAAAAGAAATTATAGATGATGTTTACAAAACTGTAAACGACAGACTAAAACTCATTAAAACGCTCACCATTGCCAAGAGTGCTATCAGGCATAATATGGCAAAAGATTTGCCTAAAATGAACACGCCCACCTGCATTATTTGGGGAAGAAACGACAAGGTAACGCCACCCGATGTTGCAGAAGAGTTCAACAAATTATTGCCTGATTCTGATTTATTCTGGATTGACAAATGTGGCCATGCAGCCATGATGGAACATCCCGACGAGTTCAACAGAATATTGTATGAATGGCTACAAAAAAGAGGGTTGTAAATCCAATTTGACAAAATTATTTTGACAAAGAAAATTTGAAGGTCTTAAAAAGACTTGTTCAATTTGTTAATCTCAAGAACGAAAATGAAAATCCAATCGGCAGAATTTATTGTCAGCAATTCAGACGTGAGCAAATGTCCGAAAGAGCCTCTGCCCGAATATGCTTTTATCGGCCGGTCTAATGTTGGCAAATCTTCGCTGATAAATATGCTTACCGGAAACAAGAACCTCGCCAAGACTTCTTCAAAACCCGGAAAGACACAACTCATCAATCATTTTAAAATAAACTCAAACTGGTTTTTAGTCGATTTACCCGGTTATGGTTATGCCAAAGTTTCAAAAAAAACTAAAGCAATTTTTCAAAAGTTCATCACAGAATATTTTGAAAAACGCCAACAACTTGTCTGTGCTTTTGTCCTAATAGACATTCGGCATGAAGCCCAAAAAATCGACCTTGAATTCATTAATTATTTAGGAGAATCGGGCATTCCGTTTTGCATTATTTTTACAAAAGCAGACAAAATAGGAAACTCCAAAATATCCTCTCATATTAACGCATACAAAAAACAAGTTTTGGAAAACGGTTGGGAAGAAATGCCACAGCATTTTATAACTTCTTCTACCTCGCATACCGGGCGGGAAGAATTGCTGGAATTTATAGACCGGATAAATTCAGATATTTTTAAAAACTCATAACCTGAGTCCGGTTATATTAAGACAGAAAGTGTCATCTATTTTATCAAATCTAATTTTTCGGCAAAATACTGACAGAAATCACGCATCGTATCAGACATTTTCTCATCGCCTGTAGCTCTTTCAAAAGTATCTGCCATAGCTGTTAGAGTCTGATGAAAAAACTTTTTCATCTCGTCAACCGGCATTTCTTTTGTCCACAAATCTATCCGTAGCGTTTCTTTTGCTTTACTATCCCAAACAGATAGCAAAACAGCTTTAGATTCTTCATTTTCTATACCACCATCCGGAGCTGACCAATGAATTTTTTCCGGAATTTTGTTTTCGTCCAGTGTGATTTTAAATGTAATATCTGATTGTTCCATTATCTCTTAGGTTTATATCTTGATTGTTCAAAAATTGTTTTAGCTTCGAGTTTGAGCATATCGTGCAAAGATACATTATTGTTTTCCATAAACGAACGCACAATTTGCCACCCTATATAAACTCCTGTTCTTCCGGGGCTTTCATTGTCAATTTCGAGATAGAACTTAGAAAAAGGTGCCGGAGCGACAAACCTTTGTATAAGCCTTGAATCTGTATCATACAACAGTCTGCCCTCCACAAAATACAGCCAGATATCCTTTTCGTTACTAATGCACCACTGCAACTGCTCGTTTGTATAAGCAATTTTGTCCGCATCAGAATAATTAGGAATCAGAATATCTTTCAGATACATTTCTTTTCCAAAATATATCATTTGAGATAAAAATGTTCTGTCTGAAAGTGGCGGAATAACGGTTTCTGAAAAACTACTAACAATGTCCGGCAAAATCTGTGACCGCTGAAAGGTTTGACGAAAATAGTCCGGAAATTCATAAAACTTATGTTCTCTGCCAAGATATAAATCGAGAGAAACCACCAAAACACTGTCTGTAAGCACATTTTTATTTTCATAATCCACCTCAGAAATCAATGTCGTTATTTTGGAAGGCAATTTATATTTGGGGAAATAAAATTTTATTCTTCGAAACAAATCTTCAATCTCATCTTGAACCGGACTAAAATCTGCATATTTCTTCTGCACTTCAGTATAAATTTCTTTATTTAGCGAATCCTGCATCTTTGCCAAATACAAACTATCCGAATATTCTACCGGAAAAAAGACAGCATGTTTTCTTTTAATTTCATAAAACTCACTTATGGGAGTTTCATAAAATATTTTATCAAACCGCTCAACCTCAAGCAACATCGGTATCCCTTCTATTTGTTTTTCTATTTCTGATTTTTCAGCACATGAAATCCCTGCCAACAAAAAAACAGAAAAAATCAATCTTTTTTTAAATATATTTTTCATTTAGAATAATGTTCAGTTTTATTTAACTTTACAGCTTAAAATTATTTGCAAATATACATCTCTCTAAAAAATTAAAATGAACAATCATAGTCAAAAAAAATCTAATTTTCAATCCGACAAAATCAATAAATTCATTGTAAATTGGTTAAAAGACTATGCACTTAACGCAAAAGTCAGTGGTTTTGTTGTGGGCATTTCCGGCGGTATAGACAGTGCAGTAACCTCGACACTTTGTGCTCAGACCGGACTTAAAACGCTTTGTGTTGAAATCCCTATTCATCAGGCACAAGTTCAGGTGGATCGAAAAAAAGAGCATATTACTTTTTTAAAAAATCAGTTTTCTAATGTTGAAAACGTTTCTGCCGACATGACAAACATTTTTGAAAATTTAAAAAACACGCTTCCCAAATCTGATGATGAAGCCGTGTATAATTTGACATTGGCAAACACAAGAGCTCGAATCAGAATGATTACACTTTATTATTTTGCAGGTTTGCACAAGTTGCTTGTAGCGGGAACCGGTAACAAGATAGAGGATTTTGGTGTAGGTTTTTTTACCAAATACGGAGATGGCGGCGTAGATTTAAGTCCGATTGCGGATTTGACAAAATCTGAAGTTTATGCTTTGGGAAAATATCAAAATATTCCGGAATCTATTTTAAAAGCTGTTCCAACCGATGGGCTTTTTGGTGACGACAGAAGTGACGAAGACCAGCTCGGAGCTTCTTATGAAGAATTGGAATGGGCAATGAGCGAAGCCGAAAATGGAAAACAAATTTCTGATTTTTCTGGAAGAAAAGCCGAGGTTTTTACCATTTTTAAACGCTTGAACACAATAAACCAACATAAAATAATCCCAATTCCTATCTGTAAAATCCCACATAATTTGAAATAAAATCATTTTTTTTCTTAATTTTCTACATCTAACTACTTTTACATTAAAAAAAATACATTACCTTTAACATCTTAAAAATTAATTAATTTAATCATCACTTTAAATACCACATATTATGATTAAAGTTTGTTTAGCCGACAATCAACCCGTTGTACATTTCGGGGTAAAGTCGTATTTCAAAGATCATGCTGAAATTAGCATCGTTGGTCATGTAGGAAACTACAACATGATTTTGGACATGTTGAAAATTAAGCCTATTGATATTTTAGTATTAGATTTAGAACTTGAAGGACTTACGAGTTTAAATCTCATTAAATATATTTTAAAAGAATTTCCTAACACCAAAATTATCGTTTTCAGCAATCTTTCTGAAACTATTTATGCACCCAATGCTATCAAAGCCGGTGTTGCAGCATATTTACACAAAACATCAAAACTTGAAACACTCGGAAATGTAATTGTAAAAGTTAATAACGGAGCTGTAATTTTTAACGATGCCGTAAAAAGAAACGTAGCTCTAATTTCAAAACAAAACAAAAACGAACGCCTATACAGAAAATTATCTAACCGTGAGATTGAAGTGTTGCGTTACCTCAGTGATGGAAAGAAAAACAATGAGGTCGCTAAAATATTGGGACTGAACGAAAAGACCATCAGCACATATAAATTAAGACTTCTTACCAAACTAAATGTTACAAACCTTGTAGATTTGGTCAATAAAGCAAAAACTTTGGAAATTGTATAACAAACTTATCTGAATTTTACAACTCAAAAAAAAGTTTAAAATAATTACATACTAAATCTTGATAAAAAGTTTAATTTTACAGAAATTTTAACAATCTAACCATGACTTTAAACAATCTGAGAAAGAGTGCAACTAAAACATTATTAGCGGTCGGAGTATTCTTTCTGGCAGTTTCCTGCAACAAAAAACAACACGAAGATGTAGCAGAAAGATTTTTAAACCACATGGCAAATGCCGAATTTGAAAAAGCAAAAGAGTTTTGTGACGAACAAACCGCTTCTATGGTATCAATGATGGCAAGTTTTGCTGGTGAAAACACAAAAGAAAGTGACAAAAAAGAGAAAGTTACAATTATCTCTTCTGAACTCAACGAAGCAAAAGACAAAGCCACAGTAAAATACACTTCTACAGCCGAAGAAGGCGAAAAAACTATAGACCTATCCCTGATTGACGGAAACTGGAAAGTTTCTATGGATAAAGAAAATGAGAATAAAGAACAAGGAACTCCAAATATTGAAGATGCGTTAGAAGGTTTTGAAGAGCTTTCAGATTCTTTAGAACATTTTGAAGAAGAGTTTTCTGAAGAATAAGCTTGTATCATTCCGTTCTTCAAAAAAACACATAAATTTTATTTTCTACATTATGAAAACCATCGGGCATTATAGAAAAATTTTTCTAATAGTGCCCGTGTTTTTTTTAATGTTGTGGGCGGGTTACAAATGCTTTTTCTATTTCGACAAAAAATCTGAAGAAAAAGCAATAAAAATTCACAAAAACAAGACCCGACTATCGCAAGACGAAATCAATCTTCTGGAGGAAGGAGATTTTATTCTGCGTCGCGGATTTGGCTTTTTTAGCGATTTTGTAGCCAAACGACTCAATGATTCTGATATTGATGTAACTCATGCCGGAATTTTGATTTGCCATCAAAATCAATGGCATGTAATTCATGCTCTCTCAAGCGATGTAACCCCTATAGATGGTATGCAGATGCAAACCTTGAATACTTTTCTAAATCATTCGCAGCCCGGCAAAATCATTGTTACACGCACCAAAAATACGACTCCCGAAACTTCTATAGAAATCATTGAAAAAGCCATATATTATCTTGACAATAAAATTCCGTTTGACCACCATGGAAATTTTGAAGATGACGACAAACTATATTGTACAGAACTCATTTGGCGGATTCTCGAAAAAGACCTGAATCTATTGTCATTGCCAAAAAGCGAAGAAGCACGTAAAAAACTCTTTTACACCATGAACGCCATGTATGACGAACAATATTTTGACATCATCATCAATCAATATACTCATTAGCGAAACGCTGAAGCGGATATTTAAAATTTCTTAGAGCCTGTTTAAATTTGTATTACAAAAATGTTTATAGGTTATTTTTGAAATAGAACAAGGCAAGTTTTTAAAGGATAGCAGGGCTATTGTTTCAAAATTCAACCCAAAAGAAGCATAAATAAATTATTAGATAAAATTTAAATCGGCCCTTAATTTAAAAAACATTACTGTTAAAAATTAAGAGTAAAATTTTAAAATACAATATTTTTATTTAGGTTTACACCCTAATTTACGATTTCTAACAAACAAATAATCAAATTTCCTTATGAACAAAAACTTTACACTTTTGTCGCAAAAGAGTTTTTACAAACTTTCCAAAAGTTTATTGGTTGTCGTTGCTACCGCTTTTACTTACACAAGTAATGCACAAATAGCAAATTCTACAACAGATCCCCTAACTCGTATTTCTGGCAGAGAAGATGCTAGTAAAAGAACACAATTTTCTAGACACTTTGTTAGTGATTTTGGCGAGACTACTTCGTTAGTTACTGCAGGTACTAGCTTAAACTATAAAGATGCTTCTGGCAACTGGCAAGTGGTCGATTTAAACATCACGACAAACAACACCGGAAATCACCCACAGTATCAATGGGCGAATACAACCAACAATTTTAAAAGTTTCTATTCTACAAACATCACCAAAGGTATTATTACAGAATATGCTTTAGGAGTTGTTGAAGAAGGTTTAGACAAAAAAATGGTTTGGATGGACGAACATTACAACATTATTTCTTCTGCTAATATCGTGGCTGGCAATGCTTCAAAATTTGAGAACAAAGTAATGTATAGCAATGTTTTGCCAGGTATCGATCTAGTTTACTACCAACAAAATGATGGCAGAAAAATGGATTATGTATTAAACGACATCGCTAGCATTAACAATGCTCCTGCTAACGCAAAATATCTTGGATTTGCAGAGCGTTTCGAGTTGCCAAACGGCAGCACTACAACTGCTATAAAAAGCGAAACCGGAAACACCATTGCAATAGACGTAACTATTGGCAACAACAAAATGTTCCGATATGATTTACCGCAACACGCAGATAGCGGCACAAACAAAGTAACATCGTATTACATCATTAACCAAAACACTATTTACACTATTGTAGAAAAGAGCTGGTTAGAATCTGGATTAACATATCCGGTTATGATTGACCCGACCGTAACTGTTTACCCACTTGGTGCCAACGACTACAACACCGGAAGCATTGACTCTCAACTAAATAACCACCCTAACGCAGATATTAATGCTGGCGTAAGAGAAGCATACGGATCTGCTTCTGGAGAAACTGAGAGAAGATTCTTTAGAGCTTGGGCTTCTTTTGATGTTTCTGCAATTCCTGTTGGTTCTACAATAAACGATGTTGTGTTTGGCGGTTATCTTGTTGTAAATTCTTTATATTTTGATGGGTTTCTTGACCCTGAAGATGAACAAAGAATTGTTATTGCTCCTATCACATCGGGCATTCCAAATCAAATGACGGGTGGAGCATTATACAATGTAATTAACGAAAATTCTAGCAATGGTATTCTTACCATCAACCCACTTCCAGAAAACATCGTGACTCCGTTAGACGTAAGTTTAAACATAAGCAGCAATCCACAAGCAATACCTTCTATTACAAACAGCTTATCTAGCGGAATTTATTCAATTGGCTTTGTTGCTAAAGGTGATTTCTATAGCGATTTTTCAGATTTCGTCAATATGTACGGAAGCACCAGGGCGACAGCTACAACCGGAGGTAAACCTTATTTGATTGTTACTTATACCGAAAGCATGAGCACAATAGATTATAGCAAAACAGTCGGTTTATACCCAAACCCTGCTCAATCAGAATTATTCATAAAATCTGATGAAAACATACGTTCAATCGAAGTTTTTTCTTTGTTAGGTCAATCTGTTCTTAAAACAGCAGGAGCAGAAAGCATTCAAGTTGGCTCATTAGCAAACGGTATTTATGCTATTCAGATAATCTTAGAAAACGGAAACGTAATCAATCAGAAGTTTGCTAAAAACTAATCTTTCACAAACAAATCCTACAAAGCCACCACACTCTAAAAGAAGGTGGCTTTGTCATTGTTGTGATTTAATACAAAAAATTATGATTAAAAATTATACACTTACAAGACTATCACCCAAAATATGTTTACTTACCGCATTATTATTGTTTGTTATTTCAAGCGTTTATGCAAATCCTGATAGCTGTCAGACCATCACAAACATTCAGGCAACGTCTGGCACAACTTCTCAAAACAACTATCACGTTATTCAACTAACTTGGGATGCCGTTTCGGGGGCAATTGCATACGAAGTGAGATACTCTTTTAACGGAACCACTTATGTAAACACTGTTGAAGTAACCCAAAACAACTATATTTTTGAAGCAGGATATAATCCTGACACACCCTATTGGTTTGAAATACGCATAAAAACAGAAGACAATTCATGCGATTGGACAAATCTTGGCGAACCTCGTTACACTAATGCTAATATTCCGGCAGACATAATCCTTACCGCAACTGCAAATACTATCGAATTACAAATCCCTAACGAAAGTCCGATTAGCAATCCTGCCCATACCACATATTCTGTTTATTGCACCACCAACAATCTTTATGTACAGGCTGATGGTTCATTTGCTGAAACAGAGGTATTTTTGACCCGAAGCGAATGGAACACTACAACCATCCATGATGTTACCGAAAACGAAACCTATTGTTTTTATACAACAGCGAAAAATCAGGATGGCATGGTCAGTTTTCAGACAGGCGACATCATCTTGCCTGCCGAAGAGTTTAATCAGAATTTTTTGGTTCACGGAACAAGCGGCTCTACAACTTCATGGTTTGCTCCAAACTATAACACACCTATTTCATGGACAAACAACGGCCCGTGTGGTAGCGGAGCCATTGGATTTAACGGAAACTGGAATAATTTCTGGGGCAATTTTGTCAGACTGCCTCAACAAGATGCAACAGGTTTGGATGCCATAACATTAGCCTTTACACTGAGCAATTCTTATGTGGCAAATGCGACAAACAGTTATTTCAGATTTTATATCTGGGCAGATAACGGCTACAAACAAGTAGTTTCTAAAGTAGCCATAAACGGAACAGAGATTTCTACCAACAACTACGGAACTTTTTACTTTAACGAACCCAGAGAATGTGACAACGTAGAGGTAACTTTCAACTTAGAAACCATTTACAACAAATCTGATATTTTAATCTATCTCGAAGCAAACAGTTATTACAACAACAGCAACCCGTTCTGGTTTTATTTTGATGATATTACAGTTACAGACAGTGCCGTTGCTGATGTTTGTGTTACAACGACTTTAAGCATAGACTCGTTTGAAAACACTATCGGGCTGTATCCGGTTCCGGTAAAAGACGTATTAAATATAGAAACTACAGAAAATATACAAAACCTTGCCATCTACTCGCTAACCGGACAAGAGGTAATGCGTGCTGAGAACACGAACAACATACACGTTTCGACTCTTGCCAACGGGATTTATATGGCTCGTATTACATTGGGTAACGAAACGGTTATATACAAAAAATTTGCGAAGGAATAAGTCTTATATTTATAAAATTTTAGAGGGTATCAGCAACTATATTTCTGATACCCTCTTTTTTATCATCGTGTAAATTGTAAAACAAACACTACGGCTTGGCAGTCGTTTGCTCCATTTTATTCACCCTACGCGAATTTATTTCTCGGTCATCTTTTAAAGGAGTCACCTGTTGTGCGTCTGCATCATAACTAAAAAATCTTGACGAATACATCACGTCCGTAGTACCGCCTTCTTGATTGGTGAGTTGTTGTGAGGCTCTGGTGGCTACTATGGTATATGAGAAATCTACATTAGAACTGCCATTACCCAATTCTACTACATCAAAACCTTTTGCCGATTTGTTGGCAACATAAACGCCGTTACAATCGCCTTCTAACTGAACAAAAACCTTTAACGGATGTGCCTCATCCACCAATATGTTTTCGGTTAAAATTGCATCTATTTCAATTCTGGCAAAACCATTAATCAATGTACCGGTACCATAATCTTGAAATAGACTTTCTGGTGCAGAAATAGCCGGCATAATATACGTTTTATCATCTTTTTTTATAGTCGTGGCATTAACTCCGGGACCAACCACATTGCTTACCAACACTTTATCATTGGTTGATGACCCCGGCATGGTTCTATAATACACATCCCATAAATCGTTAAATGCTACTGCAGCGGAAAACAACACACTAATACCATAAGCGTTCATCCTACCTTCAAAGGCAGCACCTACCGTATTGGTAAAAGAAGAATGTGTTCCAATTAAATTACCTTGAGATACCACCCCGAAGCGATGATCTCCAATAAATAAAGAAGTCGGAGACAAGGCTGTTAACCCGGCTCCATTAAACTGTGCCGCAGCCCCAACTGTATTATTGAAATAACCACTATATGCCGAACCGTTATTAACCTGACTGGTCGAGCGTATTGCTACAGCTCCTAAAGCGTCTATAGCCGCACCACCATTAGTTCTAAAGTTAGTAGCTACCAACGTATTTGCCGTATTTACGCCATCGCCACCTTCAGCTGTAATAGCAGGAGATACTGCTTCGGATATACCTAAAATAGCCGAAGAAGTCATATTGTTAGAAAGCGTTGTTACCTGTAATCCGGAATAGGGGTTATTGGTATCGTTTTGGTCTATAAGCACACCGACCCCATCTGCATAAACATCTGCTACATAGCCTATGGTTCCGTTGTTAATGACTGCATTATATTGTCCGGACACCCCTGCACCTGTAGAAGAATTAATCACCTGCAAAGCACTTGTAGCGGTATTTCCGGAAATCAATACAGCTCCGGCATCGGCAACAATTTCTCTACCTGCTCCTGCTCCACCTTCGTCATAAGCCTGATCTAAAGTGTTATGACGCGTATCTGAGGTCCCTCCTTCCATACGCACCCACTGTGTTCCGTTCCAATAATAATAACCGGGCGTAACATCATTGGGAACTGTACCTGCTGTTGCAGAATTATAGACCAGAGTTCCGACGACCAGTGCACCGCCTTGAGGATTTTGCACCGGAGCAGCCACCAAAACCGAAGTAAGCGACACACGCGGCACCAACATACCCGAATCTGAAGAACTAATGTCTAAAGCCGCCTGCGGGCTTGTGGTACCAATGCCCACCTGGGCTTGTAGTAAACACACACTAAATAGAGCTAAATACAGTATTGCCTTTTTCATAAAACTTAGTTTTTTTGTTATTCCAAATGTAATTTTTTTTGATATATCTAAATATTATTTAACACATATAGTATGCAATTTCCAAAAAACAACAAATTACAACAAACCATAAAGCAACTAAACTCCCCTCCTCGTATAGAGACTTTAATTATAATTTATAGAGTTTATCTAATCTTCATTTCTTGTTGCAAGAGAGTCTATTCTTTTTACATTAAGTCCTTGAGATAGCACCTGTTGCTTATCAACACTTATTTTTTCTTCTTTTCGAGTCACTCTTTTAACGCTCATTCCGGCACCGGTATTCTCAGAAAGAGTATTTGCATCTGCCGAACGCTTTTTTATAGTAGCCTTTGTACTATCTATCACGGCAGTTTTCCGATTGTTCATTAACTGAGCAGTCATAACCTGACTACCAATAACAAACATTACAACAACTAAAATTGCTCGCATTCCAATTAATTTTTATAATCTATAATAGTTAAGTTTCTGTGAGAATGATTTTTTTCTGAATTTGCATAGTTCCGAGCCGTAGCCGCATATATTCCAACAGCAGACCATTGTATTTTCAAAGTAGTAGATACTCCCGGAGTTACGGTAACCGGAAACATATTAAAACCCACAGACCAACCCGATGCTACCATTTGACTTCCCACCCAAGAATCTTGATCATAATCTGTACTCACGGAAACAGCACCGCCTAAAGTCGTATTAGAAGCCGTAACGTTAACAATCCTGAACTTAATATGATTTGAACCCGGAAGCGATGTTGTGTCTAAATCTCCCGAGGCACTAAAGTTAAGATATACCACAGAACTCTCGGGCGTAAAAGTCAAAGTCATTTGAGACATATCAGAGTATGAGCCCGGAGAAGGATACGTTGCCGGTGACAAGGATATATCTGTACTTCCCAACACGCTATAAATGGCAGGTTTTTCAACTTGCGGAGTATCTCCTGCATAGCTCACCACTACCCATCTGGAGTGTGATGCATTATACTGTAAAGTCACTGTTGCGTGTTGCCCTTTTAAGACCAGATTTTTAGCTCCCGGACAAAGCACTCTATTTGCGGCGGTTGATGTTGTCGCCTGATGAAGGATTGTCATATCATAGGGCGAAGTGTTTTCTATGGTCAGCAATTGTCCGTTGGCTCCGGTTGCCCGCACCAAACCTCCGATACTAAAGTTTCCCGGAACACCTTCTACTCTATAATATGAAAATGGCCCGCTTCCTAATGAAACATTGTTATTAACTCCGGCTGGCAACATGAGAGCATCACCCTCATTAAGCGATAAAGCTCCAGATACTTCCAGCTTGGTTCTTGGGGTGGCATTACCAACCCCTACATTACCATTAGCTAGTATTCTTAATCTTTCTGTACCTGATGTTGAAAATCCTAATTGATTTGTTCCCGGGCTGTACATTCCTATGTCTGTATCACTAAACCAACTGTAAAAAGGAAGTGTCTCGGTTCCTCTGTCCATAGCGTGAATCTGGCTACTTTCTTCTATGGTAGGAATCTGAAGTCTGGATTTACTACCAGTAGAAAAAGCCAGTGTTTGCGAACCTCGCAGCCACATTCCGTTTCCTCTGTTGGCATTCCAGCTATAGGTTGGAGCCGCTTCGGTACCACCAAAACCAATCATCTGATTGTTGTCTGACATGATTCTGAACTTGTTGACTCCGTTGGTTCTGAAAGACAAAGGCTGATTGTCGTTGGTTCCTATATAGTTAACAGTACCTTCGGTTCCCGCATTTCCGGTAAGAAGCCAAGCATTATCGGGTGCAACCGCTGCACCTCCTGCAAGAGCTACCCATCGGGTACCATCCCAATAATAAAAACCGGGAACCACATTGTTAGGACTCACCCCGGCAGTTGCCGTATTATAAACCAACGTACCAATGGTCAAGGCACCGCCTTGCGGATTCAGAACAGGAGCTGCCACCAGAACAGAAGTCAAAGAAACTCTGGGCACAAGCATACCCGAATCTGATGAAGAAACATCCAATGCTCCTTGCGGAGTTGTGGTACCTATCCCTACTTGAGCCTGTATCAAGGTACAAAAAAAGACTGCTGACATAACTGTCAGCTTGGTTAAAATTGTTTTCATGGAAATTTAGTTTGTCGATGCCAAATATATCTTTTTACATCAAAACAAAGAAATTTTTAACACTAAAATTATAAACCAAATATTTTTATCCCTTTTT
>JAVEUZ010000001.1:186296-188573 GCA_034005285.1 Flavobacteriaceae bacterium
AACTGTCAGCTTGGTTAAAATTGTTTTCATGGAAATTTAGTTTGTCGATGCCAAATATATCTTTTTACATCAAAACAAAGAAATTTTTAACACTAAAATTATAAACCAAATATTTTTATCCCTTTTTAAATACACAATATTGTTTTAAACAATTTAAAAATCAAAACAACACCCCCACAACCTTTCTGTTGTCCGTTGTCTATTCTCTATGTTCTATTCTCTATTCTCTATCCTCTATCCTCTATTCTCTATCCTCTATTCTCCATCATAAGTCATAATGACATAAGTCTTATGTCTGAAAAAACTAAATAACACACCCCCAACCCCTATAACTCCATCTTTTTTATTTGCTTTTTAAAGGAATCGTTGAATCTTCGATTTCAAGAGGGGAGCTGCGAAGAATGAAGTTCAGGATTTTTTATGGTTTCAATTTTTTAAATTCTTTAGATTCACAACATCATAAGTCATAAGTCTGAAAATATCAAAACAACACACCTCTCTATTCTCTATTCTCTATTCTCTATTTTCTATGTTCTATTCTCTATGTTCTATTCTCTATGTTCTATTCTCTATGTTCTATTCTCTATGTTCTATTCTCTATGTTCTATTCTCTATGTTCTATTCTCTATGTTCTATTCTCTATCCTCTATCATAAGCCATAAGTCATAACTCAAAATTCTGCAATCATCTGATAAAAAGAGAGATTCATCGAATTTTTAAGTAAATGTTACCATAATGTGAAAAAATTATATATTTTTGTCCTCCCTCATAATCTACATACAACAAAACCTGCACAAGATGTATCCTGAAAGAATATATTTTGAAAAGTGCTATATCCAACAAACAAACTAAAAACCCGAAGATTATGAGTAGTAAATCTATCTCTGTCAGGAAAGCGTTGGCTTTCCAAATCATGATGATGCTGGCAATAGCACTTGTGTTGCCACTTTCTGCAACGGCACAGTTACGGATAAACCAAGCCGGAAAACAGCAAAACAAACCGTTGACACAGGCACAAGCCTCTTCTAACAGGCAAGTTGCAGACAGGCAGGCTGCCCAACCGGTAAAGCAAGACCCCAAAACAGAAAGCGGCTCGCCTTTTGATGCCGTAAGAGGCAAAGCCGAAGACCTCTCAAAAAGAGACGCATTTTCTAAGCATTACAAAAACGAAGACGGCAGTTATACTGCTTTGATTGGTGCCGGACCGATACACTTTGAAAAAGGCGGACAGTTTTATGACATCAGCCATAACATTACGGCAAACGGTGATGCTTCATACCCATACTCCAACACCACCAACCTGTTTGAATCCTACTTTGGAGCAACCGCTCATACAGGAGTTAAAAACAGTACGCCCGAAGGCGAAATCACCGAGTTTTTGAATACAAAAATGTATTGGGAAGTAAACGGACAAGCCGTAAACACGCTTGCAAGTGCAAACACTGCCGTTACCATACAAGCAGACAAAGCATACTACAACAACCTGTATGGCAGTATTGCTGCCGAGTTTGCCATAGAAAGCGGACGTAGAAAATTAAACTACATCATCCCAAATGCACAAGCTTTGGGCAACATACCTGCCAATACAAATTATTTGGTATTTACCGAAGACATTAAACTGCAAAACAACTGGACACATACCGTTACAGAAAGAGGTATTTTAATAAAAGACCAAGCAGGAAACAATATTTACCTCTATGATAACCCTGTTTCTTTTGATGCTACCAATTCTTTAGAAAAAGGACAACGCAACACCATTTTTGAAACTACTCTAAACGGCAACGTGCTGACTATTAAAACCAAAGTAAAAACAACTTGGTTGTTAGACAATGCAAGACAATTCCCTATAAAAGTTGACCCGACTGTGAGTGTTTATCCAAATAATACGGATCGATGGTCTGTAGCTGTTTTTGATGATGGAGATGAAACTTGGACACAATATGGTTGTTTTGGATTATATCCTGGTTATTGGCTACAATATCATATAAAATTTAATACATCATCTATCCCAAGTGGCTCTACCTTAAGTAGCGTTATAGGCTACAGATATCAAACAGCTAGTGCAGGAACAAGACATACTAGTAGTACATGGAATTGGGCTAATTCAGCAGACCCAACCACAACAAGCGGAACAACATTATATAATAGTGTAACAGCACTCCAAGCAACATCTACTGCTACTAATAACACTAATAATTCTTGGAAGAGTAGCACGTTTACCGCAGGAGGAAGAACTTATGTTTCCAATGGTATTAACAACTTAGGGTATGTTGCTGC